>DASZGL010000023.1:0-85886 GCA_035938875.1 Candidatus Dormiibacterota bacterium
GATACTCGACCGGCGCGTAGCCGGGAAGAGCATCCGGTGGCTCGAGAACGTGACCGTCGCCGTCGACGATGCGAAACCCGCGGATCGACTCCAGGGCGCTCTCACCCATGCCGCTCTTCCTCCAACCGGCGCCCGGCGTCCGCTCCGGCGCCCGGCTCATGGTACCCAGAGGAGCGCGCGCTGCATCAGGCCGCCAGGCGAAGGCGACCAAGCTCGCCGTTGACCCGGGCGATCGCGTAGTCGTGGACTGGCGAGATGCGCAGCCGGCGCGGCAGCGCGCCCTTGGTCGTGCGCAGCCAGACGCGCAGCGCGGCGTGGGCTGCCTCGTGGGCCGGAGTCCAGGTGATGTCGTATCGGTTGCGTACCTCTGGCGGCAGCAGTCCCACGGTGCTGAAGGCGACCAGCTCCCACGCCGCGGTGAGCGCCCGCGACGTCAGGGGTGGGTGCAGCACGGTGCGCGCGACCATGCGCGAGCCGGCGCCGGGGTCGACCGGGCCACCGGCTATCTCCTCGGCGATGTAGCGCCGCATCGCCGCGTAGTCCGGCCACAACAGACGGCGGGGGACGCGCATCAAACGGGCCACTGCCCGCCATTCGTGGACGAAGCGATCGCGGTCGGCGTCGCTGAGTCCACCGACGAGCGCGTCGTGCGTGGCGATCATGGTGTCGACGAAGGTGGCGTGGACCCAGAGGAGGAGATGCGCGTCCGTCGCCGTGTATTTCGTGTGCGAGGCAAGCCGCGCGGTTGCATGGGCGCGGGGCAGAGCTCCGGCGACTCTCTCGTGCAACCGGTTGACCACGCGCGACGCGGCGCGCGCCTCGGCGGTGGTGCCGAAGGTGACCATGGTGACCCAGGTGATGGTGCGTTGCAGCCGGCCGAATGGATCGGTGCGGTACGTGCTGTGGTCGATCGCCCCCTGCGCGACCAGGGGATGCGCCGCCTGCATCAGCAGTGCCCTGCCCCCGCCGAGTATCAGCAGCGGCTCACGCATCACCCGCCAGGTCACCGACTCCGGACCGAACAACCCCGGGTCGGGATCGACGTCGTGAAGCGGATGCCGGCCGTCAGAGAAGGGGAGGGGCCGCGTGACCTGACGGAGCAGCCAGTCGCGGCCAGGCAGGGGGATTGCCGGCATGTCGCGAAGAGAGTAGTTCACGCCGGGCTACACGCCAGAGTTCGCGATCGTGTCTTTGCACGATCGGGCTCAGCGGCGGCGGGCGACGAGTCCGCTGAGGAACTGGGGCGCCGAGCGCACCCGGGCGGGGCGGAAGCCGCCAGCCGCGCTGCGCAGATCACTGAGCTCGCTCTCGGAGAGCTCGACGTCGGCGGCGGCGACGTTGGCCTCGAGCTGGGCGATCGACTTGGCTCCGGGGATGGCCACGGTGCGGGGTTGAGCGATGACGTAGGCCAGAGCGACCTGCGACGGCGTCAGCCCGTGGCGCGCGCCGACGTCACGCAGAGCGTCGATCAGCGGCTGGGCGCGCTCCAGGTTTGCTGGAGTGAACAGGCCGTTGACCCTTCGGACGCCGGCGGGGAGGTTCTGCGCCGAATAACGTCCGCTCAGCGCACCCTGAGCCAGTGGGCTGTAGGCGATGACGACCCGGTTCTCCTGCTGAGCGAACGGGATCAGCTGCCGCTCCGCGCCGCGTTGCAGGAGGTTGTAGCGCACCTGGTTGCTCAGCACCGGCCTGCCCAGGGCGGCGTCGGCGGCCTTCCAGCGGCGCAGGCTGTAGTTGCTCACCCCCGCATGCTCAGCAATGCCGGCGTCGAGGACGCGGCGCATGCCCGCCATCTGCACACGAAGTGGGACGACGGGGTTGGGCCAGTGCATCTGATAGAGCGCCAGCCTCGCCATGGCCAGCCGCTCCAGGCTGCGCGAGCAGTGCCTGAAGAGCACGCGCGGCAGCGGCATCAGCGGCATGAACTTGCTGGCCACGAACACGTCCTCGTCGCCGCGCAATGCCCGGCCCAGGATGCGCTCAGACGCGCCGCCACCGTAGACCTCGGCGGTGTCGATGAGGGTGACGCCCAGGGCGATGGCACGCTGCACGATCGCGGCGCAGTCGGCTTCGTCGAACTCCTTGCCGTATCCCCATTCACTGGCACCGAACTGCCAGCAGCCCAGGCCGATGAGCGACACGCGGCGACGGTCGACGTCGAGGTAGCGCATCAGTGACAGGACACTATGATGCCGTCGCGCTCGCGCTGGTCTCGCGGATGACGGTGACCTTGATCATTCCCGGATAGGTCATCTCAGCCTCAATCTCGCGCGCGATCTCGGTGCACAGTTCGGCGACTCCCTCGTCGGGCACCTGGTCGGGACGCACCGCGACCCGGACCTCGCGACCCGCCTGCATGGGAAAGGCGCGTTCAACCCCGGTGTGTCGCGTGGCGATCTGCTGCAGCTGTTCGAGGCGCTGCAGATACGTGGTCAGTGTGTCGCGACGCGCGCCCGGCCGCGACGCCGAGACCGCATCGGCGCAGATCGTCAGCATCGCCAGGTCGGTAGCCGGTTCCTCGTCGAAGTGATGGGCTTTGACGGCGTGGACGATGCTGCCATCTGTGCCAAGAACTGTCAGGAGCTCGCCGCCGATGATCGCGTGCGAACCCTCGACGTCGTGGTCGACAGCCTTGCCGATGTCGTGGAGGAGCCCCGCGGCGCGCGCCGGCTCGGGATCCATGCGCAGCTCGGCGGCGAGCATGGCGCAGAGATATCCGGTCTCGCGGCAGTGCAGGAGGGCGTTCTGGCCGTAGGAGAAGCGGTAATGGAGCGTGCCCAGCAGCTCGGCGAGCTCGGGCCGCGCGTCGATGCCCATCTCCCAGAGGGCGCGCTCGCCGAGCGCCGTCACCTCCCGCGCCAGGCCGCGCCGGGTGCGCAACAGCAGGGGGGACACCTCGTCGCTGCGCAGACGGCGTTCGAGCACCTCGAGGGAAGCCTGCCTGGCGACCTCACGGCCGATGGGATCGAGGCCACGGAGGGTTGCCTGGTTGCGCTCGGCGTCGATGCCGAGGTCGGTCGTGGTCTCATCGCTGATCGCGGTGAGCGCGTCGAGCAGCCTTGTCCGCGCCTCCTCGCCGAGCCCGTCGAGGGGAATGGGGACGGCTCGTGGGGCGGAGTCGATGTGCGACGCGTCCTGGCGCTGAATCGCGTCGCCGAGGTGCATCACCGCGGTGGGCACCAGGTCACCGACCCTGCCGTTGGTGGCGCGCTGCACCCGGCCGGGATGCTCAGCGGCGAGCTCACCCTCGATGCGGACGAGCACGGTGGCCGCCGCGGCGTCGCGATCGAGGCCGGCGATCTCCTCGCGGCGCCGCGCCACGGCCTCGGCTGCGGCGGCGAGCTCGGCGCGGTCTGTCTCGAGCGCGGTGCGGCGTTCGTCGAGGGCACGGCGGCGTTCGTCGGCGACGCGGCGACGTTCGTCGAGGGCACGGGCCCGTTCGGCCAATCGCTGCTCGGCGACCTCGAGGGCGGTGCGCCTGGCTCCGAGCTCGTCGAGCGCATCGACCCGGGAGGCGACCGCCTCCTCACGGGCGAGGGCGATCACCGCCGCGGCCTCCTTCCTCGCCTCAGAGGCAGCGGAGCGTGCCGCGCTCTCGCCGCGATCTTGCTGCGCTCGCCCGCGACCTCCGCCGCGCCGCCCCAGGCGAGCCGCCGCCAGCGCCACCACCAGCGCGGCGAGGAGCAGGGCACCGGCGAGCACGGCGAGGACAAGCACGCCGAGCAGTGTAGTTGGCCCCCCCAACCAAGCCCCTGTGCGCCGGCTACCCGGACAGCGGCGGGTCGAAGGGGTCCTGCCGTGGGCGGAGATGCTCGACGAACAGCGACGCGGCGGGTGGCAGGGTGCGCCGCCTGTCCCAGCAGAGCGCCATGGTACGGGCGATCGGCGGCTGCCGCAGCGGGATCACGGCGACCCGCGTCGATGGCACGGGCAGCGGCATGGGGAGGAGCGTCGTCCCCAGCCCGGCTTCGACGAGGCCCTGGACGATGGTGAAGTCGTCGCCCTCGTAGGCGACTCGCTCGGGCAGGCCCTCGCGGGCGAAGGCGTCGTCGACCACGCGCCGCAGGCCGCTGCGCGATCGGGGGAGGATGAGGGGCTCGTCGGCGAGGTCGCGCAGCGTGCACGAGGTTCGGCCGACGAGGCGATGGCCGGCGGGGACGACGACGGCGACCCGCTCGCGGAAGAGAGGAAGGATCTCCAATTCGCGGCTGCTCGCCGGGGGCGGGCCGAGGATGCCGAGGTCGAACTCGCCGTTGAGCACCCCGGCGACGACCTCCGCCGAGGTCCCCTCGAGGAGGGTGAACCGAACGTGTGGGTGGGCATCGAGGAAGCGGGCCAGCCGCTCGGGCAGCCACCGAGCCCCGACGGTGTGGAGGAAGCCGATGCGAACCTCGCCGCTCTCCACGCTGACCGCGCCGGCCGCGTCCGAGATGGCTTCGCGGAGATCATGGAGGAGGCGTTCGGCGCGGGGGATGAAGCGCCCGCCGGCGGCCGTCAGCCGGATGCTCCGGCCGACGCGCTCGAAGAGAGCGACGCCCACCTCCTGCTCCAGCCTGGCCACCTTGCGGCTGACGGTTGACTGGTCGGCGTGGAGCGAGTCCGCGGCCTGGCCGAGGTGCTCGTACCGGGCCACGGCCAGGAAGGTCCTCAGCCCGTCGACATTGATGCGATCCATGCAACAATCTGATCCGAAATTCGCTGTTGATGTCAATGACCTCTGTGGGTACCCTCCTTACAGCGGCGACCGCATCCGCGCGCGCCGACGATCCTTGTGGGAGAGGTACGTGTTGATTGAAAACGCCACCGCCGAGGTCCATGCGGCCAGGCGGCGACACCAGCGAGAGCTGGCCCAGCGGACACGCCTACGGCGCTTTGTCGGCACCGTCGACGTGATGATCGAGGCCTGCGAGGAAGCGCACCTCCAGGGGCTCAAGGAGGTTCCTACCGACCTTCGGGAGCGGACCGAGGACATCCTCCGGCGGGCCCGGCGCATCGTGGCCCTGACCGGGGACGCGGACGCGATCGAGGCCGTCGCCGAGGCCACGCGCCGCAACCAGCCAAAGATCGCCGACGTGATGGACGTCCTCTGGACGGTTCAGGAGGTGGTCTTCGACCTCATGCTGCCGTGGCGAACCGAGCTCCCCGAGGACGTGGAGCTCCCCGGGACGCCTGCCGGTCCGTGGCGGTACGATTCCGCCGCCTGACCTCATTCGAATCTTCCCCTCCAACCGGGGCGCGGACGCCGACTGGCGGCCGCGCCCTTGCATTTCCACCCGTCTTTAGTTTGGTGCGCTCTACGGGCGCCGGGTGGGGCGCCGGGGAGCCACGGGACATGGCGGCGCGGGGACGCTTGTAACGCCTTTGGCGTTCCTGCGCTCAGTCGGTCCTGTGCACTGCTCGGACCTCCAATGCCCCGCTCCACCACGTCCCATGTCTCCCCGGCTGCGACCTCGATGACGGTCCTCCGCATCAACTTTCGAAGGCGCAACCGACAGGGCTATTGAAGAGGTCGCAACGCGGCCGCCACGGCCTGGGCAGCGACGTGTGTCCGGTGCTGCGGGCGCAGGCCTACCTCGCACTGTTCCCGGGCATGCAATCGCCCAGAGGCGGCGCTGGCCAGCGCGTGTCTTGCGCCGATAACGGTTCGTCGAACCAGCGGGAAGTGGTGGGGGCGTCGTCGCAGGGGGGCTCTCGCAGGCCGAGTGGTCCCTCGGCCGAGAGCGAGCGGCGAACTCCAGAGGAGTTCGACCGCGGTCCCCCCAAGACGATGCCCCCGCCGCTCCCTGCGTCCCGACAAAGACGCGTGAATCGCGACTCGCTCTAAGCGAGGGGTATCAGTACGCCCCGCGTCCGCGCAGCATCGCGGGGATGGTGCGGGCGACGATGCTGAGGTCGAGGGCGAGCGTGCGCCGCTCGATGTAGGCGAGGTCGAGGGCGATCATCTCGCCGTGGCCCAGGAGGTTGCGGCCGGTCACCTGCCAGAGCCCGGTGATCCCGGGCTTGACGCGGACGCGGGCGCGTTCGGCGGCCGTGAAGTGCTCGAACTCGGTGGGGAGAGGCGGGCGGGGGCCGACAAGGGCCATGTCACCGCGCAGCACGTTGAGGAACTGGGGCATCTCGTCGAGGCTGAGGCGGCGCAGCCAGCGTCCCACGCGAGTTCGCCGAGGATCGTCGACCACCTTGAAGGTGACGCCGTTCATCACGTTGAGCGGCAGGATGGTGTCGCGTAGCCGCTCGGCTTCGATCACCATGCTGCGCAGCTTGTAGATGGTGAAGGTCCTGCCGTCGAGGCCGACGCGCCGCTGACGGAAGAAGACCGGTCCGCGCGAGTCCAGCCGGATGGCCAGGGCAATGATCGGCAGCGCCACGACGAGCAGCAGCACGCCGAACGTGGCCACCACCAGCTCGATGGCGCGCCGGGCGACGACTTCCAGCCGGGTCGGCCGCGATGTTGCGGGGATGGAGCGCACCGCCAAGCCGACCAGCTCCATCTCGGCGACGCCGGGCGCGCGGACGTCGAGTGCCGGGCTCTGGTGGAGCTCCGCGACACGGCCCAAGGCGTTGACTGCCACTTTCGCCTCCCGCAGCAGGGGTGATCGCCTACCGCTCACGCCCTCTCGTCTCGTCTGGTCATAACGACGCCGTGACGGCCGGAAATCTTTCGCCGCTGTCTTGCAGGACCCGATTGCCACGAGGCCCTTTGCGTTTGTGGGACGCATCGCCTCGGGTAGAATTCCGGCCACGGTGCCCGGCGTCGATCGCCGGGACGGTCGCGCTCATCGCCGGATGGCCCGGTGGGAATGCGTCCTGCCGGCCAGCAAAGGAGGTGAGTGTCCGACCGTGTCGGAGGTTAAGGTCCGCGAGGGGGAGACCTTCGAGAGCGCCCTGCGACGCTTCAACAAGAAGATCAAGCAGAACGGCATCCTCTCGGAGGTGCGCCGCCGCGAGCACTACGAGAAGCCGTCGGTGCGCCGCAAGCGAAAGCTCGTCGCCGCCAGAAAGCGCCGTCTCAAGGCCGGGTGATCCGACGGTCACCATGCGGGTGACCGTGATCCGCGACGTGCACCTCGACGCTGCCGGCCGCCACGCGGCGCGCAGGGCTGCGCTGGCGCCGCTGCTGCGTCAATGTGGCGACGTCCTCGGCGTGCCCGCGCGCGCGTCCTTGGCCATGCGTCTCACCGGTGACGACGAGCTGCGACGCCTCAACCGACAGTACCTCGACGTCGACGAACCCACCGACGTGCTCGCCTTCCCCGGCGACACACCGGGCCACGTCGGCGATATCGCCGTTTCGGTGGAGCGTGCCCTCGCTCAGACCGACGACGGCGTTGCCGAGCTGCGCCTGCTCGCCGTGCACGGGCTGCTCCACTGCCTGGGACACGACCACGGCGACGCCGACGGTGCGGCGCTGATGACGGCCGCCACGGAGCGGCTGCTCCCCGATCAGCACGTCCCGATTCTGCGGCCGAGCGCGCGGTGACATGCCGCAGCTCATCATCGGACTCGGCAACCCCGGTGGTGAGTACGCCGCGACGCGGCACAACCTCGGTTGGCGCTGCCTGGATGACCTGGCCCAGCGCGGGCGCTTCGCCCGCGAGCGGCGCGAAGGCCAGTCGAGGATTCGCGAGGGCATGCTCGACGGCTTCGACGCCGTGCTCGCCACCCCAAGGACCTACATGAATCTCAGCGGTCGCGCGGCGCTGCAGCTCACCCGCCGTTACGGTGTGCCGGTGGCCGACGTTATTGTCACCTATGACGAGATCGACCTTCCCCTCGGCCGGCTGCGGCTGCGCCGCGGTGGTGGCGCCGGTGGACACAACGGCGTCCGCTCATTGATCGACTCGTGGCAGAGCCCCGACTTCATCCGCGTTCGCATGGGCATCGGTCGGCCACCAGACGGGGTCGACCCCGCTGACTACGTGCTGCGCGGCTTCAGCCCCGACGAAGGCGAGCATGTCGAGGTCATGGTGCGCAGGGCAGCCGACGCGGTCATCGCCATCGTGCGTGAGGGTCTTGCTGCGGCGATGAACCTGTACAACCGCAAGCCCGATGCCTGACGCCACCATCCTTGCGCGTCTTGGCGCGCTGCCGCCGCTACGCGCGCTCAGCCGTGCCGGCACCGGTTTGGTGACTGGGGTGCCGGCGGGGGCGGTCGGCCTGCTCGCCTGGTGGTTGCATCGCACCCTCGAGCGCTCCGTGCTGCTGGTCAGCAGCGACGCCGAGCTCGTCTACTCAGACTGCGCGGTGTGGGGCGGCGACTCCGCGGTGGCGCTCTTCCCCGCCGCCGACACGCTGCCCTTCGACCGCGTGCCACCCGGAGACGAGGTGACCCGGCGCCGCCTGGGCACGCTGGAAAGGCTCGCCGGCGGCGAACCGGCGCTGCTGGTCGCGTCGCCGTCCGGTCTGCTCCGACCGACACTGCCGCTGGCATCGGTCCGGGAGGGCACCCTGAGCCTGCGCGCAGGGGAGATCGCGCGGTACGAATCGGTGGTCGAGCGCCTCGTGGCTCTCGGCTATCGCAGGGAGGTGGCGGTCTCGTCGCCGGGAGAATTCGCCGTTCGCGGCGGCATCCTCGATGTCTTTCCGCCCGACCGCGGCCGGCCCTGGCGGGCCGAATGGTTTGGTGACCGCGTCGAGGGACTCCGCGCCTTCGACGCGGACACGCAGACCTCCGTGGCGGCGCTTGACGAGGCGCGGATCAGCCCGGCGCGCGAGCTCGACCTCTCGCCGGCCGCTGTCGCCCAGGCGCTGATCGCCGTCGACGCACTGGATCTCGGCAGCTGCCGCGAGGAGGTCCGAGCGGCGTGGCTTCGCGACCGCGAGGGTCTCGCCCTGGGGGCGTACGCGGAGGGCGTCGACGTGTTCGCGCCCTACCTGCAGGGGGAAAGGCCGACCAGCCTGCTCGACCACCTCGGCGAGGCGGTGGTGGTCTGCGCCGGAGGCCTCGACCGCCTGCTTCGTGGCGCGGAGCGGTATCTGGCCGAGGCCGAGGGCCTGCGCGCCCAGGAGGAGGCGCGGGGCGAGCTGCCCGCGGGCGCGCGCACCGGCCTCTTCGCGGTCGACGACCTCCGTGACGCGCTGACGCGACTGCCGCTGATCGAGGTGATGCGCGGGGCGCCCGAAGGCGCGGCGGTGACCAGTGACCTCGGCTGGCGCGGGGTCGACTCCTACGTCGGCCGGCTCGACGCCCTGGCTGCTCAGCTGCGCCAGCGCGTCGCCCACTCGGGTGCGGTGCTGCTGCTCTCGCGGCAGCAGGGACGGGTCGACGAGCTGATGCACGACTCCGGGCTAGATCCCATCGACGTCGACCTCGACGACGAGCCGGCACTGCCGGACGGCGCCGTGGTGGCGGCCGCGGCCGACCTGAGCGAGGGCTTCGCCATCGCCGACGCCGGGCTTGCCGTCTACACAGACCACGAGCTGTTCGGAGGTGTCAAGCGTCGCGGGTCGTTGCTCGCCCGCGGCGCCCGGCGCGCCGAGTCGACGTCGGCGCGTGGTGCGCGTCGCGCCGCGAGTGAACGCGCGGTGGCGCGACCTTTTGTCATCGAGTTCGCTCCCGGTGACCTCGTGGTGCATCGCGACCACGGCATCGGCCGCTTCCTTGACATGCGGCGTGTCCGCGAGGCCGGCGGCGAGAGCGAGTACATGACGCTCGAGTACGCCGATGGCGACAAGCTCTACGTTCCTGTCGCCCACCTCGACCGCGTCGACCGATACGTCGGCGGCGCCGAGTCCCGCCCGCACCTGTCCAAGCTGGGCACGGGCGAGTGGGAGCGCACCAAGCGGCGGGTCGCCGAGCGCACCGAGGAGGTGGCCCGCGAGCTGCTCGCGCTGTACGCCCGGCGCGACGCAGCGGCGGGGCATCCGGTCCCACCCGACGGCGCCTGGCAGCTGGAGCTCGAGGCGTCGTTCCCCTACCAGGAGACGCCCGACCAGGAGCTCGTCCTCGACGAGATCAAGCGCGACATGGAGTCGTCGAAGCCGATGGACCGCGTGGTCTGTGGTGACGTCGGCTTCGGCAAGACCGAGCTTGCCGTCCGCGCGGCGTTCAAGGCTGCCGTCGATGGCCGCCAGGTGGCCATGCTGGTGCCCACCACCGTGCTGGCGCAGCAGCATCACATCACCTTCACCCAGCGCCTGGCACCCTTCCCGGTGACGGTGCGCCAGCTCTCGCGTTTCTGCAGCGACGTAGAGATCGCCGACACCCTCACCGGCTTGCGCAGCGGCGCGGTCGACGTCGTCATCGGCACGCACCGGCTGCTGCAGCGCGACGTCGAGTTCCGCAATCTCGGGCTGGTGATCATCGACGAGGAACAGCGATTCGGCGTGCTCCAGAAGGAGCGCTTCAAGCAGCTGCGCGTCGCCGTCGACGTCCTCTCGCTGTCGGCGACACCGATTCCGCGCACCTTGCACATGGCCCTCGCCGGCATCCGCGATCTCTCCGTCATCCAGACGCCCCCCGAAGAGCGGCAGCCGATCAAGACCTTCGTCACCGGACGCGACGAACCGCTGATCCGCGAGGTGATCACCCGCGAGCTCGCCCGCTCAGGGCAGGTCTACTACGTGCACAACCGGGTGCAGTCGATCGATCGCGAGGCTGAGATGCTGCGCCGGCTGCTCCCCGGTGTCAGCATCGAGGTCGGCCACGGTCAGATGCCCGAGCAGGCACTCGCCCGGGTGATGCGGCGCTTCAGTGACGGGGAGATCGACGTCCTTGCCTGTACCACCATCATCGAGTCCGGTCTCGACATCCCCAACGCCAACACCATCATCATCAATGACTCTCACCGCCTCGGCCTCGCCCAGCTGTACCAGCTGCGCGGGCGCGTGGGACGTGCCGGGCAGCGCGCCTACGCCTACTTTCTGTATCCGCCGCAGCGTTCGTTGAGCGAGCGCGCCGACAAACGTCTCGAGGTGGTCGCCGACCTGCAGGACCTCGGCGCCGGTTTCAAGCTCGCACTCCGCGACCTGGAGATCCGCGGCGCCGGCAACCTCCTCGGCGAGGCCCAGCACGGCGAAATCGCCGCCGTCGGGCTGGAGCTCTACAACCACCTGCTGCGCGACGCGGTCAACCGCAGCCAGGGCAGACAGGTGGTCGAGTCGCCGGCGCAGATCACCGTCTCGCTGCCGCTGCCGGCCTACCTGCCGACCGACTACGTCAGCGACGAGCGGCTGCGTCTTCGTCTCTACCAGGACCTCGCCGCCTGCGCCACCGAGGCCGAGCTGGAGCAGCAGGGACGCGGCCTCGTCGACCGCTTCGGCGTGCCACCACAGCCGGTGCAGGCGCTGCTCCTCTCGCTCCGCGTGCGCCTCCTCGCCGCCGCCTGCGCGGCGCTCGGGGTGGAGCGTGACGCCGCGACGGTCACCATCAAGCTGCCTCTGGGACACGGCTACGACCTCGATGCCGTGGTCCGCCAGTTCAGGTCATCGATGACAGCATCACCGACAAGGCTGCGCATCGACACCGGCAAGGCCGGCTGGGACGATGTGCTTGTCAGCGCCCTGCGCGAGCTCGGCCGCCAGCTCCGGCTGCGGCAGCGTGCCGCCTCGGCATGAGAGAGTAGCCGCGATGCGTGAGGAAGCCGCCGAGGCGCTGCGGGCGTTGTACGAGACCGTGGAGCGACTGCGTGCTCCGGGCGGCTGCCCATGGGACCGCGAGCAGACCCATCGCAGCCTGCGCCCCTACCTGCTCGAGGAGACCTACGAGACGCTCGAGGCCATCGAGGCAGGACGCGAGGCGACGCTTCGCGAAGAGCTTGGCGACCTGCTTCTCCAGGTGTTCATGCACTGCGCCATCGCCCAGGAGTCCGAGGACGGCTTCGACATCGGTGACGTCGCCGAGGTCACCCGGACGAAGATGATCCACCGCCATCCCCACGTCTTCGCCGACACTCAGGTGTCCGGCGCCGCCGAGGTGGTCGTCAACTGGGAGAGGCTCAAGGCGGCGGAGAAGGGGGAGAGGCTCTCGGTTCTCGACGGCGTCCCCGTCTCACTCCCAGCGCTGGCGTACGCGCTCGGTGTGCAGAAGCGCCCGGCGCGGATCGGCTTCGACGAGACGCCGACCCTCCATGACACCCTCGAGGCGCTGCGCCGCGCGCTCGACGCTGTCGTAGCTCTATCGCCGGCGGTGCCTGTCGCGGCACGGGGCGCCGACTGGACGACCGAGACCGAGACCGCGCCCGCGCCCGCCGCAGCCCACGGTGCCGGCCCGCCACCAGCTCCGGTGGCTGTGGAGGACCAGGTCGGCGATCTGCTCTTCGCCGTTGTCGCCCTCGCGCGCAGGTTGAGAGTCAACCCCGAAGACGCGCTGCGCCGTCGCGCTCAAGTGTTCGCTGAACGGTTTCGCGCCCTCGAACGCCAGGTTCGCGCCGAAGGAGTCGATCTGCACGATGTCGACGCGGCGGAATGGAGTCGTCGCTGGAGATCGGGCGGCGAGTCGTAAACGGAACGCAACGAGTCGTCGATGCGTCGCCCCGTCAGTAAAGGCCAACTCCACCGTATACTCAGAGGCTGCGCCCGCATTTCACTCAACGTCGCACCGAGGGCCGTCCCATCATTCGTCGCCGCAACTCCCGACGGGGTCGATCGCTGAGCTTGTCGCCCCGTCGCGTCGCCGCGGGCCTGACCGCCGCGGTGGTCGGATGGGTGGGATTCGCGGTTTACACCGCGACAGCGAACGGGCACTCCCTCGACGGTCGGGTGCAGACCCTGCAGCAGCAGAACGCCAACCTGCAGCGCGAGATCGACCAGCGCAAGCTCGAGGTTGCAGCTGCGCAGACCAATGCGTGGCTCGAGGAAGAGGCCCGCCGCCTCGGGTACGTCCTGCCCGGCGAGAGCGTCTTCGTGATCACCACGCCCGGTGCCGCGGTGCCTCCCGACGGGGGCATCGACATCCAGGGGTTGCCGCGCTTCTACCCGTCGTCGCCGCCGAGCGCGACCCCCACGCCGCAGCCCCCAAACGCGAGCCCGACACCGGCTGCCGCGCCGACTCCATTCCAATTCGGCGTGAGCACTCCGACACCTCGTCCGCACTGATGCGGGATTCGACGGTCGAGTATCCTGTGCGGGCGGCGTGGAGCAGTGGCAGCTCGTCGGGCTCATAACCCGAAGGTCGTTGGTTCGAATCCAACCGCCGCAACCATCCCCTCAACCCGTGGTGTCGCCGGCCGAACGGACCAGGGTCAGGACGCCGCGACCGGTGCGTGGGGCGGTATAGCTCAGTCGGTAGAGCAGCCGGCTCATACCCGGTATGTCCCTGGTTCGAGTCCAGGTACCGCCACCATGCCGCATCGCCAACCGCTGACCGCCCTTCCCCCCGGGGAACGTGTCCCCGAGGTCGCCCGGGTTCGGCGCGAGGTGGCCCGAGCACTGGACGGCGAGGCCGTGCTGCGCGTCGGCGAGACGGTCGTCGTCGCCTGCAGCGGAGGGCCGGATTCGTCTGCGCTGGTCGACGCGTTGGCGAGGCTGGCCCCGCCGCGACGCCTCTCCCTGGTCGTCGCCCACGTCGATCACGGTCTTCGCCCGGGCTCGGCGGCCGAGGCGTCACACGTCGCCGGACTCGCCGCCTCGCGTGGCCTGGCGTTCCGGGCGCTGGCGGTCAGCGTCACCGCCGGCGGTTCGCTGCAGGACAGGGCCCGGCAGGCGCGTCACCAGGCGCTTCGTTCCCTGGCCGCCGAGACCGGCGCAACCGCCATCGCCCTGGGACACACCGCCGACGACCAGGCGGAGACGGTGCTCATGCGCCTGCTCAGCGGTGCCAGCCCGCGCGGGCTGCGCGCCATGTCCGCCCGTGACGGCCTGCTCGCCCGACCCCTGCTGCGGGTCTGGCGTGACCACGTCGTCGCCTACTGCGCGGTCCTCGGGATGGAGGTGATCGACGATCCAAGCAATCGCGACCCGCGCTTCCTGCGCAGTCGAGTCCGCCACCAGTTGCTACCCGCGCTGGAGGCCGTCTTCCCTGGCGCCAGGCGCCGCCTGGTGATCCTCGCGGAGCGAATGCGCGACGCGAACGTCAAGGGCCAGTTGAATTCAGACCCCATGCTAGACTGCCCGCGATGAGAGGACAGCGACGGCCCATCGTCTATCTCTTTCTGCTCACCCTCATCGTGGTGGTCGCGGTCTTCGCCTACCGTAACTTCCCCAGTAACAATCCCGCCGAGCGCAGCTACGGCGACCTGGCCAAGGCGGTTGAGTGCGGCAACACCGGTGGAGGCGGTTGCACCGACAGCAGCACCATCTCCACCGACACAAGCAAGCAGACGGTCCTCGACGGTGATGGTCAGAACGTCACCTGGTACGCCAAGGACGGCACCAAGTACCACACCACCGTTGCGCAGAACTCCGACCTGCCACGACTCTTCAGCGACAACAAGTTCTTCAACTTCAAGACCGACGCAAGCAGTGGGGGCAATCTCTTGTGGAGCATCATCCTGCCCAACCTCTTTCTGCTGGTGGTCATCGGCGGCTTCATGTGGTACATGCTCCGGCAGACGCAGAGTGGCAACAACCAGGCCCTCTCCTTCGGTCGTAGCCGCGCCCGCCTGCTCGCCGGTGACAAACCCGCGATCACCTTCAACGACGTCGCCGGCGTCGAGGAGGCGAAAGTGGAGCTCAGCGAGATCGTCGAGTTCCTCAAGTACCCGGACAAGTTCACCGCTGTCGGCGCGCGCATTCCCAAGGGTGTGCTGCTCGTCGGACCACCGGGAACCGGCAAGACACTGCTCAGCAAGGCCGTCGCGGGTGAAGCCGGCGTGCCCTTCTTCAGCATCAGCGGCTCGGAGTTCGTCGAGATGTTCGTCGGCGTCGGCGCCAGCCGCGTTCGCGACCTCTTCGACCAGGCCAAGAAGAACAGTCCCTGCATCGTCTTTGTCGATGAGATCGACGCCGTAGGCCGGCAGCGTGGCGCGGGCCTGGGCGGCGGCCACGACGAGCGCGAGCAGACTCTCAACCAGCTGCTCGTCGAGATGGACGGCTTTGAGACGAGCACGCACGTTATCGTCATTGCTGCCACAAACAGACCGGACGTCCTCGATCCTGCACTGTTGCGCCCGGGTCGTTTCGATCGGCATGTCGTCCTCGATCGCCCCGACATCCGCGGCCGGCGCGCCATCCTCGAGGTGCACGCGCGCAACAAGCCGCTCGATTCCAGCGTCGACCTGGAGATCCTCGCCAAGCAGACGCCGGGGTTCAGCGGCGCCGACCTGAGCAACCTGATCAACGAGGCGGCGATCCTCGCGGCGCGCGCCAACAAGAAGGTCATCGGCATGAAGGACCTCGAGGAGGCGATCGCCCGGGTCATCGCCGGCCCCGAGCGCAAGAGCCGGATGATCTCCGAGAAGGAGAAGGCGACCATCGCCTATCACGAGATGGGTCACGCCCTGGTGATGAAGACGCTGGAGAACACCGACCCGGTGCACAAGATCTCCATCGTCAGCCGCGGCATGGCGCTTGGCTGGACGCTGAGCCTTCCCACCGAGGACAAGTACCTGGTGAGCAAGGCGGAGCTGGTGGACCAGCTCGCCGGCATCCTCGGCGGCCGCTGCGCCGAGGAGCTCATCCTCGGCGAGAAGAACATCACCACCGGCGCCTCGGACGACATCAGCAAGGCGACCAAGCTGGCTCGAAAGATGGTCACCGAGTGGGGTATGAGCGACAAGCTGGGGCCGCTGGCCTTCGGCCACAAGGAGGAGCTGGTCTTCCTCGGCCGCGATCTCGGCGAGCAGCGCAACTACTCGGAGGAGGTCGCCGGCGAGATCGACCAGGAGGTGCACCACCTCGTCGACAACGCCTTCCTCCGTGCCAAGGAGGTGCTCCGCTCCCGCGAGCCGGCGCTGCGCGCCCTGGCCCACCGCCTCATCGAGGTGGAGACCATGGACGCAGCGGAGATGGACCGGATCATCGCCGAGGTGGAGAACGGCGGATCCGAGGTGGCCGCCGCCGGAGCCTGATCGCCGGCCACAGCAACGGGGCTCGGCGCATGAACTCGCGAGCTGCGGCGTTATAGTGGGTGCGCGCCGCACACAGCGGGGAGGAGCGGCGCCCGACGTGGCCCGTGGACGCCTGAGCGCCGCGAGGCAGCCACACGGCGGGCGCTGACCGGTCGACACCTGCTCCAATCCGCCCGGATGCGGGTACGACCGACGCTTGGATCACGAGGTGACCGAGACGTGAACGCCGCCGCAACGGACTGTGCGACAACGCGCGTGCCGCAGCCATCGCTCACCCAGCTCGACCCGGCGCGGCAGCGCCCCACCCTGGCCATCGTCGGCGCCGGTCGCTGCGGTACCGCGCTGGCCACCGCGGCGCATCGAGCCGGGTACCGCATCACCGCGGTGCACAGCCGCACCCCCGCCAACGCTCGACGCCTGGCGGGGATGGTAGGAGCCAGCTGTCAGCCCACCGCGCAGGCGGCGGTGCGTTCGGCGGACATCACCTTCCTCACCGTCCCCGACGCGGCCATCACCCGCGTCGCCGCGACGGTCGCGGCCGCATCGGTGGGGCTTCGCGGCAAGGCTCTGGTGCACTGCAGCGGGTCGAGCGGCCGCTCCGTCCTCGGCAGCGTCCGACAAGTGGCGGCCCGCGTCGGCGCGGTCCATCCCCTGCAGGCGCTGAGCGACGCGGACAGCTCCGGCGCGCTCGAGGGCACGTTCTTCGCCGTGGACGCCGACGAGGCGCTGGCGCCGGTGCTCGAGGCGATGGTCAGAGACATCGGCGGCATCGCGTTCACCGCGCCCTCCGGCGATCGCGCCCTCTACCACGCCGCAGCGGTGCTCGCCGGCAACGCCCCACTGGCTCTGCTGGCCACCGCCTCGTCGCTGCTGGAGCGCTCCGGGGTCGACGAAGCGATCGCCGGCGAGGCGCTCGCCGTGCTCCTCGAGGGCGCAGCCCGCAACGCCCGGCGGCTCGGCGCGAAGGCGGCGATGACTGGGCCGGTGGTGCGCAACGACGCGTCCACCGTCGCTCGTCACCTCGAGGCCCTGCGCGGCGACCAGGCGACGCAGCGTCTCTATCAGCGCATGGCGATGGAGACGCTGCGAACTGTGGGGGTCGTCGGGCGGGAGGACGTGGCTGCGGTGCTCACCGCGCCGTCGTCGCGAGCGGTGGCCCCGGCATCGCAGCGCCGGCGGGCGCGAGATTCCGCGGCAGCGCCTGTCAGCCTCGGTTCGCGGCTGAGCGCCGCCTGAGGCGGAGCCTCCGCAGCAGCACCGGTCACACAGAAATGCCCGTCACCATCTCCGACCTGCTCAGCGCCAAGCGCGAAGGCCGTCGCTTCGTCATGGTCACCGCCTATGACTACCCCACCGCGAGGCTGCTCGCCGAGGCTGATGTCCCCGTCCTCCTGGTTGGTGACAGTGTCGGCAACAACGCGCTGGGATATCCCTCGACACTCCCGGTGACCATGGAGGACATGTTGCATCACGCGCGGGCGGTGTCTCGGGGCGCACCCAACCAGTTGCTGGTCGGCGACATGCCGTTCGGCGCCTACCACACCTCCGATGACGATGCCGTCGCCAATGCGGTCGCCTTTCTCAAGAACGGCATGCACGCGGTCAAGCTGGAGGGCGGTGGCCGGGTCATCGCGCTCGCCCGGCGCCTGGTCGAGCGTGGCATCCCGGTGATGGGCCACCTGGGGCTGACGCCGCAGTTTCTCAACCTCTTCGGCGGTTTCAAGGTGCAGGGTCGCTCCGATGAGGCGCGCGCGCACATCCTCGAGGACGCCCGCGCGCTCGAAGAGGCGGGGGCCTTCGCCATCGTCCTCGAGGGCATCCCTCGCAGCCTCGCCGCCGAGGTCACCAGCGCCGTGGGCGTGCCCACCATCGGCATCGGCGCCGGCCCCGACTGCGACGCCCAGGTCCTGGTTGTCTACGACCTGTTGGGCATCACCCGCGATCGCATGCCCAAGTTCGTCAAGCCGTACGCGGATCTCGGTGATCGCACCGTCGCCGCAGCGCGGGCCTTCGCCGACGAGGTTGCCGCCGGTGCCTTCCCCGATGACGAGCACAGCTACCACTGAGACGATGAACCAGGGACCGCGGGTGCTCGACACCCCGGCCGAGCTGCGCCTGCAGTCCGACCGGTGGCGCGCCGCCGGGATGAGCATCGGACTGGTGCCCACCATGGGTGCCCTGCACGAGGGGCATCGCAGCCTGGTGCGCCGGGCCAGGGCGGAGTGTGACCGGGCCGTGGTCAGCATCTTCGTCAACCCCACCCAGTTCGGGCCGGGGGAGGACCTCGCCCGATATCCCCGCAGCCTCGACACCGATCTCGGCCTGCTCGCCGAGGAGCGCGCGGATGCCGTGTTCGTTCCCGGCCTGGCCGCGATGTACCCCGAGGGGCTGACCACCGCCGTGCGCGTGAACGGCGCGCTCGTGGAGTTGTGGGAGGGGAGTGCGCGGCCCGGTCACCTGGACGGTGTGGCCCTGGTCGTGACCAAGCTGCTGGTGGCCGCACGTGCAGATCGCGCCTACTTCGGTGCCAAGGACGCCCAGCAGTGTGCTGTCGTCCGCCGCCTTGCTCGCGACCTGGACACCGGCACCGAGATCGTCGTCTGTGCCACGGTGCGTGACCAGGACGGCTTGGCCCTGAGCAGTCGCAACCGCTACCTGGACGCCGAGCAGCGCCGCCAGGCACTGGCGATTCCCCGCGGGCTGGCTGCGGCGGGACGCGCCTTTGCCTCGGGGGTTCGCGCGTCTGCGGAACTGATCGACGTGGTGGGCGCGTCGCTGGCCGAGAGCCCGGCGCTGAACCCCGAGTACGTCGCCGTGGTTGACGCCGACACATTCGCGCAAGTCGACGCCGCTCGCGTCGGATCGAAAATTTTGGTCGCTGCTAGAATAGGTACAGCTCGGCTGGTCGATACTCTTGCCTTGGGGATCGACGAGCTGCCCAAGCCCGGCGGCGTTTCCGAACCGACCGCGGTGGGCGGCGGCGAGCCGGGCGTCGCCGAGAGGAGCCGCCCGTGCACCGTACCGTGATGAAGTCGAAGATCCACCGCGCCACGGTGACGCGCGCCGATCTCCACTACGAAGGCTCATGTGGGATCGACACCGAGCTGATGCGCCGCGCCGACATCGTCCCTGGCGAACAGGTGCACATCGTCAACATCAGCAACGGTTCGCGCGCCGTCACCTACGCGATCGAAGCAGGTCCCGGTGAGATCACCCTCAACGGAGCCATGGCCCACATCGGCGATGCCGGCGACATGGTGATCCTCATCACTTATGCGCAGCTCGAAGACGACGAGGTGCACGCGTTTGTGCCCCGCGTCGTCCAGGTCGACGGGCGCAATCGGCCCAGGTCGAAGAATGCCGGTGACGGTCGAGGGCGGCTGGCACTGACCGGGGGGCGCCACGCCGAGGCGGGCGTCCGCTGAGCACTGCGATGACCACACGGCCGGCTTCGAACAACGCCTACGACGTCGTTGTCATCGGCAGCGGTATCGCCGGCCTGGTCGCCGCGCTCAGCGCAGCGCCACGCGCGCGTGTTGCCGTGGTCACCAAGGCCGAGCTGGACGAAGGCTGCAGCCGCTACGCGCAGGGAGGCATCGCCGCGGCGGTCGCGCCAGACGACTCCCCCGATCTGCACTTCGCGGACACCGTCGCCGCCGGGCGCGGTCTCTGCGATGAGCGGGCGGTGCGCATCCTCGTCGACGAGGGGCCGTCGCGGGTGCGCGAGCTCGTCGAATGGGGTGTCGCCTTCGACACGCAGGACGGCGCGCTGCTGGTGGGCCGCGAGGCGGCGCACAGCAGGTCGCGGATCATCCACGCGCGCGGCGACGCCACCGGGCTGGAGATCGAGACTGCGCTGATCGCCAGGCTGCGCCAGTCCGGTGTGCGGGTCCTCGAACGCCACCAGGCCAGCCGCCTGCTCACCGACGCCTCGGGACGGTGCGTCGGCGTCGAAGCGCGCGACGCGGACACCGGACAGCTGCGTCGCATCGCCGCCACGGCCACGATCCTCGCCAGCGGAGGCGCCGGCAGGTTGTGGCGGCACAGCACCAACCCGCAACCGGCAACCGGCGACGGTGTGGCGCTGGCCTACACCGCCGGCGCCGAGGTAGCGGGCATGGAATTCGTCCAGTTCCACCCGACAGCGTTGGCGCTCGACGGAGCACCGCGCTTTCTCATCAGCGAAGCGGTCCGCGGCGAAGGCGCCCACGTGGTCAACGCCCGCGGCGAACGCTTCCTCTTCGACAGCGACCCGCGCGGCGAGCTCGCGCCTCGAGATGTCGTCGCCCAGGCTATCTGGTCGGAGCTGCAGCGCAGCGGCGATGGCAGCGTGTTCCTCGACTGCGCGCCGCTCGCCGACCGGGCTGCGGTGCGATTCCCCACCATCTACAAGACCTGTCTCGGCTTCGGCATCGACATGCGTCAGCAGCCGATTCCCATCGCTCCCGCTGCGCACTACCTCATCGGTGGGGTGCGCACCGACCTCAGTGCCGCCAGCAGCATCGACGGCCTGTACGCCTGTGGCGAGGTGGCCAGCAGCGGCGTCCACGGCGCCAATCGATTGGCCAGCAACAGCCTGCTGGAGTCGGTGGTCTTCGCCCATCGCGCGGTGGAGGCCGCGCTCCACCGTGGCGCCGAGGCCGCGCCACCATCACTGGGCGATGCCGTGGCGCGTGTCGACGAGCATCGCGGAGCCGCGCGGGTCGACGGGCGCACGCTCGGCGAACGCCTGCGCACCGCGATGTGGGAGGGAGCCGGCGTCGTCCGCGACGAGGCGGGGCTTCGCCGCAGCCTGGGCATCATCGAGGAGATCGCAGCGGCCTGCGACCGCGATCCGTCGTCACTCGCAGGTGAGCTGCGCGCCTGTGCCACCACGGCCTCGCTTGTCTGCACCGCGGCCCTGGCCCGGGAGGAGAGCCGCGGAAGTCACCTGCGTTCCGATCATCCCGGCAGCAGCGATGCCTGGCTGGGAACATGGATCATGGAGAAGGAGAAGGGACCCCGCTTTGACAGCCACGCTCGATCCGACAACTGACGCGCTCGCACCCGAGGTCCTCGACCCGCTGATCGAGGCCGCCCTGGCTGAGGACGTCGGCGGCGGCGACCTCACCAGTGACGCAATCCTTCCGCCGGAGATGACCTGCCGCGGCAAGATCGTCTGCAAGCAGGACGGTGTCGTCGCCGGGCTGCCGATCAGCGAGCGGGTCTTCGGTCTCGTCGACAAGCGACTGCAGTTCGACGCCAAGACCGAGGACGGTCAGAAGGTCCAGGAGGACCAGATCGTTGCCCGGCTGTTCGGCCCGGCACGATCGATGCTTCGCGCCGAGCGCGTGGCGCTCAACTTCCTGCAGCACCTCAGCGGCATAGCCACGCTCACCGCGAAGTACGTCAAGGCGGTGGAGGGCACCAAGACAGAGATTCTCGATACGCGCAAGACGACGCCGGGACTGCGCGCGCTGGAGAAGTACGCGACCCGCACCGGCGGTGCTGTCAACCATCGCATGGGGCTGTACGACCAGGTGCTCATCAAGGACACCCACCTGGCACTGGCTGCGGGAGTCAGCCCGGCGCTCCGCGCGGTGCGCAAGGCGCATCCCGAGGCACCGGTGAACGTCGAGGTCAGCAACCTGCAGGAGCTGGAGCAGGCGCTCAACGACCGCGCGCCGCGCATCCTTCTCGACAACTTCGCCCCGGGGCAGGTGCGCGAAGCGATGCAGATCATTCGCGGCCGCGCCAAGGTGGAGATCAGCGGCGGCGTGCTGCTGACCAACGCCAGGGCGTACGCCCTCGCCGGCGCCGACTACATCAGCGTCGGGGCATTGACCCACTCGGCGACGGCACTCGACTTCAGCCTCAAGGTGACGCGCTACTAGCGGTGGCGGGTGACCGCTAGCTGACCCCGGCACGCCGCAGCTCGGCGGCGGTGTGCTCGCCGGGTCGCGGCGCTGGTGCCGGTGCGCGCCAGGGCGTGCCGAGCATGCGGATGCCCTGGTCCCACCCTCTGTCGGTGCCGAGGCCGGCCAGCGCCTCGCCCGCGGTCTGCGGCGACGAAGCGATCACGCCGGCGAGCGCGTCAGCGGCCCAGGCACGACCGCCTCGCGCCGCCTCGCAGCGCGGCGCGAGGTGATGGAGCAGGGCGTCGCGCTGGGCGAGTTCGACGTGTGCCACTGCGCCGCTGCGCATGCGCTGCCACAGCCCGGCGAGCACCGCCGCCGCCGCCGCGGTCGCGGCGACGGGGTCGCCGAGGGGTACGCCGGCGGGGCGTACGGGTGCGTCCGCGTCGATCACCGCCTGGCCGCAGAGCATCTCCTGGTCGAAGCCGTAGGCGACGTGCTGCGGCCACGTGTCCGGCTCGCCACCCAGAGCGGGCAGGTGGAGGACGATGAGCGATGGGTTCAAGGTGCGCAGCGCGGGCGCATCCAGGCCCCAATTGGGCAGGACCCGCGGCGCGTGCGCCTCGACGAGGACGTCGGCGCTGCGCAAAAGCGCGTGCAGCGCGGCGCGCCCCGCGTCGCCGTCGAGGTCGAGGAGCACGCTCCGCTTGCCCGCGTTGAATGTCTCGAAGCGCGTCCCCTCGTCGTCGCGAAAGCCGTCCAGCCGTTGCGGCGACTCGACCTTGACCACGGTCGCCCCCCACCTGGCGAGCATCTCGGTCGCCGCCGGCCCGGCCCAGAGCCCGGCGAGCTCGACGACTCGGACGCCGTGCAACGGTGGCTCGTCACCGATTGCCGGGGGCGACCACCGCGACCCCGGTCGCAGCTCGCAGCGAAACGGGGAGACGACGCGCCCGTGGCGCACAGCTCCGCGCTCGCGCAGCAGCGGATCGTCGAGCACCTCCGCTGGTGTCAGGCCCATGCCGCAGGCGAGGCGCATCGCCTGGAGGATGTCGAACACCTGGCGACGGCTGTGCAGTGCGATCCAGTCGGTGACACTCGAGCAGTCCGCGCGACGCGCCAGAGCACTGACGGTCTCCCACTCGTCGTCGCGCGACATGCTCAGGCTGACCCAACCATCGCTCGCCCGGGCGAGGCGACCGTTGCGCTCGAGGAATCGAGCGCCCCGGGTGCGTGGACGCGGCGGGTGGCCGCGCAGGAAGCGCAGCGGGGCATCGTCGAGCATCGCCAGGGTCGTGCTCCGGGCATCGACGATCATCTGCGGGGCGACGGCTGAGCGCTCGCGGGCGACGACGCCGAGCAGCGCAGCGACCGCAGCCTGGGCTCCGCAGTGGAGGAGGGCCGGCCAGCCGCCGACCAGCAACGCCTCGCCCTCCGGTTCGCCGGTCAGCGCGGCGAGGCCGAATCCCTCCTGCAGCCGGCGCTCCGAGTCATCGGTTGGGCCGCCTGCGCCGGCGACCTGCACGTCCACGGTGCACGCGTGGCGTACGCCGGCGGTGCCGTCGTCGAGCACGATGTCTGGGCCGGCGTCGTCGGCGTCAGTGACGTGCGCTCCGTCGGCGAGCAGCGCGGCGCTGGGATTCGTCGACGCGACCATGGCCCCGAGGGCGCCGAGGATCCGCGCCGCCTGGGCGGTCGCCGGCGAAGTCCCGGCGTCGCGCACACGCAGGCCGGCGAGCGGATGCGCCGCATCGCCGGCCTGCGCCCCCAGCTCAGGCGGTGGGCTGATCGGCGCTCGTCGACGGCGTGCGCACGGCGAGCTTGCTCGCCTGCTTGAGCTTGGCCGCCTTACTGGGCTTCTTGGCGTTCTTCTTGGGAGCGCCGCGTCGCTTCTCGCCTGCCATGCTGCCTCCTTGATGAGCGTGGCGCGCCATGCTGCGCGGGTCGCGCTCACCATAGACCAGAGCATCGCCGCTGGGGAAGACGATGCGACCGGCGGGATGCACCCTATGCTCTGGCGGACATGGCGGACAGCGACGAGGCGCGGCTGGGCGACGGCGAGGCGCTGCGCGAGCTTCGCGCCCGCTACACGCACACCTACGACTCCGGTCAGCTCGAGAACTTTGTCGATCTCTTCGTGGAAGAAGGTGTGCTCCAGCTTGGACCCATGGGCTTCGCCGAGGGACGCGAGCAGATGCGCGCCGCGCTGGCCGGTCCCATGGCAAACGCGGCGTTCGCGGTGCACTTCACCACCGACGAGATCACCGAGTTCACCGGGCCCGACAGCGCCCGTGGCACGTCGCGCTTCGCGGTGCACTACGGCCGTCAACCCGACATCGAAGGCGCCGGAACGTACCACGACGAGTACCTGCGCACCGCCGACGGCTGGCGCTTCGTCAGCCGCACCATCGACTTCTTCTACATGGGACCGCGTGGCCTCGCCTGGCCGATGACACCGCCCAAGCTGTCGCCCTAGCAGGCCGGCGGCGTCACGCCTCGAAGAGCGCCGGCAGGCTGCGCAGGCCCCTGATGGTGGGATTGAGCAGCCGTACCGGAGGACGGTCGGGGTCGAGACGAAGCCTGCCCAGGCGACTGACCATGCGCTCAACGGCGATGCGCGCCTCCTGCCGGGCCAGCGACGCGCCCAGGCAAAAGTGGACTCCGGACCCGAAGGCGACGTGGATGTTGGGCTGGCGCCTGATGTCGAACGTGTCGGCGTTTCGGAACTGCGCACCGTCGCGGTTTGCCGAGGCGAAGAGGCAGAGCATCTTGGTGCCCGCAGCGATCGTCGTGCCGGCGACGTCGACATCGCGAGTCGTCGTGCGGTACAGGCCCTGCACCGGCGAGTCGTAGCGCAGCGCCTCCTCGACGTAGGACGCGGCGATCTCCGGGTTTCGCTGCAGGAGCTCGAGCTGATCGGGGTTCTCGAAGAGCGCCAGGGTTCCGTTGCCGATGAGGTTGGTGGTCGTCTCGTGGCCGGCGACCAGCAGGAGGAAGCACAGGGTCACCAGCTGGCCGGGGTCGGGGACGGTCTCGGCGTTGAGCAGCATGGCGCTGATGAGATCCTCGCGGGGCGCGCTTTTGCGCTCGGCGATGACCCGCCCGAAGTACTCGTAGAACTCCCCCATGCTCTCGCCCATGCGATCCGCCTGGCCGTAGGAGCCGCCCGAGCCCAGCGCGGCGATGGAATCGTCCGACCAGCGCTTGAAGTCCTCGCCGTGCTCGGGATCGACGCCGAGGAGCTCGGCGATGATGGTCACCGGCAGGGGATAGGCGAGATCGCTGATGACGTCGAAGCGCTGCCGGGCGATGACCGTGTCGAGCAGCGAGTCGGTCACCGCGCGGACCCGCGGCTCCAGCGTTGCGACCATCTTTGGCGTAAACGCCCGGTTGACGAGCTGGCGCAGGTCGGTGTGTTTGGGCGGGTCTGAGGTGATCATGGTGGTGTCGGCCACCTGGGGCATGTCCTCGCGGGTGTTGCCACGGGTGGAGGTGAACGTGGCGGGGTCGCGGAGCAGGGAGACGACGTCGGCATACCGGCTGACGGCGACGAACTCCTCGACACGGCACACCGGGTCCTGATCGCGCAGCTGGGCGTAGAAGGGGTAGGGGTCGGCCATCACGGCCTCGGCAAACGGCGAGTACGCGGTCGTCTGACCCGGCATCACTTCCTCCAACCGACACCCCAGCCGGCGCGGGGCGCCTGGGCGCCCGGGCTGCGAGGTGTCGTGCCGTACGATAGCCGACGCTGCGCCGTGCCAAGGGCGGCGCCGGCTCAGGGTTGGAGGTGCGCAGATGCACGACGGCCATCGCATCGTGGACAGCGACGGGCATCTTCTCGAGCCCGCCGACGTCTTCGACGGACGCGTCGATCCGCGCCATCTTGAGCGGGCGCCGCGCATCCTTCGCGACGCCGAGGGCCGCCAGGGGATGAGCTTCGACGGCACCCCGCCGTACACGGGCGGCGTCTTCGGCCTCGGCGACGCGGTGACCCCGCAGGGACTCCGGGCGCCGCAGGGGCGTCAGTGGGACGAGGCCCAACCCGGCGGCTTCGACCCCCATCAGCGCATCCGTGACATGGACATCGAGGGCATCGACGCCGCGGTTCTCTTCCCCACGCTCGGCCTGTTCCTGCCGCTCGTCCCCAACGGCGAGGCTATGGCGGCGATCGCCCGCTGCCTCAACGACCACGCCGCCGACTATTGCCGCCCCTACCCCGACCGGCTTTTCCCCGTCGCGCTGCTGCCACTCAAGGATGTCGATGCCGCCGTCGCCGAGCTGCAGCGGGTCGCCGCGCTGGGCTTCGTCGGCGTCACCGTGCGCCCCAACCCCGACCCGCACACGCAACGCAAGCTCGACGATCCCGCCTACGAGCCCCTCTGGAGCGCTGCCGAGGAGGCGGGTCTGGTGGTCGCCGTGCACGAAGGAGTCAACCCGCTCATCTCATTCGCCGGCATCGACCGGTGTCAGACGATGTTCGACTGGCACTGCGTCTCTCACCCCTTCGAGCAGATGCTGGCGATGATGACCCTGGTTCGCGCCGGGGTGATGGAGCGACATCCGCAGCTGCGCTTCGGCTTCATGGAGTCGAACTGCGGCTGGCTGCCCTACTGGCTGGAGCGTCTCGACTCCAACTGGCACAACCTCAGCTGGCAGGTTCCCGAGATCCGCCGTCCGCCGTCGGAGTACTTCAAGCGCCAGTGCGCGATCACCTGCGAAGCCGACGAGGAGGCAGTCGGCGCGGTCGTCAGCCTCGTCGGCGACGACCGGATCATGTGGGCGTCCGACTATCCCCACTACGACGCCGAGTTCCCCGGCGCCGTCGCCGAGATGTTTTCACGCCCCAGCCTCAGCGACGCGGTGCGCAGCAAGGTCATGGCCGGCAACGCCGACACCTTCTTCCGTCTGCCGGTCAGCGTGGCGGCGAAGTAAGTCCGGGTGCGGGATTTCAGCGCGCGCGCGTCAGCGCACAATAGCCGCCGTCGACGACGAGGTTGTGCCCGGTGATGTACGAGGACCGCGGACCGAGGAGGAACATCACCGCGTCGGCCTGCTCGTCGGCGCTCGACCAGCGGCCCATCGGCGCCGGCATGTCGCGGTACATCTCCGGATCGTCGCGCTTGATGGCGTAGTGCATGGGCGTCGCCGCGAAATGCGGGCTGGTGCAGTTGACGCGCACGTGCCGTGACGCGTGCTCGGCGGCGAGGCGGACGCTGAGCTCGAGCACGGCGCGTTTGGCGACGACGTAGGCGAGGCCGGGATGGGGAACCTCGCGCGACGCGTGCGCCAGGGCGTCCTCGTCGCCGGCATCGATGATCCCCGCCTCGACGCCGCCGGCCAGGTCGTGCATGCCGGCGATCGAGGCGATGTTGACAACCGCCGATGCCGGTCGCATGCGCGGCAACAGGTGGGTGCAGATGCGCCGCACCGCGAGGAAGTCGACCGCCACCACGGTCTCCGTCGTCTGCTGCAGCGGAGACACACCGGCGGCGTTGCAGACGAAGTCAACCGGGGCGTCATCGAGCGAGTTGAGGTAGCGCTGCAGCTCGGCGCCGTTGGCGAGGTCGAGCTGCACCGGGCTGAACCACGGTGTCGGTCCGTCATCCTGGTCCTGGATGTCGACGCTGATGACGTGCGCGCCACAGCGCAGCAACTGGCTGACCACGGCGCGGCCCATCCCCGATGCACCACCGGTGACCAGGGCGCGACGCCCGGCGAAGAACAGCGCGTCGTCGGACAAGGGTGCCAGCTACATCCGGCTCATGAAGCCGCCGTTGAGCATAAAGGTCTGTCCGGTGACCCACGCGGCCTCGTCGGAGCAGAGGTAGCGGACCATCCCGTAGAGGTCCCCGCCGGTGCCCGGCCGTCCCGTCGGCGTCTGCTGCAGGATCATCTGCCGATACTGCTCGGGAACCTGCTTGCGCGAGGCGTCGGTGTCGATCAGACCGGGTGCGATGCCGTTGACGGTGATGCTGTCGATGCCGCACTCGAAGGCGAGGTGCGCCGTGAGGCCGTTGAGCGCCAGCTTGGTGATGCTGTAGACCCCGCCCGGGATCATGTAGGCGCCGGCCGACGACTGATTGACGATGCGCCCCCATTTGCGCTCGCGCATCTGTGGCAGCAGCGCCTTGCTGCACAGGAAGGCGCCGTTGACGTTGACCGCAAACACGCGGTTCCAGTAGTCGGTCGGGGTCATGCACACCGGGTAGATCTCGAGGTCGCCCCACAACGCGGCGTTGTTGACCAGGATGTCGACGCGGCCGAAGTGGGAGATGGCCGCCTCGACCATGGCGTCGACGCTCGCCTCGTCAGCGACGTCAACGCCGACGGCGATGCTGTTGACGCCGGCGTCGCGGGTTTCAGCGGCGACGTTCGCCGCGCTGGACTCGTCGATGTCGGCGACGACCAGCGACGCGCCGTCGCCGGCGAAGCCACGCGCATAGTCGCGGCCGATGCCGCGGCCCGCGCCGGTGATCAGCGCCACCTTGCCCTGCAGGCTCACCCGATGTCCCTCCAACCCAGCAGGGGACTGTAGCCATTCGGCGGCGTCGGCGGCCGCTGTGGGCCTGACGCAGCACCCTGCCTCAGCCGTCGATGGCGGCGATGATGGCGTCCTGCAGCCAGCCGAGGGTGACCAGCATGGCGTAGTCATCACCCTCGACCTCTGGTCCTGCCAGCGTCTCCTCCCAGCCATCCTCCTCGAGGCCGAGGCGACCGCCGGCGACGAGGCGAAGGTGGTTGAGGGCGCGCAGCCAGGCCAGCGCGGCGTCCTCGTCGAGGCGGCAGCGGTCGCCGCCGGCGGTCAGCGCTTCGCGCAGGCCGTCGACGTCCGCGGTTCGAAGCCCCTCGACCTCGGGCCGGGTCAAGCGCCGGTACTCGTCCTCGAGGAGGGGGTCGTCATACGCCCGCGGCACCGTCCGCGGCTCCGTGCCGAGGCCGGCGCGCAGGTCGTCGACGATGTGGATGAGCACCTGGCGCTCACGGTCGTCGAGCTCGACCTCGATGCGGCCGCGGCGCCGCTCGATGGCGGCCAATCAGACCCGGGCGAGGGTCGCCTGCAGGCCGAAGGCATGCAGCTTGGCGACCGAGATCTCCGCCTGCTCGCGCGGCTGCGTGGCGACCACCGCCTTGCCCTCGTTGTGGACCTGGAGCATCAGCGTCGTCGCTGTCTCCAGGTCGTGGCCGAAGAGGCGGCGGAATACCAGAACGACGTAGGACATCAGGGTGACCGGGTCGTTCCAGACGACGACGTTCCAGGGAACGTCTCTGGTCGGGCGCTCGGAGCGGACCGGCGTCCGCTGCTTGACAGGCGCCTCTGCTGCCATTCCCCAAGGGTAGCCGAGAGCCCCTCGGCACGTCCCCGCAGCCTGTCCTCGCCGGACGCTTCCCCCTCCGGGGCGTCGCGGGCTCCCTTCCTCCCGGGGCTACCACCCAGAAACCGTCCCCCTTCCCCTCGGGGCGAGCCCCCTGTTGCGCTCCCTCCCCCTCGGGGCGCCTACGACGCGGTCGGGGCCTCGCTCGGCGACGACAGGTCGATGGTGCCGCTCCACGCCGCCGAGAAGGCGGTCGGCACGGTTGCGTTCTGGGACTCGAGCACCGCGCGCAGCGGCAGCTCGCAGTCGTGACACACGATCCAGATCGAGCCGGGCTCGGCGATCGTCCTCTCCAGGCGATGCCGCCTCCCGCACTCCTCGCAAGTGATGGTGATACGCATCTGGGCCGTCCTTCCTCGCTGAGTCCCGTGCCGCCTCGCCGTTGTGGCGTCGACGGCGACGAGCGTGCCATGACACCGGACAAGAAGCGACCATCACGAGTTCAGATTTGTAAAGAGTGCGCGGCGAATCGGAAAAAAGGCCCGCCGCGGGTGGCGTGCGACGAGTTCGAGGGGCGTCTCTGTGAACTCGGACGTGGTGCTACACTCCGGCGGCCGCGCAGGCACGGCGATCGCGCCGTTCATCGCTCAGCGCGCGGCTTGTCCGCGGACCGCGCTCCGCACACTCCGGCCGGCGTCACCCGTATCGGGAGGTAGCAGGCAGAGGCACACAAGGAGAGACTTGGCCCCGACGACCGAGCAAGAGATCACCACCATGGAGGAGCTCCTGGCCTCCCAGGGGCACAGCATCCGCGCCCTGTCGCACGGCGACATCGTCGACGGGACCGTGGTCCGCGTCGATCCGGACGAGGTCCTGGTGGACATCGGAGCCAAGTCGGAGGGGATCATCTCCAACCGGGAGCTCACCGCCCGCGGTGAGGCCCCGATGGTGCTCAACCCCGGTGACGAGGTCAAGGTCTACGTCATCGAGCCCGAGAACGAGCAGGGCAACGTCGTCCTCTCGCTGCGCAAGGCACGTGCCGAGGGCATCTGGCAGAAGGCCGCCGAGAAGGAGGCCGAGGGCGAGATCATCGACGCCGAGGTCCGCGAACAGAACAAGGGCGGACTGATCGTCAACATCATGGGGTTGCGCGGCTTTCTGCCCTCGTCGCAGGTGGCCCGCCAGTTCAGCGGCAACCTCATGGAGCTGGTCGGCACCAAGATCGCCGTCAAGATCCTCGAGGTCAACCGCAAGCGCAACCGCCTCATCGTCTCCCAGCGCGCCGCCCAGGATGAGGACCGCGCCCGGCAGCGCGAGGAGCTCTTCGAGAAGCTCCAGGTCGGCGACGTGGTCACGGGCAAGGTGAGCGGTCTCACCTCGTACGGCGCCTTCGTCAATCTCGGTGGCGCCGACGGCCTCATCCACATCAGCGAGCTCAGCTGGGACCGGATCAACAACGTCAGTGACATGCTCGCCGTCGGTGACGAGGTCAAGGTCAAGGTGATCAAGCTCGACCCCGAGTTGAGCCGGATCAGCCTCAGCCTGCGGCAGATGTCCGACGACCCCTGGGACACCATCGAGGACCGCTTCCCGCCGGGCAAGCCGGTGGAGGGCGAGGTCACCAAGACCAAGAAGTACGGCGCCTTCCTGCAGATCGCCGACGGCGTCGAGGGCCTGCTCCACATCAGCGAGCTGAGCTGGGATCACGTGGAACGCACCGAGGACGTCCTCAAGGTGGGCGACAAGGTCCAGGTGATGGTGCTCAATGCCGACAAGGTGCGCCGGCGCATCAGTCTCAGCCTCCGCCAGCTCCACGGCCAGGGGCCCGCGGGCGCCCAGGGTGAGGAGTTCTACCCCGGCGCCGACTACGAGCCCGAGCTCGACGGCCGCGGCGGCGTCACCGGGCTGCCCCGCGAGGTTGACGAGGCCGACGACACCGAGGCTGAGCCGGAGAATGAGGCTGAGCCTGAGGCTGAAACTGCGTCCGCAGCTCCCCGCCGCCGCGTCCGCGCCGCCGCCTCCGCCGACGTCGACGAAGACGTGGACGCCGAGGAGTAAGCGCCCGCGGCGTCACCGTCCCGGCCGGGCCACCACCCGGCGCTCGTCCTCGACCACGGTAACGGGCTGTGGACAACTGAAGCCATAAATTGCTTCGGTGAGCGATCTCGTGGGCATAATGAGTTCGGTCGCCGGGCCGGCCGGGGCGCTCCCGGATGTCGCGGTGCGGGACCGCTGGAGACTGCCACTTGTATCCCTTCGAACGGTTCACCGAAAGAGCGAAGAAGGTGCTCACCCTCGCCCAGGAGGAGGCTGAGCGCTCGCATCACTCGTACATCGGTACCGAACACCTTCTGCTCGGACTGCTCCGCGAGGGTGAGGGCCTTGCTGCCAAGGTGCTCAACAACCTCGGTGTGGAGATCAACAAGGTACGCAGCACCATCGAGTCGGTGCTGGGCCGCAACGAGCGGATCATCATCCAGCAGATCATCCCCACGTCGCGTGTCAAGAAGGTGATCGAGATCTCCTTCGAAGAGGCGCGGCGCATGGGCAACAACTACGTCGGCACCGAGCATCTGTTGCTCGGCTTGCTCATCGAGGGCGAGGGCATTGCCGCCCACGTGCTCGAGGATCTCGGCGCCAATCTGGAGAAGGTGCGCGGTGAAATCGAGCGCCTGCTCCACGAGTCGGGACTCGAAGAGGAGTCGAAGGAGGCGCAGAAGAAGCCCAGCAAGACGCCGCTGCTCGACCAGTTCTGCCGCGACCTCACCGAGCTGGCGATGAAGAACAGCCTCGACCCGGTGATCGGTCGCGAGAACGAGATCGAGCGGGTCATCCAGATCCTCAGCCGGCGCACCAAGAACAACCCGGCGCTCATCGGTGAACCCGGCGTCGGCAAGACCGCGATCGCCGAGGGCCTGGCGCAGCACATCATCCTGGGGAACATCCCCGAGTCGCTGATGGGCAAGCGCGTGCTCACCCTTGACATGGGCGCGCTGGTCGCGGGGACCAAGTATCGCGGTGAGTTCGAGGAGCGGTTGAAGAAGATCCTCGACGAGATCCGCCAGTCGCGCGAGGTGGTGCTCTTCATCGACGAGCTGCACACCCTGGTCGGCGCCGGTGCCGCCGAAGGCGCGATCGACGCTGCCAACATTCTCAAGCCCGCGCTAGCCCGCGGCGAGATCCAGTGCATCGGCGCGACCACGCTCAACGAGTACCGAAAGTACATCGAGAAGGACGCTGCGCTGGAGCGTCGCTTCCAGCCGGTGTTCGTCGAGGAGCCGAGTCTGGCGGAGACCATCGACATTCTCCACGGCATCCGCTCGCTCTATGAGAAGCACCACCGCGTGCGCATCACGGACGAAGCCCTCAAGGCCGCTGCTGAGCTCAGCGAGCGCTACGTCAGCGACCGTTCCCTGCCCGACAAGGCGATCGACCTCATCGACGAGGCGAGCGCGCGGGTGCGCATGAAGTTGACCACGACTCCTGACGATCTGCGCAACATGCAGAAGGACATTCGCGGCCTGCAGGTGCAGAAGGAGGAGTCGATCGCCGCCCAGGACTACGAGACGGCGGCTTCCTTCCGCGACAAGGAGAAGAAGCTCAAGGAGAAGTACGTCTCCCAGGAGATGCAGTGGCGCGACGAGCTGGGACAGACCGTTCCTGACGTCACCGAGGAGAACATCGCCGAGATCATCTCATCGTGGACCGGCGTGCCCGTCTCGCGGCTCGTCGAGGAGGAGACCTCGCGGCTGCTGCGCATGGAGGACGAGATCCACAAGCGCCTGATCGGCCAGGACGAGGCGGTCAAGGTGATCAGCCAGGCGGTGCGCCGCGCTCGCGCCGGCCTCAAGGACCATCGCCGTCCTATCGGCTCGTTCATGTTCCTTGGACCCACCGGTGTCGGCAAGACCGAGCTGGCGCGGTCGCTGGCTGCGTTCCTCTTCGACAACGAGGAGGCGATCATCCGCCTCGACATGAGCGAGTTCATGGAGCGTCACAGCACGGCGCGCCTGGTCGGATCGCCACCCGGATACGTCGGCTACGACGAGGGCGGCCAGCTGACCGAGGCGGTGCGTCGCCGGCCGTACAGCGTCGTCCTCTTCGACGAGATCGAGAAGGCGCATCCCGAAGTCTTCAACATGCTGCTGCAGATCCTCGAGGATGGCCGGCTCAGCGACGCCAAGGGCAAGGCGGTCAACTTCGCCAACACCATCGTCATCATGACCAGCAACCTCGGTGTGTCCAACCTCAAGGGGAACATGTCGCTCGGCTTCCAGCCGGCGATCCCCGACGAGCGCACGACAAGCGCTGAGCACGGCAAGATGCGCGACCTCATCATGGACGAGCTGAAGCGGGCGTTCCGTCCCGAGTTCCTCAACCGAGTAGACGCTGTCGTGGTCTTCGAGCGTCTCGACCACGCGCAGATGCGCGAGATCGTCGAGCTCATGCTCGCCAAGGTGGCCGTCCACCTCGGCGCCCAGGAACTGCAGTTCAGCGTCACCGACGCCGCCAAGGACAAGATCGTCGAGGAGGGCTTCGACAAGATCTACGGCGCGCGTCCGCTGCGACGCGTGATCCAGCGCGTCATCGAGGATCCTTTGAGTGAGGAGTTGCTCCGGCTCAAGCATGGTCCAGGTGACACCGTGGTCGTCGACGTCCTCGAGGGCGACATCAAGATGAAACTGGTGCCGCGCCCCGCCGGACGGGAGCGTCCCAAGAAAGAGGAGAAGGCGGAAGCCACCGCCGGAGCAACGCCGGAGTAGCCCGTGCACCCCGTCCAACCGCTGGGCGGGGGCAACGCGTGCGCCAGGTGGCCGCGGGGTTGAGTCGTTGATCGACCTTCCCCCGGACCTCGCTCTGCTGGTGGAGACCTCGCGACTGCGTCTCATCCCGCTAGCCATCGACGGCGCGGAGGACCTATTCCCGGTGCTCAACGACGAGCGGCTCCACGAGTTCACCGGCGAGGGTCACAAGACAGCGGACGAGTTCGAGGAGTGGATCGAGCTCGGCCGCCGGCGGCGATCGGTCGACGGATCGGCGGTGTTCCTCACCTGGGTGATCCGGCTGGTGCCCTCGGAGCAGCCGCTCGGCTACTGCCAGGCGACCATCCACGACGACGCCAGTGCCGACGTGCACATCGTCGTCGGCACCCACTATGCGGGCCACGGTGTCGCCACCGAGGCGGTCGACGGCATGGTGCGGGCCCTGCGCGGCCCGCTCGGCGTCGGCGAGCTGCGTGTCCACATCCACCCCGAGAATCACGTCGCACAGCAGCTCTTCGCGCGCGCCGGACTGCACTGCAGCGGCATGGTCGATCCCGTTGGCGACGAGGTGTGGTTCAGCCCGCGACCCGACTAGCACCCTGCTCGTGCCGGGGTCGCCGTTAGTCCCCAGCGACCAGCGGGTACGCTATTCAGACCTTGCCCCACGACAGCATCGACATCCACGGCGCGCGCGAGCACAACCTCAAGTCCATCGACCTCAGCCTGCCCCGCGACAAGCTCATCGTCATCACCGGGCTGTCGGGAAGCGGCAAGTCGAGCCTGGCCTTCGACACCATCTATGCCGAGGGTCAGCGTCGCTACGTCGAGTCACTGAGCGCATACGCACGGCAGTTCCTCGGCCAGATGGAGAAGCCCGACGTCGACCACATCGACGGTCTCTCCCCGGCGATCTCCATCGACCAGAAGGGCACCAGCAAGAACCCGCGCTCGACGGTGGGCACGGTGACCGAGATCTATGACTACCTGCGCCTGCTGTACGCGCGCATTGGCCATCCCCACTGCCCCAACTGCGGACGCGAGATCAGCAAACAGAGCATCGAGCAGATCGCCGACCAGGTGCTCACCCTGCCCGATGGCACGAGACTGATGATCACCGCGCCCATGGTGCAGGGACGCAAGGGCGAGCACCGCGACGTGTTCGACGAGGCGCGACGCGGCGGCTACGTGCGCGCTCGCGTCGATGGCGAGCTGCGCGACCTGTCCGACGCCATCGTCCTCGACAAGAAGTACAAGCACGACATCGAGATCGTCGTCGACAGGGTGGTCATCGGCCCCGACCTGCGCATGCGGCTCAGCGACTCGCTGGAGCAGGCGGCCAAGCTGGCCGGGGGGCTGATATTGATTGTTCCCGCCGACAAGCAGAAGGGACTCGAGGAGCAGCTCTACTCCCAGGACTACGCGTGCGTCTACTGCGGCATCAGCATGGAGGAGCCGGCGCCGCGCAACTTCTCCTTCAATAGTCCTCACGGTGCCTGTGCAGCGTGCACGGGTCTGGGGCTGCGCATGGAGGTGGACGCCGACGCGGTGGTCCCCGACCCGTCGCTGAGCATCATGGGCGGGGCACTCAGCGGCTGGCTCAAGGGGCCGTCACAGCGCTGGCTGATGGACGTCGTCGAGGGGGTCGCGCGGAAGTTCAAGATCCCACTCGACGCGCCGTTCGAGGACCTGACCGCGCGCCAGCAGAAGTTGATCCTCTACGGGCTGCCTCGCGACGAGACGGTGCGCTTGCGCTACGTGAGCCACCGCGGCACGGTTCGCACCTTCGAAGCGCACTACGAGGGCGTCATCCCCAACCTGGAACGCCGCTACCGCGAGACCGACTCCGACTGGGTGAAGCAGGAGATCGAGCGGCTGATGATGCAGCGGCCCTGCCCCGAGTGCGGCGGGCGCAGGCTCAAGCCGGAGTTCCTCGCCGTCACCGTCGACGGCATGAGCATCGCCGACTTCTGCGCGCAGAGCGTCGTTGGGGCCCTCGCCCGGGTCGACACGCTGCGGCTCACCGACCGCGAGTCACTGATCGCCCGCCAGGTGCTCAAGGAGATCCGCGAGCGTCTCAGCTTCCTCCACGATGTCGGCCTCGACTACCTCACCATCGACCGAGCCGCCCAGACGCTGAGCGGCGGTGAGGCGCAGCGCATCCGTCTGGCCACGCAGATCGGCAGCAAGCTCATGGGCGTGCTCTACATCCTCGACGAGCCGTCGATCGGCCTGCATCAACGCGACAACCGCAAGCTGATCGCAACCCTTTGCGCGCTGCGCGACATCGGCAACACCCTGATCGTCGTCGAACACGACGAGGAGACCATCCGCGCCGCCGACTACGTGGTCGACATCGGGCCCGGCGCCGGTGAGGACGGCGGACGCGTCGTCGCCGCGGGCTCCCTCGACGACGTTCTGGCCACACCCGGCAGCATCACCGCCGCCTACCTCAACGGCGAACGGGCCATTCCCGTGCCACGGCGGCGTCGCGCCGGTCTCGGGACAGCGCTGACCGTCCGCGGCGCGCGGGAGAACAACCTCAAGAGCATCGACGTCAGCTTTCCGTTGGGAACCTTCACCTGCGTCGCCGGCGTCAGTGGCAGCGGCAAGAGCACGCTGGTCAACGACATCCTCTACCGGCGCCTCGCCCAGCACCTCTTCCGTGCCAAGGAGCGACCCGGCAAGCACAGCAAGCTCGAGGGGCTGGAGCACGTCGACAAGGTGATCAGCGTCGACCAGTCGCCGATCGGGAGAACGCCGCGGAGCAACCCGGCGACCTACGTCGGAGTCTTCACCTTCATCCGCGAGCTCTACGCCATGCTGCCCGAAGCGCGAGTCCGCGGCTACAAGCCGGGACGGTTCTCCTTCAATGTCACCGGCGGTCGCTGCGAGGCCTGCCAGGGTGACGGGATGATCAAGATCGAGATGCACTTCCTTCCCGACATCTACGTCGCCTGTGAGGTGTGCAAGGGCAGGCGCTACAACCGCGAGGCACTGGAGGTCAAGTTCCGCGGCAAGAGCATCGCCGACGTCCTCGACATGACCGTCGACGAGGCGGCGATTCTGTTCGAGAACCAACCACGAATCGCCCGCAAGCTGCACACGCTGAAGGATGTCGGGCTCGGCTATATCCGCCTTGGTCAGCCGGCGACGCAGCTGAGCGGAGGAGAGGCGCAACGGGTCAAGCTGAGCACCGAGCTGAGCCGTCGCGACACCGGACGCACCGTGTACATCCTCGACGAGCCGACCACCGGCCTGCACTTCGCCGACGTGGAGAAGCTGCTCGGCGTGCTCCACCGGCTCGTCGACCAGGGCAACACCGTGATCGTCATCGAGCACAACCTCGATGTCATCAAGACCGCCGACCGCATCATCGATCTCGGCCCGGATGGTGGAGACCGCGGCGGCGAGGTGATCGCATCGGGTACGCCCGAGGACGTCGCCGAGCAGGAGAGCAGCGCGACCGGCGCCTACCTCCGTCCCCTGCTCAGCCGGCGCCGCGCCGCTCCGCCGCCGGCACCGCTGCTGGCGACCAAGCCCGCCGGCCGTGGCCGGTCCAGGCGGCAGCCGACCGCGGCGGCGGTCTGACGCTCGACAGCCGAGCAGCGGCTCCGGTTTGCCGCGAAGGGGGCTGACCCCTCATCATGGAGGGGGTCTCATGGCGTCCGAAGGCGCCCCGTGCGTCCTCGCATCGAAGGGGTGATGATGAACCTGACGCTGATTGCCGAGATCCTCGCCGGCGAAACCACGATCACGCCTGGCGGCGCTGTGGACAAGCTCACCGCCTGCGGCCTCGAGCCCTTCCTCTGGGAGAGGTGGGCTGTCGAGGTCCGGGACGGCACCGCGCCGCCGCCCGCTGTCGAGCTCCTCGGCAGCGCCCAGAACCCGGCCGATCTGGTCGAACCCGTCGCCCGATAGCCGCTGGGCGGCCTGGGGCGTCTCAAGCCCGTGGCAGGGGGAGACCGCCAGATCGAAGCTTCGCGGGGATCGAGTGCGGTACCGTTTCGGCCATGACTGCCGAGGGAGAGGAACGACGTACACGGCTGCGCCGTCTCGACGACTGTCTCAACATCCTCGAACAGGCCCACGAGCAAGACCTCACCATCGTCTCCGAGGCGCTCGCCGCGATGGTTGCCGCGCGGGTGCCGTCGATTCACGCCGGCATGACCATCGTCGACGCCATCGAGGAGGTCCTCCGCGAGCAGGAGCCGTACATGGTCCAGGTGCGTCCTGAGGTCGGCTCGCGCCGCGTGCGGCGGCGACGCGAGCCCTTCGACATCCGGCTGCTCCTCTCCAGGCGGTAGGCGCTCGGCGCCGCTCGGCGAGCGTCAGGGACGGGGGAGTCGCGTGGCGCCTGTACACTCGCGCTGCCCATGAGCGACTTCGGCTTCGACCCTGCCGATCTCTTCCGGCGCCGACCGCCAGGGCCGCCGCGGCGCGTCATCCGTAGCGGACCGCGGCTGGGTCGGGGACGGCGCATCCTGCTCATCGTCGTCGCCGTCATCGTCGCCGTGCTGCTCGTCGCCTACTCGCTGATGGGGCTGCGCGTTCAGCTTCTCTTCCTCGACAACCTGGGCCACAGCAACGTCTTCTGGACTCCCCTGGTCACCCAGATCCTCCTCTTTGTCATCGGTCTGCTCATCACCGGTGGATTGGTTGCGCTCAACATCGTCGGCTGGGTGCGCATCGCCGGCAATCTGGACCGAACCGGCCCGCAGGTGGCGTTGTGGTCGGGCATCGCGCTGGCGGCGTTCGCCGGGCTCATCGGCGGCGCCTACTTTGCGTCGCAGTGGCAGGGCGTGCTGCTCTTCCTGCACGGCCATTCCTTCGGACAGAGCGATCCGGTCTTCAACCAGGACTACTCGTTCTTCCTCTTCAACCTGCCCTTCTACGACATGCTCCAGGGGCTTGCCTGGGGCGGGGTCATCGTCGGTCTGCTGGTCACCATCGGACTTGGCGCGCTGTGCCTCTTCATCGAGTACGCACCTGAGGATGTGCCCATCCCATTCAAGCCACCGCTGGGGCGCACGCCTCGCGATGGGCTCCGTCTGGCGGCGTTCCAGGGAGGGATCCTGCTCGTCGCCGTCTTCATCCTCGCCAGTCTGGGTTCGCATTTCGGCGTCTATCACCTCGCCACCTCGCAGCACACCAACTTCGTCGGTCTCGACGCGACACAGCGCGACGTGGTCAAGCCGATCCTCGGCATCCTCCAGTACATCGCCCTGGTGTTCGCCGTGGCGACCGCGGTGGTGATCGTCCGCAGGCGCAGGTCCGATGCCGTGGTCACCTCGATCACCCTTGGCGGACTCCTCGGCGGCTGGTTGTTGCTCGCCGGACTCCTCCAGGGCGTGCCCGCGGCCATCTACTCGGCGACCAAGGTCAACCCCAACGCCCAGACGCTGCAGATTCCGCCGATCAGCGACTACCTGACGACCAGCCGCTACGCGTGGGCGCTCGAACAGGGCAGTGGCGGCAACGTCGACGTCACTCGATTCGGCAATCCCCCGGGGAGCCGGCCGTCGACTCCGACGGTCACCGACCTGACCGCGGACCTGGGAACGCTGAAGAACACCCGCATCCAGGACTATCGCGTCCTGCCCGAGACGTTCGCCCAGATCGATCGCACGCGCAGCTACCAGACGTACCCGAGCATCACCGTGGATCGCTACATGGGTCCGGACGGGACCGAAACCGAGGTGATGCTCGCCCCCAGGGAGATCGCCGAGGCCGACATTCCCTCCCAGGGATTCGTCAACAAGGCGTTCCAGTACACCCACGGGTACGGAATCACCGCGGCGTCGGTCAACCGCGTCGGCAACGAGGGTAAGCCGGATCTGCTTGCCGGCAACCAGCCCATGCGCCTCATCGCTCCCGACGCCCCGCCCGGGCTGATGGTGAGCGACCCTCGCGTCTACTGCGGGCTCAGCACCACGCAGCCGGTCGTGGTCAACACCAGCACTCCAGAATTCGACTACCTTGTCGGAAACAGCGAGGTCAGCAACCGCTACGGCAATGCCCCCGGCGGGCTTGCAGTGCCGGGTGGCTTCGATCGTCTGGCGCTGTCGCTCAACGCCTTCAGCGGGTTCGACCTGTTCCTCACGGGCTCGCTGCAGCCGGACAGCCGCATCCTCCTGCACCGCGAGATCAAGGACCGGATCGCCCAGCTGGCGCCCTTCCTGCGCGTCGACGGCGACCCCTACCTGGTGGCCGACTCGCAGAGCGGGCACCTGGTCTGGATCGCGGACGCCTACGTGGTCAGCGACCTCTTCCCCGAGTCGTATCGCCAGAGCGATGGGACGTCGTACATGCGCAACGCGGTCAAGGTGACCATCGACGCGCGCACCTGTGAGACGACGCTCTACGCCGTGGATGTCAACGAGCCGCTGACCGCGACCTACAACGACATCTATCCCGGTCTGCTGACTCCGCTCGACAAAATCCCCGCGTCGCTCCGAGCCCACCTGCGCTACCCGGAGGACCTGTTCCAGGCGCAGGCACGCGTGTACACGGCGGCGCACATCGACCCCAAGAACGCCATCGCACTGTTCAACGGCGGCGACCTCTACCGCATCGCCCAGGAGACCATCAGCGGCCAGACCAAGGACACCCAGGCGTACTACGTCGAGCTCACTCTGCCCGGCGAGTCGCAGCCCCACTTCGTGCTGCTGCAGACGCTCTCGCCCGCGCAGAGCAGCGGCGGGGGAGGGGCCAGCAACGTCATGACCGCGTTGCTGGTGGCGCGATGCGACTACACCACCAACAACCATCCCAAGCTGGTCGAGATCCCGCTCAACTCCGGCGACAACATCCTCGGTCCCCTGCAGTTCGACAACAACCTCAACACCGACAAGGACATCAGCAGCGAGATCACGCTGCTGGGCCAGAGCGGCTCCCAGGTGGTGCTGGGCAACGTCATCGTCCTGCCCTTCAACAACCGTTCCTTCCTCTACGTGAGGCCGCTGTACGTGCAGGCATCCAACGGCAGCTTCCCCCAGCTGCGCGAGGTGCTGGTGGGCACGCAGGATCACGTCGCCAAGGGACCGTCGCTGGCGGAGGCGTTGACGAGCCTGTTCGGTCAGCCCATCCCCGGTCTGGGCCAGACGGGACCGTCACCCGGCGTCTCGCCGTCGCCGGGGGCATCGCCGTCGCCGGGGGCGTCGCCGTCGCCGTCGCCGGGCGGGACCACGACCCTGTCACCCCAGGTGCTCAACCTGGTCCAGGACCTGCTCAAGCACGAGGCGGCGGCGCAGGTCGCCTTCCAGCAGGGCAACTCCGACACCTATGCCCGGGAGCAGGCGGCCATCCAGAAGGATGTCAACCAGCTGAAGGCGCTGCTCGGGCCCGACGTCAACCTCGTGCCGGGATCTTCGCCATCGCCGTCTCCCGCAGCGTCGCCCACACCCTCCCCGTAGGACGCGGCGCAGATGAGCGCGGGCACGCTGATCGCTCCGGGGATCCGCCAGATCGACACCCTGCTGGGCGGCTGGACGGAGATGACCGCCGGCTTCATCGTCGAGGGTCCCCAGCCTGCCCTGGTCGAGACCGGCTCGCAGACCAGCGTCGCCGCGGTGAAGAACGCCCTCGCCGCCGCCGGGCTGGGACCCGACCAGCTGCGCTGGCTGGTGCTCACCCACATCCACCTCGACCACGCTGGTGGCATCGGCGACCTTGCCCAGGCGTTTCCCTCGGCGACCGTGGTGGTCCATGAGCGCGGTGCCCGCCACCTCGTCGACCCGACGCGGCTGGTCGACAGCGCCGAACGCGTCTACGGACCACTCCTCGACGGGCTCTATGGACGCATGCTCGCCGTCCCCGCGGAACGGGTGATCGCCGCGGCCGACGGGCACCGCATCGACATCGGCAACGGCCGCTGGCTGACCCTCGTCGACTCGCCGGGTCACGCGAAGCACCATCACGCCGTTTTCGACGAGCACACCGGCACCCTGCTGGTCGGCGACGCCGTGGGTGTCCGCCTGCCCGCGATGCCGGTGCTCCGGCCCGCGGTGCCGCCGCCCGACTTCGACCTGGAGCAGGCGGTGAGCAGCCTGCACCGCTTCGCCCAGCTGCGCCCCGAGCGCGTGGTGCTCACCCACTATGGAACCGTGCCCGACCCGTTGGCGACGCTCGCCGAGGCCGAGGAGTCACTGCACCGCTGGGTCGAGGTCGCGCAGGGGGTCCTCGAGGCCTCGGCCGACGCCGGAGTCGACGACATCGCCTCAGCTCTCGCCGACACCTTTGCCGCACCGCTGACAGAGCTCGACGAGTCGGTGCGCGAGAAGGTCGAGGTGCTCAACGGCTTCCACAGCAACGCGGCCGGGATCGCCCGCTACCTGAGCCAGCGGGCGCAGGTCAAGACGGCTTCGTGAGCGGAGCGGCTGCGCGGCGGCCCCCGCTCCTCGCCGCGGTGGTGCTCAGCGCCTGCGTCGGTCTGCTCGGCGGGGCCTCGGCCGCCTGGGCGCTGTACGAGCGGCTCGGCCCGGCCAGGGAGATCGTCTCCACGCCGGCGCAGAGTGGAACGGCGGGGTCGGCGGGGACCTTCGGCGACGTGGCCGCCAAGGCAGCGCCGTCGATCGTCAAGATCGTCACCCAGCCGCAATCGCCGACCGACCTGGTGCAGGGCCCGCGGGGATTCGCCGTGGGCTTCGTCGCCTCGGCTGACGGGCTCGTCGTCACCAGCGCGCACGCGCTCACCGGCGCCACCCAGCTGCGCCTGGCGTTCAACGACGGGCACATCGTCGACGCATCGGTCGCCGACAGCGATCCCGGGCACGGACTGGTGGTCCTCCGCCCCGCCGACTCGAGGGGTCTCACCCCGCTCACCTTCGCCGACTTCGAGGCCCACCCGACGCGCCCCGGCGACCTGGCCATCGTGGTCGGCTCGCCGCCGCTGGCGACGGTCAGCGTGAGCACCGGGACGGTGCGATCGGTGGGACGCAACGTGGTGATGAGCACCGGGCCCACCGTGGTCGTCGACGACGTCCTCACCGTCGACGCCACCGCGGATCCCGCAGACGACGGGGCGCCGCTGCTCGACGGTGCCGGCCAGGTCATCGGCGTCGTCGTGGCCAGCCCATCGGCAGGCCCACCGGGTCTGCTCACCCTCAGCGGGCGCGCCGCGGCGGGCATGGTCAACCGGCTCAGCCACGGGGGCACCAGCCGAAGCTCCGGTTTCGGCGTCGACGCCGTCCCGATCGACGCGGCCACCGCAGCCGCGGCGGGGACGCGGCCCGGGGCGCTGATCCGCTCAGTGCTCCCCGGCGGCCCCGCCGACGCCGCGGGGCTGGTCGCCGGCGACGTCGTAATTCGCGTCCAGGGCACGGCCGTCGACGCCGACCACCCGCTCGACCCCGTCGTGCTCGGCCTGGCGTCGGGTCAGCGCGTCACCCTGTCGGTGGTTCGCGGCAACTCCGATTTCAACGTCGATCTGACGCTTGGGTGATTCCGGCTCAAGCGGGGACGGCGGCGCGGGCCTCGAGGACCACGACCCTGGTGTCATCGGTCGCGCCCAGCGACCCGGTGAGGTTGAGCTTCGCCTGCGGCGTCCAGCCGTCGGCCAGCCCCATCTCCTTGACGAAGCGCTCAACGCCCTCGTAGTCGCCGGGCAGGCCGGCAACCCGATAGCGCACCGGGACCACGATCGCCGGCTCCAACGCGTTGACCAGCTTGGTGGCGTCGGTGGCGCCCAGGGCATCGCCGCCGCCCACGGGGACGGCGAGGACGTCGATGTGTCCCAGAGCGTCGACCTCGTCCTCGGTGAGCTGGCGCCGGAACCGCCCCAGCGCCGCGATGCGGACATCGTCGACCTCGATGCGCATGATCGTCGACGCCTCGGCGGCGAAGCCCACGATGGTGACGCCGCGAATCTCGTATTCACCTTCGCCGCCGACCTCCTGCGGCCGCCCCGCGTGCTGTCGCAGAAGGTTCGGGTCGGTCTCTCCCTCGGTGCGTACGACGATGTCGGGGCTGACCTTGGGTCCCCGGGTTCCCACGGGCAGCGGGTCGACCAGCACCTCGGCCTCGCGGCCGCGCAGGCGCAGACAAGACAGGCCGAGATAGGTGATCTCCATGGGGCCCGGGCATGGTACCCGGAGTGGTCGCCGGCAACGGTTGCGAACATCGGTACGACTCCACAGCGGGGTTGCGATACCATCTGTAAAACCGCACCCACGAGGACTTCCGCATGGCCAAGTTCGTGTTCGTGACCGGCGGAGTGGTGTCGTCGCTGGGCAAAGGGATCACCGCCGCCTCGATCGGCAACATCCTCAAGGCGCGCGGCCTGCAGGTGTCGATGCAGAAGCTCGACCCCTACCTCAACGTCGATCCCGGCACGATGTCGCCGTACCAGCACGGCGAGGTCTTCGTCACCGACGACGGCGCCGAGACCGACCTCGACCTCGGCCATTACGAGCGCTTCGTCGACATCTACCTGAGCAAGGCGAGCAACGTCACCACCGGCAAGATCTACGCCAGCGTGATCGCCAAGGAGCGTCGCGGCGACTACCTGGGGGCCACCGTCCAGGTCATTCCCCACGTCACCAACGAGATCAAGGAGCGAGTCCTCCGCGCCGCCGAGGACGAGGAGCCGCGACCCGACGTGGTCATCGTCGAGGTCGGTGGCACCGTCGGCGACATCGAGTCACTGCCCTTCATCGAGGCCATCCGCCAGCTCAAGAACGATGTCGGCCGGCGCAACGTCTGCTACGTCCACCTCACCCTGGTTCCGTTCATCGCCGCCAGCGAGGAGTTCAAGACCAAGCCGACGCAGCACAGCGTCAACACTCTGCGCAGCATCGGCATCCAGCCCGACGTCATCATCGCCCGCAGCGAGAAGCCGATCGCGCAGACGCTGCGCGACAAGATCGCGCTGTTCGGTGACGTCGAGAAGCGTGCCGTGGTCAACGTCCCCGACGCCAAGACGATCTATCAGGTCCCCCTTCTGCTCGAGGAGGCCGGGCTGGGCGATTACATCGTCGAGACGCTCGACATGGCTCGGCTCGGCGACTCGTCAGCGCGCTCGCAGGAGTCAGACGACGCGACGCCGACGGCGCGTCCTCCCGATCTCGACGAATGGAAGACGCTGGTGGAGCGCATCCTCGCGCCCAAGCCGGCGCTGCGCATTGCCGTGGTCGGCAAGTATGTCGAGATGCCTGATTCGTACATCAGCGTCACCGAGGCGCTTCGCCATGCAGCGGTTCACCACGGTGTCGAGCTGCAGGTCGACTGGGTCAACTCGGAATCGCTGGAGCAGGGCGATGCCAGCGTGCTCGGCCGCGTCCACGGAGTCGTCGTGCCCGGTGGCTTCGGTCATCGAGGGATCGAGGGCAAGCTGGTGGCGTCGCGTTTCTGCCGAACGCACAAGGTGCCCTACCTCGGCCTCTGCCTGGGGCTGCAGTGCGCCGTCATCGACTTCGCCCGCGAAGTTCTGGACTCAGATGACGCGAACTCGACGGAGTTCAACGCCTTCACGCCGCACCCGGTCATCGACCTGCTCCCCGAGCAGCGCGACATCGCCGACAAAGGTGGCACCATGCGGCTGGGGGTCTATCCCTGCAAGCTGATCGAGGGAACCAAGGCGGCGGCAGCCTACGGCGAGGCCGTCGTCTACGAGCGACACCGCCATCGCTTCGAGTTCAACAACCACTACCGCGAACCTCTCGGCAAGGCGGGAATGGTCTTCAGTGGGACGTCGCCCAACGGACGCCTGGTGGAGATCATCGAGCTGCGCGATCACCCCTTCTTCATGGGATCACAGTTCCATCCCGAGTTCCGGTCCAGGCCGACGCTTCCCCATCCCCTGTTCCGCGACTTCGTCAGGGCGGCTCGGCAGCACGCCGGGCTCGCCGCGACGGTGCCGCCGGCGGTCGAGGTGGGGTCGCCAGGACCTGTCCCTGCCTGACGCCGCTGCGTCACCGCTTCGCGATGATCGGTCGCCGATGAGCAGCCAGCCCCGGGTCGGCGCGCAGACTCGGGCGCGAACCACGCAGCACGACCGTCATCACGGACTCGAGCTGCTGCGTGCCACCGAGGCGGCGGCGCTGTCGGTGGGGCGCTGGCTGGGGCGCGGCGACAAGGCGGGCACCCGCGAGGCGGGGATGCAGACGATGACCGAGTCCCTCGCCGCCATGCCCTTCGAGGGCCGCGTCGTCATCGGACCCGACGACCCCACCGGCACCCTGGTGGCGGGACGGCGCATCGGCGCCGGCCGCGAGAAGATCGACCTGGCGGTGGTCCCCGTCGACGGCATCAGTCTGGTGGCCCGGGGCCTGACCCAGGCGCTGAGCATCGCCGCGGCGGCCGAGCCCGGGGGCATCCTGGCGCCGCCTCCAGTGGCCTACATGCACAAGATCGCCGTCGGACCCGCCGCCAGGGGCTCGATCGACATCAGCGACACGCCGGAGAACAACCTGCGGCGCATCGCCTTCGCCATGGACGCCCACGTGCGCGATCTCACCGTGGTGATGCTCGACCGGCCCCGGCACCAGGCGCTACTGGAACGGGTGCGTGAGATGGGCGCCAGGGTGGCGCTGATCAGCGACGGCGACATCGGCACCGCGATGATGCCCTCGATGCCGGGAAGCGGCATCGACGTCATGCTCGGCGCCGGGGGTACGCGCGAGGCCGTGCTCGCCGCCTGCGCGCTGCGCTGCCTCGGTGGTGAGCTGCAGTGCCGCCCCTGGGTGCGCCACGAGGAGGAGGCCGCCGCGGTGCGAGCTGCGGGCTTCGACCCCGACATGGCGATGAGCATGGCCAACCTCGTTCCCGGCGTGGAGGTGTCGGTGGCGGTGACCGGGATCACCGGTGGCGGGCTGCTCCGCGGCGTGCTCTACCACAACTGGTGGGCGGAGACGCACAGCCTGGTGATGCGGGCCAAGAGCGGCACCATCAGGGAGATCGCCACCAAGCATCACGTCGCGTTGCGGTCGGAGGAGGGCACCACCGTCCGCTGACGGCGGCGATCCCAGCGGTACCACCTGCCGGCTCTGGCTGCACAATGGCGCTGTCCGCAATCTGCTGAGGAGGTGAGACGCCATGTCCGCGATCGGTGTTGCGCCGTCGTCGCTTGGCCCGGCGATCAGCCGCACGCTGGAGGCGGCCACCCCGGAGCTTCGCGACGTCGCCCGGCAGATCCATGGCCTGGCCGAGATCGCGTTCCAGGAACATCGCTCCAGCGCGCTGTTGTGTGACCTGCTGGAACGCCACGGTTTCAACGTGCAGCGCGGAGCCTCGGGCATGGACACCGCGTTCATCGCCGAGCGTGGCGGTGAAGGACCCACCGTCGCCTTCGTGTGTGAGTACGACGCTCTTCGCGGTCTGGGCCATGCCTGCGGCCACAACCTGATCGGCACCGGCTCGGCGGCGGCGGGCATCGCCCTGGCAGCGGCCATGGGCGAATCGGGCATTCCCGGACGCGTTCGCGTCGTCGGCAGTCCTGCAGAGGAGGGTGGCGGCGGCAAGATCCCGCTGTGCAACGACGGCGTCTTCGACGACTGCGACGCGGCTCTGATCTTCCATCCCACCGACCGGACCTTCGCTGTGATGTACGCACTGGCGTGCACCCACTGGCGCTTTGCCTACACGGGGCGTGCCTCCCACGCAGCGGGCGATCCCGACAAGGGCATCAACGCGCTCGACGCCTTTGTGCACGCGTACAACGGCATCTCACTGTGGCGCCAGCAGCTCAAAGACGGGGCGCGCGTGCACGGGTTCCTCGCCGAGGGTGGGACCGCGCCGAACATCATTCCTGAGCGGACGAGTGGCGAGTTCCTCACCCGAGCCCGCGAGGGCGCGTATCTCGACGAGATGAACCAACGCTTCGTCGCGATCATGGAGGCGGCAGCGGCGGCGACGGGATGCACCCTGGAATTGCACCGCGACGAGAGCTATCTCGACCTGCGCAGCAATCCGGTGCTCGCCGAGCGCTGTTTCCAGCACCTCGCCGAGGTCGGTCTCGAGCCGAGGGACGCGATCCCCTGGGACCGCGTCGGATCGACCGACGTCGGTGACCTCTCGTACGCAGCGCCGACGCTGCACCCGGAAGTCGCCATCATCGACGAGGGCGTCTCCTGCCACACCCACGAGTTTCGCGTCGCCGCCGACTCCGAGCGCGGCTACGCGGCGCTCATCCAGGGTGCCGAGGCACTGGCGCTCACCGGTGCCGACGTCATCGCCGACGCCGCAATCCGCAACGCGGTGCGCAGTGCGTTTGCAGAGCAGCCGGGGAGACGCGAGTATTGGCAAGGGTCTCGCGCGTAGCCGGGGGCCCGCGCGCGTGCGTCGCCGGCGCGGACGGCGCGCTGCGGACCGTCGACGCGATGGCCACAGCGCGCACCGGGCGCCGGCTTGTGCCGCTGCGCGACTCCGATCTCATCCCGCTTCCTGCTGAGGCGACGATCGCCCATCTTCCCGGCAGGAGAGCGCTGACCCTCGACGACAGCGGTGCCGAGCAGGAGATCGACAGTGCGCTGCCGGTCGCCGCGGTGCTCCCTGTCGGCTACCTGCGCACGCTTCTGCCGGCATCGGATCCGTCGCCTGGGGCACCGCGGCTTCCCCTCTACGGTTACACGGCGATCGCCGAGCACCGCGGCGAGCTCAGCGTGGCTGCGCTGCGCACCGACACGTTGGGGTGGTGGAGTCCGTCACGCTTTCAGCGTCCCAGCCTCGGTGACGCTGTCGCCGCGGCCCGCCGTGCGCTGCCGGGTAACCGTGTTGTCGAGCAGCTCGCCGTGTGCGCGCTGGAGCACAACTGCTACACGGCACAGAACACGTTTCACCAGCGGTACGAAGGCGCGCTGCCGGCATCGCCGGCGTGCAACGCCGATTGTCTCGGCTGCATCTCGCTGCAACCCGACCCGGTGCCGACACCGCAGCCGCGCATCCGTCATGCGCCGACGCCCGACGAGCTCGCCGGCCTCGCCGCCTACCATCTCCGCGGCGCGCAAGCGCGCATCGTCTCCTTCGGCCAGGGATGCGAAGGCGAGCCGCTGACCCGTCCCGACGCCCTCGAGGAGGCGACCGCCCGCATTCGCCGTGAATTTCCCGACGCAACCATCCACGTGAACACCAACGGCAGCAGTCCCGGGGCGCTCGAGCGCCTGGTGCGCGCCGGCTGCAACTCGGTGAGGGTCAGCGCCATCTCCTTCACCGACAGCGTCTTTCGCGCCTACTACCGTCCTGCCGGCTACACACTCGACGACGTCGTCGCCTGCGGCAGGGTGATGGCCGATGCGGGTGGCCAGGTGTGCCTCAACCTGCTCACCTTCCCCGGGATCACCGACGTCGCCGACGAGCTGGAGCGCACCGTCGATGCCTGCCGGCGGATGGGGGTGCACCAGGTGCAGTGGCGCTCGCTCAACGTCGACCACGACTGGCTCACCAAAGCCCTGGGCGAGATGCCCGCCGGGATCGGCATGGCCGCCGCGCTGAAACACGTCCGCGTCGCGCTGCCTGGGGTGCACCACGGCAACTTCACCCGCCCCGCTGCCCCGCTCAAGAGCCCCGTCGCCTGACGTCCTTCACCTCCTCGAGGCTCGTAGCAGCGAGGTCATGCGGGTTTGGCGCAACTCGGACCCGTGGTACCCTGTCGGAGCTCAGCCACCTGTTCACGGACGACACATGAAGGCCGCAATCCACCCCGAGTACCACACCGACGCCGTCGTGCGCTGCCTCTGCGGCAACGCCTTCACGACGGGCTCGACGCTGTCCGAGCTGAAGACCGAGGTCTGCTCGGTCTGTCACCCCTTCTTCACCGGCACCCAGCGCATCGTCGACACCGGTGGCCAGGTGGAGCGCTTCAGGCGTCGCGCGCAGAAGGCATCGAGCAAGGGCTGAGCGCCCGCTCCGCGATGGCCGCCCGCGCCGATCAGCCCTTCTTCTACGGTGGCCAGGCCGTCATCGAAGGCGTGCTGATGCGCGGACCGCGTCATTACGCGGTGGCGGCGCGTCGTAAGGACGGCAGCATCGCCGTCATCGAGGAACCGCTGCGTTCGCGTGTCTACACCAGCAGGATCTGGGCACTGCCGTTGTTCCGCGGCGTCGCCGGTCTCATCGAGATGCTCCACCTGGGAATGCGGGCGCTGCGCTGGTCGGCCAACGTCCAGGTCGAGGCCGAGGACATCCAGCTGAGCCCCGCGGCGATGCGCGTCACCATGGCCAGTTCGGCGGTGTTCGGTCTGGTCCTGTTCGTCGGGCTGCCCCTGCTCGCGGCCGGCGCCATCCATCGCGGTGACCGGAGCACAGGATTCGTGGTCATCGAGGGGGTCGCCCGTGCCGTCATCCTGCTCGGGTATCTAATCGCCATCAGCCTGGTTCCCGGGGTGCGTCGCGTCTTCGAGTACCACGGCGCCGAGCACAAGACGATCAACTGCTTCGAGTCAGGCGACCCCGTCGATGTCGCTCACGTCCGCCCCGCGAGCAGATTGCATCCTCGCTGTGGCACTGGGTTCCTCGTCGTCGTCGCCCTGGTGAGCATCGTCGTGTTCGCGCCGTTCGGCGGCCTCTCGGTGCCGCTGCTGGTGCTCAGCCGGGTGCTGCTCATCCCCGTTGTCGCCGCGGTCGCCTATGAGGCGATCCGCGGTCTGGCGCGCATCCGCAGCACCGCGGTGGGACGGTTGGCGCTGATCCCGGTGCTGGCGACGCAGCGGCTGACCACGCGCGAACCCGACGACTCGCAGATCGAGGTGGCCATCGCCGCGCTGGCGGCGGCGCGCTCCGGGGAGACCAACGTCCCGGAGACTCCGCTCCCTCTCGCGTCGTAACGTCGTCCCACCGCGATGGCCGACATCGACGCGCGCTTGCGCGCCCTCGAAGACCGCTACCAGCAACTGGAGCGCGAGCTGAGCGCGCCCGACGCCTATCTGGACCGCGACCGCGTGCAGCACCTCAGTCAGGAGCAGGCACGGCTGCGCGACGTCGTCACCACCGGGCGCGCCTGGCGCCATGCGCGGGATGCCGCTCGCGAGGCCGAGGAGCTGACCCACGGCGAGAAGGACGCGGAGATGGTGCAGCTCGCCGAGGATGAGGCGCGCGCTCAGCGCGATGCCGAGGCTGAGGCGTTCGAGAAGCTGCGGGTGCTGCTGCTTCCCAGCGATCCCAACGACGAGCGCGACGTCGTCGTCGAGATCCGGGCGGGGACCGGCGGCGACGAGGCGGCGCTGTTCGCCGGTGATCTCTTCCGCATGTACACGCGCTACGCCGAGCGCCGCGGCTGGCAGGTCGAGGTCCTCGACCAGAACCCGACGGCGGGTCACGGTCTCAAGGAGGCTGTCTTCGAGGTCCACGGACCCGGCGCGTACTCGCGGCTGAAGTTCGAGTCGGGTGTGCATCGCGTCCAGCGTGTGCCCCAGACCGAATCCCAGGGTCGCATCCACACCTCGGCGGCGAGCGTCGTGGTTCTGCCCGAGGCCGACGAGGTCGAGGTCGACATCGACGAGCGCGACCTCAAGATCGACGTCTTTCGCAGCACCGGCCCCGGCGGGCAGAGCGTCAACACCACCGACTCCGCGGTGCGCATCACCCACATGCCCACGGGCCTCGTGGTCACCTGCCAGGACGAGAAGTCGCAGCACAAGAACAAGGCCAAGGCGCTTCGCGTGCTTCGCGCACGCCTCTACGACCTGGCCCAGGCGGAGCGCCAGGCGGAGCTCACCGCGACGCGCCGCTCGATGGTGCGGAGCGGCGACCGCAGCGACAAGGTGCGCACCTACAACTTTCCCCAGTCACGGATCACCGATCACCGCGTCGACCTCACCGTTCACCAGCTGCCCAAGGTGCTCGACGGCGAGCTCGACCTGCTGGTCGACCCGCTGCTCCAGGAGGACCAGGCACGGCGGCTGCTGGAGGAGAGTTGAGGCCATGACTGGCAGCATCACTTTGCTCGAGGTGGTGCGCCGGAGCACGACATTCCTCGCCGAGCGGGGCAGCGAGAGCCCCCGGCTCGACGCCGAGCTGCTCTCCGCGCACGTGCTCGGAGTGCGCCGCCTCGACGTCTATCTGCAATTCGACAGGCTGCTGCGCGACGGCGAGCTGGAGCCGATCCGCGCTCTTTTGCGCCGGCGCGCCGCCGGTGAACCGGTCGCGTACCTGTTGGGGGAGAAGGAGTTCTGTGGTCGCGCCTTCACGGTGACCCCGTCGGTGCTCATCCCCCGTCCGGAGACCGAGCTGCTCGTCGAGCGCGTGCTGCTCTGGGCGCGCGCCACCGCGCCGCCAGGCGACGCGCGCATCATCGACGCGGGAACCGGCAGCGGTTGTGTCGCGGTGACCCTCGCCGCCGAGCTGCCGCAGGCGCGCCTGCTCGCCAGTGACGTCAGCGGCGAGGCCACGCTCGTCGCCGAGGCCAACGCGGCGCGTCACGGGGTCGGCGACCGCTGCACGTTTAGCCGGGGCAGCTGGCTGGAGCCGTTCGACGCCGCGCCGCCGGTCGATGCGCTGGTGAGCAACCCGCCCTACGTCACCACCTCGGAGTTCGACTCGATGATGCGCGACGTCCGCGACTTCGAGCCGCGCGTCGCCCTCGACGGCGGTGACGACGGGCTCGACGCGTACCGCGCCATCGTCGCCGCCGCGCGTGCTCGGCTGCGTGGTGGCGGTCTCATCGCCCTGGAGATCGACCCTCGGCGCCGTGCCGCGGTTGAATCGCTGGTCGTCGAGAGCTGGCCGGGCTCGCGGGTCACGGTGAGCACCGATCTCTCCGGCCGCGAGCGTGTCGTCGAGGTCTGCCTGCCCCAGTGAGCAGCGGCGATCCGTTGCTCGAGGGCATCGTCCTCACCCTCGACGGAGGCGGCGTCATCGGCATCCCCACCGACACCGTCTACGGCATCGCCTGCCGGCCCGACGACCCCTCGGCGGTGGAGCGGATCTATGCGATCAAGCAGCGGCCAGCGACGATGGAGCTCAGCCTGCTCGGCGCCGAGGTCGCCGATCTCGCCACCCTCGCGGTGATGAGCGCGGCGGCGTACCGGCTGGCCGCCGCATTCTGGCCGGGCCCGCTCTCGCTGATCGTCCCGGCGCGCCGCCCGTCGCGACTGGCCATCCCCCGCAGCGGAGACTCGGTCTCGATCCGCGTTCCCGACCACGATCTCCTCCGGCGCCTGCTCCGTCTCACCGGTCCACTGGCGAGCACCAGCGCCAACCTTCATGGGCAGAGCCCTGCGGTGAGCGCCGCCGAGGCCGTGGCTGCGCTGGGCGATCGCCTCGACGCCGTGCTCGACGGTGGACCCGCCAAAGGTCGGGCCTCAACTATCATCGACCTCGTCACCACCCCCCCGCGCGTGCTGCGGACGGGACCGCTCAGCGCCGACGAGCTCCGTCCGTATCTTGGGGGCTGACCCGACACCACCCGCCCCGCGCCCACGCCGGGGGGAGCGCCACGGACGAGGGCCCGCCGTTGATCGAGACCCCGCTGAAGCCCGCCCTGAGCGCCACCGACCCCGAGGTCGCTGCCCTGCTCGACGAGGAGCTTCGCCGCCAGGAGGACACCCTGGAGCTGATCCCCTCGGAGAATCTCGCTCCTCCAGCCGTGCTCGAGGCGGTCGGCTCCTGGCTCAACAACAAGTACGCAGAGGGCGTTCCCGGCAAGCGGTACTACGGCGGCTGCCAGGTGGTCGACAAGATCGAGAACCTGGCGCGCGACCGGGCCAAGCAGCTCTTCGGCGCCGAGCACGCCAACGTCCAGCCGCACTGCGGGTCGAGCGCCAACATGGCGGCGTACTCGAGCGTGCTCAAGCCAGGGGACACCGTCCTCGGCATGGCGCTCGACCACGGCGGCCATCTCACTCACGGCTCGCCGGCCAACTTCAGCGGCCGCCTCTACCACTTCGAGGGCTACACCGTCTCCCCGGCCACCGGCCGCCTCGACTACGACGAAGTCCTGGCCCGGGCCAGGGAGGTCTCACCGGTGATGATCGTCGCCGGCTACAGCGCCTACCCGCGGGTGCTCGACTTCGCTGCCTTCGAGGGCATCGCCAGGCAGGTGGGCGCCCTGCTGCTCGTCGACATGGCCCACTTCGCCGGCCTGGTCGCCGCCGGGCTGCACCCCAGCCCGGTGCCGCACGCCGACTTCGTGACCATGACCACCCACAAGACACTGCGCGGTCCCTGGGGCGGGCTCATCCTGTGCAAGCAGGAGTACGCCGACGCCATCGACAAGGCGGTCTGCCCAGGAACGCAGGGGGGGCCGCTCAACCACGCCATCGCCGGCAAGGCGGTGATGCTGAAGCTGTGCATGGAACCGGCCTTCCGTGACTACGCCGCCCAGATCCTGGCCAATGCCAAGGCACTCGCCGCGGGCCTGAGCCAGCGGGGCATCACCCTGGTCACCGGGGGAACCGACAACCACCTTATGCTCATCGACCTGCGTCCCCACGAGCTCAAGGGACGGGCGGTGCAGAGCGGTTTCGACGAGGTCGGCATCACCGTCAACGCCAACACCTTCCCCTTCCACGGCGCCAGCCCCTTCAACCCCAACGGCATCCGGCTGGGGACTCCGGCGGTGACCTCGCGGGGGATGGGCGAGACCGAGATGGATGAGATCGCCGACCTGATCAGCACCATGCTCACCCACTTCGAGGACGCCACGGTGCGTTCCCAGGTGCGCGAGCGATCGCTCGATCTCTGCCGCCGCTTCCCGCTGCCCTACAGGACCGCCTAGTGCTGGTGCCCCTCGCCGACTCGACGTCCTGGTCGCCGGCGCTGCCGCCGTTTCTCCTCGCCAGCGTCGTCTGCATGGCTGCGGTGCCGGCCAGCATGGTGCTGGCCAGGCGCGTCGGCGCCGTCGCCGAGCCTGATCACTCTCGGCACATCCATCCTGAGCCGACCCCTCGCCTCGGCGGCATCGCCCTGTTCGCCGGATTCGCCATCGCCCTGGCGGTCTTCGGCGGTCCCGTCGAATCACGCTGGCAGGTGGTCGCGGTCTGCGGGGCGATCACCGTGACCATGGCCATCGACGACATCCTCAATCTGCCCTGGTGGACCAAGCTGGCCCTCGAGGTGGGTGCCGGGACGGCGGTCGCGGCGCTGGGCATCACCATCAGCTTCATCGCCCTGCCCTATGGCCACAACCTCAACCTGGTCTGGCTGGCGGCACCGGTGACGGTGGTCTGGCTGGTGGGCATGCAGACGTCGATCAACCTGCTCGACGGCGCCGACGGGGTTGCCGCCGGAGTCGTCGCCATCGTCGCCGGCGTCCTGCTGCTGGCGGCGATCAACCGGCTGGAACCGACCGCCGGCGTGCAGAACGGCGTCATCGTTCTCAGCGGTGCGCTGATGGGGTGCTGCGTGGGTTTCCTCGTCTTCAACGTCCATCCGGCCCGGGTGTTCATGGGCGATTCGGGGAGTCACTTCCTCGGACTCGCACTGGGCACGATCACCGTGCTCGGCGTCGCCAAGGTGGCGGTGGCTCTCTCGCTGCTGGTGCCGCTGGTTGCTCTCGGGCTGCCCATCGGCGACACCGCGTGGGCCATCTACCGGCGGCGTCGCGCAGGAGTGAGCGTCGCCGAACCCGACGCCGGTCATCTGCATCACCGGCTCTTGGCGCTGGGCCTGACCGTGCGCGAAACCGCCATGGCGTTCTACCTGACGACCGCGATTCTCGGCTGCATCGGGCTGGCGATCTTCGGGCACAAGAAGGTGCTCGCCGTCGCCGTCGTGCTGCTGACATTCGCGCTGGTGGCGCTGCTCTACCGCAACCAGCGGCGGCCGATGGAGACGCCGCACGACGACGATTACGTCATCCTTCCGGGGCGCGCGGCTGTGCCCACGCGAGCGCGCCACGGTGGCGAAGCGGACTGAGCTGACCAGGGCGATTCCCTCACGGGGCGGGCGAATTCGGCCCTCTGCTATCCTTCGGGCCGTTCTCGGCCAGGAGGGTGCGTGAACTCCGGCGGTAGCGATCGGGAGGCCCTCCGAGCTTTCGGTCTGGTGACGGGAATCGGTGCTGTGTTTGCCGGCTCCGTCGCCCTCGGACTCGGGCTCGGTCTCCTGGTTTCGTGGATGCTCGGAGGAGGCGCGCTGGTCGTGGCTGCAGGGCTGTTGATCGGTGTCATCGCTGGAGGACTGGGCGTCTACCGCATGGTGATGCGGAGCGTCGCCGGCCCATGACCAGGCTCACGGACCACCGCCGCTTCGGACGGACGACCATGCTGGTGATCGCCGCTGCCGCGCTGCTCCTCACTGGTGTGCTTGCCGCGGCCGGTCGCGAGTCGGCGATATCCGGGGTGCTCGCCGGGTCACTGATCGCCGAGATCGACGCATGGCTGCTGGCTCGCGGCCTCTCACGATTTGCTGATAACAGCGATCGGGTCGGCGCACGAGCACTCACCGTGCTGATGCTGGGACGGTTCGCGCTCATCGGCGCCATGGTCGGTGTCGTGCTGAGCGCGCAGGGCTTCGACCCCTTCGGCGTTGTCGCCGGCTTTCTGCTGTTCCCCATGGCGATCGTGGCCGTGGGCATCGCGTCGCTGCGCGCCGACCACCACCAGGGGATAAACGGTGCTGCTCACTAGCGCGCTCCCTGGCATCGACACCAAGCCGATCGAGGAGGAGACCGTCCACAAGACGATCGGTTCGGGCTTTCTGGCGATCAACATCGACACCATCATCAACCTGCTGATCGTGTCGGTGATATTCCTTATCGGCGCCTGGGTGCTGCGTCGTCAGCTCCGGCGCGACCGGCCGAGCCGATTTCAGGTGATCGTCGAGATGATCATCGACTTCCTCAACGGCCTGATACGCGACACCCTGGGAACCAAGCCGATCAACATCGCGCCGCTGGCCATCAGCCTGTTCACGTTCCTGCTGCTGTCCAACTGGTTCGGCCTGATCCCGTTCCTGTTCTTCAAATCACCGTACTTCTTCAAGTCGCCGACCAACGACGTCAACGTCGCCTTCGCGCTGGCGATCATGAGCATCGTCCTGCTGCACATCTACTCGATCCGCTTTCGCACCCCCAAGGGGTACGTGAAGCACTACTTCAGCGTGGTCACCCCGCGCTGGCTAGGTCCGTGGGGCTGGACGCGAGTCGTCTTCGCCTTTCTGGAGCTGATACAGGAGATCTCCCGCCCGATCACCCTCTCCTTTCGTCTCTATTTCAACATCTTCGTCGGCGAGCTCATGCTGGTGCTGATCATCGTCCTGCTCAGCTACGCATCGGTCATCGCCGGCCCGGTGTGGGTCGGTTTCTCCATCTTCGTCGGCGCGGTGCAGGCCTTCATCTTCACCATGCTGACCATCGCCTACATCGCCATGGGGACCGAGACCGCGCACAGCGACGACGAGCACGCCGAGGGAGCCACCGCCGCCGCTCACTGACAGTCCATCGCGCCGTGCGACGGCGCCCGCATCATCAACGACCAGCACCCGCGCCGCGGGGGCGAAGGAGGAAACCATTCATGGACAAGGCACTGCTGCTTGGCATGTCGGCCATCGCCGCGGGCTTGATGCTCGGTCTCGGCGCGCTCGGCGCGGGCATCGGTGACGGCCTGGTGTCGAGCCGCACCGTCGAGGGGACGGCGCGTCAACCCGAGGCGCGGGGCAGCCTGCTGACGCTGATGTTCATCGGCGTCGGCCTCATCGAGGCGCTGCCGATCATCGGCCTGGGTATCGCCCTGCTCCTGCTCTTCGCCAACCCGCTGCTCTCCAAGCTCCCCTAGGCAGGATCCCCCGTGCTCGCCGACTCCGGAATCATCGACTTCAACCTCACCGGGATCCTCGCGTTCCTCATCTTCCTGGTGACCATCGGTCTGGCTTGGCGTTGGGCGCTGGGCCCGATCTCGCGCGTCATCCAGGCGCGTGAGGAGAAGATCGAGGCGGGGATGCGTGCTGCCGAGGAGGCGCAGAAAGCGCGCGACGAGGTCAAGGTCGACGTCGCGAGGCTCCTCGAGGAGGCGCGCAACCAGGCACGTGAGGTCATCTCCCGCGCTCACCAGGAGGCTGCCGCCGAAGGCGAGGAGCTCCGCGTCCGTGCGCGCCGGGACGCCGAGGCTCAGCTGGAGAAGGCGCGAAGCGACATCCAGGTGGAGCGTGACCGGGCGATCCAGGAGCTCCGTACGGAGATGAGCTCGCTGGTCGTCGAGGCGGCCAGCCGGGTCCTCGGCGAGACCATCGACGAACGCGCCCACCGCCGGCTCATCGAGGAGTCGCTGCAACAGGTGTCGGCCCATGACTGACGTGCGGCGCAGCGGCTGATGGCGCAGTCGACGATCGTCGCGCGTCGCTATGGACGAGCCTATTTCGAGCTTGCCGGCCAGGCCAAGGCGATCGCCGAGTGGCGCGAGCAGCTGGCGACGGCGATCGCGCTGGTCACCGCACCGCAGACGGCGAGCCGGTTGAACAATCCGCGATTACGCCGCGAGGATCGCACCGCGGGACTGCTGCACCTGCTCGACGGCGTCGCACCGCAGGCACGTAATGTCGTGCGCCTGCTCGTCGAACGCGGGCGTCTCGGCGCCCTGCCCGAGGTGCTCGATGAGTACGACCGGCTCGCCGACCGCGCCTCCGGAGTCGTCCGGGCCGAGGTTGTTTCGGCGATTCCGGTCGACGACAGGCTCGAGAGCACCATCAAGGACACGCTGACGAAGACGTTGGGCGGCGACGTCGAGACGGTGGTGCGCCAGGATCCCGACATCCTCGGCGGCCTGGTCATCCGCATCGGCGACCGGGTCATCGACAGCAGTCTTCGCACCCGGCTCCAACAGTTGCAGGCGTCACTGGCCTGATCGCGCAGAAGGACTGAGAACAACCCACATGGCAATTCGCAGCGACGAGATCGGCGAGATCCTCAAGCGACGCATCGCGGAATTCGACGCCCCCGTGGTCGACGCCCAGGAGGGCGTGATCACCTCCGTGTCGGACGGCATCTGCCGCATCTACGGCCTCGAGAAGGCGATGGCCGGTGAGCTGCTCGACCTGCCCGGAGGGGTGGTCGGTCTCGCCCTCGACCTGCGCGAGGACGGCGTCGGTGCTGCGGTCATGGGTCCGTACGAGCACCTTCAGGAGGGTGACACCGTTCGTACCACCGGCCGCGTCGCCGAGGTCCCTGTCGGTGACGAGCTCGTCGGGCGGATCGTCAGCGCCGTGGGTGAACCCCTCGACGGCAAGGGACCCATCGAGACGGCGCAGTCGCTGCCGGTCGAGCGCGTCGCCCCGGGTGTCATCTTCCGCCAGCGCGTCGACACCCCGCTGCAGACGGGCATCAAGGCGATCGACGGGATGATCCCCATCGGCCGCGGCCAGCGCGAGCTGATCATTGGCGACCGCCAGACGGGCAAGACCGCCATCGCCCTGGACACCATCGTCAACCAGAAGGGCACCGGCGTCATCTGCATCTACGTCGCCATCGGCCAGACCAACCGCTCGGTGGCCCAGGTGGCGGCGACGCTGCAGGAATACGGCGCGCTCGACCACACCATCATCGTCTCGGCGACGGCGTCGGAACCCGCCGCGCTGCAGTTCATGGCACCGTACGCGGGCTGCGCCATCGGCGAGTACTTCATGCAGAAGGGCGGCCACGCCTGCATCATCTACGACGACCTCAGCAAGCACGCGCAAGCCTATCGCCAGCTCTCCCTGCTGCTGCGCCGGCCGCCGTCGCGCGAGGCGTATCCCGGTGACGTCTTCTACCTGCACAGCCGCCTCCTCGAGCGCGCCGCGCGCATGTCCGATGCGCAGGGCGGTGGCACGCTGACGGCGCTGCCGATCATCGAGACCCAGGCCGGTGACATCTCCGGGTACATCCCCACCAACGTCATCTCCATCACCGACGGCCAGATCTTCCTGGAGACCGACCTCTTCAACGCCGGCATCCGCCCCGCCATCTCGGTGGGCACATCGGTGTCGCGCGTCGGCGGCGACGCCCAGACCAAGGCGATGAAGCAGGTCGCGGGACAGCTCAAGCTCGACCTTGCCCAATACCGCGAGCTGGCGGCGTTCGCCCAGTTCGCCGCCGACCTCGACAAGGCGACGCGAGCAACGCTGGAGCGCGGTCAGCGCATGACCGAGCTGCTCAAGCAGCCGCAGTACGCGTCGCTGTCCTTCGCCAAGCAGGTGATCTCCTTCTTCGCGGGAACCCGCGGCTACCTCGACGACGTCGCCATCGCCAGCGTCGGCGACTTCGAGCGCCAGCTGCACCGCTACGTGGACCAGAGCCACCCCGAGATCGAGAAGGACATCACCGAGCAGCAACGCATCACCGATGAGACCGAGGCGACGCTGAAGTCGGCCATCGCAGACTTCAAGAAGGGCTTCGCCGGCTGACCCGCCGCACCTGACATGCCAAGCCTCCGCGACATCCGGCGCCGCATCCGCAGCGTCCAGAACACACGCAAGATCACCAAAGCGATGGAGCTTGTCGCCGCCTCCAAGCTGCGCCGTGCTCAGGAGCGTGTCGCCGCGGCGCGGCCCTACTCGGAGGCGATCACCTCGGTGATGGCCGAGCTGATGCGTCGCGAGCCCGAGTACAAGCACCCCTACCTCCTGGTGCGCGAGGTGCGCAAGCGGGTGCTCATCCTGGTCACCACCGATCGCGGCCTGTGTGGTGCGCTCAACTCCAACAACAACCGGCTGGCGCTGCGCGAGATCAACGACGCCGGCGTGCCGGTGTCCGTCGTCACCGTCGGGCGCAAGGGTCGCGACATCATGCGCCGCCTCCGCAAGGACCTCATCGCCGACGTCAGCGGCTTGAGCGACCGCCCCACCATGGGTGACGTCCTCCCCGCCATCCGCGTTGCCATGGAGCAGTACGAGAGGGGCGAGGCCGACCGGGTTGACGTCGTCTTCGCGCGCTTCGTCAACACCGCGCGCCAGGAGGCGACGCTGCGCCGCGTGCTGCCGGTCGACCCGCCCAGCGGCGCGGCGCCGGTTGCCGCCGACTTCATCTACGAGCCCGAGCCCAAGGACGTCCTCGACGCGCTGCTGCCGCGCTACGTCGAGTCCCTCGTCTACCAGGCAGTCCTCGAGAACGTCGCGTCGGAGCAGGCAGCCAAGATGGTGGCGATGCGCAACGCCACAGACAACGCCACCGAGTTCATCGGCGTCCTCACCCTGACTGCCAACAAGGTGCGTCAGGCGACCATCACCACCGAGCTCATGGAGATCGTCGGCGGCGCGGCGGCTCTGGAGGGTTAGCGGAGAAACGCATGGCAGGCACAACTAAGAAGGCGACCGGCGAGGGACGGGTGGTCCAGGTCGTGGGACCAGTCGTCGACGTCGAGTTCGATGACGAGGAGCTTCCCGACATCTTCACCGCGCTGGAGATCAGCGGTAGTGACGGTCATGAGCGCATCGTCCTGGAGTCCCAGCAGAACCTGGGCAACGGCGTGGTTCGCACCATCTCCATGCACACCACCGAGGGGCTGCAGCGTGGCGTGAGCGTGCGCAACACGGGCAAGCCCATCCAGGTTCCCGTCGGCAAGGAGACGCTCGGCCGGATGTTCAACGTCGTCGGCGACCCGATCGACGGCATGCCGCAGATCGAGAACGCCAACTACGCATCGATCCACCGTCCGGCACCGCCGATCGCCGACCAGGAGACGACGTCGCAGATCCTGGAAACGGGCATCAAGGTCATCGACCTCATCTGCACCTTCTCCAAGGGCTCCAAGATCGGACTCTTCGGCGGCGCTGGTGTCGGCAAGACGGTCATCGTCACCGAGATGATCCGCAACATCGCCGCCGAGCACTCCGGCTTCTCGGTATTCGCCGGAGTCGGCGAGCGAACCCGTGAGGGACGCGATCTCTACGGCGAGATGCAGGAGTCCAAAGTGCTCGACAAGACCTCGCTGGTCTTCGGGCAGATGAACGAGCCACCGGGGGCGCGCGCTCGCATCGCCCTGACCGGTCTGACCATCGCCGAGCACTTCCGTGACGTCGAGGGCGCCGACGTCCTCCTCTTCATCGACAACATCTTCCGCTACACGCTGGCCGGCGCCGAGGTGTCGGCGCTGCTCGGTCGCATGCCCAGCGCGGTGGGATACCAGCCCACGCTGGGCACGGAGATGGGTGACCTGCAGGAGCGCATCACGTCGACCAAGAAGGGATCGATCACCTCGGTGCAAGCGGTGTACGTGCCGGCTGACGACTTCACCGATCCCGCGGTGGCGACGACCTTCGCCCACCTCGGCGCGACGGTGTCGCTGAGCCGCGCGCTCACCGACATCGGCATCTATCCCGCTGTCGACCCGCTCGACTCCTTCAGCCGCGTGCTCGACCCGCGCATCGTCGGCGAGGAGCACTACCGCGTCGCCCAGGGTGTCAAGAAGACGCTGCAGGAATACAAGGAGCTGCAGGACATCATCGCCATCCTCGGCCAGGAGGAGCTGACCGAGGACCAGAAGCTGACCGTGCAGCGGGCGCGCAAGATCCAGCGTTTCCTGTCGCAACCGTTCTTCGTCGCCCAGGTGTTCACCGGGCGCGACGGCAAGTACGTGAAGCTCGACGACACCGTGCGCGGTTTTGCCGAGATCCTCGACGGCAAACACGACGACGTTCCCGAGCAGGCCTTCTACATGTGCGGCACGATCGAGGACGCCCTCGAGAACGCCAAGAAGTTGTCGGATGAAGGCTGATCGCTGATGGCCAAGCTCAACGTCGAGCTGGTGACACCCGAGGGACGGGTGCTGAGCACCGAGGCGGACTTCGTCAAGGCGCCCGGGCTCGCCGGCGAGCTCGGCGTGCTGCCTCACCACATCCCGCTGATGACACCGCTGAAGACGGGCGAGGTGCTGGTGCGCAACGACGCCAAGGAGGATTTCCTCTTCGTCGCCGGCGGCTTTCTTCAGGTGTTGCCCGACAAGGTGGTGATCCTCGCGGATGCCGCAGAGCGTGCCGAGGACATCGACGAGGCACGTGCCGAGGAGGCACGGCGGCGCGCCGCCCAGGTGCTCGAGCAGCGCGCCCCAGCCGACGCCGAGACCGCCGAGGCACGCGCTGCTCTCGAGCGTGCCATGTACAGGCTTCGCGTGGCCGAGCTGCGCAGACGGCGCCGGCCACCGAGGGCGCCCCAGGAGTGAGCGAACTGGCCGGTTGGCGACGACCGGTCACGAACTCAACGCCCTGCTAGGCTTGGCCCGATGGAGGTATTGCAGGTCACCGGCGGGTCCCGCCTGGTGGGCACCGTCGGCATCTCGGGGAGCAAGAATGCCACCCTGCCGGCGATGGCGGCGTCGCTGCTCACCGATCAGCCCGTCGATCTGATCAACGTCCCCGCCATCGAGGACATCGACACCATGGCGAGCATCCTGCGCCACCTCGGTGTCGAGGCTCGCCAGCTGGCGCCATCGGCGTGGCGGCTCGAGGCGGATCGTGTGCAGTCGCGGCCTGTCGGCCCCGATCTCACCCACAGGTTGCGCGGTTCGCTGTTGCTGCTCGGCGCCCTGGTTGCCCGGACTGGATCCGCGGTGATCGCGCGTCCCGGCGGTGACGACATCGGCATGCGCCGTGTCGAGCAACACCTCGAGGGGCTGCGTGCCATGGGCGCCGATGTCCGCGAGGAGAACGACTCTTATATCGCCAGTGCCGAGCGGCTGCGCGGCGCGCACATCGACCTCGACATGCCCACGGTGACGGGAACCGAGAACCTGATGATGGCGGCAGCCCTCGCCGACGGCATCACCGTGATCAGCAACGCGGCGCGAGAACCGCATGTGGTGGACCTGGCACGCTGCCTGCTCGGCATGGGTGCTCGGATCACCGGTGCGGGCACCGAGCTGATCGTCATCGAGGGCCAGGGTGGCCTGCTCCACGGCACTCGGCACAGCGTCACCACCGACTACATCGAGGCGGGCACCTACATGGTTGCGGCGGCTGCCACCGGTGGTGACGTCATCGCCGATCACATGCGTCCCAGCGACGTGCGCTGGCTGATCAACAAGCTGCGCGCTGCCGGCTGCGACGTGACCGTGGGCGCGAGCCACGTCCGTGTCCGCGGCAGCGAGGTGCTGCGTGCCATCGACGCCACGACCTGGCCGCATCCCGGTTTCGCGACCGACCTGCAGTCTCAGTTCGTCGCCCTGATGACCGGGGCTCACGGTGTCAGCGTGGTCAGCGAGGCGGTGTTCGAGAACCGCTTCCGTCACGTCGAGGAGCTGCGCAAGCTCGGCGCCAAGATCAATGTCGAGGGACGCAGCGCGGTGATCACCGGTCCGGCACGCCTGCGCGGCACGGCGGTGCGCATTCCCGACATCCGCAGTGGCGCAGCGCTGGTCATCGCCGGCCTGTGCGCCGAGGGCACCAGCGTGCTCGACGGCGTCTACCACCTCGATCGCGGCTACGAACGGCTCGACGAGAAGCTGCGTTCGCTGGGCGCGCATCTGGAGCGTGCCGAGATCGGCCCTGCGGACACGGCGGTGCGCGACTTCAGCGGCGTCGTCGGCGACTAGCTCCAGGAGCGTCTCGTGCTCAGCAAGCGCGTCGCCATCGACCTCGGCGCCAGCGCGCTGCGACTCCACCTCAAGGGCGAGGGCGTCGTGTTGAGCGAACCAGCGCTGGTGCTGGTCAGCGCCGACGGTGAGCGCGTCGCCGGCGTCGGCGTCCAGGCGTTGTCGGCGCACGCCGACGGCATGACACTGCGCCGTCCCCTGCGCGGCGCCGCCATCGACGACAGCCTGGCACTGACCGCGGCGATGCAGCACTTGGTGGGGCGCGCGCTGGGTCGCCAGCGCATCTTCAAGCCCGATGTCATGGTGGCTGTGCCGCCACTGATGAGCGGACGCGATCGCCGTGAGGTCATGGATGCGGTCTGCCGCGCCGGGGCGCGCACCGCCTACCTCATCGACGTGCCGCTGGCTGCTGCGATCGGCGCCGGCCTGCCGGTGAGCACCGACACAGCCCACCTCATCGTCGACCTCGGCGCCGATGCCACGGAGATCGCCGTTATCGCCCACGAGAGCACCGTGGTCTCGCGATCCGCGTTCGTCGGCGGCACCCACCTCACCGCGTCGATCGCCGCCGCGGTCAACGCCGCTGGTGACGTGGACATCGATTCCACCGCCGCCGAGGAGGCAAAGCGCGAGATCGGCAGCGCCGTTCCCCTGCAGGAAGAACGCACCCTGCGTCTGCGGGGACGCGACAGACGCACCGCCCTGCTTGGCGAGGTGACCATACACTCGGGGCAGGTTAGTGAGGCGATGCTTCCCCATCTTCGCGAGATCGCCATCGCCCTGCGTGCTGCCGTCGACGAATGCCCGCCGTCGCTGATGACGGACGTCCGCGAACGCACCGGTGTGCTGCTCACCGGCGGAGGTGCACGGCTGCGCGGCATCGACCGCTATCTCTCGGCGATGACCGGGTTGCGGGTCAACGTCGCCGCCGAACCCGAAGTGTGCACAGTGCGCGGCGCCGGCATCGCGCTCGAGTCGCTGGACGTCGTCCGTCGCAATCTGCTGTACGTGCGATAAGGGGTCCGCGGGAGACGGCGGGGGACGGCGCAGCAGCAGCACGAGCGCATGGGCTTGGCCAACGAGCCGTGACGGTGTCGTGCACCCAGCGGCGTACAGTCGCGGGATGGGTGGCGACTCCGGCGAGCACGTGGCGGTCAACCAGGCGCTGTGGGATAAGAAGGCAGATGAGTACGCCTTGTATGCGCGGCGCAACTGGGCGCAGGCGGAGATCGACTGGGGGATCTGGAGCGTGCCGGAGGCGGACGTCCGCGTGCTCCCTGCGCAGCTGAGCGGTATCGACGTTGTGGAGCTGGGATGCGGCACCGGGTACATATCCTCGTGGCTGGCTCGGCGGGGGGCGCGGCCGGTGGGCGTCGATGTGTCGCCGAGACAATTGGCGACGGCGCGGCGGATGCAGGACGTGCACGAGCTGCGCTTTCCCCTGGTCCGCGCGAGCGCGGAGCGTGTGCCGCTGGCTGACGCGCGCTTCGACCTCGCGGTGAGTGAGTACGGCGCGAGTCTGTGGTGCGATCCCCGCCTGTGGGTCGCCGAGGCTGGGCGATTGCTGCGCCCGCGAGGGCGTCTCGTCTTCCTCACCAACGCAGCCCTGATGTACCTGTGCGCCCAGGAAACCAACGACATCGCCATCGACACCGTGCTCAAGCGCGATTACTTCGGCATGCGCACGATCACCTGGCCCGACGAGGACGGCGTCGAGTTCCACCTCAATCACGGTGACTGGATTCGCACGCTGCGCAGCGCGGGCTTCGACATCCTCGACCTCATCGAGATCCGCGCCCCCGACAGCGCCAGCGATGACCCGCGCTTCCCTTGGGTCAGCGCCGAGTGGGCCCGCCGCTGGCCGAGCGAAGAGATCTGGGTCGCGGAGAAGGCTCGCATTATCGGCCGCGGCTAGTTGCGACCACGACGCGGCCGGCCACGGGACACCACTTGGCGGGCACGCTGGTGACGCCTCTGGCGTCCCTGCGCTCAGTCGGGCCTGCGCACTGCTCGGCCCTCCAATGGCCCGCTGCAGTGACGTCCCGTGTCCGGCCGCTGGTCATCGCGTGCCGTGGCCGGGTGAGCTCGCTGGGGCGCCCTACCTACAGAGCGTTCTCGATGCCGGCGAGCACGTCGTCGACGCGGACCCGCTCGGTGGCGCGGCCTGGGTGGCGGCGGTCGATTCCCTGGACGACGCGATGCGTGGGGCCGAAGGGTCCGCGCCGGCGTCCGTCGGTGGGGCCGAAGATGCCCACCGCCGGGGTGCCGACGGCCGCGGCGAGGTGGAGGAGGGGTCCGTCGCCACCGACCAGCAGGTCGCAGCGGGCGACGACGCCGACCGCGCTGAGGATGTCGAGCTGACCGCAGAGGTCGAGGGCGGGGGCGTCGAGGTCGACCAGGACGCGATCGACCGCGGCGCGGTCCTCGGCCGCGCCCACCAGGACGATGGCGCCGCCATGGCGGGCGCGGAGCAGGTTGGCGAGGTGGGCGTAGCGCTCCGGCTCCCAAGCCAGGGCGCTGGCCGGTAGACCGTCACCTGGTTCGGTCCATCCCGGCCCCGGCGCCATGACCAGGATGGGGTGGTTCTCAGCGACCCCCGCGGCGAACAGGTGGCGATCGGCGAGGACGATCGCCTCCTTGCCCGGGTCGAAGTACGGCACCACTGGGGCTGCGGGGTGACCGAGGGCGTTGGCCAGTCGCAGCCAGGTCGCGGCCCGGTTCTCGCCGACGGGCCTGGCCGTGCGGTGGGTGAACAGCAGCGAGGTGGCCCCCGTGGCGGATCCCACGCGGAGGGCGACACCGGACAGGTAGGCGATGAGATGCACCTCACCGCGGTCGGAGCAGACCACGACCGCCTCGAGGCGGCGGCGGCGCAGGGCCACGATGGCCGCAAGCAGTGACAGCGGACCACGGCCCCGCCCAAGCGCTTTCAGCGGTAGCACGTCGGACACCCCGCTGATCCCCCGAGCCAGCGCCGCCGACTGTGGCGGACATGCCAGGGTCACGTGGTGTCCACCGACTGACTGTGGCGATCGCAGCGACTGCACCAGTGGTGCGGCCTGCAACGTCTCCACCGCACCGCCGCTGACGATGACCGCGATGTTCACGGCGGCACGGTAGCAGGGACGCGCGAAGGGGACCGTCGCAAAAAGGAACCGCCCATATACTCAGATGCGGACATGTACACGTCGCTGATGGGTCGCGACCTCCTCAGCCTCGCCGACCTGAGCCGTGCCGACATCGAAGCGGTCCTCGACATGGCCGCCAGGGCCAAGGCGGGTGCCGATCTCGGCCGCCCGCTCGAGGGACGGCAGGTGGCGATGATCTTCCAGCGGCCCAGCAACCGCACCCGGGTGTCCTTCGAGGTCGCCATTCGCCGTCTGGGCGGCCACGCCATCCCCATCTTCTCGCAGGAAATCCAGATGGGCGAGCGCGAGTCCGTGGCCGACGTCAGTCGCATCCTCGACCGTTACGTCGATGGCATCGTCGCCCGGCTGGTCTCGCATCGCGATCTGCTGCGCATGGCGGAGTGCGCCCGCGGACCGGTGATCAGCGCCATGACGGATCGCGAGCACCCCTGCCAGGTTCTCGCCGACTGCCTCACCGTCACCGAGGCAACGGGCGGGCTCGAGGGTGCCCACGTCGCCTACATCGGCGACGGCAACAACGTCTGCACCTCGTGGCTGTACGCCGCGGCGCTCTGCGGTGTCGACCTGCGCATGGTCTGCCCGCCGGGGTACGAGCCCCCCGACGACGTCCTCGACCGCGCCGCGGCTCTGCGCGGTGATCGCGGCGGTTTCGTCCTTGCCCACGATCCCCGCCCAGTTCTGGACGGTGCCGACATCATCTACACCGACGTCTGGGCCAGCATGGGCCAGGAGTCGGAGCAGCAGCGCCGCCGCGAGGACTTCGCTCACCTCCAGGTCAACGACGCCATGGTCGCCCTCGCCGGCCCGCGGGTCAGGGTGATGCACTGCCTGCCGGCGCACCGCGGCGAGGAGATCACCGACTCGGTCCTCGATGGTCCTCAGAGCATCGTCTTCGACCAGGCTGAGAACCGGATGTGGGTGCAGCAGGCCCTGCTCGCCCTGGTGTTCTGCGTGCCGTGAGCAGCTTCGCCAGCAACGCCCGCATCTTCCTCGGCAACGTCGGCTGGCGCGACATCATCGACGTCCTCATCGTCGCCTTTATCCTCTACCAACTGCTCAAGCTGATACGCGGCACCCAGGCGGCACAGCTGGTGGTCGGCCTAGTCGTCCTGCTGTTCATCGGCTTCGCCGCCGGGCAGCTCCACCTGCGCCTGCTCGACTGGGTCTTCAGTAACGGCGGCCAGGCCATCCTCATCGCCGCCGTCATCCTCTTTCAGCCCGAGCTGCGCCGCGCCCTCGACCAGGTGGGCCGCCTGTCACCGGTCCGAGCCATCCTCGCTCCCCATGGCGCCGTGGGAGTCGCCCGCGTCGTCGAGGAGGTCATGCGCGCCGCCGTCACCCTGGGTGAGAAGCGTACCGGGGCGCTGCTCGTCTTCGAGCGGGAAACGGGCCTGGAGAACGTGGCCAGCACGGGCGTGCGCATCAACGGTGAGATCACGGCGGAGATGCTGGCGACCATCTTCTTCCCCAGCTCACCGCTGCACGACGGCGCGGTGGTCATCCACGACGGACGGCTGATCGCCGCCGGCTGCGTGCTCCCCCTGGCCGACACCCTGCCGGGCGTCGGCCGGATGGGGACACGGCATCGCGCGGCCCTGGGGCTCACCCTGCAGAGCGATGCGGTGGTGCTGATCGTCAGCGAGGAGACCGGACTGATCAGCGTCGCCCACGAGGGCAAGGTCTACCGCGGCCTCGACCAGGCCAAGCTGCAGGACATGCTGCTCACCCTGCTCGGTGGCGTGCCCACCGGCGGCCGGCTGCTCATCCCCCGTCCCTTCCTGCGCAGCTCCGGCGCACGCGCCGCTCGGGGATTGCGGCGGTGAAGGTTCCTGCCTTTCTGACGCGCAACCTGCAGCTCAAGGCCGTCGCCGCGGGTCTCGCCCTGGTGTCGTGGGCAGCGGTTGTCTACGCGGCGAATCCGCCCGAGCAGCGGACCGTGACCGTCAAGGTGCCCCAGGACTCGCAGTTGCTGCCCGCCAAGTTCGTGCTCGCCCAAGCCATCCCCGACGTCGCCATCCGCGTGCAGGGAACCCGCGACCACGTCAACGCATTCGATCCACGCAGCATCACCGTCTCCGTCGACTACAACGCCATCAAGGGCGCCGGCAAGCAGACCCTGCCGCTGACCATCGTCAACCGCGACAGCAACGTCGACCTCGACAACCCGCCGACCAGCATCGACGCCAACACCGACGTGAAGGCCACAGCCAACGTCCCGGTGACCATCGTGCACAAGGTCAATCCGCCGGCCGATTACTTCGTCGCCGCCGAGTCGGCGACGCCCGACCACGTCACCCTCATCGGCCCGCAGCGCGAGCTCGACGGAGTCATGGCGCTGGTGGAGGTCGACCTGGGCAATCGCAAGACCAACCTGACTCGCGAGCTCAACGTCATCGTCCACGACAGCAGCGGTCACTCGCTCGGCGATGTCGGCGTTCAGGTGCCGACGGTCACCGTCGACATCACCATCAAGCCGGCGGCGGCGACGCGGACCAGCGCGGTGCTGCCGCACCTCAACGGCACGCCGGCGAACGGCTTCTTCGTCGCCGGCTTCTCGGCGGACCCGCTTCTGGTGGTGCTCAACGGTCCCCAGGACGTGCTCAACGGTCTCGACTCGGTGCCAACCGACCCGATCAACGTCGCCGGAATCACCTCCGACCGCGTCGTCACAGTGCGCCTGCAGCTGCCCGCGGGGGTCAGCGCCTCGCCGAACACCGTGACCGTCCACGTCGGCATCGGGGCTGTGCCGACGCCGACACCGGGGCCAACTCCGACGCCGTCGCCGTCACCGAAACCTAGTCCCACCTAAGCGCGTAACCGCCGCCCTGCGGCTACCGTTCGCCAGAAGCATGTGCGGGATCATCGGCTACACCGGCCCGCGCGCCGCGGGCCCCATCCTCATGGAGAGCCTGCGGCGGCTGGAGTACCGCGGCTACGACTCCGCGGGGGTGGCCATCCTCGACGTCGACGATGGCGGGCGCTCCACGGTGGTCAAGAGCGAACGCAAGGTCGCCGACCTGGCGGCGCGCCTGGAACGCCAGGGGATGCCCGACGGGACGTTGGGAATCGGCCATACCCGCTGGGCGACCCACGGCCGGCCGACGCTGGTCAACGCCCATCCCCACCAGGACTGCACCGGCCGCATCCATCTCATCCACAACGGGATCATCGAGAACTTCCGCGAGCTGCGCGCCGAGCTCACCGCCGCGGGCCACGAGTTCCAGAGCGAGACCGACACCGAGGTGGTGCCTCATCTCATCGAGGAGCTGTACCGCGGTGACCTTGTCGCCGCCGTTCGCCAGGCGCTTCGCCGTGTCACCGGCGCCTACGCTCTGGTGGTCTTTTCCGCCGACCATCCCGACCTGCTCATCGGCGCCCGGCTCAACGCGCCCCTGGTGGTCGGCCTCGGTGTTGGCGAGGCGCTGGTCAGCAGCGACATCACCGCGCTGATCCCCTACACCAAGCGGGTCCTGCTGCTTGGTGAGGGTGAGGTGGCCGCGGCGCGACCCGACGGTGTCGAGGTGTTCAGCCTCGACGGCACCCGCGTCGAGCCCCGGGTGATCACCGTCGACTGGGACGCCGAGCAGGCGCAGAAGGGCGGCTTCCCCCACTTCATGCTCAAGGAGATCCACGAGCAACCCCAGGCACTCAGCGCCAGCCTGCGTGACCGCGTCGACCCCGACACCGGGTTGGCGGCGCTGCCCGAGCTGGGGCTCACCGAGGAACAGCTCGCCGGCTGCAACGCGGTCACCATCGTCGCCTGCGGTACCGCGTGGATCGCCGGCCTGGTGACCAAGTACGCCATCGAGGAACTGGCTCGCATGAGGGTCGACGTCGAGCCGGCGAGCGAGTTCCGCTACCGAAACCCTCTGGTTGACGACAGGACCCTGGTGGTGGCCATCTCCCAGTCGGGGGAGACCGCCGACACTCTCGCCGCCGTGCGCGAGGCGAGGCGCCATGGAGCCACGATCCTGGCGATCACCAACGTGGTGGGCAGCGCCCTGGCGCTGGAAGCGGACGGTGTGATCTACATGCAGGCCGGGCCAGAGATCGGCGTCGCCGCGACCAAGACGTTCGTTGCCCAGATGGCCTGCGGCATCCTGGTCGCCATGCGCCTCGGTGACGCCAGGGGCAGCCTCGGCGTCGACGAGCACCGGCGCCTCAGCGAGGCGCTGCAGCTCATGCCGAGGCTGCTGGAACGGGCGCTGCTCCTCGAACCGCAGTTGGCGGAGATGGCGCAACGGTACGCCCACGCGCACAACGCTCTGTTCATCGGTCGGGGCATCAACTACCCCATCGCCCTCGAAGGCGCCCTCAAGCTGAAGGAGGTCTCCTACATCCACGCCGAGGGCTACGCAGCGGGCGAGCTGAAACACGGGCCGATCGCCCTGCTCGACCCCGACGTCCCCGTGGTCGCGCTGGCCACCCGGGCGCGAACCCTGCCCAAGACGGTGAGCAACGTCCAGGAGGTGCGCGCCCGCGAGGCGCCGGTCATCGCCTTGGTGACCGAGGGTGAGAATCCCTTCGACACCGAGGTGGCGCGCGACGTCGTCGAAGTACCCGCCTGCGAGGAGCTGCTCTCGCCACTGGTCAACGTCGTGCCCCTGCAGCTCTTCGCGTACCACATCGCGGTGCAGCGCGGCTGCGACGTCGACCAGCCCCGCAACCTGGCCAAGTCGGTCACCGTCGAATAGCCGCTGCGGCGGCGTCGGGGATGTGACACTACCGCCCATGGGCGCCAGCAGCCATGTAGCTCCTCTGGTTGGAATCGACGTGGCCGCCGTCGCCCGGGTCGCCGAGGTGGTCGAGCGCAACCCGCGCTTCGCCGCGAGGGTGTTCACCGAGGTCGAACGTCACGACAGCGCGGGGCGCCCGGAACGGTGGGCGTCGCGGTGGGCGGCCAAGGAGGCGGTGCGCAAGCTCTACGGGGCCCAGGGGATCAGCCCCCTGCCGGCCTTCCACGACATCGAGGTGACCATCGCCGAGGGCGGGGCGCCCCGGCTCCGTGTGGCCGACGCCGCCACCGAGTTCACCGTCTCGTTGAGCCACGACGGCGGCATGGCCGTGGCGGTCGCCGTGGCCATGCCCGATCCGCTGAGCCGCCGAACATGGCTCCCAGCGCCCCCAGGCGTGCGCCTCGCCGCCCGCCCCGCCGACGGGCACAAGGGCACCTTCGGCACGGTGGTGGTGCTCGCCGGGGCGCACGGGCTGAGCGGCGCCGCCTACCTCAGCGCCATGGGTGCGGCACGCGGCGGCGCCGGCCTGGTCCGTCTCTGTGTTCCCGCCCAGCTGCACCCGGCGCTCACCGTCAAGTGCACCGAGGTCATGCCCCACGCCCTTCCCGACGGCGGGCTGGGGATCACCGGGGAGGAGGCGATCGAGGCCCTGCTCCGCGATCACCTGCCCCACGCGGACGCGCTGGTGGTGGGTCCAGGCCTCGGCCAGGCAGAGGCAACCCGAAGCGCGATGGCGGCGCTGCTGCCGCGGCTCGCCTGCCCCACGGTGATCGACGCCGACGGCCTCAACCTCATCGCCTCAGGCCTGGCGCTTCACCCGGGCGGTGTCCCGGTGGTGGTCACCCCTCACCCCGCAGAGATGGGCAGGCTCGCCGGCATCGCCACCAGCGCGGTCCAGGCCGACCGCCGCGGCGTCGCCTCGCAGTACGCGACGGCGCACGGCGTCGTCGTGGTGCTCAAGGGCAGCCGGACGGTGGTCGCCGCCCCTGACGGGCGCCTCCACGAGGACGGCCACGCCGTTGTCGCCCTGGCCAGCGGCGGCACCGGGGATGTCCTCGCCGGACTGATCGGGGCGATGCTCGCGGCCGGCCTCGACGCCTTCGACGCCGCTGTTGCCGCGGTGGTCATCCACGCCGAGGCCGGCGCCGCCGTTCAGGCAGGGCGTGGCCGCGCCGGCGGCCTCGCCAGCGACGTCCTCGAGGCCTTGCCCGCCGCCCAGGAGCGGCTGCGGCGCGCCCTGGAGACGCGCGACAAGCACGGGGGTGGGGCTGCGTGAGCGACGCGGCGATGCGCTTCGCCGGCGGCGACGCCGCCTGGGCCGAGCTCAGCGAAGGCCGACCGATGAAATGGGCGGAGATCGACGTCGGCGCGCTGCGCGACAACGCAGCGGCGCTGCGCCGTCACACGGGTGAGGCGGTGCAGCACATCGCCATGGTCAAGGCCAACGGTTACGGGCACGGTGCGGTGCTCGCAGCGCGCGCCTTCGTCGACGCTGGGGCGTCGTGGCTCGGAGTCTCGTCCGCTGAAGAAGCCCTGCAGCTGCGCGACGCGGGGCTTGGTCAGCCGGTGCTCGCCGTCGCCTGGACTCATCCGAGCACACACGCGACGCTGCTGCGCAGGGGCGTCGACGTCACCGTATGGGACATCAGCGCCGTCGACTCGCTCCGCCAAGCAGCGGGCGAGGGTTCCGGTCGCGCGCGGATCCACGTAAAAGTCAACACCGGCATGAACCGCCTCGGCGTCACCGTCGACGGCCTGCCAGCCCTTCTGCGCTTGATCGCCGGCAGCAGGCAGCTGTGCCTCGCCGGAATCTTCACCCACTTCGCCGACGCCGACGGCGTCGACGACGGATTCACCGAGGCGCAGCACGAGGCGTTCCTCGACGCCATCGCCATGGCGAAGGACGTCAACCCGGAGGTTCTCGTCCACTGCGCCAACAGCGCGGCGCTGCTGCGCCATCCGCACATGCACCACGACGCGGTGCGCCCCGGGATCGCCCTCTACGGCTACGCGCCGCCGGGCGCCGCCGGCATCGCACAAGTGCGGCCGGCGATGAGCGTGCTGGCGTGCGTCACCCAGGTGAAGACCGTGCACCGCGGCGACGCCGTCGGTTACGGGCGCACCTGGACGGCGTCGCGCGACACCAGGGTGGCGACGGTGGCCGCCGGCTACGCCGACGGGGTGCAGCGCGCCCAGTCGAATCGAGGCCATGCGCTCGTCCGTGGTGTTCGCTGCCCGATGATCGGGCGGGTGAGCATGGATCAGACGACCATCGACGTCAGCGAGCTCGACGACGTCGCCACGGGTGAGCCGGTGACCCTTCTCGGGGGACAAAACGGGACCGCTCTCGGCGCCGACGACGTGGCGGCGGCGGCGGGGACGATCGCCCACGAGGTGCTCTGTGGTGTCTCTGCGCGGGTTCCGCGAGTCGTAGTCAACAGACCGTGACCTGAGGGTCCTGGGGAACGCCTGCGCCCTTGGTCACAATGGCGGGGTGAGTCGGCCAGCGGATATCGAGGACGAGGAGCTCGCCCGGCAGCTGGCCCACCTCGACGAGCTGGAGCAGCATCACGGCCAAGGGCTGCTCGACAGCGAGGACATCGTCGTTGAGGAGGTCGCCGGGGGCATCGCGCTGCCGGCTCCCGAGGGCGTCGGCGAGCCTCCGCCGCCGGGGGCACAGGGCAGCTCGCTGGCGCCGTACCTGGCCTGGCTGGAGGCATCTCGCGCGGCCCTGGCGGCGCGGATCACAGCCCATCGCGGCGAGCTCGAAAGGATCGCCTCGCAGTGGGTCCACGTCGTGCTCAACGTGGCGAGGCTGACGCCAGAGGAGATCACCTCGATCCACGAGGAGCAGGTCCGGCTGCGCGAGGGCATCGCCGTCGACCTCGCCTGGGACCGGCTCCTGGGCATCGAGCGCGAGCGCGTGGCGGCCTGGGCGGAGGCGCCTGGTGGAGCGCTGACCGATCCCAGCCTGGTGCGCCGCCTGCTCGACGACGTGGTCGCCGAGCGGGCGCAGCTCGTCGCCCAGTTGGTCACCTCGTCGATCGACGCGCTCGCCGGAATCTCCCTGGACCTCGACCTCGCCCAGCGACGCATCACCCGCGATCCCGCCGCGATAGCCGCTGAGTTCGCCGCCCTGAGAGAGCGGCTCAGCGCGGTCGGCGAGGAGCTTCGCGAGCTCCCCGACGCGGTGGACATCCGCCAGCTGACGGGGGAGGCACTGGTGGCCACGCTGCGCCGGTGCGTCGAGCGCTACCAGAATCGCCTCGAGGTGACCGTCGACTGGAACGGCGGGGAGGTGGGTGACGCTGAGACCGCGGCGGCCATTGCCTGGGTCCTCCAGGAGTGCCTCCACCAACTCGGCCGCGGGGCCCCCGCCCGAGTCGCGGTCACCGTCGACGTGGGTGGGGCCGCCGGCGTGGCGCTGCGCATCGCCGCCGCGTCGGCAGAGCTTCTCCCCGACGGCTACCCGGCGTGGCTGGTGAGGTCACGAGCGCGGGTGGCCATCGCGTCGGGCAGGCTGCTCTGCGGACGTGACGGCGAGGGGACCTTCGTCGAAGCGCGGTTCGACCGCGGAGGCTCCGCGGCTGCCGTCTGAGTGGGGCGGCGCGCGGCGGGCGCCGGGGCGACGTATGATCGATGCATCCCTGGGGGAGCGCGGACGCTGAGAGGCCGCCACCTGGCGGCGACCCCGAGGACCCGGCCGGTAATGCGGTCGTGGCAACGGGAGCCCACCATGGGCAGGGTCCGCGTTCCCCCGTGCGGTGACCATGCCTGCGACCAACATCGACACCGAGAAGCAGCGCCGGCTTCGGCGGGTGCGGCTCTATGTCGTCAGTGACGCTTCTGCGCCGGTGGCTCGCGCGCTGGCGTGCGTTGCTGCCGCGTGCGACGGCGGTGCCGACGCCGTGCAGCTGCGGCGCAAGGGCGACGCCGGTCTCACCGACTATCGGCTCGCCGAGCGCTGCCGCGAGCTGACCGCGGCCGCGGGTGTACTGCTCATCGTCAACGATCGCATCGACATCGCCATGGCCTGCGCCGCTGACGGTGTCCACCTCGGCCAGGACGATCTCCCCGTCGCCGTCGCCCGGCGCCTTTGGCCGGAGGGCATCGTGGGCCGTTCGACGCACTCCGTGGAGCAGGCGATCGCCGCCCTCGGCGACGGGGCCGACTACCTCGGGGTCGGTCCGGTGTTCGTCACCCCGACCAAGCCAAAGACGCCCGCGGTGGGGCTCGAGCTGGTGAGCGCCGTCGCCACCGCTGGGCTGCCCATTCCCTGGGTCGCCATCGGAGGCATCGACCGAGACAACCTGAGCACCGTCCTCGAGGCGGGCGCGCCTGCTGTCGCGGTGGTCCGTGCCGTCTGCGCAGCGGACGATCCGCGCGCCGCCGCCCGAGAGCTGCGCCGGCTCGTCGACGCTCGGCGAAGCGCGGAGGTGATGGCGTGAGCGGCCTGGCCATCATCCTCAACGGCGACCCGACCGAGGTCGAGGCGCCCCTGACCGTTGCCGACCTGCTGGTGAACCGTGCGGTCAGGCCGGAGCGCGTCGTCGTCGAGCACAACCGGCGCATCCTCAGCGCCGAGGAGTTCGCCACGGTCTGGCTGGCCGAGGGCGACGAGCTCGAGCTGGTGCAGTTCGTCGGCGGTGGTTGAAAGCGCGAGGTTGTAGACACTCATGGCAGTTACTATCGAGTCGGCCGACCGGCTGCGAATCGGCGATGTCAGCCTTGACAACCGGTTGATCCACGGCACCGGGCGCTTCCCCAGTGACGAGGTGCTGCGCGCCTGCCTCGACGCCGCCCGTCCGCAGATGGTCACCGTCGCCATCCGCCGTCTGGCTCTCGACGGTGGAGGCCGCAGCGAGCTCGAGGCTGTCGATCTGAGCGCTTACACGCTCCTGCCTAACACCGCCGGCGCGACCACCGTCGAACAGTGCGTGCGTCTTGCCCACCTGGCCCGCGCGGGGAGTCTGAGCAACCTCATCAAGGTCGAGGTGGTCGGCGACGAACGAACCCTGCTGCCCGATCCTGCCGGCACCCTGGAGGCGACCCGGGTGCTCGTGTCCGAGGGTTTCACCGTGCTGCCGTACTGCAGTGACGACGTCGTCCTCGCCCTGCGACTCGAGGAGGCGGGCGCTGCGGCGGTGATGCCCGGGGCGGCGCCGATCGGCACCACGCTGGGCATGCAGAACCCGTTCAACCTTCGCCTCATCATCGACCGCTGCAGCGTGCCCGTGGTCGTCGACGCCGGGTTGGGCGTGCCCTCTGAGGCGGCGCGCTGCATGGAGTGGGGAGCGGCGGCGGTGCTGGTCAACACCGCCATCGCCCGGGCCAACAATCCTCCTGAGATGGCCAGGGCCTTCAGCGAGGCGGTCGCCGCGGGCCGCCGCGCCTTCCTCGCCGGCCGCGCCGAGATCAGCCTGGAGGCGGCGCGTTCGTCGCCGCAGACCGGGTTGCCGCCGAGCTGAACGCGCCCTCGCCGCCGATCGACGCCGCGCTGCGCTCACGGGCGTTCGACACTGGCGGCCCGACCGTCGCCGACGTCGGCGAGAGCGGCCTCTTGTCGCTGTTCACGGCGCGCGCTGACGGCGACGGTCACGAAGTCCTGGTCGGGCCCGGTGACGACGCGGCCGTCTGGCGTCCCCCGGCGTCGACAGCGGTGGTGGTGACCCAGGACGTTCTTGTCGAGGATGTCGATTTCTTGCGCTCATGGACGACGCCCTACCTGCTCGGCCGCCGTGCGGCGACCATCTCGCTCAGTGACCTCGCCGCCATGGGCGCGCGTCCGGCTCTGTGCACCGCCTCGCTGTGCCTTCCGGCGCGCACCTGCGTCGACGACGTGGCGGCGTTGCACCTCGGCCTCGTCGAGGCGGCGTCGGCCAGCGGTTGCCGGCTGGTCGGTGGAGACGTCAGCGCCACCGCCGGGCCGCTGGTCGTCGACACCGTGGCCATCGGCACGGTGGAGGAGGGGCTGATCCTACGCCGTGACGCCGGGCGAGCCGGCGACGTGCTCGCCGTGACCGGGACCCTCGGTCGCGCCGCCGCCGGCCTGCGGCTGCTGCGCGACGGTGACGGCGCTGCGCCACCGCCGGCTGCCCAGGCGTGGCGTCGGGCGCAGCTGGAGCCGCAGGCGCGCATCGCCGAGGGCATGCGCCTGGCCGCGTCCGGCGTTCTCTGCGCCGGTGACCTCAGCGACGGACTGCTCGTCGACGCCGCGCGCACGGCCACCAGCAGCGCCTGCGCCGCCGAGCTGTGGCTCGACCACCTGCCGGTCGACGCCGAGCTGCGTTCGGTGTTCGCCGATGGCTGGGCCGAGCTCGCGCTCGGTGGCGGCGAGGATTTCGAGCTGCTCTTCGCCGCCGCGGATCGGGTTGTCGCCGGCGTCGTCGCAACCTGGCCGGCGTCGCTGGCTCCGATCACCGTCGTCGGCCGGCTGTGCGAGGGAACCGGCGTCCGTCTCTTCGAGCACGACGGCGGCGCCGAGCTGCCCCTGCCCAACGTAAGCTCGCGACATTTCGCGTGAGCCGGCCGGCTGTTCGTCGCGTTCTTGCGTCCGAGGCAGAGACCGTTGCCGCCGGGCGCGATCTCGCTGCGGCGCTGCGGGCCGGCGATCTGCTCGCCGTCGACGGTGAGCTTGGTGCCGGCAAGACGTGCCTGGTTCGCGGCGTCGCCGCCGGGCTGGGCAACGACCCCGACGCCGTGCGCAGCCCGACGTTCGTGCTCCACCGGGTGTACACGAAGGGACGCATCACCTTGCACCACATCGACCTGTACCGCCTCGGCCAAGAGGCAGATCCCGGTGTCATCGACCTCCCCTCACTGCTGCGCGACGGAGTAGTCGCTGTGGAATGGGCAATGTACGCGCAGCTTGGCGAGTTCGACCCGGTACAAATCACCATCGAGTCGCCCGATCCTGGGCAACGCGTCCTCTGCGTCGATGGTGGCGCACCAGCTCGGATCATCGCCGCGTTGACGTCGATTTCTGCACAAACATGAGGATCATCGCAGTGGACACCGCCGATCGCCGGCGCATCACCGTGGTGCTGGCCGACGGCAGCGGTCTGCGTGACGCCATCGTGCTCAGCAACGTCACCGTCGATCGTGGTCTGCCTCCGGCGCTCGCCGAACTCGACCTCGAAGGGCTGACCGCGCTGGTGGTGGTCACCGGCCCCGGGTCGCACACCGGTATCCGCGCGGGCATGGCGGCGCTGCTCGGCATCGCCCAGGCATGCAACCTACCCCTGCACAGCGCCGGCGCGCTGGAGGTGGTGGCCCACGGAGCGCCCACGGACGCGGCCGTCGTTCATGCCGTCGCCGATGCCGGCCGGGGTGGTCTCTTCGTCGGCGAATTCCGCCGCGTGGCTGACGAACTCGTCGAGGTCGGCGGGTCGCGCCGTGTTCTCGCCGCCGGTCACCGGCCGCCGGCGGGCGCCGTGACCGTCGCCCTCGATCACCTGCCCCCGGGGTTGGACGAATCCGTCGTGGTCGCCGCGTCCGACGCGGCACTGGCGGCCGCCGCGCTGGTCGCGGTGCGGCGTCCCGCTCTGCGCCCGGGCGACATCAGCTCGCACGCACCGGCGGGCTGACCGGGCGCTCGGCCGGTCGCTGCGCGCGGCCCCGCGTATGATGCGAGCCAAGGCGGCGTCGAGCGCCGCCACAGTGCGTGGCGAAGAATGCAGGTTGTTCCCAAGGTGGCGGTGGATCGCATGCGCGAGGAGGACATCCCCGCGGTGCAGGCGATCGAGCGCGAGGTGTTCCCCACACCGTGGCCGAAGAACGCCTATCACCGCGAGCTCGCACAGAACCGCCAGGCGTCGTACCTGGTGCTCCGTCAGGACGACGACGTCATCGCCTACGGTGGGCTGTGGAAGGTCGGCGACGAGGCGCACGTCACCACCATCGGCGTCCGCGCGCGCGATCAGCACCGCGGTTACGGCCGCGCCCTCTTCAGCGCCCTCATCCACCGCGCCTACGCGCTGGGTGCGCGCTGGATCACGCTCGAGGTCCGCAACAGCAACGACCACGCCATCCGGCTGTACGAGGGCTTCGGTTTCAAGGTGATCGGCCGGCGTCGCGGGTACTACACCGACAACGGCGAGGACGCCATCATCATGTGGAGCGACAGCATCCACGCACCGGCGTTCAAGGCGAACCTGCGCCGGCTGCTCGCCTCATTCGACGTCCCTGGCATCGCGGCCGAGCCGCCACCTGACTACCCCGTCAGCTGAACATCCTCGCCGTCGAGACCTCGTGCGACGAGACCGCCGCGGCGGTGCTCGGCGATGGCCGCGCCGTGATGTCGTCGGTGGTGGCATCGCAGATCGCCCGCCACGCGCCAAGTGGAGGGGTCGTCCCCGAGCTGGCGGCGCGGCTGCACGTCGAGGCGCTCGGCCCCACCGTCGAAGCGGCGCTCGCCGACGTTGACGGCGGATGGAATGCGATCGACGCCATTGCCGTCACCCGGGGTCCGGGACTCGTCGGCTGCCTGCTGGTCGGTGCCCTGTATGCGCAGGGCGCGGCGCTGGCGCGACGTCTTCCCGTCTGCGGGGTCTCTCACCTGAGTGGGCACATCTACAGCGCCTGGCTGGACGACGTCGAGCTCGAACCACCGTACCTCGCCCTGGTGGTCAGCGGCGGACACACCGAGTGCGTCCTGCTCGCCGAGCACGGTGTCGCCCGGCGGCTGTCGGCCACGCGTGACGATGCCGCCGGGGAGGCGTTCGACAAGGTCGCCCGCCTGCTCGGGCTCGGATACCCGGGTGGACCGGCGATCGAGGAGGCGGCGCGGCGCGGTGATCCTCACCGCTTTCCCTTGCCGCGGACGCGGCTCGACGGCGCCTTTTCCTTCAGCGGGCTGAAGACCGCCGTGCGCTACACCGTCCGCGACTTGGGCTCGGGCGCGCTCACCGCGGCGGGAACCCCAGCCGACCCGGCGACGGCAGCCGACCTGGCGGCGAGCTTCCAGGCTGCGGTGGTGGATCAGCTCGTCGCCGGCCTGGTGTCAGCGCGCCTGGACACCGGCGCCACGCGGGTGGCGGTGGTGGGGGGCGTCGCCGCCAACCAGGCGCTGCGCGGGGCGGTCGTCGCCCGGCTCGATGACGCGCGGGTGACCGTCCCGCCGCCCTGGCTGTGCACCGACAACGCGGCCATGATCGCCGCCGCTGGCTGGCACCGCCTGCGCCTTCATGGGCCCGATCCGCCGGGTTTTCCCGTCGACCCCGGGCTCGAGGCGTACGACTGACGCGACGCTGCCGTTGCAATGTTTTTGTCGCCGGCGCGTCGTATTAGGGTACCCTAATTCGAGATCGGGGGAGATCGCCGCGGCGCGGCGCCGCCGTCCGGTCGCCCAGGAGGCAGGCATTCGATGACCCTGGCAGGCACTGCCGCGCTCGGCGCCGTTGCCGGCCTGACCATCTTTCTCGGCCTTCCCGTGGCGCGCATCGGTAGCCCCGGACCGGGGCGTATGTCGTTCCTCAACTCGGCATCGGTCGGCGTGCTGCTCTTCCTTCTCTACGACGTCATCCGCAACGCCAGCGAGACGATCACCACGGCGCTCGACAGCGACCGCCTCAAGGGCGTCGGTTACGGGCTGCTGCTGGCGCTCGGTCTCGGCGTCGGGCTGCTCGGCCTGGTCGGCTTCGAACGGGCGGGCAGGCGCCGACGCGCCTCGGCGACCGGTCCGGGGGCGATGGCCGCCGTCGCCTCGACGGGTATCGCGGCGAGGGCCTCGCGCCGCGAGCCGCTTGCTCCCGCCTACCGCGTCGCCCTGTTCATCGCCGTGGGCATCGGCCTGCACAACTTCTCCGAGGGCCTCGCCATCGGGCAGTCGGCGAGCGAGGGCGCGTACCAGCTCTTCGGCGTGCTGGTCATCGGCTTCGGCCTGCACAACATCACCGAGGGTTTCGGCATCACCGCGCCGCTCATCGGCAAGCAGCCCTCGTGGCGCTTTCTCGGACTCTGCGGCCTGGTGGGTGGCGGTCCCACCTTCGTCGGCACCTTGCTCGGTTACCAGTCGCAGAGCGCCGCCCTCTCGGTGCTCTTCCTCGCACTCGCCGCCGGCGCCATCATCTACGTCATCGGCGAGCTTCAGCACGCCGGACGCAAGATCGGCGCCCACGACGTGGCCATGGTCGGCATGCTCACCGGCTTCCTCGCCGCCTACGCGACAGATCTAGTCCTCCACGTCGCCGGAGCGTAATGGCCAACCACCAGACATCCACGGCGAGCGAAGCGAGCCGCCCCTCTCCCGTGGCCGCCAGCGCCCGCGTGAGCGACAGGCCTCGAACCTCAGCGGTCCCCTTGCCGCACTGGCACTCGATCCGCTAGAGTGTTAGCAGTCTCGCATCCCGAGTGCTAAGTCTGTCCGGAGGAGGTCTGGAGCCTGTGGCCGTCAATCTTCGTCCCCTTGCCGATCGCGTCGTCATCAAGCCCCTCGAGCGCGAGGAGATGACCAAGAGCGGAATCGTGCTGCCCGACACTGCCAAGGAGAAGCCCCAGGAGGGCCTCATCGAGGCGGTGGGCAACGGCCGCTACAACGAGCAGTCGGGCCAGCGTGTGGCGCTGGACGTCAAGGTCGGTGACCGGGTCATCTACGCCAAGTACGCCGGCAGTGAGGTGAAGATCGACGAGGAGGAGTACCTGATCCTCTCGGAGAAGGACATCCTCGCCATCGTCGGCAGCAACGGCAAGTAGCTCGCGGCGGCCGGCGCTCCAGCAAGGAAGCGCAGGCGCCATTGTCCCCTGACTACTGCCGTGCATTCCCACATCCGGAGGTCCTGGTCGCATGACCGCCAAGCAGCTCCAATACCACGCTGAGGCGCGCGAGTCGCTGCGCCGCGGCGTCGACGCGCTCGCCCACGCCGTCTCCGTCACCCTCGGGCCGCGGGGTCGCGCCGTCGTGCTCGACAAGAAGTTCGGCGCGCCGTTGATCACCAACGACGGGGTCACCATCGCCCGCGACATCGAGCTGAAAGACCACTACGAGAACATGGGCGCGCAACTGCTCAAGGAGGTCGCGACCAAGACCAACGACATCGCCGGCGACGGCACCACAACTGCGACGGTGCTCGCTCGCTCGATGATCAAGGATGGTCTGCGCAACCTCGCCGCCGGCGCGTCGCCAACGGGACTTCGAACGGGAATGCTGGCAGCAGCGGCGGCAGTGGAAGAGGCGTTGCGGTCGTCGACGACGCCGATCAGCGGCCGTGACGACATCCGCAAGGTGGCCTCGATCAGCGCTGCCGACGAGACCATCGGAGAGATGATCGCCGACGCCTTCGACCGCGTGGGCAAGGAGGGAGTCATCTCTGTCGAGGACGGTCAGGGATTGGAGACCGAGGTCGAGGTCGTCGAGGGAATGCAATTCGACCGCGGCTACATCTCACCGCACTTCATCACCGACCAGCAGGCGATGGAGGCGGTCCTCGAGGACGCGGTGATCCTCATCACCGATCGCAAGGTGAGCTCGCTGAAGGACCTGCTGCCGGTGCTCGAGCGCGTCGTCGAGGCACGCCGCCCGCTGCTCGTTGTCGCCGAGGACGTCGACAGCGAGGCACTGGCGACACTGGTGGTCAACAAGCTGCGAGGCACGCTGAGCGTCGTTGCGGTCAAGGCCCCGGGGTTCGGTGACCGTCGCAAGGCGATGCTTCAGGATCTCGCCGTCCTCACCGGTGCCACGGTGATCAGCGAGGAGCGCGGCCTGCGCCTCGACAACGCCACCGTGGCCATGCTGGGCAGGGCGCGACGGGTGGTGGTCACCAAGGAGAACACCACCGTTGTCGAGGGCGCCGGCGACAAGGCGGCCATCGAGGCTCGCGGTGCGGAGCTCCGTCAGCAGATCGAGGAGACGGAATCCGACTGGGACAAGGAGAAGCTCCAGGAGCGCCTGGCACGCCTGAGTGGCGGTGTCGCCGTGCTCAAGGTCGGCGCCGCCACCGAGGTGGAGATGAAGGAGCGCAAGGCGCGCGTCGAGGACGCTCTGGCGTCGACGCGCGCCGCGGTCGAGGAGGGCATCGTCACCGGTGGCGGCGTCGCCCTGCTGCGCGCCCGCTCAGCCGTCGATGCGCTGCAACTCGACGGCGACGCGGCGCTTGGCGCCAGGATCGTGAGGCGTTCGCTGGAGGAGCCGCTGCGCATCATCGCGGAGAACGCCGGCCTCGACGGCTCGGTCGCCGTCAACCGCGCCACCGACATGAAGCCGACCGAAGGGCTCGACGCGGTCACCCTCGAGTACACAGACCTGGTGAAGCGCGGCATCGTCGATCCCACCAAGGTGGTGCGCATCGCGCTGCTCAACGCGACATCCATCGCCACCATCCTGCTGACCACCGAGGCTTTGATCGCCGACGCTCCCGAGCCGGAAGAGGACGACCACGACCACAACGGCGGCGGCCATGCCCATGGCGGCATGGGGGGTATGGGCGGCATGGGCGGCATGGGGGGTATGGGCGGTATGGGTGGCATGGGCGGCATGGGCGACATGGACGACATGGACTTCTAGTGTCCTGTCTCAGACATTCGCCGCCATCTCATCGGCTCCGGGCGGCGATGCCGGCGTCAGGGGGCCCGGCGCTCGGCTCGAGGAGTTGATGCTGCCGCTCAGCGGCCGCGTCGCCGGCGCTGGATTCGTCTTCCCCAACCCCATGGGGCTGCAGCGCGTCAACGCGTAGACCGTGCAGCGCGACCATCCGCGGTGTGCGGTGGGAAGATGAGCTCGTGAACCAGACGTCACGCCAGGTGCGTATCGCCGTCGCCCAGTATCAGCCGCGTGTTGGCGAGCTGGAGCACAACCGCTCGCAGGCGGTGCTCTGGGCGGAGCGGGCCGCCGACGCCGGCGCCCAGCTCGCCGTCCTCCCCGAGCTCGCCACCAGCGGCTATGTCTTCACCTCAGTCGAAGAGGCTGAAGCGGCGGCCGAGGACGCGCGCAGCGGTGCCACCGTGGCGGCGCTGAGCGACGTCTGCAGGCGAAGCAACATGCACCTCGTCGTCGGTGTCGACGAGCGCGAGGGCGACTGCCGCCACAACAGCGCGGTGCTGCTCGGTCCTGGTGGGCACATCGCCACCTATCGCAAGCTGCACCTCTTCTTCGACGAGCAGTCATGGTTCGTTCCCGGCGATTCGCTGCCCGTGGTCGAGCTGCCCTTCGGTCGCGTCGGCATGCTCATCTGTTTCGACATCTGGTTCCCCGAGGCGGCCCGTGCGCTGGCGCTCGCCGGTGCCGAGATCATCGCCGTGCCGACCAACTGGGTGGCGTCGTTCAAGCGCACGGTGTACGACGATCGCGGCTACATCCAGGGCGACTACGTCGCCATGGCCACGGCGGCACAGAACGGTGTGGTGATGGCCTGCGCAGATCGCACCGGTGTGGAGCGTGGGATGCACTTTCTCGGCGCGTCGATCATCGTCGGCGCCGACGGTTGGCCTCTAGCCGGCCCCGCGTCCGCCGACTCCGACGAGTTGCTGATCGCCGACGTCGACCTCGCGTCGGTGGAGCGGTCACGGCAGCGCACGCCGCGCAATCACCTCCTCGCTGACCGCCGGACCCCCGCCTACAATGCCGTCCCCGTGAGCGGCATCCCGTCCCTCGGCGCGCCCGGCGCTGCCCCGTCACCGCCCTGACCGCCACCGCCGGCGCATCGCAGATCCTCAGCGGTCTCAACGAGGCGCAGCGCCGTGCCGTCGAAGCACCCGACGGGCCCCTGCTCATCTTCGCCGGCGCGGGCAGCGGCAAGACGCGGGTGCTCACCCACCGCATCGCTCATGTCATCGCGACACGCGGGG
>DASZGL010000024.1:0-9530 GCA_035938875.1 Candidatus Dormiibacterota bacterium
TCCCGCAGCCTTGTTGATGATGCGATGGAACTCCTGCTTCAGCTCCGCGGCGCGGTCGTGGTCTCCGTCACGGACGCTGCGCTTGATCGCGGAGTTCAGCGCCGCCAGGCTGCGCAGCTCGGTGTCGTCGAGGAGGGTGGCGGCGCGCTCCGCCAGGACACCGGCGATGAAGGCATGAAGCACGAAGAGATCGCTGATGTCCTCGCGACTTAGGCTGGCAACCGAGAAGCCGCGACGTGCCTCGCCGACGACAAGCCCCTCCTTCTGCAGGAAGAGCAGCGCTTCGCGCACCGGCGTGGTGCTGACACCGAGTCGCTCGGCGAGCGCGACCAGACGAAGGTTCTCGCCGGAGCGCAGCCGCCCGGTGATGATCGCATCGCGCAGCCAGGCAGCGACGCGATCAGCCAGCTTGTCCTGGACCACCACGGGGGTCGCGTCCAGGTCGGCAAGCATTCCCGGGATTATCGGCTGCCCAGTGACCGAGGGTCAAATATCAAAAATGCAAAAGCGGGCGGCGCTCGGTGGAGCACCGCCCGCGCATGTCCGCCCTCAGACGCCCGCAGGCTTGCCCAGCTGCAGGCCGTGCTTGGCTCCGATCGCCGCCAGGCGCTCGACATCAGGCGGCGACGTCAGCGGCGGTGGCACCTCGAGCCGTGCCGCAGGCTCGCCGGCCTCGGCAAAGAACTTGTCCATACCTCCCGGCGAGTAGATGCCAAGAAACCGCGCCGTCCCACGCGGTTCGAAAGTCTCCCAGGTTCCCGGGGGGATGACGACGCACGTCCCCGCAACGGCCTCGAACTTCTGATCGCCGATGGTGTACCCCAGCGTCCCCTCGAGCACGTACACCGCCTCGGCCTGGGCATGTGTATGCGGAGGCGGGCCCCCTCCCTCAGGAATGGTGAACTCGATGATCGTCATGGCTCCGCCGGTCTCCTCGCCGGTTGCCTTGACCTGATAGAGCCCGCCGAGCATCCAGATGCCGGTCCCCTCGCCGGGCTTGCGGACGACAGCTGTTCCTGCCATGGGCACACTCCTCTCTGGGCCGCGGCTGAGCGACCACCGTCGACACGGTAGCCAGGCATCACGGCCCTGTCTACACCGGAGCCGTCATGAGACTCCGGGGGCGGGTCAGTGCGCCGGTGCAGGCTCGGCCTGGAGCTTGATTCCGTCGTACCACTGGTACTCCACGGCGGTGCTGCCGCACGGTTCGAGTGCTGCGCCGGTCCCGCTGCGGAACCGTTTGGCCAGTTCCTCCGGCGTCCAACCACCAACGCAGTATGAGTGCCGTGACTCGCGCGGATGCAGCAGCAGCGAGACGCGATCGTTACTGGCACCGAGGATCTGTCCACTGACCCACGCGGCGTCGTCGCTGACCAGGTAGACGATGACCGGAGCAACCCGTTCGGGGGGTCCAATGCGCTCGGCCATGCGCCTGGCGGACTCCTCGTCCTTGGCCACCGTCATCGTCATCCCCGTCCAGGCCATCGGTGAGATGGCGTTGACCCTGATGCCGAATCGGGCTACCTCCATGGCGATGGTGTAGGTCATCGAGGCGATTGCGCCCTTCATCGCCGAGTAGTTGGCCTGGCCGGGATGCCCCTGGTGCGCCGCCGATGTGACATTGACGATGGAGCCGCCGGCGGCTCGCGCGCGCAGGTGCTTGACGAGCGCGATCGAGGTGGCGAACGACCCCTTGAGATGGACGTTGTAGACGTCGTCGAGGTCGGATTCGGTGAGGTTCCACATCATCCGGTCGCGAAGGACGCCGGCATTGTTGACCACCGCGTCGAGCTTGCCGTAGGCGTCGATGGCGCCGGCCACGATGTCCTCGCCGCTCGCCCACCTGCCCACGTCGTCGGCCCGGCCGGTCGCCTCACCGCCGGCGGCGACCACGTCGGCGGCGACCAGCCGGGCGGCGTCGGCGTCGATATCACTGCAGATCACCGACGCCCCCGCGGCTCCCAGCGCCATGGCGTAGGACCGGCCAAGACCGTTCCCCGCACCGGTCACGGCGACCACCTTGCCGTCGAGCATGCCCATTCAACGTCTCCTCACAACTCCAACCGCGGCGCAAGCGGCGCGGCGGGGATGGTACGCCGCTGTGCGAAGATCACCGCAATGAGCCTCCGCCCCACCGGCCCCCGAGATGCCGTCATCGTCGAGGCGGTGCGCACCCCGATCGGACGGCGCAACGGCCGCTACGCGAACACCCACGCCGTGCGCCTCGGTGCCTCGGCGCTGCGCGGACTCCTCGATCGCGCGCAGTTCCCCGACGACCAGCTCGACGACATCATCGCCGGCTGCGTCACCGTCGTCGGCGAACAGGCCCGCAACATAGGTCGCAATGTCGCCCTCCTCGCCGGTGTCCCCGACGAGGTCCCGGCGACGACGGTCGACCGCCAGTGCGGTTCCTCACAGCAGGCCATCCACTTCGCCGCGGCTCTGATCGAAAGCGGTGCCGACGACGTCATCGCCTGCTTCGGCGTCGAGGCGATGTCGCGCATACCCCTGGGCACGCACGTCGCCAATGGACCCGGTGATCCCCACGAGGAGCTGCGGCCGAGGCGGGGCCTCGTTGTCCAGGGGATCGGCGCCCGCATGATCGCCGACGAGTACGGCATCGACCGCGCCGAGCTCGACCGCTTCAGCGTCGAGTCGCACCGTAAGGCCGCCGCGGCGACGCAACGAGGCGACTTCCGCGGAGAGCTCGTGCCGGTGAGCGGGGTCGAGAACGGCGTCCCCGGCGACGACGAGGGGATCAGACCGGACACCTCGATGGAGAAGCTGGCCACCCTGAAGCCGGCGTTCGAGGAGAACGGCAGCATCACCGCCGGCAACTCTTCGCAGATCAGCGACGGCGCCGCCGCGGTGCTGCTCATGTCGCGCGAGCGCGCCGAGGCGGAGGGCCGGCGTCCTCGTGCACGCATCGCCGCACACACCGTCGTCGGCGTCGATCCCGTCACCATGCTCAAGGGGCCCATCCCGGCGACGCGAAGGCTGCTGCAGCGGAGCGGTGTCTCGCTGAACGACGTGGCCCTCTTCGAGGTCAATGAGGCGTTCGCCTCGGTCCCCCTCGCCTGGCTGCGCGACCTCGACGCCGACCCCGCGGTGCTCAACGTCCTCGGCGGCGCCATCGCACTCGGCCATCCCGTTGGTTCCACCGGAGCGCGGCTGACCACGACGCTGCTCAACGAGATGGAGCGTCGCAACGTCCAGTTCGGCGTCGTCGCCATGTGCTGCGGCGGCGGCCTCGGCACCGCGATGCTGGTGGAGCGGAACTAGCCGTTCTACTATTCGTGTCCGCGCCGTCCCACGGACGAGCGCAGGCGATGGCTGAGCGATCAGACGGGGAGGATGGTCATGTCTGCAGCTGACGAAGGCACCGTTCGGCGGTTCTATGAGGAGATGAACAACGGACGTCGCAACGAGCTCGCGTCTGAGCTGTTCACCCAGGATCACCGCTTCCACGACCCCCAGGTGCCGGCCGGGGTGGGCCCGCAGGCCATGGCCGAGGTGGTGACGCCGTACCAAACCGCGGTCGACGGCCACTGGCAGATCGAGGAGATCTTCTCCACCGACGATCGTGTCGTGGTGCGCTGGACGGGCAGCGGCACCCACGTCGGCGAGATCAACGGTATCCCGGCGACGGGGCGCAAGGTGCGCGTCGACGCGATCACCATCCACCAAATGGCGGGAGGAAAGATCGCCGAGACATGGGAGGTCTGGGACACTCTCGGCTTCCTCCAGCAGCTCGGCGTCGTCCCGGCGCCCCAGGCCGCAACGGCCTGAGTTGGCATCGCCGCCGATAGCGGCGCTCTGCTCGGGTAGCTAACCGGTCATCGCGTCGATCAGCTGCAGGGCATCGACGAGCTGCACACCATCGAGGCGCTCGCGGAGTGCACGATGCAGCGTCAGGGTCAGACCGTCGATGGCGACGACAATGCCGGCGCGTACCCCGGGGATGGTGCACAGCGCGTCGACCAGAGTCGGCGCCGTCCAGCAGGTGGAATGACGGTGCGTTGCCGGGATGTCTTGGGGTACGCAGGCGTCGTTGAAGCCGATGACGTGGACCTCCCCGGTCACCGCCACCACCGCGCACGAGGGGCTGAACGGCTGGGCGCCCGCGGTCCACAGGCGCCGGGCGCCGGCGAAGCGGGCGGTGAGCTCGGGCCGGCTGAGCAGCACCAGGCCGACGTCGCCGCGACGCATCGCCGCCAGCAGCCCGGCAAGGTGCGCCGCTCGCTCGGCGGTGTCAGCCGTCGGCACCGTCGATCCGCCGGCTCAGCATCTCGTATCCGTCGTCGGTGACCCGCACCATCTCCTCGCCGCGGTAACCACCTCCTCCCTCCGCCCAGATGACCGGCTCGACGACCAGCACCATCCCGCTCTCGAGGGTGACCTCGTCTGATGTCGGGTCGGTGGTGCCGAGCAGCGGCGGCTCCGAGCTGTTCATCCCCAGCCCGTGAGCGAGGTAGAGGTGGCGCAGCCAGGGCGCGTCGGTGGCGGCGCGCGCCGCATTGACGAGATCGCTGCCCCGTGCGCCGGCGCAGACCGCGCCGAGAACTGTGTCGGTGACCTCGCGCCAGCGGCGAAAGTCGTCGCGATGTGCCGCGGTAGACGCGCCGACCGGCCACGTCACCCCCAGGTCCGACGAGTAGCCGCCGTAGGCGACCCCGGTGTCGACCCAGATGATGTCACCGTCGGCCAGAACGCGCCCACGAGGCGGCGCGGGGTAGGCCGGCTGCCCGAAGCGTGTTCGTTCGGCGGTGGCGGTCATCGACTGCCACACGGGGTCCACCAGGTTGGCCGCGGCGCCTAGCTGGACGATGCGACGGAGGAAGCGCTCGGTCAGCACGGTCTCGGAGACGCCGGGCACGGCGTCGCCGCGCAGGGTGTCGACGGCCGCCTCGTTGATGCGCTGCGCGGCGCGAATGCAGCTGGTCTCGTCCACGGTCTTGACGATGCGTGCGTCGCGCATCACCGGCGTTGCATCGACCACCTCGACAGCCCGGACGCTGCGCAGCGTCTCGAGCAGCGGCACGGTGAGCTCGTCGACCCCGAGCCGGCAGCGACCGCGCCCGGCAACGGCCTCGACGACGGCACCGAGCGCCGCCGCGGGGTCATCGTCGATGCTCGCGTCGACCAGCCAGGCGACGCCGTCGCCGGCGACCATCGCCAGGCGATCGCTGCGGCGTGACGCGGGCGCGTCCTCGAGCGTGACCGGGAACCCGGTGGCGTACTCGACGTTGCGGCCGGCGGCGAGCAGGAGGACCTCGACGTCGTGGGCCGCCATCATGGTGCGCAGCCGCTCACTCCGCTGCCGGCGCATCCGCGCCATATCCGGCGCGGTGTCGATCATCCCAGTCCGGCCGAGCGCGCTCCGTCGATGACGATGTCGGCGCCGGTGATGTACCGCGACCCGTCACCGACGAGGAAGAGCACCAGCTCGGCGACCTCGTCGACGCTCGCCCCGCGACCCAGGGGGAGGGTTTGCCGCGCCTCGACGGGGAACGACGCGGTCATTTCGGTCTCCACCAGCCCAGGGTGGATGGCGTTGACGCGAATGCCCCACGGCGCAAACTCCAGCGCCGCCGTCCGGCTGAGGCCGCGAAGCGCCCACTTGCTCGCCGCATAGGCGGCATGACGGACGCCGACGGTGCCGGCCACCGAGCCGATGTTGACGATCGCCCCACCGCCGGATTCGCGGATGAGCGGCGCGGCGCTTCGCATGCCCAGGAAGTTGCCGCCGGTGTTGGTGCGAAGCGCGCGGTACCACATGTCCAGGTCAGTGTCGATGATTCCGGCGCGCTCGAGCACCCCCGCGTTGTTGACCAGGATGTGCAGCGCGCCGAAGGCGTCACGCACCGCGCTGATCGCCGCAGCCCATCCCTCCGCGTCGCGGACGTCCAGGTGCACGTATCGCGCATCGCCTCCAGCATCGCAGATGGCCTGCGCCACCGCGCGGCCGGCGTCGTCGAGGACGTCACTGATCATCACCCTGGCGCCGTGGCGCGCCAGCAGTCGCGCCTCCGCCTCACCCTGGCCGCGCGCCGACCCGGTGATCAGGGCGACACGCCCGTCGAGTGCGCTCACGTCGCCGGCGACATCACGCGGTCCCCAAGGCGGTAGAGGTCGATCGGCGTAGTCCAGAGGACGGCGTCGAGCGCGTCGTCGGACATGCCCGTCGCCGACATCTCGGCGACGAACGTCGCTACCGCGTGGGGATAGAGGGCGTCGGGATGGGGAAAGTCGCTGGCCCACATCACGTGGTCGCCGCCGACTCGCTCAGTGACCCAGGCGGCGAGCTCGTCGTCGGAATCAGTGGAGATGACGCACTGACGGGCGAAGTACTGCGACGGTTTCAGTGACAGGTGGGCGCACTCTTCGGCGGCCATCCACTCGACGTGACCATCGAGGCGCGACATCCAGTAGGGCAGCCATCCGGTCCCCGACTCGAGGTAGGCGACGCGCATCGCCGGGTGACGCTCCAGCGCGCCGCCGACCACGAGACTGGCCATGGCCATCATCTGCTCCATGGGATGGGAGCAGGCGTGGCGTTCGGTGAAGCTGCGGAACCGGTCACTCCCTGCGGTCGGACCACGGAGTCCGAGCCCCTCGTGGACGGCGAGCACCAGGTGCGTTTCCTCGACGGCGTCGTACAGCTGGTCGTATGCGGCGTCACCCAGGTTGCGCGAATAGAGATGGTTGGGCCGCACCAAGACGGCGACCAGCCCCAAGCCGGCGGCGCGGCGCACCTCGTCAGCGGCAATGCGGGGATCGGCCAGGGGCACGACCGCCGAGGCGAACAGCCGGCGCGGGTCGACACTGCAGTAGCCGGCCACCCAGTCGTTGTAGGCACGGCAGGCGCGCGCCGACTCGGCGGCGTCAAGGCCGGGCTGAAACGGCGCGAACAGTCCCTGCGAGGGATAGAGGACGCAGGCGTCGATGCCCTCGACATCCATGGCGCGCAGGTACGACGGGCCGTCGAAGCGCGCCGCGAGCTGATCGGCGACCCGACCGGCGTCACCGCAGGGAACCATCGGCGTGGTCGCCGGCAGGTCGACAGGCAGCGTCCCCGGCGTCACCCAGTCGGCGAACAGCTCGAACGGCTCGACGACGTGCGCATCCGCGTCGAACACGCGGCGTTGCTCATGCACGGTCGCGCGCGCCTCTCACATCCGCCGCGCAGCGAGCCCGCCGTCGAGCGGCAGCACCATTCCGCTCGTGTATCGCGAGGCGTCGGAGAGCAGGAAGAGCACGGCGTCGCACACCTCATCCGCAGTGCCGAGGCGACGCATGGGAATGTTCGCCGCAACCATATCGCGAAGCGCCTGAGGATTCTCCGCCTGGGCGACGACGGTGAGGAACAGCCCGGCATCACACGCCGAGGGAGAGACCACGTTGACCCGCACCTGGGCGGCGGCGTTCTCGATGGCCGCCTGCTTGCAGAGGTTGACCAGCGCCCCCTTGCTGGTGCAGTACGCGGCGTACTGCGGGGCGGGGATGGCGCCGAGCACCGATCCCAGGGCAACGATGGAGCCACCGCCGCCGGCGACCATCCGGGGAATCGCGGCGCGCATGCAGAGAAAGGGCCCACGGAGGTTGACGCCAAGAATCCGATCCCACTCCTCGTCGGTGCAGTCGACGATGCTCGAACGCGTCTCCACCGCGGCGCTGAGCACCAGGGCGTGCAGCGCGCCGTCGATGGAGGCTGCGGCCGCGGCCCGCTCGACGTCGGCGCTGACGGTGACGTCACCGGCCACCATCAGCGCGCGCCCCCGCGCAGAGGAGATGCTGTCGACAACCCGCTGCGCCGCCGGCTCGTCGATGTCCATGACGCACACCCGCGCTCCCTCGACAGCGAGCCGCTGAGCGATCGCGGCACCCAGTCCCGAGCCTCCACCGGTGACCAGCGCGGCGCGGCCCTGCATGACGCCACTCATCGCAGCGCCGCCAGCCCGCCGTCGCAGGGAAGCACGGCGCCCGACATGTACGCCGACCTCGACGATGCCAGGAAGAGTGCCGTCTCGGCGACGTCGCCGGCCAGGCCAAGGCGGCGCATCGGCACGTGGGCGAGCATGCCGTCGAGGAAGCCGTCGACGTCGGCAATGCCCTCGAGCACCTTGCGAAATCGCGGCGTGTCGATGGACCCAGGGGCGATGACGTTGGCCCGGATCTGTGGACCGTACTCCACCGCGATCTGCCGGGTGAGCGCCACCAGCCCCGCTTTGGCGGCTCCGTAGGCGGCGTAGCCCTCGGAGCCGATCAGGCCGAGCACGGACGCGGTGTTGATGATGCAGCCGCCACCGCCATCGAGCATGCGCGGTATCGCCGCGCGACAGGCGTAGAAGATGGCGTTGAGGTTGGTCGCGATGGTCAGGTCCCACTGCTCGTCGGTGCACTCGACCAGCCGTCCCGACATCTGCACGGCCGCGTTGTTGTAGAGGATGTCGAGGCGGCCGAAACGCGCCACCGTCTCCGCGACCATGGCGTCAGCGCTGTCACGGCGCGAGACGTCGGCGTGCACCGCGACCGCCGACGAGCCCGCCGCCGTCACCATCGCCACCGTCTCCGCCGATCCTTCATCGTTGACGTCGACGACGGCGATGCGCGCGCCATGACGGGCGAAGAGCACGGCAGCAGCGCGACCCTGCCCCGACGCCGCCCCGGTGATGAGCGCGACCTTGTCCTCGAGCACGAAATCCTCCAACCGCGGCGCATCCTACGGACCGCGGCGCGGCAGCGTCCATCGCCTCGCGACGGATTGTCCTCGCCGCCTGGCGACCGGACACTAGACTCAGGCCGCCCTCGATTCCAGCCCGCAGGAGTGCTCATGGACTACACGCACCTAGGCCGGTCAGGTCTCTCGGTCAGCCGTCTCTGCCTGGGCACTATGAACTTCGGACCGCAGACCACCGAGGCGGACTCCCACACCCTGATGGACCACGCCCTCGATGTCGGCATCAACTTCTTCGACACCGCGAACGTCTACGGGTGGCGCAAGGGTGAGGGCGTCACCGAGCAGATCGTGGGCCGCTGGTTCGCGCAGGGTGGCGGACGGCGCGACAAGGTGGTCATCGCCACCAAGCTCTACGCGTCGATGAGTGACTGGCCGAACGACACGTTCCTCTCAGCACGCAACATCCGCCGCGCCTGCGAGGGCTCCCTGCGACGCCTCCAGACAGACCACATCGACCTCTATCAGATGCATCACATCGACCGGAACACTCCGTGGGAGGAGATCTGGCAGGCGATGGAGGTGCTGGTGCAGCAGGGCAAGGTGATCTACGTGGGGTCCTCGAACTTCGCCGGCTGGCACATCGCCAAGGCGCAGGAGGCGGCGCGGACACGGCACTTCATGGGGCTTTGCAGCGAGCAGTCGCTGTACAACCTCGCCGAGCGGATGATCGAGCTCGAGGTCATCCCCGCATGCGCCGATTACGGCCTCGGGCTCATCCCCTACAGCCCGCTGGCCGGCGGACTCCTGGGCGGCATCCTCCGTAAGCAGCGCGAGGGACGAAGCGCCAGTC
>DASZGL010000025.1:0-4128 GCA_035938875.1 Candidatus Dormiibacterota bacterium
CTCGTCGGCCTTGGGATGGGAGCGCACCAGGTCGGTGTCGACCATCCCAGGTGCCACCGCGTTGACGGTGATGCCGTCGCGGCCCAGCTCCATGCTCAGCGAGCGGGTGAGGCCGACGACGCCCGCCTTGGCGGCCGAGTAGTTGGCCTGGCCGGGGTTGCCCAAGTAGGCGCGCGAGGTGATGTTGATGACGCGGCCGTGTGCCGAGGCGCGCAGGTGGGGCAGCGCGGCGCGGCAGCACAGGAAGTAACCACGCAGGTCGATGTCCAGGACGGCGTCCCAGTCGTCGTCACTCATCTCGTCGAGGCGCTTGTCGCGAAAGATCCCGGCATTGTTGACCAGAACATCGAGACCGCCGAGCTCGGCGACACACCGGCCGACGCCGGCCTCCACAGACTCCGCCCGGCGCACGTCGAGGCTGACCGCCAGTGCCCGTCCGCCCTGGCCGACCAGCGCTGCCACCGCCGCACCGCCCGCCGCTTCGTCGATGTCGGCCACGGCCACAGCGGCCCCCTCCGCCGACAGGCGTAGCGCGATGGCCAGACCGAGCCCTCGCGCCGCGCCGGTCACGAGGGCCACGCGTCCCTCGAGCTGTCTGGTCACGAGGCGCAAGGTACCCGACAGGGAGGCCGCCGGAGCGCCGCGTCGGGTCGCGCCTGCCGCGGCACATCCCGATCGGGATGTTGACGGCATACCGCTCAGGATGTACCCTCGTCGCGGTTGGTTCCCAGGGTGGCGGAGCTCGGTTCGCGCCCGGTTGGAGGGATTGGTCGCCCCGGTCGGCGCAGGTGCTGGCCGGGGCGTCCTGGTGTCCTGGGACACCGCCACCGACTACGCTGTCCGCCCACCACCCCTGCTCACACGAGGTCCCTTTGCCGGTGAAGATCCTGGTCCTGGCGCCGTTTGACGACGGCGAGGTGGCCAAGCTGCGCGAGCTCGGCGACGTGACCTACGAGTCGTGGATCGAGCACAAGCGGCTGACCGGCCCCGATGACCTAGCCGACCGGCTCAACCGCGAGGGCTTCGACGTCGTCGTCGTCGAGGCGGAGTTCGTCACCGGCGACGTGCTCCGCGCCGTGCCCGGGCTGCGCGTCATCGGCTCGACGCGCGGCAAGCCGGTCAACGTCGACATCGCCACCGCCACCGAGCTGGGCAAGGTGGTGCTGCAGACGCCGGGACGCAACGCCGATGCCGTCGCCGATCTCTGCCTGGCGATGATCCTCGACCGCGTCCGCCATGTCAGCGAGGCCGATCGCGCCGTGCGACAGGGTGGTTGGGAGTTCTCGCTCGACAAAGCGGTTGCCCCATACCTGCGCTTTCGCGGCTATGACCTGCGCGGCCGCCTCCTCGGGCTCATCGGTCTGGGCGCTGTCGGCCAGGCGGTGGCCGCCCGGGCGCAGGCATTCGGCATGCGCGTCCAGGCCTACGACCCGTACCTGCCCGCCGAGGAGTTCGCCGCGTCGCGCGTCGAGAGTGTCGAGCTCGATGACCTGATGCGGACCTCGGACGTCGTCAGCCTCCACGTCGAGCTCAATCCCAACACCATCGACCTCCTCGACGACAGGCGGCTGCGGCTGATGAAGCCGGGAAGCATCTTCGTCAACACCGCGCGGGCAAAGGTCACCGACCAGGACACGCTGACCGAGCTGGCGCTGAGCGGGCACCTCGGCGGGTTGGCGCTCGACGTCTTCGACCCCGAGCCGATCCCCTCGTCGCATCCGCTCCTCGGCTGTGAGCGGGCGCTGATCCTGCCCCACATCGGCGGCGCCACCGACGACGTTGTCCGCAACCACTCGCGCATGATCCGCGAGGACCTGGAGCGGATCGCCCGAGGAGAGCGTCCCCAACGCTGCGCCAACCCCGAGGTGCTGGAGGCGCTCTCCGAGGCGCGGTGAAGCGGCCGCTCCTCCTCGCCGTCGATCTTGGCGGCACCAATCTCCGAGCCACCGCCTTCGACACCGTCGGCGAGCGGGTCGCCGCCAGCGTCGCCGCCACTCCCCACGAGCCCGACGCCCCGCCGCTTGGTCGACGCTACGATCCCGAGCAGGTGTGGCGTGCCGCCTGCCAGGCGATCGGCGAGGTGGTCAAGGCTGCGAGCGCCGGGGACGGCGAGATCGTCGCCGTCGCCGCCACCGGGCAGCGGCTGGCCTGCGCCTTCATCGACGCGGACGGCGCCACCCTGTACCTGGGGCCCAACACCGACGCCCGCGGGGTGATGTACGGCTGGCAGGTCGAGGAGGCGTCCGCGGGCGCCCTCTACGAGCGGACGGGCAGGGGCATGCCCCTGCTCTTCGCCCCGTCGCGGCTGCTCTGGCTGGTCGACAACCAGCCCGAGATCGCGGCCCGGGTCGAGCGGGTCATCGGCCTCGGCGACTGGATGGCGCAGAGGCTGTGCGGTGAGGCGGCCATCGACCTGTGCGGCGCTGTCGAACTGCTCGTCGCCGACGTCTACACCGGCGACTATTGGCCGCAGCTGTGGTCGACTCTCGGGCTCGACGCCGCGTGGGTGCCGCGACCGAGCCAGCCGGGCGAGACCGCCGGCCGGCTCTCTGCGGCTACCGCGACGGCGACCGGCCTGCGCCAGGGCATCCCCGTCGCCGTCTGCCCCCCCGACTCGATGGCGGCGATCCTGGGGTCGGGGTCGGCGGCTCCGGGCTGGACGGTGATCCTCGCCGGCTCGACGATGCCCGTCCTGGCGTCTGCGCTGTCGCCCGTCGCCGACCCAGCGCGCCGCACCTGGACCGGGCGTCACCCAGTCGCCGGGCGCGGCGTCAACGAGAGCAACGGTGGCACCACCGGCTTCGGCTGGGCGTGGGTGGTGGAGAAGCTCATCGGCGACGTTGCCGGGCTGGAGCCGGCGGCCGCGTATCAGCACGCGGAGCGCCTCGTCGCCGCCACCCCGCCAGGGGCCCACGACGCGCTCGCCTTCACCGGCGGCGCCAGCGTCATGAACGCCACTCGGCCGGTGGCGCTGCTCAATCGCCTGCGCTCGCTGTTCTGGCCGCCGGCATACGTCAACCCCGCGGTGACCGGCGGCGACGCCGTTCGCGCCGCCCTCGAGGCGGTCGCCTACAGCGCTCGGGCCAACCTCGAGCAGGCGGAATCCGCGCGAGGCTCGGACCACGGTCCGGTCGTGCTCTCCGAGGGCATGTCGCAGAGCGCGCAGTTCACCCAGATGGTCGCCGACGTCATCAACCGTCCCATCCATCGCCCGCGGCTGGCGGAGTCGACGAGCGTTGGCGCGGCGATGTGCGCAGCCGTCGCCGCTGGTGTGTACACGTCCGTCGACGTGGCCGCCGCGGCCATGACCATGACCAGCGTCGCCGCCGAGCCCGATCCCGCCGCGGTCGGCGCCTATTCGCAGGCGTACCACGAGTGGCGCCTGCTGTACGAGAAGATGGAAGCGCTCTGATGAGAGCGCAGGATTGACAGGAGGACCAACGTGGCCCACGAGGAGCAGAAGGAACAGGTCATCTGGGCCTGCAACGAGCTGACCAGGCTCGGCCTCACCGCGGGCACTGCCGGCAATGTCAGCATCCGTGTGCCCGACACCGAGCTGCTCGTCGCCTCACCGAGCAGTGTTCGCTACGACACCATGACCCTGGACGATGTCGTCGTCGTCGACATGGCCTCAGGAGATGTGGTCGAGGGTTTCCGAAACCCCACCAGCGAGCTGGCAATGCACAGTGCCGTGCACAAGGCGCGTGCCGACGACGTCGCTGCGGTGATCCACTCGCACTGCCTGCACGTCACCGCGCTGAGCCTCGTGGGCCGCGGCATCCCGGCGATCATGGACGAGCAGATCGCGATCATCGGCGGCGACATCAGGCTCTGCCCTCACACCATGCCGGGGAGCCAGGCTCTCGGCGATGCCGTGGTCGAGCACCTCGGCGATCGGCGGGCGGTGATGCTCAGCAACCACGGCATGCTCGGTTGCGGCCGCGACGTCGTCCAGGCGGTGACGGTCTGTCACATGACCGAGCGCCTGGCCCAGATCATGCTGCTCGCCCTGCCCCACGGCGAGCCGGCGGTCATCCCCGACGAGGCCCAGCAGCTCGAGCGGATGTACTACGAGATGGGACTGCGCCGCGGCCGTCCCCTGGTGTCGTCCTAGCCCCAGCCGGACCC
>DASZGL010000026.1:0-4398 GCA_035938875.1 Candidatus Dormiibacterota bacterium
AGCGTCACCAGCATGTCGCCCAGGACACGCGACTCGCGCACCTCCATGTCGTGGCTGCCGGTGCCACGAAGTCCCGCAACCGACCACGTGTCGTGCACCGTCACCTCGGTGATGGGGAAGAAGGCGAGGTGGGGATCAGGAACTCCCTCGGGGCGCAGCCGTGTTCCCGCCGCGTCCTCGACGAAACATCCCCCGACCAGCCACGTGCAGTGATGCACACCACTGGCGAAGGCCCACCTTCCCGACACCAGGTATGTGCCATCACTGTCGGCAACGGCGCGACCGCGCGGGGCGAACACCCCACCGACCACGGCACGAGGGTCGCTGTGGATCCGCCTCGCCGCAGCCTCCGAGAGGTAGGCGCTGGCGGCGCCGCTGGTGGCGCCGATCATCAGGCACCACCCCGCCGCGCCGTCCGCCCGTGCCAACTCCTCGACGACCCGGATCAGCGTGGCCGGCTCGCACTCCAGACCGCCGAGTGCGCGGGGAACGCACAGTGAGAACAGCCCAGCGTCGATCATCGCCTCGGCCACCTCGGAGCAGAGCCGGCGCTCGCGTTCCGCCCGGTCGGCGAGCGAGGCGGCGAGGGGGGCGATCCTGCCCGCAGCGATGACGGGGTCGAGCGACAGACCCGCAGTCGCCGCCGTGGACGAGGTCTCCACCGTCACCTCCACTCCTGGTGTCGAGGCGCCGAAGTCTAGCTTTGCTTCTGAGCACCCGCCGCCGTGCTGCGTTGACGGCGCGCGTCGCGGGCACGCTCGGCGATCGTCCAGAGCAGGGCATCGGCGTCACCTTCGTCGCGACAGCGCGCCGCTGCCTGCCAGCGCCGGCCGGCGGTGTCGACGTGGACTGTCGCCAGCCGCAATGCGCGCTGCACCGGCCCCGACGCGAGCCGCACGCTCTGCACCTTGTCGACAGGAACGACCACCGTCGCCGATTGGAGCCGCCCCGTTCGCGCACAGACATAGCGGTCGTCGTTCCATGCGGCGAGGAAGTGATACGAGAGCGGTGCTCGCAGGCGCGCTCGCCGGGGCGACGACGATCCCGCCGGCGGCTCCGACGTCACCGCGGGCATCACCCGGCTCAGCAACCACACCACAAGGTCGCGCGATGCCACCGGAATCAAGGTGCGGGCGACGCGGTTGGCGTCGCGGTCGGCCTCGTGGGAGACGCGCTGGCGGGCCACGTCGACGTCGAGTCGGCACCAACCGAAGAGCCGCCACAGCAGTGGTTCGACGAGACGCACCGCCTGGATGCGGGTGAACGGGATGGTCTCGTGGCGCTGCTGCAGCAGGCCCCGGTCGAGGCGAAGACCATCGCCTGCCTCGGCGATGCTGAAGTTGTAGTCATCGTTGAATCGTCGGGCGGTGACGACCACGCTCTGAAACGCGAGGCCGCCGGTGACGGCGACAGCGGTGAACGACGCGTTCGCCGGCCGCACCATCGCGGCGACGATGGCGCCGAATAGCAGCATCCCGGGCACGATGACCGAGGCGCGGGTCAACAGCCCCATCGCCAGCCGGCCGTTGTCGACTCGGGCAAGGCGATACCCGGGCGGCTCCGGGGTCGTCGCCGCAAGCCCGTGGGCGAGCGCCAGCAGCTGAGCCCGGACCACGGGCGCCTCGGCGGCTGACAGGTAGGCGAGACGGCCGTGCTCGAGCCCGCGCCCCGCCGAGATAACGCGGACCTCGGCGAGCCCGAGGATGCGCGCGGTCAGCGGGGCGATGACATCGATCGCCTGGATGCGCTCCAGCGGGATCCTGAAGGACTGGCGGCGGATCAGCCCTCTCTCGATCTGCAGGTCGCCCTGGTCGATGCGCCAGCGGGTGACCAACCAGGAGACGAAGCCGCCGATCAGCCCCAGGATCGCCAGCCCTGACCAGATCAGCACGGTGATGTTCGGCCGCCCCCCATCCTGGCTCTGCCGCCCGCCGCTGAACGAGCCGACGAGCAGGAACGGCACAGCGGCGATGACCGCCCCGACGCGGACCAGCGGGGACAGCGGATGGAGCCGCCTCCACTGCTCGCCGGGAAGCAGCGTCGCCGGCGGCGGCATCCCGGCGTCGATCACAGCCCGGTCGCCCGGGCTTCACCGACGGCGGCCAGCCGGTCTCGGAGCTGCTCGGCGTCAGCACGAAGCAGGCCCGGGATGCGGGCGTCGGTGGCCGCCGCCGCGGTGTGGAGCTGGACCGTCGCCAGCCCGAAGACACGATCGACCGGCCCGGCGCTGACGTCGATGAACTGCATGCGCCCGTAAGGGACGACCGACACCCTGCGAAACAGCAGGCCGCGGCGCACGATGAGGTCCTCGTCACGCTCGGCGTACCCCCAGGCGCGATAGCGACCTCGCTCGACGATCCACGTCCACGCCAGCAGAACCACGACGCCGGCAAGGATGGCCAGGCCGCCGGGACCGCCGACAACTGCTTCAGCGAGCGCGGCGACCGCCACGAGGGGCACGCCGGCCGCGGCGAGCACCGCCTGCCGCGCAAGCCAGAACCGCGGTGAGACCGGCCGAAAGGTCATGCGCAGATCATGACCGAGGCGCCGAGACGGCGACGCCGCCTGGTTCGGAGCCGGCGTTGTGCAGACTCGCACCGTGCCTTCTCCATCCACCGTTGCCCTCTTCGCCGCCGCAGCCCTCGCGCTCCTGGTGATCCCCGGACCCTCGGTCCTCTACATCGTCACCCGCAGCGTCGACGACGGCCGCAAAGCCGGCCTTGCCTCGGTGCTCGGCGTGCATCTCGGCACCATCGTCCACATCAGCGCCGCCGCGCTCGGCGTGTCGGCGTTGCTGGCGTCGTCCGCCACGGCATTCACCGCCGTCAAGCTCGCGGGCGCCGCCTACCTCGTGATCATCGGATTGCGGCGCATCCTGAGTCGGGATACGCCGGCAGACGGCGCTCCGCCGCAACCCGCTCCACTGCGGCGCATCGTTGCCCAGGGTGCGATGGTCAACACCTTCAATCCCAAGACAGCGCTCTTCTTCCTCGCCTTCCTTCCTCAGTTCGTCGATCCCAACCGCGGGCATGTCGGCCTGCAGGTGCTGCTGCTCGGCGGCGTCTTCATCCTTCTCGGGCTGGTGAGCGACGGGACGTACGCGCTCGTTGGCTCGGCCGTGGGTGGCTGGTTGCGCCGTCGCGTTCTCCACTCGCGCAGCCAGCGCTACGTCACCGGTGGCGTCTACGTGACGCTTGGCGCTGTCGCCGCGTTGTCCGGGTCCGGTAGGCACAGCTGAGCGCGCCGGCGCGAGGGACGACGGCGCTGCGCAGCGCGATGACATTTCATCACGGTCGAGCGACAGCAAGACGAGGTGTCAACTAACTGTGCTCAACACTGGCTTTACGAACATATGTTTGGTAATATTGTCTGCATGCACGACAGCGTGTTGCGTGATGCTCCTCGACTCAGGGATGAGCTCTGCGAGCTCGCTGCGCACGTGCATGCGGCGCAGTCACAGCTCGCTTCGCTCGCCGCTGAGGTCGATGCCACAGAAGCGTGGGCCGGTGAGGGCTATCGCTCCTGCGCGCATTGGCTCACCGTCAACGTCGGCTTCGACGAGCACTTTGGCAACGAGCTGATTCGCGTCGGTACGGCGCTGAGTGAACTGCCTCTCCACCGCGAGGCGGCGGCAGCAGGTCGGCTGTCGCTCGACAAGCTGCGCTTGGTCACCAAGGTGGCAACGGCGGCGGACGAGGATATCTGGCTCAACATCGCACTGAGCGCCTCCGGCTCCCAGCTGCAGCGCATCTGCCGCGCGTACACGCGGACGGCATACGCCGACTCGGCTGAGGACGCGGCGGAGCGTCGCGCCCGACGCGGGGTGTGGCGTCACTGGCATGACGACGGCATGGTCGAGTTGACGGCATTGCTGCCCGCCGACGACGCGTCTGTCGTGCTGCGCGCCCTCGAGGCGGTCGCCGAGCGCGATGCGCGGGAGCGCAGCGGTGTGGTTGCTGCCGATGAGCGGCAGCCTGACCATGATCCCCGGGCCGCGTCGCGGGCCGATGCGCTGGTCTCCATCTGCGAGCAGGTCCTCGCCCATGGGGCCGGCGCTGACGGGTCGGTCGGTGCGTCACCCCATCGCCTCGTCGTCCACGTCGACGCCGGGACGCTGGTCAGCGGCGACGCCGGTGGCCGCTGCCATGTCGAGGACGGCCCGGGCCTTCCTCCATCCGTCGCCCGCCGGCTCGGCTGCGACACCGAGGTCGTCGCCGTCGTCGAACGCGACGGCGTCCCCGTCGACGTCGGCCGCAGCCGCCGCATCGTCTCCGGACGGCTGCGCCGAGCCCTGCAGGTCCGGGACCGCAACTGCCGCTTCCCCGGACGCGGCGTTCCCGCCGCGCGCACCCACGGCCACCACGTCCGGCACTGGGCCGACGGCGGCCGCACCGACCT
>DASZGL010000027.1:0-48568 GCA_035938875.1 Candidatus Dormiibacterota bacterium
CGCTCGTGGCCCAGGGAGTGGTCATCTCACCCGGGTGAGAGCACCGTCCGCGGCGGCCGACTCGCGGATCGTGTCGAGCACCGCCATGCAGGCGACGCCGTCGTCGAAGGTGGCGGGTTGCAGCGTGTCGGTTGCAGCACCACCGGTCACGGCAGCGTGGAAGGCTTGAGCTAGACGTGGGTAGGGGCCGATCTCGAGGTGGGTGAAGCGATCGGCTGAATTGCTCGACCGCACAGCGGCGCCTCCTTCTGAGGACGTGACCAGCTGACGCTCGTCGGGCGCGGCGACTGTGACCGTGCCGCGGTGCAACGTGATCGACCCACGCGTTCCCACGATGCGCGTGACAGCGAACGGCGGGCCCAGCGACATCGCCGACTCCTGGATCACCGCCTCGGCGCCACTGACGAAGCGCATGCGGGCGGTGAAACCGCCGTCGACAGACGTCCCCGGCAGCGGCTGCAAGACGGCGCTGACCGACTCGATCTCGCCCAGCCACCTGCCCACGTTGTCAATCGTGTGCGAGCCTGACGCCGCCAGCCAGCCGCCGCCCTGCGCGGCGTCGCCCCACCAGCGTGGCATGCGCAGCGTCTCATCGGCCAGCAGCGATGTGTGGCTGATGATCCCGGCCATCAATTCCGCGCCGATAACGCCTTGCGCCAATGCGTCGCTGATCGCGATATGGGTCGGGGCGAAACGGAACTCGTGGCCCACCAGCGCAACGACTCCGGCGTCACGCGCAGCGTCGCGCATGCGCCGCGCCTCATCGGCGTTAAGCGCCAGCGGTTTCTCGCACAGCACATGACGTCCCGCTGCGATTGCCTCGAGCACAAGCGGCAGATGCGTCGCCGGCGGCGCCGCGATGGTGACGGCAACGACGCCGGTGTCCAGCGCCGCGGCGAGCGAAGTCACCGCGTGGGGCACGTCCAATCGCTGAGCTCGGCGCGCGGTTCGCTCCGGGTCCTGACCAACCAGCGCACGCACCTCGAATCCGGCCGCACGCAGCGCGGGCACGTGCACGCGCGCTCCGAAGCCCGTGCCGACCACGGCGACAGGCGCGCCGTTCATGCCAGGAGCGGCCTGATCTGCGCAGCTAGTGCAACGGCGTGGCCGACCGGATCGTCGAGCGGCCAGCCCATCGCCGGCAGGTCGAAGTACTCGATGCTGAGCAGCCCACCGTAATCGAGCTCGACGAGCCGGGCGATCACCCTGGCGAAGTCGACGTCGCCCTCGAGCGCTTGGTTGACACCCTTGCGCGCCTGGCGCAGCTGGACGTGCGCCGCGAAGGGCAGCAGCTCGACCGGATCCTCGCCCCAGCAGGCGACGTGGCCGGTGTCGACGAGCAGCCGCAATCCCGGAACCTCGTCGAGCATCGCTCGCGCCGCTTCGACGCTGCCGACGATCGACCCTGCCCACGGCTCGAGGATCGCCCCCGGCGTGCGCCTGTAGGCGCGCACCATCCGCTCCCAGTTGCCGTCACCGGGTGGCAGCGACGGGCAGGAGCATCCCCCAAGCGGCGCACCCGCGGAGATGCGGTCGCCGATGGGCAGGGGCAGCTCCCCCTGCCACGCAGCCGGTGCGTCGATGTGGTCGAAGCCGAGCTCACGCGCGCGTGCGGCGGCCTCGACGAGTGGCCCCGCGCCGAAGGCGATGTAGACGACGCCCAGGGGAAACCGGCTCACCCCGGCGGCTGCCAGGCGAGGACTTCGAGCCCACGGCACGGCATCGACTCCCAGGCGACGACGGTTGCGGCGAGCGCGTTGGTCGCGAAGAGGGTGCGACCATCGCTTCCACCGAAGCAGCAGCTGGTGATCAGCCCGCCTTCGACCGCAAGGGTGTCGATGACGCGCCCGTCCTCGACGACGCGGACTCCGCTGGTGGTGGCGGCCACATACATGCGTCCGTCCGCGTCGACGCAGAGCCCGTCGGGATGCGCGCCGATGTCCTCGATGATCCACCGTGTGTCACCGTCCTCGGTGATGACGATGACGCCCTGCTGCTCGACGACCACGACGCCGTCCTGGGGATCGCGGGCGATGCCGTTCGGATACCGCAGTCCGTCGACGAGCACGCGCACGTTGCCGGTGCGGTCGACGGTGAGCACGCGGCCGACGCCGTCGGTCGGTGGTGGGTACGGCCCCGAGTCGCTGACGAAGAGCGTGCCGTCGCTGCGCACCATGGCGTTGTTCGGCGCCAGCCAGCCCACGTCATCGAGGTACTCGACGCGCCCGTCGACGTGGACACGCTGCAGGCCGGCACGCACCGGCTCATACGGCGGGATGCCCTCGATGTGCAGCCCCTGGGCGGCGAAGTCGAAGCCGCCGTTCTGACACACCAGGAATCCACCGTCGCTGAGCGGCGCAATTCCGTTGGGGCCGCCACCGGTGCGCGCCACCACCTCGGTGCGCCCGTCGGCGGGTCGTACTCGGTAGAGCGCACCGGCAGCGACGCTGGGCACCACGAGGGTCCCGTCATCGCACCACACCGACGCCTCGCCGAAGGGGATCCCGGTGGCGACGACCTCGGCTGGCACGGCGACCGAGTATCGCACCGCCCGGCGATAGACTGAGCGACACCGGTTGGAGGGCAGCACATGTCGCGCGTCGTCATCCTCGATCCCACAGCGCCGCCGCCGGAGGTCGACCCCGACCCCGGACCCGACGCCGGCGTGCTGCTGGGACGCACCGTCGGCATCCGCTACGACAAGGCCTGGCGGTCGTTCGAGTGGGTGATCGACGAGTGGCAGCGATTGCTCACCGCCGATGGCGCTCGCGTCGAGCAGTGGTGTGCCGGCAACCGCGTCGGCGAGCAGGGCGAGCGCACCCGCAGCGAGCTGGAGCACTTCGCCGCCGGCGTCGACGTCGCCATCGTCGGCCTGGGCAATTGAGGCTCGTGCACCTCCTGGACAGTCCACGACAGTGTTGCCGTGGTCACCAGGGGGAAGACGGCGGTCGCCGTCACCACCGCGGAGTTCACCCCGCTGGCGCACACCATGGCGGCCAACGCGGGGCGCAGCGGGCTGCGGGTCCACGAGCTTCCCTACCCTCTCGACACGCGGCCGGAACCTGAGGTTCGCGAGATTGCTAGAGCCCACTATCGCCCGCTCCTGCGGACCCTCGGGGTGCGAGATTGACTGGCTGAGCAGCCCGCGGCTGCACGTCGACGACGACGTCGCCGCCTTCACCAAGCTGGCCACCGACGCCGGCTGGGGCGATGGCCTGCCGCTGGTTCCGCCAACCGAAGCCCTGGTGCGCGAGATGGTCGCGGCCAGCGGTCGCTTTCCCGACGAGCTCCTCGGCGAGCTGCCACCGCGACGCGGTAGGGCGACCGTCGAGAAGGTGGCGATCAACGCGGTGATGGCCGGCGCACCGGTCGCCGCCATGCCACTGATCTGCTCGGCAATCGAGGCGATGGCCGACCCATCGTTCAACCTCTTCGCGCTGAACACGACGACGTCGTGCGTCGTTCCCGCGGTGATCGTCAACGGACCCAGCCGCAACGCTCTGGGCATCCCCTACGGACCTGGGTGCTTCGGCGGCGTCGCCGGCCCGGCGCCGGCAATCGGACGCGCCATCCGCCTGGTGATGCGCAACGTCGCCGGCCAGTTGGTGGGCATCAGCTCGAAGAGCGTCTTCGGCCAGCCGGGACGGGTGACCGGCATCGTCGTCGGCGAATGGGAGGAGCGCTCACCCTGGGCGCCACTGGCGGCGCGACGCGGGGTCGACGGTGACGCCATCACGGTGCACGCGGCCACGGGGACGTTCGACGTCGCCGACATCAGCGCCGACAACGCCGCCGACCTGCTGCAGGTGATCGGCATGTCGCTCGCGGTGCCGGCGACCAACGCGATGATCGGTCCCTACCACGGTGCCGAGGTGATGCTCGCGCTGGGACCGCCCTGGGCAGAGCGCATCGCCGCCGAGATCCCTGACCTCGGCGAGGTGCAGCGCCTGCTCTGGCAACACGCCGCAGTACCCATATCACGCTGGCCCTCAACGCATCGTCAGGCGGCAGAGTCCAACCGGCGCGTCGATGACGCGGGGATGGTCCATCTCGTCGAGCGACCCGACGACCTGCTGCTCATCGTCTGCGGCGGACTTGGCAACCTGCACGGCCTCGCGCTGCACACGTTCGGGCCGACCAAGGCGGTGACGCGGGCCTTTGCTGGGCCGTCTACGGCGTTGGGCTGACGGCAGCCGTCGGCGTAGGCAGCGGGGGGATGTAGATGTGCGACGCGCCGGCTGTCGTCCATGAGGGGGTGTGGAAGACGCCCGGCAGCGCCATCCGCAGGGAGTCGCCTCCGCCACTGTTCATGACCACGATGTAGCCCGCATCGGGCAGCTCGAACGCAATCCGACCGCCATCGGGCGACCACGCCGGCCAGATCGTCGAGGCCGGTGTGAGCGCGATCAGCCGCCGCCCCCCGCCGCCATTCGCGGGCATGACGAAGAGGGCGACGTCCGTGCCCGCCTGCTCGACGAAGGCGATGAAATACCCGCGGGGATCCCACGACGGCTGATAGTCCTGCACCGGGCGCCCTGGAGCGCCGAGCCGGACCCGCCCCGAGCCATCGGCGTGGATGACGTAGATGTCGCGTGCGTTGTCGGGGGGAGCGGCGTCCTCGAAGACGATGTACTGACCGTCAGGAGACCAGCCGGGCCGGATCATCTCGTCGGTGCTGTCCGAGATCTTGGTGACCTGGTGCGGGTCGCTCCCATCCGCGGCGATGGTGAAGAGCAGGTACCCCGGCGCGTCGTCACGGAGAAAGAGGATGCGCCTGCCGTCCGGAGACCAGCTCGGGACGTCGTCATCCGCGGACGTCCCGCCGGCGGTGAGCCTGGTTCTCCCGGTGCCGTCGATGTTGATGACAGAGATGCCGTCATCACTGTCCTCGGCGCCGACGAAGGCGATGCGCTTGCCGTCCGGCGACATCGACGGAGCTCGGTCGCCCTTGAGGGTGTTGGCGATGTGCTGCAGACCTCTGCCATCGGCGTTGACGATATACAGGCCGGCGTTGCCCAACTGGGAGCTCTCCCCAGCGAGCACCATCGGTGGCGGCGGTCCGGGTTTCGGTGTCGCTGTTGCCCTCGCCGGCGTCGTCGTCGCTGAGGACGACCCGCAGGAGGCGAGGCAGACGCCGGCAACAACCGCGCCAACGCGCCAGCCGGCCGTCAAGGGCCGAACCCGAGCAACGCGCAGGGATTGGCGCATGCCATACGACGCACATCGCCCTCGGCGACGCCGGCGGCGACGAGCAGGTCGGCGAATCGCTGCAATCCCTCTGCAGGATGCGGGTTACCGGCCTGCCCGAGATCGCTGGCAAGGGTGCAGCGCTCCGCGCCGACAGCGCGGATGCAGGCGGCCAGCGCGTCGACGCTACGCGTCGCGTACGTTCCCAGGCAGGTCAGTGCGCAGAGCTCGATGACCGCACCGATTTCGGCAAGCTCGACGCACTGGTCGACGCTGAGGTTGGGACCGACGTGCGCCTCCATGGCGTGGGTCACCAGCACCCGCCCGCGGCCACGCATCGCCTCGGCAACAGCACGGTGCTCGATCGCGGAGACGTGGCCGGTGGCGAGAACGGCGCCGGAGGCGACTACCAACTCGATCACCTCCTGGGTGCTCTCAAGCAGGCGCCCGTCATCGGCACAGACCGTGATCCCGGGACCCGGGATGCCGAGCCGCGCAGCGATGCCGTTGGCCACGTCCTGCCGCCCACTCAGGGTCGGGAGCCACACCACCTTCGCGCCCAGGCGCAGCGCGACATCGACCGCCGAAGGGTTGACGCCACCGTTCTCCCGGTCGCAGGTGATGCCGCCGTAGACGCGCACCCCATCGACGCTCTGGTCAACCACGGCAGCAACTGCGGGTGTCGGGTAGTCATGCGACTTGAGGACCAGCGCCGCGTGGCCGCACTCGGCCGCCTCGCGCGCCGCCTGCAGCGCTGTGACCGACCGCTCGCGATGAGCATCAGGACCGAAGTGAACGTGAAGGTCGGCGGCGCCCTGAAGGTCAACCGTCACTCCGCTGCGCTCATCTGCAAGGACGGTGCTGACAACCGCGACCTAGGCGACCGTGACCTCGTCCATGAGGTAGACGTCCTGGACGGCGTTGAGCAGCGCGACGCCGTCCTTCGTCGGACGCTGGAATGCCTTGCGCCCGGTGATCAGCCCCATGCCCCCGGCGCGCTTGTTGATCACCGCGGTACGCACCGCCTCGGCGAGGTCCGATTCGCCGGACGACGCGCCGCCGCTGTTGATCAACCCCGAACGTCCCATGTAGCAGTTGATCACCTGGTAGCGCGTCAGGTCGATGGGGTTGTCCGTTGTCAACTTCTCGTAGACGAGCTTCGACGTCTTGCCGAACTTCAGCGCGTTGAAGCCGCCGTTGTTCTCAGGGAGCTTCTGCTTGATGATGTCGGCCTCGATGGTGACGCCCAGGTGATTCGCCTGGCCGGTGAGGTCGGCGGCCAGGTGGTAGTCGGTGCCGTTGACGTTGAACGCGCTGTTGCGCAGGTAGCACCAGAGCACTGTCGCCATGCCCAGCTCATGGGCTTCGTGAAACGCCTCGGACACCTCTTGGATCTGCCGTGTCGACTGCTCAGAGCCGAAGTAGATCGTGGCGCCGACGGCAACGGCGCCGAGCTCCCACGCCTGCTGCACGTTGCCGAACATGACCTGGTCGTACTGGTTGGGATAGGTGAGTAGCTCGTTGTGATTGAGCTTGCAGATGAAGGGAATGCGGTGCGCGTAGCGCCGTGCAACCGACCCGAGCACACCGAACGTCGACGCGACGGCGTTGCAGCCGCCTGCGATCGCCAGCTGGACGATCTTCTCGCCGTCGAAGTACGCCGGGTTGGGGGCGAAGGATGCGCCGGCGGAGTGCTCGATGCCCTGGTCGACAGGCAGGATCGAGAGATATCCCGTGCCCCCAAGGCGACCGTTGTCGAAGAGCGTCTGCAGGCTGCGCAGGACGCGGACATTGCGGTCGCTGCCTGCCCAGATGCGGTCGACGAAATCAGGACCGGGAAGGTGGAGCTGGTCCTTGGTGACGGTCTCGCAGCGATGCTTCAGGAGCAGCTGCGCAGAGTCGCCTAGGAGCTCCTCGAGCCTGCTCAGGGACGTGGCGGTGGCCGTCGCCATGTGATCTCTCCTTGTCGTAGCTTCGCCTGTCTATCGTAGTGGAACGTCTCAGAAATCCACGAACAACGCATCCACTGGGACCGTCGGGCGGTGTGGGAAGATGGCCGCGTGAACCCCATTCGCGAGGTGCGGGACCGGGCTCGCGACTTTCTCACCAACCTCGACGCCGGCCCGCCGTGGCCGGGCAAGGCCGGCACGCTGATTCGCAACCGTGCCCGGGCGTTGCGCCACGGTTGCTGCGGCAACCCCGGCCAACCCGGCTGTTGACGGTCCGACAGAGGCGCCGGTCAGGCGTCGGGCGCGCAAGGCCACCATCACGAGCACGGGCACACCCACGGCGATCCCGACGATGAGGGATCAGGCCAGGCTGGGTGACAGGCTGCGCCGCCGTCCAGTCACCTCGGGGATCAGCCGCGCGGCGACGTAGACGGCAAACGCCAGGGCGGTGACGAAGACGCTGGGCGGGAAGTCGACCCAGTAGGAGACGGCCAGGCCGATCCACATGTAGAGCACCGCCAGCGCCACGGATATGGCGATGGCCCGTGACGGGGTGGATACCAGGGTCGCAGCCGCCGCCGCCGGACCTACGAGCAGCGAGAAGGTCAGCAGCACGCCGACGATCGGCGTGGCCACCGACGCCGTCACCGCGAGGATGAACATGACGATGAACGACATCAGACCGAGGTTCACCCCGCGCGCCTCGGCGATCTCCTCGTCCAGCGATGCGAAGAGCAGCGGGCGGTAGACGAGCGCAACCGCGACCACGATGACCGCGGCGAGCAGCTCGGTGATGAACACCTCGTGGGCGCTGATGCCGAGCACGTCGCCGACCAGCACGGGCACCGCCTCCTGGGCCCGATAGAGCGCCAGGAAGAGCAGGCCGAGGCCGAGAGACGCGCTGAGGACGACGCCGACGACGACGTCGCGGCCGCGCTGCCTGCGACCGAGGAGTCCGATGGCGGTGGCGCCGAGACCATTCATCATCAACAGTCCGTACAACGGGTCGACGCCCGCGGCGAGGGCCCCGGTGGCGCCGGCGAAGCCGATCTGCGACAGCGTGTGGGCGGCGAAGCTGAGGCTGCGCAGCACGACGAAGTAGCCGACGACACCGGCAGCGATCGCCGCCGCCGTCCCGGCGGCATAGGCGTTGCGCATGAACTCGTAGGCAAAGAGCTGGTTGAGGTCGTCGATGGGGTTCCAGGAGAAGGGAACACCGGTGTTGACGCTGTCGGCGATCACCCCCATGTCAGATCGCCTCCTGCCTGCGTAGTCGAGGCCTGGACGCGACCATCCGCGGCGAGCGCAGCCAGAAAACCGCACGGCTCGCGCCGTACGTCAGCGCAGCCAGCGAGGTGATGAAGAAGCTCACCGGATAGGGCTGCCAGAAGGCGATGGCGATGCCCACCCAGGTGATCAGCAGCGCCAGCGCAACGGAAAGCAGGATGGCAAGCCCCGAGCGGCTGCACAGCCGCTGCGCCGAAGCCGCCGGCGCGACGATGAGCGCGATCGCCAGCAACGCGCCGATGACCTGCGTTGCCGCCGCGACGGCGACGGCGACGACGAGGAGGAACGCGATCGCCAGTCCGCGGAGCGGCACACCGCGCGATTCGGCCACCTCACCGTCGAGCGAGGCGAAGAGAAGCGGGCGGAAGATCGCAACCATGGCCGACACGGCGACGGCGCCGGCCACGCCAAGGACGACGAGGTCGTGCGTGCTCAGCGCGAGGATGTCGCCGAAGAGCAGCGCGTATGTCTGGTTCGAGTATCCCGAGCTGAGGCGCAGGAAAAGCACGCCGAGGCCGAGAGCCTGGACGAGGATCATGCCGACGACGACGTCGCGGCCGCGAAGATAGCGCTCCAGCGCGCCGATGCCGCCCGCGGCGGCGCCGGTCAGCAGCAGCAGTCCGGCGATGGGGCTGACCCCGGCGAGCGCCGCACCCGACGCGCCGGCGAATCCCACATGGGTCAGTGCGTCGGCGGCGAAGGACAATCCGCGCAGGACGACGAAGTAACCGACGACGCCGCAGACCACCGCGGCGATGGTGCCGGCGATCAGTGCGTCGCGCATGAAGGCATGGCCGGTCAGCTCCTGCCAGTCGACGACCGGGTTCCAGGAGAAGTTGCTGGCCTCAGTCATGATGGGCGTCTCTGTCCTCGAGCCCGACAACGACGACGCGGCCTCGACTGTCGCGCAACACCTCGACGGGATAGCGATAGAGCCTGCTCAGGCTCTCCGAGGTGATCACCTGGTCGGCAGACCCTGCGGTGATGCCGCCACCGGCGACGTACGCGACACGGTCGAGCACACCGACGAGGGGGTTGACGTCGTGGGCGACGAGGACAACGGCGATACCCCCGTTGCGGGCGATGCCGCCGACCAGAGCGCTGATCGCAGCCTGCCCCTGCAGATCGAGGCTCGCCAGCGGCTCGTCGAGCAGCAGCAGCCGGGGTTTGGTCACCAGCGCCTGGGCGAGAAGCAGCCGCTGCTGCTCTCCACCGCTGAGACGGCCGACGGGATGGTCCGCATAGTCGAGCGCCCCGACCGCGTGCAGCGCGTCGTCGACCATCTGTCGCTGACCGCGGCGTGTACGTGTCGGCAGGGGAATCCCCCAGCGTGTGCCGTCGACGCCGAGAGAGACGAGGTCGCGGGCGCGCACGTTGAGGTCGCCATCGAGGGTGCGTTTCTGGGGGACGTAGCCGACCTGGCGGCGGCTGCGACGTGGCTGGTGACCGAGGACCTCGATCGACCCCTCACCGGGCTGGAGCAGCCCGAGGAGCGAACGCAGCAGGGTCGTCTTGCCCGCCCCGTTGGGTCCCAGGACGACGAGGAACTCTCCCTCCCCGACCTCGAGGTCGACGTGTCGCCAGATCCAGCGCGCGCCGAACCGGACCCCGGCGCGCCGCACACAGACAGCAGGTTTGACCGTTTACCCCCTACTTCACCAGCGCCGCGGCATTCAGAGCGTTCTGCAGGTCGTTGAGCTGACCCGTCATCCAGAGCTGGAAAGGCGTGTCCGGCGGCTGGATGGTCTCGGTGACGCCGACGACCGGGATGCCCTGCTGCACGGCCAGCTGGCGGATGTTGTTGGTGACGTCGGTCGACGTCTGCTGGTTGTAGACGAGCACCGTCGCCTGCTTGGTCTGGATCTGCTGCTGGAAAGTGCTGACGCTGTCGGCCGGTGGATCGTTGCCTTCAGCGACCGCTTTCATGAACTCCGGCGGGCTGATGAGGTTGAGCCCGAGGGCGTCGGCCATGTACACGAAGATGCTCTCCGTCGCCGAGACCCTCTGGCCCGGGAACTTCTGCTTGATCGCGGCGATGCGATCCTTGTACGGCTTGAGCGACCTCTCGAAGGACGCGCGCTGCTGGGCGAAGTAGCTCGCGTCAGCGCTGTCGACCGCGCTGAGGTCCTTGGTGATCTGGTCGGCGACATTCTCGACGTAGTCTGGGCTGTACCAGAAGTGCGGATTGTCGCCCTCCTTCTTGCCAAGGAGGTCAGCAACGTGCAACACCTTGCGATCCTGGCTCTGGTTGGCATTGAGCAGCTTGTCCGCCCAGTTGTCATAGCCGGCGCCGTTGACGATGACGTACCGCGCGGTGGCGAACGACCGGGCGTTACTGGCGCTCGACTCGTAGTCATGGGGATCCGCATTGGGGTCGCTGACGACGCTGGTGACGCTCACCTGGGATCCACCGAGCTGGGTGACGATGCTCCCCCAGAAGTTCTCGGCGGCGACGACGTTGACGTGCCGGTCGGAAGTGCCGGTTGTGCCGCTGCCGTTGTTGGCGTTGGCGCCGCCGCAGGCGGCGAGACCCCCGGCTGCGAGCGCCGCCACGGTGACCGCCAACCTGCTCAATTCCCGCATCACCTCCTCAATTCCCGCATGACCCCGGAACCATAACAATAATCATTATCGTTGCGCTATAGTTTGGCCACCGATGCGGGGCACTGGGACGAGCACTGAGCGCCGAACACCGAGGGTTGCCGGCCGGCCGCCTGCGCCCGCCGATGCCGACCACCTCGGTGAGGTCCACGACGCCGTCGCCGTCCGGTTGACCAAGCACGGGGTGCGCTACACGGCGCACCGGCGGGCGATCGTCGCCGCCCTCGGCAAAGCCGGCCAGCCACTGACAATCCCTGAGATCGTCGCCGCGGCGCCGCGACTTCCGCAGAGCTCCGTGTACCGCAACCTCGCAGTCTTCGACGATGCAGGAATCGTCCACCGCATGGCGGGCGCCGCGGGATTTGCCCGATACGAGCTCGCCGAGGAGCTGATGGGCCACCACCATCACCTGGTCTGCTCCACATGCGGCGCCGTCGCCGACGTCACCCTCCCCCCTGACGCGGAAGCAGACCTCGAGCGCGTCCTCCGCGGCGTGGCGCGACGTCACGGCTTCTCCCTCGCCTCTCATCGCCTCGATCTCGTCGGCGAGTGCAACAACTGCGAAGACACCACGACCGAGCCCCCAGGGCCCTGAGCCGGTCGCCATCAGCTCTGTCGAAGGCGCGGATCCCACGCGGCGGCGCGACCCGCTGAGGCCACAATACGAGCGATGACCCGCTGCTCCAAGTGCGGCACTGAGAACCCGGCGCAGTTCCACTACTGCGGCGGCTGTGGGACCACGCTCGGTGAGGGCGGCTGTCCCTCCTGCGGGTTCGCCAACCCCGATGGCCAGCGCTTCTGTGGGCGCTGCGGCGCGGCGCTGACTCCCGGCGCCCAGGCCGGCGCCCCTTCACTCGACGAGCGCAAGCTGGCAACGGTCCTCTTCGCCGACGTCGTCGGCTTCACCTCGCTCGCCGAGGACACCGACCCGGAGACTCTCGCCCACACCGTCGACACCGCCTTCCGCCAGCTCGGCGAGGTAATCGTCAACCACGGCGGCACCGTCGACAAGTACATGGGCGACTGCCTCATGGCGCTGTTCGGGGTCCCCGTCGCCCACGACGACGATGCCGAGCGAGCCGTTGCCGCGGCCCTGGCGATGCGCGAGCTCGGCGGCGAGCTGCGCTTCTCCATCGGCATCAACAGCGGCGAGGTAATGGTGTCGGCGGTGGGCCGGGACGGCGACGTCACCGCCATGGGCGACACCGTCAACGTCGCCGCCCGCCTGGAGAAGGCAGCCGGACCAGGGGAGGTCCTCGTCGGACAGCTCACCGCCGAGCTCGTCGCCGGGCGGGTGGTCCTCCAGGAGCGCGAGCCCACCGTGCTCAAGGGCAAGCGCGACCCCGTCCCGGTGTTCGAGGCGCTGGCGATGCGCCCTGCTGCAGGCACGCCCGAGGCCGCGGAGCAGCCGCCCCTGGTCGGGCGTGACGCCGAGCTCGACTTCCTGATGTCGTGCTGGCGCAGGGCGACGACCGGGCGCAAGTCCGGACTCGTCCTGCTCACCGGCGATCCCGGGGTGGGCAAGACGCGGCTCATCGATGGTTTGATCGACGTCATCGGCGACGACGCCCGGCTCGTCCGCGTGATCTGTCCTGCGTACGGCGGGCTGAGCCGCGCCCGCGTGGCCGCCGACCTGGCCCGCCAGCTGGGTCTCACCAAACACGACCACGAGGCGCCGTCAATCGATCGTCCCGCCGAAACGGACGGCCGGCCCGTGCCGCCGGCCGACCCGGGTCCGCAGCCCGCCGATGAGCTCTGGAGGATGCGCCGCATCCTGGAGAAGCGCGCCGCGGAACAGCCTCTGCTCATCGTCTTCGACGACATCCACCACGCCGCCGCGAGCGACCTCGACCCTCTGGCCAAGCTGATGGCGCGCATGGGCGGCGTACCCCTCCTGCTCGTCCTGGTGGGAAGGACCGAGCCGGCAGGATGGCTGGGCCCCTTTGTCGGCGCGACCACCCTGCATCTCGACACCCTGGCAGGCGGCGATGCTCAGACGCTCGCCTCGGCGCTGGTTGGCGACCTGCCCCTGGAGGCGGAGACCGCGCAGCTGCTCGCCACCCAGGCGGGCGGCAACCCCCTGCATCTGCGCGAGATCGTCCGCCTCCTCCAGTCCGGGGGAAGGCTGGTGCCCAGCCCCGCCGGCTACCGGCTGGTCGGGCCGACGGGTCTGCCGCCAAGTCTGCACGCGGTGCTGAGCGCCCGCATCGACGCCCTCAATGCGGGCGAGAAGGCGGCGCTGCAGAGCATCGCCATCTTCAGCGACGGCGCCACCGCCGACCAGATCGAGGCGCTCGGCCTCGGCGATGCCCGCTCGGCACTCGATCGCCTGGTGACTGCCGGTTTTCTGCGCCAGTCCGTCACCGGGAGCTACGAGATCGTCGACCCACTGCTCCGCGAGGTCGCCTACGAGACCGTGCCGCGGGCCGTCCGCGGGGAGCGCCATCGCCGCGCCGCGGCCGCGACCACCGCACCGCTCGCCCGATCCCGCCACCTCGACCTCGCCGTCGACTACCTCCCCGGCGACGAGACCCTTCGCGGCGAGGCGGTCAACGCCCTGGTGGGCGCGGCGTTCGAGGTGTACGCAGCGTCGCGATTGGCGGAGACGGCCACGCTTCTCGGCCGCGCCGTCGAGCTGGGCTACGAAGAGCCCGAGGGACTGCTCCGTCTCGCCAAGGCGCAGATCGAGCTGGGCCGGCAGGAGTCGGCGATGGCCATGCTTGATCGGATCCACGCCCCCGATGGCGATGATGCCTTCGCCGCCGAGCTGGTGCACACCAGGGGCAACGCCTTCATCGGGCGTGATCCTCAGCGGGCGATCCCCCTGCTCGATCAGGCAGCGGAAGAGTGGCAGAGACTCGGCAACCTGCAGAAGCTCGCCTGGGCGATGAGCAACAAGGGAGCCGCGCTCTTCGACCTGTCGCGTTTCTCCGAGGCGGCCACCTGCCAGGAGATGGCTCTCCAGCTCTTCCGCGAGGCCGGCGACGCGAGCGGCGCCATGCAGGCCGGCGGCTTTCTCGCCCTGAGCCGGCCCGAGGATCCCCGCGTTCCCATGTGGCTGGCCGACGGGTTGAGCTACGCGGAGGAGACCGGCGACCTCAGCCTGCAGCGCAACGCCCTGCTGGTCCTCGCCTGGTTCCACTTCCTCCGCGCGCGCCTCGGCGGCGACGAGGCGACGATGCTAGCCGCCGCTGAGGCACGGCAGCTGGCTGCCATCTCCGCGGAGCTGGGTGACCCGGTCAGCGAGGTCCAGGCCCGCTGCCTCTGCGCCATCCTCGCCCGCATCACCGGCGACCTCGCCGAGGGTCAGCGCGAGCTCGACCGCGCCGAGCGCGTCGTCCTCTCGCCCGACACACCCACCGCGTCGCTGCTCGCCGCGGTCAGCTTCGGTGGCTCGATCGGGCTCGACGCGGACGCCGACGCGGTGCCTCCCGAGCCCAGCCTCGCTCCGGACCCGGTCACCATGGTCGCCGGGGCCGTGGTGGCCGAGGCGCTGCTGCTCGTCGGACGCACCGAGGAGGCGTTGGCCCGCCTGTGCTGGCTGGAGCAGGTCCCCCCGCACGGGCGGTCGCTGGCATCGCTTCTCGACGTCACCCGGATGGCGGCGTTGGTCATCCTGGGCAGGTTCAACGAGGCCGCGCCCCAGCTGGACCACGTCCGCGAGACCGCCAGCGTCATGGGAGCGACGTCGGTCGAGGTGGCGGCCACCGCCCTGCTCGCCGAGGTCGAAGCCCGTCGCGGCGACACGGCGGCGGCACAGGCGCGACTCGATGGCATCGCCAGCGACCCTGGGGGAGTCGCTTCCGTCTTCATCGAGCGGGCCCGGACCGCTCTGGGAACGCCGGGAGCGCGCGAGCGGCTGACGGACCTCGCCGAGAAGCTGCGCACCCCCGGGCTGTGCGCCGATCTCACCACGGCCGCGGCGTGAGTCCGCCCGCCGGCGGGGCCGGCACCGAGGCGGAGGCCGCCGGGTCGATCTGGCAGGCGAGCGCCGCAACCGTCGAGCCGATGATCGCCGGCCTGCCGCGGCGATGCGAGGTCCTGGTTGTCGGCGGAGGCATCACCGGCGCGAGCCTGCTGCTCAACCTCGCTGCCCGCGACGTCGACGTCCGCCTCGTCGAGCGCGGCCGCCTTGCCTGCGGCGCGTCCGGTCGCAACGCGGGCTTTATCCTCACCGGTCTCGCCGACAACTACGCCGTCGCGGTGCGCCGCATGGGACGCCGCGTGGCCGGCGAGGCCTGGTCGTTCAGCAGGGCGAACGGCGAGATGCTCGCCGCGGCGCTGCAGGGCCGTGCGGGGCACTCCCGACGAGGCAGCTGTACCCTGGCGACGTCTTCGGCGGAGGCTGACGAGCTCGAGGAGTCGGCGACGCTGCTGGGTGAGGACGGCTTCGAGGTCACATTCAGCCGCGATCTCGACGGCAGCCTTGGTGGCTACCACGCCGCCCTGCTCACACCGGGTGACGCCGAGGTCGATCCCGTCGCCACCGTCCGCGCCCTCGCCGCGGGGCACGCCGATCGGATCAGCGAGCAGCTGAACGTCACCGCCGTCGAGGCGAGCGGGTCAGCGGTCAGGGTCGACACCTCCGCCGGCGAATGCATCGCAGATACTGTCATCCTTGCCACAAACGCCGGCACCAGCGCGCTGCTCCCCGACGTCGACATCGTCCCTATGCGCGGGCAGATGCTGGCTACCGAGGCGGTCCCCACGCACATCGCGGAGAGGCCGGTGTATGCCGACCGCGGCTACCGCTACTGGCGCCAGCTCGGCGACGGCCGCCTGATTCTCGGCGGTTGTCGAGACCGCGCCGTCGCCGAAGAGTCGACCGACCGAGAATCGATCAGCGAGACCATCCAGGGCCACCTGGACGCAGAGCTGCAGCGCCTCGGCGTCAGCGCACCGGTGACCCACCGCTGGGCGGGGATCATGGGGTTCACCCCCGACCACCTGCCCCTGGTCGGCGCCGTCAGCGGACACACAGGGGTGTTCGTCTGTGGCGGATACTCCGGTCACGGCATGGGCTTTGCCGTCCACGCGACCAGGGTGCTGTGCGACCACATCGTGGCCGGCGCGTCCATCCCCGAATGGATGTCGGCGCAGCGCGTCCGGCAACGAGCCTCCGCCGGGTGACCGGTTGGAGCTGGGCGTTCCTCGGAGCCGCTGCCGTGCTCGCTGCCGGCGACTGGGCGGCGGTGGCCCGGGGCAGTCGCCGCTTGGAATACGCCTGCAAACCGGGGACGCTGCTCCTGCTCATCGCCGTCGCCGAGGCGGTCGATCCCGCATCCGGCGCCGAGCGCGCGTGGTTCGTCGCGGCGCTCGGCCTGTCGCTCGCCGGCGACGTCCTGCTGATGCTCCCCGTCGACCTGTTCACCGGCGGGCTGGCGTCGTTCCTGCTTGCGCACATCGCCTACGTCGCCGGCTTCCGTGCTCGTGGCAGCAGCCTCGTCGCGCTGGCCGTCGCCTTCGTTGCGGTTGCGGCGCTGGCGATCGTCCCGGCGGCGCGGATCATCACCGCCCTGCGTCGCAGCAACCACGGCGACATGGTCGCGCCGGTTGCCGCCTATATCGCGGTGATCAGCGTGATGGGTGCGTCGGCGATCGCCTCGGGATCAGCGCTGGCCGGCGCCGGCGCGACTCTGTTCATGGTCTCCGACACGCTGATCGCCTGGGATCGCTTCGTGCGCCGGTTCCGAGGAGCGCGGCTGGCGGTCATCGTCACCTACCACGTGGGCCAGGCCGGCCTCGTCGTCTCCCTTGTCCGCTGAGGTGATGTCGACACGGAGCAGCGACTGGGCGCGGCGCAGCGCGGCTTCGACGTAAGCAGGCGTGTCGCCGCGGGCGGAGACGAAGCCGAGGTAGCGATCGCCCTCGGGAAGGGGCGTCACCGTCTCACCTGCGGGAATGGAGATGGTGACGCCAGTGATGCCGTCGACATCACGTGCTGCATCGACACCGTCGACCCCTTGCAGCACACCGCCCCGGTGGATGGGGATCATGAGCACGCCGCTGCCCCCCGGTATGAGACGCGGAGTCCCCAGCGGCAGTCCGCACGCCTGCCGGAGGATGACCTCCTCGAGCGACATGTCCGCCTGGGCTGCGTCATCGCCACCAAGGCGGATCGCCGCTGAACAGAGCCCGCCGATGGATCGTGCCGCGATCTCGATGAGAAACGCACGCTCGCCGGCGAGGCGCACCTCGGCGTGGATGGGACCGTGGTCGAGTCCGAGCGCTGCGACACCACGACGGACGGCGTCGACTGCGGCTTCCCTCAGAGGCGCGACAAGACGCGACGGCGTCACCAGCATGGTCTCCTCGAAGAAGGGTCCGACCAGCGGATCCGGTTTGTCGAAAACAGCCAGGACGTCGAGCCGGCCATCACGCAACAGGCCCTCGACCGCCACCTCGACGCCGTCGACGTACGACTCGACGAGAAGCGGCTGCGCCCCGCCGTCACCGCAGATGGACCGCAGCAGCGTGCCGGTCCGCTCGATGGCCGCGGTCAGCGCTGCGATATTGTCGGCGCGGATGACCCCGCGACTGGCGGCAAGGTCCACCGGCTTGACGACACAGGGCAGCCCGACTGCGGCGACAGCAGCGGTGATCGCCGCGGTGTCGGCGTCGCTGCCGATCTCGACGAATCGTGGCTGGGTCACGGCGGCCGCGGCGAGACGGTGACGCAGCAGACGCTTGTCCCGCGTCGCCGCCACCGCTTCGACCGAGTTGCGGCGCACGGTGCCGAGGGCAGCAGCAACGTGCGCCGCGGTGAGCACCGATGCCTCGTCGACTCCGACGACAGCTGCCACCGGCCATCGCGCGGCGAACTCGGTGGCCCGGAACGCCGACTCCTGGGGCCTGCCGAGGTCGAGGGTCAGCACCCTCCCATCCATGAGCCGCGCCAGCGTCGGAGCCTCGTTGGAAGCGACCACAGCCTCAAGCTCGAGCGCCGACGCGGCGCGGAGGAACGCGGCGGCGCGATAGGTCTGCGTGGGCAGGATGAGCATGACCCGGTCAGGCATGGAACCAGCCTACGCCGCCGGATCGCACGGACGTACCATGACCCCCGTGAAGGAACCCACCATCTCCGCGACCGAGTTCGCGCTGACCCGCATCGAGCAGGTCCGCGCCAATCGCAAGCAGCCCGACGCCGGCGTGCGCATCGCCATCACCGGACGGGAGAACGGCGCCTTCAGCTACGACCTCTCGCTGGTGGCGTCGGGGGAGGAGCGCCCCGGTGATGTCATCGTCGACGGTCCGAGTGGCGTCCGCTTCTCCATGCCGCTGACGTCGGTGCCCTACCTCGACGGCATAACCCTCGACGCCGACCCGTCGTCGGGTGCGCTCAACGTCGACAACCCGAATCCACTGTGGCTCGACGAGCTTGCCCTCGATGTCCAACGCCTCCTCGACGAGGAGATCAACCCCGCCGTGGCGATGCACGGTGGCCGCATCGACCTGCTCGACGTCAGCGACGGCGTCGCCTACATCCACATGGGCGGCGGCTGCCAGGGCTGCGGCATGGCCGAGGTGACCCTGGGGCAGGGCGTGCGCGTGGCGATCATGGATCGCTTTCCGCAGATCAGCGAGGTCCGTGACACCACCGACCACGCCCAGGGCGCCAATCCCTACTACCAGGCGGCGAAGAAGTAGCCTCGGTGCGGGTCCTCCTGGTCTCCACCTACGAGCTGGGCCACCAGCCGCTCCACCTCGCCTCGACGGCGGCTCATCTGGGCCGCGCCGGCCATGAGGTCATCACCCGCGACACCAGTGTCGAGCCGCTCGACGACGACGCCATCGACTGGGCGGAGATGATCGCTGTCGCGGTGCCCATGCACACGGCGATGCGACTGGCCATCCCGGTGGTGCAGCGGGTGCGCGTGCGCCGCGGTGATTCGGTCACAGTTGTCCTATACGGATTGTACGCCCCGCTCTGCCGCGACACCCTGGGCGGCGCCGTCGATCATCGCATCGGTGGCGAGTTCGAGGAGGAGCTGGTGGCCGTGGCCTCGGGCGCGCGGCGGTCGCGCGACGTCGTCCTCGATCGCCTGCAGTTCGCCACACCAAGGCGCCAGGGGCTGCCCCCGCTGGAACGGTATGCGCGGCTCGTCGTCGACGGCGAGGAGCGTCTCGCCGGCTATGTCGAGGCCAGCCGCGGCTGCGTCCACCGCTGCCGCCACTGTCCGGTGCCCGCGGTGTACGACGGCCGGATCCGCATCGTTCAGGTGGCGACCCTGGTCGTCGACGTCGCCGCGCTTCGCGACCAGGGTGCCCGCCACATCACCTTCGGCGATCCCGACTTCCTCAACGCCGTACCCCATGCGCTGGCGACGGTGCGGGCGGTGCACGGCGCCTTCAGCGACCTCACCTTCGACATCACCACCAAGGTGGAGCACGTCATCGAGCACGCGGACGTCTTCGCCGAGTTGCGCGACTGCGGGCTGTTGTTCGTCACCTCGGCGGTGGAGTCGATGAGCGGCGAGGTGCTGCGCATCCTCGACAAGGGACACACGCCTGGCGATGCCGACAAAGCGGTTCACCTGCTGCGCTCCCTCGGCATCGCCTTGCGACCGTCACTGCTTCCCTTCACACCGTGGAGCGATGTCGCCGACTACCTCGACATCATCGACTTCATCGACGGCAACGACCTGGAGGACGCCGTCGACCCGGTGCAGCTGAGCATCCGGCTGCTGGTTCCCGACGGCTCGCTGCTCCTGCAGCGCGCCGAGATGCGTCGGCACCTGGACGGCTACGACCCGGCGACGCTGAGCTGGCGCTGGCGCCACCCGAATGCGGCCGTGGACGCCCTCGCTGAGCGCGTGGCCGCTCTGGTCGCCGGCGATGTCGATGCCGGCGTCGAGGCCTCCCTGAGCCATCGACGCATCCGCGACCTCGCTGCGCTCGCGGCCGCCGATGCGGGCATCACCTGGCAGCCGACGACGCGGCCATCATCGGCGCGCGCTGGGGCCGGACCTCGGCTGAGCGAGCCGTGGTTCTGCTGCGCCGAGCCGACGACCCGGCAGCTCACCGCTGTCGGCTAGCGTTGGTGCGGTGACGACCCAGCGACTCGCCGATCTGTTCGCGGCCACCTGGCCCGACCGCCCCTCCGCGGTGGGATTCGCCCGCGTCGACAAGATCCCTCCGGGGGTCGCCGAGTGGCAGCACCCGAGCACCTCCGCGTGCCAGTTCTGGCGTGAGGGGACGCGGCGGCTCTTCGCCGCCGGGGCCGCGCACGGGGAGTGCCCCGTGGGCCGGATGACGCAGGGTTTCCCAGTCGACATTGCCGCTGATGGTGGCGTCATCACGCTCATGGCGGAGATCGGCTACATCGATCACTTCGAGCTCGATCACCTGGCCACGCTGCCCCAGGGCCACGCCGCCATCGTCTACGGACCACTCGCCGTTTTCCCCGTCGACCCCGAGGCTGTGTTGGTCTTCGCCGATGCCAGCCAGCTGATGCTCATCTCCGAGGCGCTGGGTACCGCCCGCCTCGACGGAGCAGGCCTCGCCCTCGGCGGCCGGCCGACCTGCGTCGCCATCCCGCGGGCGATCAGCTATGCGACCGTCCAGGGCTCGCTGGCGTGCGTCGGCGCCCGCGTCTACGCCGACCTCGAGCCGGGCGAGATGCTGGTGGTCATACCCGCAGGCCGCGTCGATGAGCTGGCCGACGGGCTGGAGCGGCTGCTCCCCGCCAACAGACAGCTCGAGGAGCTGCACACGGCGGTGCGCGCACGCATTCGCGGCTGATGCTGACACCGCCGATCCTGCCGATGCTGGCCAAGGCGCAGAACGACATCCCCCGGGGCGACGGCTGGCTCTACGAACCCAAGTGGGACGGTTTTCGCGCCATCGTCTTCGTCGGCGGCGACCAGATCCACATCGGCAGTCGCAAAGGCCAGCCGCTGCAGCGCTACTTTCCCGAACTCCTCCCCCACATCACCGCTGCATTGGATCAGCCGTGTGTTGTCGACGGGGAGATCGTCGTCCCGTCGGCGAAGGGCCTCGACTTCGACGCCCTGCAGCAGCGCATTCATCCCGCGGCATCACGTGTCGCTATGCTCGCCGAGGCGACACCCGCGCACCTGATTCTCTTCGACATCCTCGCGCTCGGTGAGCGTGACCTCCGTGACGAGCGGCTCGACACACGGCGAGAAACGCTCGAGCAGGTGCTGCGCGGCAACGACAGCATCGCGCTGACTCCACAGACCGACGACGCCGACACCGCGCAGATGTGGTTCACGCGTTATGAGGGTGCTGGGCTCGACGGAGTCGTTGCCAAGCGCGCCGACCAACGCTACCGCTCCGACCAGCGGGTCATGATCAAGGTCAAGCATCTGCGCACAGTCGACTGCGTCGTCGGCGGATACCGCGTTCACAAGGACGGCAAGGGGGTCGGCTCTCTGCTCCTCGGCCTGTACACCGAGGACGCCGTGCTTCACTTCGTCGGGCACACGTCGTCGTTCGACGCCGCCGAACGCCGGGCCCTGCTCGACAGGCTGCGCCCCCTCGAGGGCGGCACCAGTTACGGCGAGGGGCGCACTCCCGGCGGTCCCAGCCGCTGGACCGGGAGCAAGGACCTCTCCTGGGTGCCCCTGCGTCCCGAGCTGGTCTGCGAGGTGCAGTTCGACCATCTCCAGGGGACGCGCTTCCGCCATGCGTCGCGCCTGCTGCGCTGGCGCCCGGACAAGGCGCCGAGCGCGTGCACCTTCGACCAGCTGGAGCCACCCGCCCCCTTCGACCTCGCCGACGTCCTTGCCACGGAGGCAGCTTCGGGCTGACCGCCGGCGAGGCAGCGATCGCAGTCCCGAACGCGCCGCGCGGGGCCCTCGGCGACCGTCATGCCCGTGGCCGCCCGCTCGCACTGTCGTTGCCTCCGTGTCACGGAAGCCCGAGTGATCTCGCCTAGGATCGAAGGGGCGCCAGATCGAGCGCAATACAGGTCGAGCAGCTGGCGGGACGCCGGGCTCGGTCAACACAGGACGGACACCGGCGATGTCGCTTCTCGACCGCACCCAGGCACTTCGGCGACCCGCCGAGGCCGCTCCGGGGCCGCCACCGGGCCAGGGCGTCCCCGACGAAGCGGGGGCCGCCTCCCCACCCGGGCCTCCGGGCGGCGGTGACATCCTTGCTCGGCGCCGGGCTCTACTCACCCAGGGCACGTCGACCCGCGCCGCCGGCCTGATCAAGCAGTACGAGGAGCTTCGCGAGCGCATCCAGGCGCGCATTCCCGACCTGGTCGACGCCGAGACGGCGTCTGCCCAGGACATCGCCGGGGCCGTGGGCAGCATCCTCACCGAGCTGGCCCAGCAGCGCCGCATCGTGATCCCGTCGCAGGACCGCAAGCAGCTGGTCGACTCGATCATCGACGACGTCCTCGGCTTGGGCCCGCTGGAGGCGCTGCTCAAGGACGACAGGGTCAGCGACATCATGATCAACAGCCCGGATCGCGTCTACGTGGAGCGCGACGGCAAGGTGGTCCGCAGCCCTGTTCACTTCGGCAGCGTGGAGCACCTGATGCGCGTCATAGACCGCATCGTCACCAAGGTGGGCCGGCGCGTCGACGAATCGCAGCCCATGGTCGACGCACGACTGGAGAACGGCGCCCGCGTCAATGTCATCATCCCCCCACTGGCGCTCAGCGGTCCGACACTGACCATCCGCAAGTTCGCCACTGACCCGCTGCAGATCGACGACCTGCTGCGCTTCGGCACGGTGACACAGGAAATGGTCGACTTCCTCGGTGCCTGCGTCCGCGCCAGGCTGAACGTCGTCGTCAGCGGCGGTGGCTCGTCGGGAAAGACGACGACGCTCAACATCCTCAGCTCCTTCATCCCCGACGACGAACGCATTCTCACCATCGAGGACGCCGCCGAATTGCAGCTGCGGCAGCGTCACGTCGTGCCCCTGGAGTCACGCCCCGCGAACATCGAGGGACGCGGCCGGGTGAGCATCCGCGACCTGGTGGTCAACGCACTGCGCATGCGTCCCGACCGTATCGTCGTCGGTGAGTGCCGTGGACCCGAGGCGCTGGACATGCTCCAGGCGATGAACACCGGTCACGACGGGTCGCTGACCACCATGCACGCCAACGGTCCCAGCGACGCGGTTGCCCGCCTCGAGGTGATGATCCTCATGGCCGGCAACGACCTCCCCTCCAAAGCGATCCGTGAGCAGATCGGCTCAGCGGTCCACCTCTTCGTCCATCACAACCGGTTGCGCGACGGCTCGCGCAAGATCGTCAGCATCTCCGAGGTGCTCGGTTTCGACGGCCAGCACGTCAACCTGCAGGAGATCTTCCACTTCAAGCAGCTTGGTGTTGATGACGCCGGTGTCGTCTACGGGCAGCTGGGCGCGACCGGAGTGCTTCCCCACTGCCTCGAGCTGCTCGACGCGGCTGGGCAACACGTCGACCCGGCCATCTTCACCCGGGTCGAAGCGCCCGTCTGAACGCCGCCCAGTCCGGCGCCGGCAGCTCCACTGCCCGGCGCAGCCGGCGCAGGTATTCGCTGCGAGAGATCTCCACAGCCCCAAGGGTGCGCAGGTGCGGCGTCGCCCATTGCACATCGAGCAGCCGCCCCGCCCGGCTCGCGGCCGCGGCGTCGCCGTGCGGCGAGGTGAGCACGCCGACGAGCTCGAGCAGCGCGACCTTCGATGCATCGCGAGCGCGATGGAACATCGACTCCCCGGCGAAGAACCCGCCGATGGCAACGCCGTACAGCCCGCCCGCGAGACTGCCGTCCTCACGCGACCACGCCTCGATGGAGTGAGCCGAGCCCAACTCGTGCAGCCGGCAGTAGGCGGCGGTGATCGCCGGCGTGATCCATCCCTGCGGCCGGCGCGGATCGGCGCAGCCGGCGACGATGTCAGCGAATGCGCTGTCGACACGCACGTCGAAACGCGACCGAGCCCGGCGCAGCGATCGGCTGATCCGAAGACCTTCGAACGGCAGGATGGCGCGCGGGTCGGGTGACCACCACGCCATCGGCCCTCGGCCGACAGGCATGGGAAAGATCCCGTTGCGATAGGCGTCGAGCAGCGTTGCCGCCTCGAGGTCGGCGCCCACGGCAACCAGACCATCGGCGTCCGCGCCTTCCGCCGGCGGCAGGATCCACGATGACTGCTCGAGGGGATTGCGACTTTCCTCGACCCCGTCCGCGATCACGGCGTCCAGTATGCTGGTCGGCCGCGAGCGGGTCGTGCGTCCTGACGTGCGAATGAGCGAGGGAGTATTGTGCGGGCCTTTGTCACCGGCGCCACCGGATTCATCGGCGGCCGGCTCGCCGCCAAACTCCGGGCCAGGGGCGACGACGTCGTTGCCCTGGTGCGCAACCCCGCCAAGGCCAAGGCGCTCACCGACATCGGCTGCACGCTTGTCGAGGGTGACCTCGACGACGAAGCGGCCATCCGGCGCGCCGTGCAGGGCTGCGACGCGGCATTCCATGCCGCCGCCGTGTATCGCGTCGGCATCGCCAAGTCGGAGCGACCTGGGGTCTTCGAAGCCAACGTGCACGGAACCGAGCGCGTCCTCGACGCCGCCATCGGCGCCGGCGTTGCACGAATCGTCTACGTGTCCACTGTCAACGCCTTCGGCAATACGCACGGCGAGGTTGTCGACGAGACCTACCGACGACCGGGTGGCGACTTCGTGTCCTGCTACGACGAGACCAAGTACCTCGCCCATCAGATCGCCGAGGACCGCATCCGCCAGGGCGCGCCGATCATCATCGTCCAGCCGAGCGGTGTCTACGGGCCGGGCGACCACAGCGAGCTGGGCACCATCATCGACCAGGCGCGCACCGGCAAGCTGAAGTTCATCAGCTTCCCGGAACTGGGCATGGTGATGGCACACGTCGATGACATCGCCGACGGGATCATCCTGGCCCACGACAAGGGAAGGCGCGGCCAGACGTACGTTCTCGGTGGTGATGTCGTCCGTCTCCGCGACGTGGTGCGCACCGCAGCGCGGGTCGCCGGCCGAAAGCCGCCGCGCCTGGTCATGCCGACGCCGGTCATCAAGGCCGGCATCCCCATGGCGCCGCTGGTCACCAGGATGATGGGATTGCCGCCCAACCTGCGTGAGTTGATCCGCGCCTCCGATGGAGTCACGTACTGGGCCACCGACGCCAAGGCGCGCCGCGAGCTGGGCTACAGCTCACGCGACCTGCAGACAGGATTGACCGAAACCTTCGCGGCAGCGGCCGCGGGGTAACGAGACTACGACGGGGCCAGCGCGGCCAGCCTGTCGATCTCGCGAAGAGCCTCGTCGGGCGATCCGCCGCGCAGGCCGGCGACGACCATGCGCACGCCCTGCGAGCTGTAGCGTTTCAGCAGGTCGGGGGTCAGAGGATGCTCCCGCCCGGGGCGAACGGTGAGGTCGATGTCGGCCAGCGAACGCCCCGCCTGGTGCAGCTCGCGCTCGAGCACGCTGCGCCGCTCGGCGAAGCCGTCCGGGTCGATGATCGGCTGCCAGCCGTCGCCGACGGCGGCGAGGCGGCGCAGCGCAGCGGTGCTGTGACCGCCGCAGTGGATGGGGAGCGCGGCGCCCTGGAGCGGCTTGGGTGACATGGCGAACTCGGCCAGCCGGAAGTGCTCACCGGTGAAGCGCACAGGGTTGTCGCCCCAGCACGCTCGCATCAGGCGGACGGCCTCGGTGGTGCGCGCCCCACGCTCGGCGAACGGCTGACCCAGCAGGGTGAACTCCTCCTCGAGCCAGCCGGCGCCGACGCCGAGAATCAAGCGCCCGCCGGACAGGCGGTCGAGCGTCGCCGCGGCCTTGGCGACGAGCAGGGGGTGGCGCAGGGGCAGGACGAGGACCGACGTGCCCAGGCGAACACGGCTCGTCGACGCCGCCAGCCAGCCGAGGGCGAGGAAGGGGTCGAGCCAGTCGGTGTCGGCTGCGAATGAGGGGCGCCCACTGGCGCTATACGGGTACCGGCTGTCAAAGGTCAGCGGTAGGGCGACGTGGTCGGGGACCCAGAGGGACTCGAAGCCGGCGGCCTCGGCATGAGCAGCCAGGACGCGTAGGCTGTCGGGGTTCGCCAAGGGGCCGAATGTCGGCAGCGACAGCCCCAGCTGCATCATTCGCGTCCCGTCGCGGACGACATCAGGTGCCGATCACAGCCGGTGCTGTCACGGCGCGATCATACGGAGCCCCGCTTCGGGCCCAAGCACCCCGCGCACGGCGCACGACCGGAGGGACGCATGGCCACCGAGCACCTCCCCGCCTACGACGACCTGCCGGTTGTCGCCGGCGCTCCGCCGAGATCGGCATGGGGGGTGTGGGGCGACGGCGATGTCTTCGGCTGCCTCAACCTGCTCACCGAGACACGTCTCCTCGAGGCTGTCCGCGCGGTCCGGCGGGGAGCGGTCTTCAACCTCAACCTGGAGATGGAGCTCCCCGATCCGCCACTCTTCGGCCGCGCTCGATTCGAACATCGCGTCAGCGGCTTCCGCGTCGGCCATGACGAGGAGCTGTGGGCCTGGAACACGCAGAGCTCCAGCCAGTGGGACGGCTTTCGCCACGTCCGCCACGCCATCCACGGATTCTTCGGCGGCGTCGCCGACGAGGACCACGGCGTTCACCACTGGGCGCGTCGCGGCATCGCCGGCCGCGCCGTGCTCGCCGACGTCGCCCGCTGGCGCACCGCCGCGGGCCGGCCACTGCGCATGGATGCCTCCGATCCCATCGAACCAGACGATGTGCACGCGACCTTGGAGGCGCAGGGAGTTCGGGTCGAGGTCGGCGATATCCTGTTGCTCAGGACGGGCTGGGTGTACTGGTATCGCAGCCTTGATGCCGACGGTCGTGGCCGGCTGGGCACCGCCCGCTTCGCCGCTCCCGGACTTCGTCCCGGTGAGCCCACGGCGCGCATGCTGTGGAACCTCCACGTCGCCGCTGTCGCCGCAGACAACCCAGCGCTCGAGGTCTGGCCGCCCGGCGCATTGGCGACACACAGCGAGAACGCAGAGCCGGCGTTCGACTCGCCGGAGACCTTTGTCCACCGCAGCCTTCTGCCGCTGCTCGGTCTACCCATCGGCGAGCTGTGGGACCTCGACAGGCTGGCGCAGGATTGCGCGGATGACGGCGTCTACAGCTTTTTGCTCACCTCTGCACCGCTCAACCTGCGCTCCGGCGTCGCCTCGCCGCCCAACGCGCTCGCGATCAAGTAGCCCAGCGGAGTTCGCGCCCCTGTGGAACCCCCTCTCGGTGTGATATGCGTACAGCGCCAGCCAGCCCTGGCGTGTTGGAGGAGGACGTATGCCACACCTGAGGACGCGTGCGCTCGTCATGCTGTCTGCCGGAGCCGTCGTTGTGCTCGCGGCATGTGGCAGCAGCACCTCATCGTCGTCGAGTGGAGGCGGTAGCACCGGTCAGCCGAACTACGCCCCTATCCCCGCCGGCAACATCAAGCTCGGCTTCATCGCCCCCCTCACCGGCCCCAACGCCCAGAGCGGCCAGTTCCTCAAGGCCGGCTACAGCCTGTTCATCGCCGACATCAACGCCGCCGGCGGCATCGACGGCCACCAGGTTGACCTGGTCGCCGGCGATGACAAGGCCGACCCGGCGACGGGTGCCTCGGAAGCTCGCCGGCTCACCCAGCAGGAACACGTCGCCGCGGTGCTCGAACCGGGCACCGGTGAAACGACCTTCCAGATTCTTCCCGTCCTAACCCAGGCGAAGACCCCGACGGTCGCAGTGCTTCCCGAGAACGAGCTCGACAAGCCCGCCACCTACCCGTACTACTTCAGCGTCTACCCGCTGAACAGCGACAGCGCCAAGGAGATCGTCAAGTACGCCCGGGCGCTGGGCATCACCAAGCTGGGCATCGCCCGAGACACGACTGGGTTTGGCGACTCGTATGAGCCCGTCATCCGTTCCGAGGCTCTGCTCCAGAACCTCACCATCACCGACACCAAGAGCTTCGCCATCAGCGCCACCGACGTCACCACGCAGATCCGCCAGCTCAAGGACGGCGGCGCTGACGGCCTCGTCATCCTCTCCGTGGGCGCGGCGGTCGGCCACGTGTACGAGGCGCTCAAGGCGCTGAACTGGGCGCCCAAGACGGTGGGCACGTACTCGCTGCTCTACTCCGGTCGCACGTCGTTGGGCGACCTGGCGGCCAACACCTTCTTCTCCTGCGGGATCGGCGTCGCCAACGGGGGCACTCCTGACCCAGGGCTGGACGCGCTGGTCCAGAAGTCCAACACCGCCTTCGGCAAGATACCGACCAACGCCGGCGGGATCTGGTCGGTCGACTCGATTCGCATCCTCAAGGCGGCGATCGAGAAGTACCACAGCCTCGATCCCGACGCCATCAAGTCGGCGATCGAGTCCTTCAAGGGTGTCTCGTACACGTCGCCGAACTTCACCTACACGTACAGCGCCCAGGAGCACGCCGGCTGGCCGCGGTCCGAGGTGAAGATGTGCCGCCTCGACAAGGTCGGTCAGGACGGCATTCCGGTCTTCGCGGACAACTCCTGACTCTCATGCGGGGCGGCGTGAACAGCGGTTCCGCCGCCCCGCACCGCTTTCGCATCGGGTAGGGGGCGGTGCTCAGCGATAACGTCAACGCGCTCGTCATCGGGGTCGCCATCGGCTCGGTGTACGGGTTGATCGCGATCGGATACTCCATCGTCTACGCGGCGACGCGGGTGTTCAACCTGGGTCAGGGTGACCTGATCACTGTCGGCGTGCTGCTCTCCTACTACCTGCTGGTCGTCGCCGGGTGGGTGGGACTGGCGGCATTCGCCGCCATCGTCGCCAGCGTCGCCATCATCAGCGTCATCGAGGAACGCGTCGTGGTGCGTCCCGCGCTGCGACGCGCCGACTCGATCGGTTGGTTCATCACCACGCTCGCCTTCGGCGTCATCGTCCGCAACATCTATCAGAACCTGTACGGCAACGCCGAGGCGCGGGCCATCCCCAGCCCGCTGTCGAGCAAGGCGATCCAGATCGGCTCGGTGGTCATCTCGCCACAGGAGTTGCTGGCCATCATCGCGCTGCTGGCGATCACCGTCGCCGTCGAGCTCTTCTACCACCGCACCTGGTGGGGACACGCGATGCGAGCGACATCAGAGGATCGCGACACCGCGGCGCTTCGCGGCATCGACCCCGGACGAGTCGGGCTGCTGGCGTTCGCCATCGGCGGCTGCATCGCCGGGATCGCCGGTTACGTCCTCGGCCCCATCCTCTTCTCCGACGTCAACGAGGCCCTCTCCTTGTCGCTCAAGGGATTTCTCGCCATCGCCATCGGCGGCTTCGGCAGCATTCGCGGCGCTCTTCTCGGCGCCTGGGCGCTGGGCATGACCGAGCAGATGGTCGACCTGCACAGCAGCGCAGCGTATGAACCGGTCGCGGGCCTCGGACTTGTCCTCCTGGTGCTCATCGTCCGGCCGACGGGCATCTTCGGCGGCGCCGCGGAGCGCGAGGTGTGAGCCGCATCAGCACGCCGGCCGTCAGTCGCTGGCTTCGCCGCTGGAGCTTCAGCATCGTCGTCGTGCTGGCGCTGGCCGGCCTGCCACCACTGCGCGGCTGGACGGACTTCGACCTGCTCAGGCTCGACCACATCATCGCCCTGGTCATGGTGGCCATCGGGCTCAACGTGGTCACCGGGTTCGCCGGGCAACTGTCGCTCGGCCCGGGCGCGGTCTTCGCTGTCGGCGGTTACGTCGCCGCCATCCTCGCCTTCCACTATCCCGACCACGTCAACCTCCCGGTGATGTGCGCAGTGGGTATCGGGGCCGCGGCCATCGTCGGGCTCATCGCCGGGGTCCCCGCGCTGCGTGTCAGCGGCTTCTACCTGGGTATGGTGACCCTCTACCTCGCCCTGCTGATTCCCAGCATCGTCGACTCGTTCGAGGTCACCGGCGGCAACAACGGCATCGACCTGTTGCAGAAGTTCCCCGACTTCACCCAGGACCTCTCGGGGATGCCGCTCTACGAAGTCACCCTGGGGGCGATGCTCGCGGTGGTGGCGTTCACCGGATTGCTCCTCTACTCGCGCGTGGGTCGACGTTTCACCGCGCTCCGAACCAGCGAGGTGCTCGCCGAGTCGCTCGGGGTCAAGGCGTATCGCACCAAGCTCCTCGCCTTCGTCATCAGCGCGCTACCCGCGGGGCTTGGTGGCGCCTTCTATGTCTACTCGCAGGAGCTGATCAGCAAGAGCAGCATCGACCCGCTGATATCCATCAACCTGCTCGCCGCATGTGTCATCGGTGGCTTCGGCCGGGTGTGGGGGCCGGTTGTCGGTGGCGCCATCGTCCTCGGCCTCGACCAGTTCGGCAGCAACATCCCCCTGGTGGGCGAGCGACTGCAGGAGTGGGAACTGCTGATCAACGGGGTCCTGCTCATCCTCATCATCCTGCTGCTCCCCGAAGGTCTCGTCGGATTCCGTCCCCTCGACGCTCTGCGGCGGCTGCGCAGGCGCGGCGTCGAGCTGCGCGTGGTGCGCTTCCCGCCGACGGTGATGAGTTCGGGCCCGCCACCGTTGCGCCGCTGCGCTGAGCCGGCGGGCGTCTTCGAGCTCAGCGGCATCAGCAAGCGCTTCGGCGGCGTCCTCGCCGTCGACGGGGTCGACCTGACCCTGCGCCCCGGGTCTCTGCATGCCCTGATCGGGCCCAACGGTTCGGGGAAGACAACCCTGCTCAACGTTGCATCGGGTTTCTACCGCAACGACTCGGGGACCATGACCGTCGGCAACGTGCGCACTCGCGGCGGCGATGCCGTGGGCGTGGCCCGCCTCGGCGTGGCGCGCACATTCCAGACTCCCAAGCTCATCGCCGGGGTCTCGATCCTCGACAACGTCCTCGTCGCCGCCGACACAACAGTGGCGTGCACCGGCTTCGAGTCGGTGTTTCGTCTTCCTCGCGGCATCCGGTGTCATCATGTCGCCCGCGAGCGCGCCCTCGACTGCCTGCGCCACGTCGGCCTCGAGGCGGCCGCAGGGCTGCACGCGGGAGAGGCTCCGCATGGCACTCGAAGGCTCGTCGAGATCGCGCGTGCCATGGCGACCGATCCGCTTTTCCTGCTCCTCGACGAGCCCGCCGCGGGGCTCAGCCCCGCCGAGGTCGAGGGGCTGAAACGGATGCTGCGAAGCCTGTCCGCCGCGGGTGTGGGGGTCCTGCTGGTCGAGCACAACATGCCACTCGTGCTCGACCTCGCCGACGAGGTCACGGTGCTGCATCGCGGTTCGCGAATCGCCCACGGCGGCCCCGCCGAGGTTCGCCGCCACCCCGACGTCATGCGCGTCTACCTGGGAGCGGCATGAGCGCCAACGGCACCCTGCGCGTCGACGACCTCCACGCCGGCTACGGCGCGATCGAGGTGGTCCACGGCGTCGGCCTCGAGGTGCATCCGGGTGAGACGGTCTGCCTGCTTGGTCGCAACGGTGCGGGCAAGACGACGACCCTGTCGGCGATCGCGGGAAGCTGTCGCGATGCGCGCGGCAGCATCCGTCTCGGAGAGCGCGAGCTGCGTGGCCTGAGCGCAGCGCGTGTCGCCGGCGCCGGCGTCGCCTTCGTCCCCGAGGGCCATCGCATCTTCCGCAGCCTCAGCGTCGGCGAGAACCTGCGCATCGGCGGCTTCCTGCGCCGCCGCGATCCCGCTGCGATTTCCGCTGACCTCTCGCGCATGCTCGAGCTCTTTCCCCCACTGATAGGACGCGAGAAGCAGGTGGCGGGACAGCTGAGCGGCGGCGAGCAGCAGATGGTGGCCCTGGCCCAGGCGCTGATGACCGCGCCCCGGGTGCTCATCCTCGACGAGCCGTCGGCTGGACTCGGCCCGCTCATCGTCGACGCCATCTACGCCGCCGTGCGGCAGCTGCGCGATGAGGGGCTGGCGCTGCTCATCGTCGAACAGGCGGTGGAGCGCGCGCTGCGTGAGAGCGACCGGGCCTACGTCATGGAAGGCGGTCGCGTTGTGCTCTCGGGGAACACCGCGGAACTGGCCGACGACAAGCGAGTCGCCGAGATCGTCCTCGGCGAGCCTACTGAGTCACCCGCGGGCTGACACCGCTTCGAGCGGAGGCTGCGCCGCGTCCGCCGCAGTCCCTCCACCGAGGCGCACGCCGTCGATGATAAATGGCAACCCGGGAACCACGACGGGCTCCCCTGTTTGCGTCGTGACCGGCAGATACATGTGACGGGCACGCTGCTGGGGCAGGTCGAGGACGTCGAGGGGGTCGAGTACGATGGCCAGGGGCACACGAAGAGCTCGTGCCGCCTCGTCCGCCTCGAGCGTCGTATGGGCGGCGAACCACGGCGCCATGGCGTCGAGGATGACCTGGGTGTGTTTCTGGCGACCCCCGAAGGCCTCCATGCGCGGGTCGCTGATCAGCTCGACGCGGTCGGTCATGACGCAGAGTGACTGCCACATCTCCTCGGTGCGCGGGAAGAGTCCCACCCAGCCGTCACTGCACGGGAAGCAGATTGTCGGCCAGGGTCGCCGGTTGCGCGGCGGCGGCTCGCCGCCGAACGACACCACGCTGGTGTCGAAGGTGCCGATCATCAACGCGCACTCGAGCAGTGATATGCGTACGTGATGCGGCGATGCTGGCAACGCGCCTCGCTGGTCCTGGAGCAGCAGGGCCACCGCGCTGAGCGCCGCAAGCGCACCGGCAACCGCGGATGCGTAGCCACGACCGGGTTGCAGCGGCTCGTGACCCGGATCGCCGATGCGCCACCCGAGGGAGCTGAGCATGCACGCGGTGAGGTCGTCGAGGCGCCATCCGCCAGCGACGTCTTCGATGTCGATCACCACCTTGACGCCGCCAACCCCATCGGCTGCACCGCCGTCGCCGACGATGATGTCCACGAGCTGGGGGCACGGCCCAGGACGGATCCCTGCGCCGAGAAACGCTCGAGCCCCAGCGGTACGCGACGTATTCGCGCTCACAGTGTTGCCGTCATGCCACACGGCGGCACCGAGGTCGCAGAGCACACGGCCGGCCATCGCGCAGGCGTCGCTGCGGCCCGTGACCACGACGGTGATCCCGTCAAGCGGTGCAGCCGTGGCGCGCGTCGCCGGCAGCCGGGAGGCGTGAGCGCCGTCATCCGACTCGCGCTGCCCCTGCGACAGCCATTCGCCCAGCACCTCGACGGTGTGCTCACCCAGCCGCGGTGCGGGCCGGCGGATGGGCAGGCGAGCGCCGTCGACGACCGGGACCGGCGCCTGGTACTCGCGAGATCCATTGGGATGGCGCTCGACGACGACGAAGGCGCCGGCGTCACGCAGCCGCGGCTCGACCATCGCCTCGCGCACCGAGCGCAGCGGCGCGGCGACGACACCGGCGCGCTGCAGAGATTCGGCGACGTCGTCGGGCTGGCGCGTTGCCGTCCAGGCGCCGACGAGCGCGTCGATCTGCGCCTCGTTGCGCTTGCGAGCTTCCGCTGTTGCGAAGCGCGCGTCGCCTGCCCATTCGGGATGTCCGGCCGACGCCGCGAGTGCCGCGAACGCGTTGTCGTCGCGCACCGCGATGGCCACCCAGCGATCGTCGCCGGCACATCGGTAGCAGCGATGTGGAGCGTGATCGGGGTCGGCGTTGCCGTCGCGAACGTAGGCTGTACGTCCCAGCTGGCGATCCGCGATGTACGAGCCCATCACCGCCGGTCCCACCTCGGTCTGGGCGAAGTCAATGTCGGCGGCGGCACCGGTGCGCTCACGGCGCAGCAGTGCGGCGACGATCCCCAGCGCGCTGTAGCAGCCGGCGATGGCGTCGAAGGCGCTGGCCAATCCCACTGGGCCGATGTCGGGGTAGCCGGACAGCGCCAGCGAGCCACTGAGCTGCTCGACCATCGGTCCGTAGGTGATCGCATCGCTCAGGGGTCCGCTGCGTCCGAAACCCGACATCGAGCAGGTGACGAGACGCGGGTTGTCGGCGCGCAGGCGCGAGTACTGCAGACCGAAACGCGGCAGTACCCGCGTCGAGAAGTTGTCGAGGACGACATCGGCGGCGCGCGAAAGGGCGCGCACCGTCTCACAGTCGTCCGGGTTGCGCAGATCGAGGGCGATGCCGCGCTTGTTGCGGTTCAGCCCGCAGAAGAGCGGTGACCACTCCAGCAGCTCGTCCTGCGGGTAGGACGCGGGGTCGGCGGCGCCGAACATGGCCCGGAAGGGATCGGGATGCTCCGGCCCCTCCACCTTGACGACATCGGCGCCGAGGTCGCCGAGCAGCGCTGCCGCCTGGGGGCCGGCCCAGACCATGCCGAGATCGAGGACGCGCACGCCGGTGAGCGGAAGCGTGGGCGCCGGCGACCCGCCGGTCGCACCAGGAGCCTGACCCTCCATACCAGAGGCGATTCTCGCAGACAGCCCCGGCGGTGGACGGTCGACGGCGCTGCCACCTACGCTGGGTCGCCGCGGTCCATGCGGGCCCGGGTTGGAGGTGTATCGATGGCCGTGCGAACGCGGTTGCGCTACGTCGACGCCGACGGCCACGTCCTCGAGCACCCACGCGACATGCAGCAATATGCGCCGGCGGGGTACGCAGACCGGATCTGGCACATCGACACCGACGGCGAGGGGCGCGAGTGGGCGGTCATGGATGGGCGGCGGCGGCCGGCGAACGCGCTGGCGGTCGCAGCCACTGCGGGCATGTCAAGGGAGGACCGCGTCCGCGCCAAGGCGGGCGAGATCCGCTACACGGAGGTGCGCCCAGCAGCGTACGACGCGGCCGCGCGGCTGGTCGACATGTCCACCGACAGGATCGACGTCTCCGTGCTATACCCCACGCTCTTGCTCGGCATCCAGGGCCACCGCGACGTCGATTTCGCCGAGGTGCAGTGCCGCGCGTACAACGACTGGCTATCCGATCACGTCACCGGCGCCCGGGGACGGCTGTTCGGGGTCGGCGTGCTGCCGCAGCAGGATCCGCGGCGTGCTGCAACCGAGATACGCCGGGTGGCGACCCTACCGGGGATGGTCGCGGTCTTCATTCGACCCAACCCCGCCGTCGACTGGAAGCCGCTCAACGACCCGGTGTACGACCCCATCTGGCAGGCGGCGTCCGACGTGGGTCTCACCGTTGCCCTGCATCCCTTTTTGCACGCTGACCTGCCGGGCGCATGTCTGGGGATGCGACTCAACAGGTTGGGCACGTCGCCGGCACCCGTGGCGAGCCCAGGCGCCACTGGTCAGGCCGACATCGACAACGTCTTCTTCACCCAGGCGATCGCCAACCCGTTCGACATGATGTGCTCGCTGGCGTTCCTGTGCGCCGGTGGCGTCTGCGAGCGATTTCCCTTGCTTCGCATGGTGTTTCTCGAGTCCGGCGGCGGCTGGTTGGTGCCCTGGCTGGAGCGCCTCGACCACCAGGCGGAGATCTTTCCCTGGGACGTTCCCTGGCTGCGCATGCGCCCATCCGAGTACTTCCGCAGGCAGTGCTGGATCAGCTTCGACCCTGACGAGTCGACCTTGGCGTTCACCGCCAGCTCCCCGCTGTGCGGCGCCGACCGCATCGTCTGGGCGTCCGACTATCCCCACCCCGATGCCGTCTTCCCCGGAGTCGTCGCTGAACTTGACGAGGCCATCGGCGAGCTCACTGCCAACCAGCAAACGGCCATCGCCGGCGGCAACGCCGCTGAGCTGTACCGCCTGCCCGTGCCTGAGAGTTAAGGCCATAACTGGCAATGACGCCCTCATGGAGGAAACCCTGCATGTTCGTCCACCTGCACGAGACGATCGACGTCGTCACCGGCAAGCTCGCCGACTACATCAGCGCCATCGAGACGGTGTTGATGCCGCTCTGCGACGAGCGCAAGCTGAGGCTGAGCGGCTTCTTCCAGACAGCGGGGAGCAGCGGACGCTGGCCGGAGATGATCGCTCTGTGGGAGCTGGACATCGACGATCACCTGGCACAGCGGCGCACCATCGGCAGCCATCCAGGCATGCGTGAGTGGATGATCCGCGGCGCGCAGCTGCGTCGCGGCGGCTTCGACCGCATGCTGCTGTCGCACTCCTTCTCGCCACGACCACCGGTGCGTCCCGAGTTCAAGGCGCCGGGATCCGTGTACCTGGAACAGATCTTCGAGGTGCGCCCAGGGGCGACGGCGAGGTTCCTGGAGGTCGCCGAGACCACCCTGCTGCCCCGTTCGCACGAAGCCGAGCTGGCCATCGAGGGATTCTGGCGTTCGGAGTTCCAGCCTCTGGAACACGTTGCCCTGTGGTCGATGCCCGACTGGGACGCGTACGGACGGCTGCTGGGTCGACGCGATCCGCGCGACGAGGCGAGCAACCTCCCGGGCCTCGACGCCGCCTGGGAGACGCTGATCGGGCTGCGTGAACGCATCCTGATCCCGCTCGCCGTGTCCCCGCTCGGTGGCGGCGATCAGGCGTCGACCTATCCCGCGTGAGCCTCAGCGGCGCTTCTCGGCGAAGTACGCCTTGGTATGAGTCACGAACGCCTTGGCGAGGACGTCACGTGACCACTCGGTGCTGCGCACGTCGGCGCGCGCCTCGCGACTGAGCAGACGATCGTGCGCTGCCTCGTAGACGGTGATGTACTCGCACACCTGGGTCTCACAGCGATAGCGGCGGGCACCGAGCCAGCCGTCGTGGCGCATGAGGATGGGGATGTGCTCCTCGTCGTACCAGCGGTTGTACTCGTCCTCGTGCGCCTGGTTGACGGCCATGCCGACGACGAATTTCAGCGCTCCCTCTCCCCCATCACGCGCGATGCCGTGCACCGCGCCGGCAACCGGTGTCGCCAGCAGCGCTCGAGTCTGTGGCGCCGGGCAGCTGTCGAGTGACGCCAGCGCGGCAAGCTCGGTGCGCAGGTACGGTCGTGCCGCATCGACGTCGCCTACCTCGGCGAAGAGGAGATGCCGCGGCCCTCCCGGCTCGTGGAAGCGCCGGACTCCATCAGCCGATGGAGCGCCCCGGACACCCGCTTCACGACCGGCCGCGTAGAAGGCGTCGACGTCCGCATCGGTCCCGCCGATGACCAGCTCCACCCACAGCCCACCACTCATGCGGCGTCCTCCATCGAGGTGATCATGAGGCAACGAGCGGGGCGGCACGCAGCCCGAGGCGCTCCATGAAGTCGGCATCGCGGCCCTCGATCAATCCCGCCCCGGTGAGGCTGGCGTAGGGGACGACGTGCTGGCCGATGGCGTCGATGCGCTCACGAACCGGCCAGTGGCCGCTGACTCCCTCGCTCTCCAGCTCCGCACGCTCGCCGGCGTCATAGCCGAGCTCGGCGAACACCTCGTCATTGTCCTGGCCGAGCAGCGGCGCTGCGCAGCGGATGCCCCCTGGCGTGGCGTGGAGGCGCACGGCCATGCCCGGGTAGGGACGCGTGCCCAGGTCACCTGTCTCCGGACGGTGCGTGGCCAGCTCGAAGTAGCCGCGTTCACGCAGATGCTCGTCGAGTAGCAGGTCCTTCACCGTCATCGCCACCATCGCCGCGATGCCACTCTCGCGCAGCCGTGTGGCGACATCCTCGGCGCTGCGCGACGACGTCCATGCGCTGACCGCCGCGTCGACCGCAGCATGTCGGGCACCACGTCCCTCGGCGGAGCGCAACGACGCATCGGCGGCGAGCTCCGGGGCCCCGATCAGATCGCAGAGAGCGGTGAACTGCCCGTCGCTCGACACCGTCAGTGCGACCCAGCGGTCGGTGCCCGCGCACGGATACACGCCCTGGGGCGCGTGGCTGCGATGCCGGTTGCCCGTCCGCGTCTGCGGTGGGGCGCCGACGGCGGCGGCGACCAGGGCCTCGCCGATGAAACCAGCGCCGACCTCGTACTGGGCGAGGTCGATCCACTGACCCCTGCCCGTCCGCCGGTGATGACGGAGCGCGGCGAGCACCGCCACGGCGCTGACGCTCGCCGCCGGCATGTCGACATAGGCGATGCCGGTGCGCAGCGGCGGTCCGTCGGGGCGGCCGACGAAGTGGCTGACGCCTGCCGTGGGCTCGACGGTGAAGCCCCACGCCGTGTAATGCATCCACGGCCCACCGTGCCCGTAGCCGGTCGACGACAGCATGATGAGGTCGGGCTTGACCGCAACCAGCTGCTTGTAGTCGAGGCCGAGTTGCGACATCACCCGAGGCGTGTAGTTCTCACAGAAGACGTCAGCGGTGGCGATGAGTCGCTTGAAGACCTCGACGCCCTTGGGCGTACGCAGGTCGATGGTGACCGCGCGCTTGTTGCGATTGGGTTCGTTGAAGACACCACCGCGGTTCCAGAACTGCTCACCTGGGACGTTGTCGGGAAACGGCCAGACGCGGACGACATCCGGGCGATAGCAGGACTCCACCTTGATGACGTCGGCGCCCATGTCGGCGAGCAGCCGGGTCAGGTGGGGCACCGCATACGCCTCACCGCACTCAATGACGCGTACGCCGTGGAGCGCACCGTGACCCGAAGGCGTGCCAGCGCTGGTTACCGCTCGCGGCGGGTCGGCACCTCGGCCAGCCGGACTAAACTCCTGCGAGCGCACCGACGACGACGCCTGCAGCGCCAGCACATCGCCTGTGGACACGCCGAGCTCGCCGAGGACTGCGGCGGTGTGCTCGCCGAGTCGCGGGGCGGGCTGCGGCAGACGCTCGCAGTCCTCGGTGGAGCGAAACATCTGCCCGGGGATGCGCAGGGGACCGGCGACTGGGTGGTGGACCTCGGACCAGTAGCCGCGCGCCTCGAGCTGGGGACAGCGCAGCAGCTCCTCGGGCGATTGCACCACACCAAAGGTGAGCCGCCACTCCTGAGCGCTGTGGAACCACTCGTACTTGCCCTTTTCGGCCAAGCGCGCGGTGATGATCTGCTCGAGCTCGGCGCCGTTCTCGATGCGCCCGGCGCGCGTCGCGAAACGCTCGTCCATCAGCTCGGGCAGCTCGAGGAAGGTTGCGAACAGCTCCCAGTCAACGTTGGCCCCGGGGACGAACATCGGCGCGATGTAGCCGTCGCGGCAGGGAAGCAGGGCGTACTGCAGGCTGCCGCTGCTCTTGGGTTGTCGCCGGGCGACGCATCCCATGTACGTGTAATAGGACAGCTTTCCCTGGAGGATGCCGGCGACGACCTCCTGGATCGACACCTCGACCAGCTGTCCCTCACCGGTGCGCTCCGCGTGCCAGAGAGCGGCCAACGCGCCACTGGCCGCGTGTGACCCGCCGATGTACTGCGCCTGGTCGAGCGCGGACTTGGTCGGCGGGTCGCTGTACTCGCCGGTGACGTAGGCGAGGCCTCCGGCGCAGCACAGCGTCAGCTCACTGGCCGGCGCGTCGCGCAGCGGTCCGGAGAGGCCGAAGCTGGTCAGGGCGACGTGCACCGCTCGCGGGTTTCGCGCCTGGACCGCACCGCCACCGAGTCCGATGCGGTCGAGGCTTGCCGGACGCAGACCCGTGATGACGACGTCGGCGCCGTCGACGAGGCGCATCAGCAACGCGTTGCCGCTCGCCGTCTTCAGGTCGAGGGCAACGGATCGCTTGCCTGTGTTGAGCGCGATGAACAGCGCGCCGGTGTCGGTGTGAGGACGTCCCCCGGCGAAGGGACCGGACGAGCGGGTGCCGTCGCCGCGTCGCGGATGCTCGACCTTGACCACGTCGGCGCCGCAGTCAGCGAGAAGGCGCGCGCAGAAGGCTGCGGCGACACCACCGCCGACCTCGACGACACGAACGCCGTCGAGCGGCGGCACGTGGCGCGTCGCCGGCACTATCGTCCTTGAAATGCGGGATCGCGCTTGTCCAGCAGCGCGGCGACGCCCTCGCGGAAGTCCTCGCTCTCCATGGCGATCCCCTGGGCGTCGGCCTCGGCGTCGATCGCCTGGCGGAGATCGCCGCGCATCCCCTCGCTGACCAATGTCTTGATCATGCCGATGGCCATCGTCGGCCCCGCCGCCAGCTTCTCGGCCAGCGCGATGGCCTCGTCGAGCACGGTCGCATCGTCACACACGCGATTGACGAGCCCCAATGCGCTGGCGCGCTCGGCGTCGACGGGTTCGCCGGTGAACATGAGCTCGCGCGCCCGCCACGGTCCGATGAGCCGGGGCAGGAACCACGTCGAGCCGGTGTCGGGAACCAACCCGCGCTTGACGAACGCCTGGGCGAATCGCGCACTCCGCGCCGCGTAGACGATGTCGCACGCCATCGCGATGCTGAACCCTCCGCCGTAGGCGAGACCGTTGACCGCAGCGACCACCGGCTTCTCGATGGTGGCGATCGCCATGATCAGCGGTCCGGTTCCCTCGCGGATGCGCCGGCGCACGTCGTTCGGCGTCCGCCGGCCGGTCTGCGCGGCCATGTTCTTGACGTCTCCGCCGGCGGAGAAGGCGCGCCCCGCGCCGGTGATCACCAGGGCCCGCACGTCGGAGTCGGTGACGGCGTCCTCGACGGTGCGACGCATCTCGTCGGTCATCGACGGCATCAGCGCGTTGAGCGCCTCGGGACGGTTCATGGTCAGCAGCAGCACGCCGCCGCGCCGCTCGACAAGGAGATGCTCGCTCACCTCGGGATCACCTCCGCGCTGCCGACCGTGGTCCTCTCGCCGTCGCTCTCACGCTCCACCCACACCTCACACAGCGCACGCCACCCTCCAGCTGCGTCATCGCGCACCTCGCTGACCCTGCCCCGGCACACCAGCGGCTCGCCGACGAAGACGGCGCGGCGATTGCGGTATCGCAGCGCCGCAATACGCCCACCCACCGTCGCCGCCCAGTTGCTCACCACCTGCACCAGGTAGCCGCCCTGGAGCGGGCCGTTGACCACCAGGTCGGCGTGTCCCTCGGTGCGACTGTAGTCACGGTCATAGTGGATGCGATGGGGTACCCACATGGCGGCGCAGAACAGGAACAGGTCGAGCTCCTGGGGCCTACGCCGCATCTCCGGGAGCTCAGTGCCCGGTTTTATCGCTGTCGCGTTGCTCATCTCACGATCACGCTGTAGCGCTCCTCGGCGACCAGACCGCCCGCCTGGTCGGTGTAGCGCCGTTCGATGTCGATCATCACCATCGGTGTGCCGTCGCGGCCCTCGCGCTCGCGCATGTCGACCAGCTTCTTGGAGACGGTGATCTCGTCGCCGGCGCAGATCTCATGATGGAAGACAAGCTCGATCTCCCCCACCAGCACCCGCTTCACCGGGAGCGGCGGGTACTGTTCGCCGACCAGGCCGTCATCGCGAAGCTGCGACCGGGGCACGAACAGCTGGCTCATGGCCCCAAGAGCGGAGACGAAGTTGGGTGGCGCCAGCACGTCGCGATGGCCGGCATCACGGGCAGCGCCGGCGTCGAAGTGCACGGGGTCGTCGATGCCCATGGCTATGGCGAAGCGGGCGATGTCGTTGCGGCCGACCGAGATGGTTCGCGATCCGTAATCACGGCCGATCCAGGTGCGCGCCTCGTCGCTGATCAGGCCGCTCATCGCGGCATCGCCGCGAGTGTGCCCAGCGTCTCCTCCATCTCCGCCACCATCGCGTCAAGCACCTCACGTGCTGGGCGGATGTCGGTGATGCTGCCGACGATCTGTCCCACCGCGCTGCCCATCACCTCGTTGACACGGTGCTCGTAGATCGCCTTGACCGCGTCGTAGACGAGCAGCTCCTGCAGAGGCATGGGCAGTGGTCGCGGCGAGTCGGACTGCTCCCAGGCGTCGACCCACGGGGTACGCAGCTGGCGCACCGGCTTGCCCGTCGAGCAGCGCGAGCGCACCGCGTCGCGCGCCTGGGCCGCCAGTAGCTTCTCCTTGATGATGGGATCGACGTCGGACTCCGTTGTGGTCAGCCACACCGATCCCGTCCAGACACCCTGGGCGCCGAGGGCGAGGGCGGCAGCGACCTGGCGACCTCGACCGATGCCACCCGCAGCGAGCACGGGCACCGGCGCAACCGCGTCGACGACCTGCGGCACCAGCACCATGGTGGCGATTTCCCCGGTGTGCCCGCCCGCCTCTGTCCCCTGGGCGACGACGAAGTCGCAGCCGGCGATGACGTGCTGCCGTGCGTGACGCGCGTCGCCGGTCATGCCACCGACGAGCATGCCGCGCGCGTGGGCGGCCTCAGCGACATCTGGTGGCGCAGGACCGAGGGCGGAGACGAGCACGCGCGCGCGATGGCTGACGGCGATCTCCGCCTGCCGGCGCGCCCGCGGATGGGTGCCGGTGAGGTGCTCGCGGTTGCGTCGCGACTCGGACAGCGGGGGAATGGCAAACCGCTCGCGCAGCGATTCGACGAACTGTCGATGTCCTTCGGGGATGCTGGCGACGAGCGACGCCTTGTCGTCACCGGCATGGGACGCGGCCATGACGACGTCAACCCCGTAGGGCTTGTCGCCGACCTCGACGTCGATCCAGCTGAGATGCTCGTCGAGCTCGTCGGGGTCGAACCTCGCCGCGCCGAAGACACCGATGCCGCCGGCGTTGCTCACCGCCGCGACGACCTCACGGCTGTGACTGAACGCGGCGATGGGGACGTCGATGCCGAGCAGATCGCAGAGGGGCGTGCGCACGCTCACGCCATCGCCTCGTACCTGGCGAAGCCGACGGTCTGCGAGTGCGCAGCCGGGTCGGTGGCGACGTTGACCAGAGCGGGTCGCGGCGAGGCCAGCGCGCGTTGCAGGGCTGGGCCGATGTCCTGGGGCTGTTCGACACACTCGCCCTGGCAACCCAGCGCCTCGGCGATGAGGTCGAAACGGGTGAATCCCAGGTCGCGCCCGGGCTTGTCGAGGGTCGCCGACGTCCAACCGCCGTTGTTGCTCACCACCACGACGACGTCGAGCCCATGCCGCGCGGCGGTGTCGAGCTCCATGGCGCTCAGCCCCAGCGAACCGTCGCCCACCAGGGCGATCACCTGGGAGTCGGGTCCTGCTGCTACGCGAGCTCCGAGCGCGTAGGGCAGGCCGACGCCCATGTGGCCGAATGGGCCGGAGTTGAGGCGATGTCCCAGGACGTGCGTCGGGATCGACTGGCGCGCAAAGTTGAGGATCTCATGACCGTCGACGACCAGCACCGCATCGCGCTCGAGGACCCCGCGCACCTCGCGGCAGAGGCGCAGCGGATGGATGGGCGTGGTGTCGAGCGACGTCGCCGCGTCCTGTTGCGACGCCTTGCGCTCGTGGACGCTGCGCAGGCGCTCGACCCATCGTGCGTATCGCGAGGGGCTGATCGCACCGGCGGAGGCTACGAGGAGCTGCTCGAGCACGGCGGCGGCATCGCCGCAGAGGGCCACGTCGGCTGACCGGTTGTGGCCGATCTCGGCAGGATCGATGTCCACCTGGATCATCCTGCAATCGGCGCGGAACCGCGGTGGTTGAGCGTGACCGATTACCCAGTTGAGCCGGGTGCCGAGGACGACGATGAGGTCGGCCTCAGCAAAGGCGACCGAGCGAGCGAAGATGGGGCAGAGCGCGTGATCCTCGGCGATCGCGCCGCGGCCCTGGGGTGTCGTGTACAGCGGCACGCCGGCCGCCTCGACGAAGCGCTGCAGGGCCGGGGCAGCATCGGACCAGAGCACGCCGCTGCCGGAGAGGACGATGGGGCGTTCCACCGAGGCGAGCAGGCGCACCGCGGCGTCGATGGCGGCGGCGTCGGCGCGCGGACGCACCCGCGGCAGCAGCGGCGTTTCGGCGGTCCAGCGCACGTCGGTCTCGGCGACAGACTGGTAGAGAATATCGGCCGGCATGTCGAGGTACACCGGACCGGGCGCACCCGAGGTCGCGTGACGCAGCGCGGTGGCCACGAGCTCGGGGACGCGACGTGGGTCATGCGCCTGCTCGGCCCATTTGGTCACCGGTCGCATCAGGGCCAGCTGGTCGATCTCCTGGAAGCCACCCCGACCCCGGTCGGAGATCGCCGCGCTCCCGCCCACGGCGAGCACCGGCGCGCCGTCGACCATGGCGTTGGCGATGCCCGGCACCAGGTTCGCCGTTCCCGGCCCGGACGCCGCCATGCACAGTCCCGGCCGTCGCGCGACGCGCGCGTACGCGTGGGCCATCATCGCCGCCGACTCCTCGTGGCGAACGTCGATGGCGCGCATCCCGGCGTCGATCCAGGCGCGCTCGGCGGAGAGCATCGGGCCGCCCATCAGATAGAAGAGCGTGTCGAACCCCTGCTCCTGCAGCGTCCGGGCGAGTACCTGGTAGCCGAAGACGCGCATCACGGTGCCCCGGCGACGACGGCGCCCTCGCCCACCGCGCCGCCGGCGCGCAGCCGCCGGCGCGCGTCGTCGTCGTAGCCGAGCTCGGCGAGGATGACATCGGTGTCGTGGCCGTAGGCGACGCCTGCGCGGCGGATCTCCAGCGGCGTCTCCGAGAGTCGCGGGAGCGGCCTGACCTGCAGCATTGTCTGCGCGCCGTCGACCAGGACGTCGACAAACGTTCCCCGAGCCCGCAGATGCTCGTCGTCGAGCACCTCCTGCATCGTCGGCACGGCGCTGACACAGGTGTCGTGCGCCTCCAGCAGCGCCCGCCATTCAGCCAGCGGCCTGCTTGAGAACAGCGCCTTCATGGTCTCGCGCATCGCCGGCCAGGTGGCCGTGTCGAGTTGCGTGTCGACCCACTCGGGGTGGCCCACCAGCTCGCAGAACGTCGCATAGAACCGGGGCTCCACCGCGGCCACCGCGACGTGGCGGCCATCGCTCGTCTCGTACACGTTGTACCAGGGGGCTTCGCGAGTGAGCAGCGTCCAGGATCTCTCGGTAGCGCCGCTGATCCACGCGATCAGAGGTGCGAGCAGGCCGACGACACCCTCGTGGAGGGCGACGTCGACGAGCTGCCCCTCGCCGGTGCGTTCCCGCGCCACCAGTGCGGCGAGGATGCCCACCACCGCCTGCATGCCACCGCCGGCGAGGTCGGCGAGCACCGTTCCCGGAACGCTCGGCATGCCGTCGTTGCCACGATTGGCGTCGAGCAGACCGGAGAGCGCGATGTAATTCAGGTCGTGACCGGCGCGATCGCGATACGGTCCGTCCTGACCATATCCGCTGATCGAGCAGATGACCAGTCGCGGGTACTGGTCACGCAGCTCGTTGGGATCGAGCCCCAACCGCGCCGCAACTCCGGGACGGAAGCTCTCCACCATGACGTCGGCGCGTTCGAGGATGCGATGCGCCACCTGCCTGGCGTCGGGATGCTTGAGGTCGAGAGCCACGCGTCGCGCATTGCGACGCATGTAGCCCCCACGGGTGCCCAGCACGCTGCCTGGGCCGGTCATCGGTTGGGCTGCGTCCGCGGCGCCGCTTGTCGGCCGGGCCTGGTCCACGGTGATCACGTCGGCGCCCATGTCGCCGAGGATCATGGCGCAGTACGGACCAGGCCCATACCTGGTCAGGTCGAGGACGGTGATCCCGGCGAGGGGACCGTGTGTGGCTCGCGCGTTCGTGGCTTACGCCTTGGCCCCGGGGAGAAGGATTGTCGCCGACGCCGGACAGGCGACGCCATCGTCGTTGCCCACGGCGATGTCGACGTCGATCAGCCTGCGGCCGTCGTCATCCACCCACTTGCGCGTCACCTTGCCCTCGCCAAACATGGTGTCGCCGGCGTAGATGGAGCGTTGCATGGTCATCTTCCGCCGCACGATCCAGGTCTGCGGTCCTGCCCAGTCGGTGACCACCCTGTCGATGAACCCCTGGAAGAACATGGTGTTGATGTAGATCGTCTTCTGACCCTGCTCGCGGGCGTAGTCGACGTTGTGGTGGCCGGGGAAGTAATCCCAGGTGGCCGCCGCATCCATGATGACCCGCTTGAGAGTGATATCGGTGGTGATCCTGGGAATGGGGTCGCCCTCGTTGACGTCGTCCCAGGTGAGCTGCTTCGCTCCGGCGTACGTCGCGTGCATCACTGAGTCCTCTGCTTGCTGAAGCGGAAGAGCTGGTTGGTGTTGCGGGCCACCACCTCGCCGCGCTGGTTGCGGTACGTCGCCACGGTGGTGACGAAGTGTCCGGTGCCGAGGCGGGTGGTCTTCTCCGGGGAGATGGCCATCACCTCGTCGACGACGCTGAGCTGGTCACCGATGCGCATCGGCCGCAGGAACTCTGCTTCGGTGCTGACGTTGATGAGGGTGTCCCCGGGGAGCGGGATGGAGTCGGCGAGCGACGGTGCCGGGGTCACGCCACCCGGCTTCCACTGGATGCGTGACAGCCACACCTGCAACATCCCCGGAGGTGCGATGAGTCCACCCCATTGCTCCTGGGCGAACTCCCTGTCCCAGTACGAGGGGTTGGCGTCCTCGACGAGTGCGCAGTAGTACTTGATCATCGGCCAGTTGATCTCCGACTCCGAAAAGCGCACCTCGCTCTTGGCGCCGATCATCTTCAGGCCTTCCTCGTATGTCCCCATGGTGAAATGGGGAGCGCCCTGATGGGCGGTCGCGGTTGCCACCGTGAGTCTCCTCCTATGTCTGTTTCAACGCAGTGATGGGTTATTCCTGGATGACCCGCTCTGCCTTCCAGCCCTTGACCGAGATGCTTCCCTGCTCCACCAGGGTGATGCGGCAGGGCAGATCGAGCTGCATGCTGAGATCGCGCGCCAGCTCCTCGCGCAGCGCCGCGCAGACAGCACCCTCGGGTGCCGCCAGGCGCACCTCGAGGGCGTCCTGGGGTTGTCGCGAACGCCGCACCAGCTGATAGTTCGGCGCGGTCAGCTCAGGCCGCGCCCAGAGCACCTCCTCGACGTCCTGCGAGAAGACGTAGCGATCGCCCACGCGCACCGACCAGGTCAGCCGGCCGCGCATCGCCAGCCGCTTGCTGGTGCGCCCGCAAGGGCACGGTGAGGTGTCGTGGGCGACCATGTCCTCCATGTCGTAGCGGATGAAAGGAAACGACTCCATCCAGAGGTTGGTGACATGGAGCACGCCGGTGCCACCGGACGGCACCGGCTCGTGGGTGTGCGGGTCGAGCACCTCGAAGATGAGGTAGTCCTCGGGCGCGTGCGTCCAGCGCTCGTCGGCGGGGCATTCGCCACACATCCAGAACTGATCCCCGCTGCCGAACTGGTTGCGCACCGGGACACCCCAGGTGTCGGCGAGAAGGCGGCGTCGCGCCGTGGACATCTCGACGCCGGTCTGCAGGATGCGCAGGTTGGGACACCGCTGCCGTGGATCGATGTCGTGGGACCGGATGTACTCGACCTCGACTTCGGGCATGAGGCTGATGGTGATGTTGAGCAGCGGCAGCACCTCGGGCGCCGACTCGAAGAGGTGGGGAATGACGTCCTGCGCCGGCGTGCCGAAGTAGTACTTGACCACGCCCATGCGCTCGAACGCCTTGTCGAATCCATGCGCCGCCGCGTGCCAGAGGTTGCGACCGCTGAGGACGGCGTGGTCGCCGGGGCGTATGCCGACGGTGTGGAAGGTTCGCGCGTAGATCTTCCACACCTCTTCGTACTCGTCGAGCGTCAGACCGAAGAGGTTGGGCCGGCCGCTGGTTCCCGAGCTGTGGGTGACGAAGGTGAGCCGTTCGGCGGGGACGCACAGGGTGCCGGCGAAGGGATCGCCGGTGCTCTCACGCCAGGCGCGCAGATCCTCCTTGGCGAAGCGCGGCAGCCGCCCGAGGTCGTCAACTCCACTGATGTCGGCGGGACGGACACCGTTGGCGGCGAAGAGGGAGCCGAAGAACTCGGCGTTGGCGTCGACGTGGCCAACCTGGCGGCGAAGCCGCTCACCCTGTAGCTGCTCCAGGGCATCGCGCGGCATTGTCTCGATCTCGGGATCGCGCATGTCGGCGACGGCCCCCGCGGTGCTCACCCGTCGAGGACGAATACCGGAAGCGATTGCTTGGGATGGTCCTCCCACTCGATGTGCACCGGGGTCCCCAGCGGGATCTCGCTGCCGTCGTGGTCGCGCACCTGCGCCGCGAAGCGCGGCCCCTCCTCCAGCTGCACCAACGCGACCGTATAGGGCACGGGAAACGCCGGGTGCGTCTGGCGCCGGACGACGGTGTAGCTGTACACCGTGCCCCGACCGGTCGAGGTGATCCACTCGACGTCGAACGAGTGGCAGTTGGGGCACATCGGCGACACCCGGTAGCGTACCGTGCCACACGCGGTGCAGCGCTGGAACTTCAGCTCGTGGTTGTTCTGCGCTTCCCAGAACGGCGTGGTGTCGCGGTCGGGAGCGGGATAGGGACGGGGACGCGGTTCGTCGGCCACCGTCATGCCTCCAGGGAGAGGATCAGCGAGCTGGTCGGCACACCACCGGCGCTGGACACCAGGCAGGTCCTGGGCTTCTTCGTGGTCACCTGGTTGACCGAGGTGCCGCGCAGCTGGCGCACACCCTCGACGATGTGGCCGAACCCGTGGAGATAGCCGTCGCCGAGGTGACCGCCGTGGGTGTTGAGCGGCACCTGCCCGTCGAGCTCGAAGTACCCGTCGCGCAGCTTGTTCGGCGCCTCACCTCTCTTGGCGAAGCCGTAGGACTCGAGCGTCATCAGCACCATCGGGGTGAAATGGTCGTAGATCATGGCGATGTCGATGTCTGCGGGCGCCATGCCGGCGATGCGGTAGAGCTCGGCGGCCGCGGCATCGGTCTCCTCGAGATGGGAGATGCTCTCGCGCTGCCAGGCGGTCATCACCTCGGGGCGGCTGCCGGTTCCCTGCGCAGCGCCGGTGATGTAGACAGGAGTGCTCGTGCAGCGCTT
>DASZGL010000028.1:0-16756 GCA_035938875.1 Candidatus Dormiibacterota bacterium
TCGAGGCCTCGATCACCGAGGTCGAGGAGCAGCTGCGCCGCGCCAGGGAGCAACTGCTCGACCCGGCGACCTTCGACAACCCTGTCGCGGGCGCCCAGGCTGGACGCGACTACGACCGGCTCGCCGGAGCGCTGGCGGAGCTTTACGACCGCTGGGCCAACGCCGCCGGCTGAGGCTGCACCCGCGCCGGCGCCGAGCGCCACGCGCCACCGGCGCGGCGGCCGTCGAGGACGGCCGGAGGGGGGTATGGCCGATCTGGGCTCAGCCCGGTCGGCATGTCAGAGGGGGAGCATCCCCCCTCCGTTAAGGCTCGAGGATGACGGCGCCCTCGGGGCAGGCCATCACCGCGTTCTGCACTTTGACGAGGAGCTCCTCGGGAAACTCCTCCATGCCGGCGCGCACCTCGGCGAAGCCGTCGACGATCTCGTACACCTCGGGACATTCCTCGGCGCAGCACTTGTTGCCCTGACACTTGTCCAGGTCGACGCGGGTGCGCATTGGTGGTTCTCCCAGGGCAGGCGGCGCGACGGCCGCACAGTGTATGTGCCCCGCGGACTCGGCCGCTGCGCGGTGTCAGCCGCCTGGGTGGCGCCCAGCAACCGTGGCCGGTCGCGCGTGCCGCCGCTGTGCGATGGTCCGCGCATGCCACACCACGGTCCCGGCACGATCCTGCTCGAGGCCGAGACCATCGCCGATCGCGTCGCCGCGCTCGCCGCGGAGGTCGACCGGACCTACGCCGACGCGCCGCAGCCGGTGGTGCTGGTCTGCGTCCTCAAGGGATCGTTGATGTTCACCGCCGACCTGGCGCGGGCGATGACCGTCCCGATGGAGATCGACACCATCGCGGTCCGGTCGTACGTCGCCGGGCGGCAGAGCTCGGGCGGCGTCGAACTGGTCAAGGATGTCGGTATCGCACTGCGCGACCGTGACGTGCTGATCGTCGAGGACATCATCGACACGGGGATCACCACGTCGTTCATCTGCGATCGTCTGCGCGCCCATCAACCCCGCTCATTGCGACTGATCACCTTGCTCGACAAACCCGCCCGGCGCGCGTGCCAGGTCAGCGTCGACTTCTGTGGCTTCACCATCGGTGACACATTCGTCGTCGGTTACGGGCTCGACCTCGACGAACGCTGGCGTGAGCTGCCCGATGTGCGCGCGCTGGACGGTGCATGAGTCGCGGAGCGCGGATCGCGCCTGCCGCGCTGGTGGTGGCGATCCTCGCGGTGTCGTTCTCGGCGATCTTCATCCGCCTCGGCGACGCGCCGGCGGCAACCATCGTCTTCGGCCGCATGGCCATCACGGTTGTCCTCCTGGCACCGCTGCTGGCCCGCGACGCCGCCGCCGGTGCGATCCCGCGAACCCGCCGCGACTGGGCTCTGATCGTTGTCAGCGGCGTCTGCCTGGCGGCGCACTTCCTCACCTGGACGGCGTCCCTGCGCTACACGTCGGTGGCGTCGAGCGTGCTCCTGGTCTCGCTCCATCCGGTGTTCGTCGCCGCGCTCGGCCGCCGCCTTCTCGGCGAGGCGGTGTCGCTGCGCCTCGTCGCCGGTCTGGCGCTGGCTCTGGCGGGAACGGTGATCACCACCGCCGGCGACCTGCGTCTCAGCGCCTCGGCGCTCGGTGGCGACATGCTGGCCATCGCCGGCGCGGTGACCTTCACCGGCTACCTTCTCGTCGGCCGCAGCGTTCGCGCACGCTCCGGCGCCGCCGGATACTCGGTGCCGGTGTACGCGATCTGCGCGCTCATCGCGCTCGCGGTCGTGCCGCTGACTGGCGCCGACGTCATCCCCAGCCGCCGCGCGGCGCTCGCCTGCGTGGGTCTCGCCGTCGTCTGCACCATCCTCGGCCACACCGTGTTCAACTGGACGCTGCGCCACCTGCGCGCCGCCGTGGTGTCGCTGGCGTTTCTCGGTGAGCCACCGGCGACGGCGTTGCTGGCGCTTCCGTTCCTCGGTGAACGACCCCCAGCGACCGCCGTCGCCGGTGGCTTGGTGATCATCGCCGGACTTTCGTTGGCCCTCAGCGAGCCGAGCCGTCCGGTCGGTGACGATTTGGTGGTGGCCGCCGCGACAGACTGACGCGTTCGTACTTTTCCGCGCGAACCGTCAGGCTTTTCTCGTGTTTGACTGAGTTCGGGCAACGACGTCACACGCATTCACGACCCCGTCACAACAACTCAGCGCATGTGCGAGCGAGGGCGGGGGACGATGCGTGTCGTCACGCGGTCGGGGAGCGACGGTGGTGGCGCCCTCGGCCGCTCAACCTTCGGGGTAAGGACGTCGCCATGCTGTCGCGTTGCGGGCCTCGAAGCGGAGAACGTGGACAGGGCGTCGCCGAGTTCGCTCTGATCCTTCCGCTGCTCCTCGCCCTGGTCTTCGGCATCTACGACTTCGGTCGCGGGATGTCGGCGAACGTGACCACCACCAACGCGGCGCGCGAGGGCGCCCGATATCTCGCCGCCGAGGCGCGACTGGTGCCGTCACCCTACGGACAGGCGTGCCCGGGTGGCACGGTGAGCGCGCCGACGGCGCCGTCCATCGGCAGCGCGCAAGGGGTTGCCTGGCGCCAGCTGCAGACCGCCAGCCTCGACCTCACCCAGGTGACGATGACGACGTACTGGTACAGCGCGGCCTTGAACAACGATCCCGGACTGGACACCCCGGGCAATCGCAGCCGGCAGGACGTCAAGTACACGTGCGCAGCGGGCGGCTCGCCCACCGCGGTGTTCAACACACCCACATACGTGCCCGCTGCGGGTGATTCGGTGGTCTTCGAGATCGCCTACGTCTACCGGCCCTCGACGCCGGTCATCGCGCAGCTGTTCAGCACCATCACCATCACCCGCGACACGACGATGGTGCTCGAGTGAACCGCCGGTCACCGGTGGCGGGCGATGCGCGCGGCCAGGCGACGGTGCTCATCGCCCTGGCAGCGCTCCTGCTGTTCGCCCTCGCGGGACTGGTTCTCGACGGGGGTTTCGAGGCCGCGCAATACCGGCAGGCGCAGAACGCCGCCGACGCTGGTGTGCTCGCCGCGGGGCGCTCGCTGCTCGCCGGCGCCGCGGTCAACAGCATCCCCAGCAACGCGCAGCTTGCCACGATCGCCCAGAAGGCGATTGCCAACAACCGGGCGGTGGGCACGTTCGCATCGCTGCCCACGGCATCGGTCAACCTGGGGCCGTTTCCCAACTACAGCACCGCGCAGACGGCCGACGCGGGTCACCTCACCCTCCAGGGCGGTGGTTCGCCGTGCGCCACAGTGGGCGACTTCGACATCAGCGGTGGCAACGCCATCGGTTCGACGCAGAGCCTGGCACTGCCCGGCGCCAGCACCGCGTCCGACAAGGTGTCGACGCTGAGTGGGCACTTCTACGACTTGGTGAACGGCTGCGCCACAGCCGAGGCGGGATGCACGCTCTACACGGCTACGTTTCAGCCGGGCCAGCAGAGCAACGGCACCGCGCAGACGTGCGGCGGCGTCGGTCTTCCCGCCAACATCTCGACGCCTGTGGGCACGGTCCTGGCGCAGCAGGTGTCGCCGGTGGTGTACGGGCCACCGGGTGCAGCCGGCATACCCAGGTCGAGTGCCGACAACGTGCTCACCAACGTGCAGTTCGGCTCGCCCGGTGTCGCCACCGTGACTGCGAGTACGGTGACGACCAGCGTCCGCGGAGGCACGGATACCAACCATCCCGACCGGGCCACGTCCGATGCCGCAGCCGGTGTCGGCAACCTGGGAACCACCATCGGGATGGCTGTCGAGCCGCAGCTCAGCATCGGCCTCAGCGTGTCCGGGGGAGCGGCGAAGTCGCACGTTGCGGCGACGGCGACGAGCCTGTTGGCGTCGTCGTCCTGCAGCATCGGCGCCGGTGGCGGCACGATGACCATCGCCGATCCACTTCGCTTCGCCACAGTGACCCTGACGTTCAACGCCGATTGCACTCTGCCCTCGCTGCCCGGCGCGGTGACCTCGGCGCTGTCGAGCCTGGGCATCACCCTGACGGTGCAGGGCGGATATGCGAATCAGTCGTCGGGATGCGCCAGCGCTCCGCTGCCGCTCGCCGCCGGTCAGCGATGCCAGGTGACCCAGTGCCTGGCGCGCATCGGCTTGGCGGTCGGCGACGACGCGTCACATTCCGCGTGCCTGGCCGAGGCCATCGCCTCGGTGACCAACGACGGTGGCACCGGCGTGACCCCCAGCACCACGTACGCGCTGGGCGACACGGCGAGCACCACGTCGCCGAACTTCTTCTTCGGCGTCTTCGGCTGGCGGTCGACCAAGCCCGGAGCCCGGGCCGCCGTCGGTCTCTACCGGATCAACGACCTGTCCGCGACCGCCTTCAACAGCGCGCCGCTCGCCGTGGCCTCGACTCAGGTCGAGGTCGTCTCCGGCCAGTACAAGCCGCTGGTGACGGGCGGCGTCTACTACCTGTACGGCAGCAACATCAACAACTTCGCCCACGTCAGCGCGCCGGCTGGTTGGCTGGGGCGGGTCACCAGCTCGGGGGCACACGCCGTGGGCAGCACGCTGACCCTCGACACGTCGGGCGGCGCACCGAACACGTTCCTCAACGGAGGCGGTTTCTACGTCCTGCCGGTGGTCAACCCCGTTTCCAAGCAGGTGCTCTACTACGCCGTCTTCGACACGGTGGCCAGCCCACCGGCCGGCTGCGACGCCGGCGCCGTGTGCGGTCTGCTCGACATCTCCATCCCCGTTCCCACACCCAACACCACCGTCGACACCCCGGTCGCCGGTGTCTGGACCGCGTACAGCGAGCCTGCGGCGACGACGCTGCAGCTGACCCAGCTCCCGTGATCGCTTTGTCGCGCACGCGCGCCGCCGCGCTCGTCTGGCTCGCCGGCGGCGCGTTCGCTGTCACCACGGTGAGCGCATCCGCCGGCGATCCCCCGCGGCTGAGCTCGGTGGCGCCGTCGTCGGTGCGCAGCGGCGGCAGCGATCCGATCCGGATCAGCGTGCTGGGCAGCAACCTGCGCAATGTCACCGCGGTGCATCTCTTCCCCGCGGTTCAGGTGCGCAGCTTCCTCGTCTACAACGACAGCACGGTGCTGGTGACGCTGCCGCCGTCGATCCCCACGGGCAGCTATTCGATCCAGGTCGACTCCCCCGACGGCCCCAGTGACGCCCTGGCCGAGCCGGTGTTCAGCGTCTCGGCGCTGGCGCCGCCACCACCGCAGGACCAGCCGCCGAGCAGCGTGGACCTGCCACCGCCGGGCGCGCGCCCCAGCTATGCGCCACCACCGGACGACCCCGGCAGCGCGTCGCAGCAGACGCAGCCACCGTCGGCGACGGCGTCGAACGTCGCACCGGCCGTGATGTCCGCGAGTCCGCCGTCGAAGCCGAGTGGTGGCACCAACCCGTTCTGGATGGTCGGCATCGGCCTGCTGCTCGGCGGCGTCGCCTACACGCTGTGGGGCAGCGGTGGCCGCGTCTCCATGGCCCGGCGACACGGGTTCCTGGCGCAGGTCGTCGCCCGCCCCGCGCAGCGACTGCGCATCGGCCGGATCTGCCGGCAGTGCGGCCGTGTCCACTGGTTGTGGCGCACGCGGCGCGACCTCTGGAGATCGGGTGACTACTGCAGCGCGATCTGCTTCGTGACCGGGCAGGAGGCAGAGCTCAGCCAGCATTTTGGCGAGGAGGTGGCGTCCTCGAGACTTCGTGACGTGGTGGTCTACAACGACCTCGAGCAGCGGCTCGCGGCGGTGTTTCTCGCCGCCCCCGAGCAGGCCGGCGTCGACGACCTACTCTCGGCGGCCGATGCGGCAGCGGCCATCACCGCCCCACTGCGAGGCGCGCGCGTGCCCACGGCGTGGCCGACCGACGACGCCGATGGTCACCCGCCCGATCCTCAACTGGGTGCGCAGGCGGTCAGGGCCTGAGCCTGCCGATCACCGCGGCAGGGCGGTTGGTGATGAGTACGTCGCAGCCCATCCCGGCCAGGCCGGCTGCCTCCTCCTCGTCGTCCACCGTCCAGGCGGCGACGATCGCGCCGGACCGGTGTGCACGTTGGACAAGCGGGGCGTCGATGAGCAGAGCAAGCGGTCCCACACCGTCGGCGCCGACCGCTTCGACCAGCGCCGCGACGTCGGCCGGCCGCTCCGCCACCAGCGCGACGGTGAACACCTCGCGGTCGAGCGTGCGTGCCTCGACCAGGTGGCGGTGGTCGAAGGCCAGGAGCATCACGTCGTCGTCCATGCCGGTGCGGCGCACGGTCGCGATCGCCGCAGCCGCCGCGCCCTCGCGAACGTCGACGTCGTCCTTCAGCTCGATGGCGACGAGGCCGCGTCCACGCACCAGGTCGAGTGCCTCAGCGAGGCTGGGAACGTCGTGCCGGTGCAGCTCGGCGCTGCTCTGGCCGCCCACCCTCATGTCGATGCCAACGGTTCGCAGCAGGCTGGGGTCGTGCATCACCATGGGGACAGAGTCGGCGCTGAGGCGTACGTCGAGCTCGACACCGTCGGCGCCGATGCGCAGCGCCGATTCGAATGCGGCCAGCGTGTTCTCGGGGAAGCGCTGGGAATCGCCGCGGTGAGCGAACACCACCACGTCACCACGCTGCAGCCGGTCGCGGACACTCACACGGGGACCTGGGTGAGGAAGTACAGGAGGTGCCCAGGGACCACACCCATGAGGACCGAGATGACCAGGATGTAGAGCATCGCGGTCGCCGGCTGGTTGGCGCGGGTTCGCGCGTAGTGGAGGGTCAGCATGTTGACGCCAGCTGTGACAACAAGGCCGCTGCCCACCACCAGCAACCAGAAGGAGGCGCCGTACTGGCCGGCGAGCAGGTCGTGGCGAACAGCGACGCCGGCGACGGCGAGGCCGAGGGTGATGGCGGCGAGCTGCACGGCGGTGGTGGCGAAGATGAGATAGACGCCTCGGCGCAGCGGGCGAAAAGAGAGATCGGGTGCGATCAGATACCAATGCCCGAGAAGCATCGCCGCCAGGGTGCTGCCGGCGAGCAGTGCAGCGGGCACGAAGGTCACCGCACCGGCGAAGCCGCCGAGCACCGGCGAGTCGAAGGCGGCGGCGGCCCGCGCCAGGGTCACGCCGGCGACGATCACCGCGGCCACGCCGATCACGCGCCTGGCGGCGTCAGTGCCGACCGCACAGAACAGCGCGTAGGCGGCGAGAACGGCGGTGAAGGCGACGCTCCAGTGCACCAGGGCGCTGAACCGTGAGGCGTCGACGGGATGATGGAGCAGCTCGCTGGGATCGGGGAGGATGGCCAGCAGCCCAAGGTCGATTCCCATGATCGCCAGGCAGATGAGCGCGGTGGTGCCGAGAAAGCCTCTGCCCACCTCGCCGCTCAGGTCCCCGAGGAAGGTCGCCAGGACGGTGCCGATGGCCAGCTCGGTGAGCACCAGGACGCCGACCACTGGCGCCAGGCCGGGGAGTGACATCGCCGTCATGGTAGGCGGCGGCATTCGCGCGGCAGTGACGACGTCAAGGCTGATCGCCGCGCGCCATGTGAGCCTGCGGTACGTTGTCGCGCGCAATGCCGAAGAAGACCCCGGGACCCGACTTCCGTGAGGAGGTCGCCAGCCTCATGTCCGAGCTCGATCTGCTTGCAGTTGAGCTCGGCATGACCAAGCAGGCCGCAGCGCGTCGTCGGCCGGCAGGGGCTGTGCCGTCGAAGAAGGCGACCCCGGGCCCGCTCCGCAGCGGCGGCGCCCTGCCGGCTGTGGCGCCGTGGTGGGACGGCGAGCCAGACGATGTCATCGAGGTCCCAGCCATCTCCCTGCCGCCGCTGCCCCGGGCGACGGAGAGCGAACCGGAGATCGAGATGCGGCCCTGGTCACCGGCAGCGGCGAGTGCGCCACTGCCCCTGGTGTCGCCCGGGCGACCCGAGGCGCCGGCTGCCGGCACCGCGGCGCAGGCCACGGTCGAAGACCGTCCCTCACGAACGATGACCGTGGTCGCCGTCATCGGCGTTCTGGTCGCTGGTGTCGTCTACCTCGTGACGACGCGCATCGACCTGGTGTCCACCTCGGGACCGTCGACAGCACAGCAGGCGGCGGCGCTGACTCTCAGTGGCCTGCGCGCCACCACCGCGCAGTCGCCGGTCGGTGCTGACAGCGCCCCGACACAACAACACTTTCCCGCGAGCACCACAGTGGTCGTGGTCGACGCCGTGGTTGACGGCACATCGTCCGGCGACACCCTCGAGTACCGGGTGGAGCTGACCTCATCGGGTGTCCCCTCCAAACTGATATCCGACAAGGTACAGCCGGCGACGGCGACGGCCAATCATCATGTCGAGTACGCCGTGACCGGCACGTCGTTCGCGCCGGGGGACTACACGGTGACCGTGTTCCACGGTGACCGCGAGCTCGGCCGGACAACGTTCACCATCGACGTCGCGCCCTCATCGCCGGCCGCGACGGCGAAGCCCTCGCCGTAAGGACTAGCCCACCGCTGTGGGCAGTCCCGCCGCCGCCCACGCCTCGATACCTCCGGTCACGTTGACCGCGCGCGGCCTGCCGGCCTCGCGGAGGAAATCGACCGCTTTGGCGCTGCGCCCACCGAGGCGGCAGTGCACGTAGACGTCGCGATCACTGGGGATCTCGCCGAGCCGAGCGGGCACTTCTCCCAGTGGGATGAGCAACGATCCGGGGATGTGTAGCTCGTCGTACTCCCACGGTTCGCGGACGTCGATGAGCACGGCATCGCCGTTCTGCATGGCGGTGTGGACCGCCTGCACGTCGACCTCCTGGGTCTGGTTCTGGCTCACCTGAAACTCCTGGGTCATCGGCCGGGCTGGGGAAGCGCGAGTATAGGGACGCGGCCTCGTCGCCCGGATCAGCGTATTCGAGCTCAGCTCGGAAACTGCAGCGGTGCTGTCCCCGGGTCGCGGCGCAAGTCGACGCTGTGAGCCATGCGCTCGACGTCGTCGCGGTTGGGCAGCGACGCTTCACCACCGGGACGGCCGACGCAGACCGCCGCCGCCGCCATGGCGTATCCGGTGGCGGCGAAATTGTCGAAGCCCTCGACAACGCCCAGCGCCAGCGCGGCGCAGAAGCAATCCCAGGCGCCCGTTGGATCGACGACGTCGACGGTGAACGGCGGCAGGTATGTCCCGCGTCCTCGCCTGGCCACCACCGCGCCCTCGTCGTCGAGACTGACGATGATCGTCGCCGCAGTCCGCGCGGCGAGCACTGCAGCCGCGTCTTCGGCATCAAGGGGGTCGCTGACGCCGGCACCGCTGAGGCGCGCCAGTGCAGCGGCGGTGCAGACGACCACGTCGCTCGCCACCCACACCGTTTCAGTGACACCGCCCGTCAGCGCGGTGAGCAGCACCCCAGGGCCAGACCGGCGACGGGGCGGCGCGGTCGCCGGCGTGCCGCGTTGTTCGGCTGCCCAGCGCAGCGCGTGGTGTTGCGCGGCGAGCGCACTGTCCTCGGTGATGATCAGCAGCTCGCAGCCATCAGCGACATCGGCGAGGCGGGACGTGCCGCGGTCGTCGACCCGGGCGACGTCGGCGTCGATGCGCTCGAGCGCGCTCACCAGGAGGCCCTGGTACGTACCGGGACTGACGACGACGATCCGGCTCATGCCGACATTGTGTGCCCCTGCTACGCTGCCGCCGTGAGCGTCGCCGCGGTGAGCCCCACCGTCGAGAACCCCTGGCACAACGCCCAGCGCCAGTTCGACGCCGCCGCCGAGCTTCTTCAGATCGAGCCCGGACTCCGTGCCGTGCTGCGCGAGGTCCGCCGCGAGTACACGGTGCGCTTCCCGGTGAAGATGGACAACGGCAGCGTGCGCATGTACGAGGGCTACCGGGTGCAGCACAACACCACCCGCGGCCCGGCCAAGGGCGGACTGCGCTTCCACCACGAGGTCAGCCTCGACGAGGTCAAGGCGCTGGCGATGTGGATGACCTGGAAGTGCGCCATCGCCAACCTGCCCTTCGGTGGCGCCAAGGGCGGGGTGATCGTCGACCCCAAGACCCTGAGCCACCGCGAGCTGGAGCGCCTCACCCGCCGTTTCGCCAGCGAGATCAGCATCCTCATGGGCCCCGACTCCGACATCCCCGCGCCGGACGTCAACACCACGCCCGAGATCATGGCCTGGATCATGGACACGGTCTCCATGGAGGCGGGGCACTCCATCCCCGCCGTGGTCACCGGCAAGCCACTCGACATCGGTGGCAGCGAGGGTCGCCCCTCGGCGACGGGCCGCGGCGCAACCGTTGTGGCACTGGAGGCGTGCCGCCACCTCGGCCGGGACCCCGGCGCCATGACCGTCGCCGTGCAAGGGCTGGGCAATGTCGGCAGTGTCAGCGCCCTGCTGATGGAGGAGGCCGGCTTTCGCATCTGCGCAGTTTCTGACGTTTCCGGCGGTATCTACGCAGCCGCTGGGCTCGACGTCCGCGCCGTGCTCGAATATCGCCTGCGCACCGGGGCGATCCAGGGGTTTTATGGCACTGAGCCGGTGACCAACTCCCAGCTGCTGGAGCTCCCCGTCGACATGCTCGTCCCGGCGGCGCTGGAGAACCAGATCACCGCCAGCAATGCGCCTCGCATCCAGGCGACCCTCATCGTCGAGGGAGCCAACGGGCCGACCACTCCCGACGCCGACGAGATCCTCGAGCGTCGCGGCGTGGTGGTGGTTCCCGACATCCTCGCCAACGCCGGTGGTGTCACCGTCTCCTACTTCGAGTGGGTGCAGGACCTGCAGTCCTTCTTCTGGGAGGAGGGCGAGATCAACAAACGCCTGGAGAAGATCATGCAGCGAGGCTTCGACCAGATGGTCGAGCAAGCCACCAAGCACGACGTCTCCTGGCGCCTCGGCGCCTACCTCGTCGCCGTGAAACGCGTCGCCGACGCCACCGCCGTCAGGGGCATTTACCCCTGACGAGGGGGGATGCTCCCCCCTATGACTTGAGCGCGGGGAAACCCCGCGCTCCTTACCCCCTACGGCGCTCCTCGAGCGCCGCCGCGCCCTTCGGCGCGGGCGCGGCTTGCGCGCTCTTCGCGCGAGCGCACTGTCTACGCTACCCTGCGCGCCGTGAGGGTCCGTTCACGGCGAGCCCAGGCCGGCCTTCCCGGGCTGGCGCCGCTGTGCCCACACTGCGGCGAGACCGACGCCACCATCATGGTCGAGGACAGCGACACCACCGGGGAGCTGATCTGCGCCGAGCGATGGGAGTGCCGGCAGTGTGGCGGAGTCTTCTGGTCGCTGCCGACGCTCGCTCTCGATCGCGTCAGCCGATGAGCTCGCCGTACGGGGGTCCACCGCCGCTTCGCGACTACGAGGTGCTGCAGCCGATCAGCACCAGGGCCGGCGTGACCATGTATGCGGGCCGGCAGCGGTTCACTGGTCAGAGCGTCGCCCTGCTTCTGCTCGACCCCGCGCTGGCCGCCTCGGACCACCTGCTCGGCGCGCGTCTGGTCGCCGCGGCACGCCGCGCGTCACAGGTCAACGACCCCGCGGTTGTCGCCACCTATGACGTCATCGAAGAGCCGGGTGCCCTCGGCGTGGTCACCGAACCCGTCGACGGGGCCTGGCTCGACGAGCTGATCCGGCCGGGTTCGCCGCTGCCTCCCGCCGCCGCCCTGGTGGTCATCGACGCCGTGCTGAGCGCCCTCGAGGCGGCTCACCGAGGCGGTCTCGTCCATGGAGGGGTCGCTGCCGGTGCAGTGCTCGTCACCCCCGGTGGCCAGCCACGCCTGGGCGGATTCGCCACCTCTGCGGCGCTGCCAGGCGGAGTCGATGCCGACACCGCAAATGATCTCCTGGCCACCGCCACGCTGGCGCACCTGCTGCTCACCGGCGCGCCACCGAGTCCCGAGGGGAACATCGCGGCACCGACGGTGGCCGGCGTCGGCGATGTCCTGGCACGCGCCCTCGCCGCCGACCCGCAGGCTCGCTACCAGAGCGCCGCCGACTTCCGTGCGGCGCTGCTCGGAGTCGCGTTCACTGGGCTGGGACCGGCCTGGCGGCTGAGCAGTGACCTCGCCGACAGGGTGGCCGCGGCTGCGGCGCGCCGTGGCCCGGCAGCCGCGCAACCGGCGACACCCTCGCGCGCGGCGTCACCGGTCGGCCCCGCGGCTGCGGCCGCCGTCGCGGCGGCGCTCGGCGCGGAACGATCTGGTGCCCCGGGGGCGGAGGACAAGCCGCCGGTGTCGGGGCCGGTCCCCGGGTTTCGCACGCCTCCACCGCCGGGTTCGGCGGTCCTGGCCGGCGCCGCCGCGCCACCCCTGGCCATGGCACCGAGCGACCCGCCGTCCTCTTATCTGCCGCCTCCCCCGCCACGCCTCCCCGTCCATCCGGCCGCCCCCGAGCCCAGCGGCCGGCGGCGCTCCACCATCGTGCTCATGGTCGCCGGCGCGGTGCTCGTCCTCGGCGGCATCGCCACCGCCGTCGTGTTCCTGCTGACCCGCAACAGCACCAGCGGACCGCTCACCGTGGGAACCGACGTCAAGCTCGAGGTCAACAAGGTGAGCGGCAGCAACTGCGACAACACGTTCAACTTCGTCGCCACGGGGTCGCTGAGTGGCAGCGGCACGCTGACCTATCACTTCGAACGCAGCGACCAACAGCGCACCGATGACATGAAGGTGCAGATCGACAACAACCCGGGGTTCGAATTCAGGACCGCCTGGCGATTCATCGGCCAGCGCACGGGCAAACAGACGATGACCTTCGTCGTCACCTCACCGACAACACGACAGGTGAACAAGGACATCGACGTCACCTGCCCGTAAGGCTGTCCAACCCAGCCGCTCGTGCCTACCCTCAGTCCGTCGGCGCAGGCGAATTCATTTCGCCGTAGCCGACTCCGCCTCCTCGCTGAAGATCCGCGGTGGTCGGGTGCGGGATCTTCAGCGTTCTCAACTACCCGAGAGCGGGAGCTCGCCGACCAGCAGCGATGGTGCGCCGAGAAAGCCCGAGCCGAATGTGAAGCGCAGGTCGGTGCCGACCGCGTCGATGCGCTGCAGAAGGTCGAGCAGAGTCCCCGCCACAGTCATCTCCCGGACGGGCATTCCGGCGACACCGTTCTCGACGAGAAATCCGTTGATCCCCAGCGAGAACTCACCAGTCACCGGGTTGACGGTGTGCAATCCGTGGACGTCGGTCACCAGGATGCCCGTGTCCATGCGACGCATCAGCTCGGTCGCGGTCAACTCACCGGGGAGAAGCACGAGGTTGCTCGGTCCCAGCTCGGGCGTCGAGCGGTAGGAGTTGCGTGCCGCGTTGCCCGTCGAGCGCGCCCCGCCGTCGCGACGCGCCGTGTAGCTGTTGTGCAGGTACGAACGCAGCACGCCGCCGGCGATGACATCGGTGCGCTGCGTCGGCACACCCTCGGCGTCCCACGGGCGCGACGCCAGCCCGTCGAGACGTCGACCGTCGTCGACGAGGGTGACCGAGCTCGCCGCGATGGTGTCGCCGAGGCGTCCGGCGAGCAGGGAACGGCCCTTCTGCACCGCCTCGGCGCTGATGCTCGACGCCAGTGTGCCGATCAGCGACGCCGCGGCCCAGGGTTCGAAGAGCACCGCGGTGCTGCGGCTCGACAGGGACTGCGCGCCAAGCAGACCTGCGGCTCGCCGGGCAGCCTCGTCGGCGCAGGCGGGCAGGTCGAGCGCAGCCGAGCTGCGCCCGTACGTGAAGGAGAAACCGGACTGCATCTCGTCGTCGCGCTCGGCGATGGCCTCGACGTATGCGTAGGCGACGGTGGCCTCGAAGGCTGCGCCGACTCCGCGACTGGTGTGCAGCTCGGTGTGGGCGCGCTCGTCGCTGTAGACGGAACCAGACGAGCGTTTGACATCAGCATGGGCGATGCAGGTGAGCCGCTCCAGCTCCACCGCCATGGCGACACGTTGCTCGATGCTGTGGCTCTCGAAGTCGCCCGCGGCGAGACCCTCGATGTCGCCGTCGGGCACTGCGTCGGGCAGGCCGACGTTGGCATCAGGCTCGTTGTAGCGGCAGGCGTCGCTGGCCTGGCCGACGAGCCGGCTGAGCCCCGCATCGGAGAGGTCCGAGGTGTGTGCGAATCCCATACGTCCGTCGGCGAAGACGCGCAGCCCGACGCCTCGTGACTCCGCCGACGTCAGCGATTCGATGTCGCCCTCGTAGGCTTTGACCGTCAGCTCTGTGCCGTGGTGGAAGTAGGCCTCGGCGTCTGACGCTCCGTGAGCGCTGGCGTCACTGAGCAGGCGCTCGGCGACAGCGGCAAACCGCGGCGCCGCGGCCGCGCTCACATCTGGACTCCGCCGCTCACCATGGTTCCGCCGACGGTCAGCTCGCTGATGCGCAGATGCGGCTGACCGACGCTCACCGGAACCGACTGCCCGTCCTTGCCACAGGTGCCGGGGGCCAAGCCGAGGTCGTCGGCGACCATGTCGACGCGACGCAATGCCGCGGGCCCGTTGCCGATGATCGTCGCGCCGCGCACCGGGCGGGTGACGCGACCGTTCTCGATGAGGTAGCCCTCGGTCACCGCGAAGACGAAGTCACCCGTCACCGTGTTGACCTGGCCGCTGCCCAGTCGCTTGGCGTAAAGACCGTACGGCGTCGCCGCGATCAACTCCTCGACCTTCGACTCGCCGGGAAGGATGTAGGTGTTGGTCATCCGCGGCATGGGGATGTGCTGGTACGACTGCCGGCGACCGTTGCCCGTCGAGGGACGGCCGTCCTGCCGGGCGCGGAGGCTGTCGAACATGTACCCGGTGAGCACGCCCTCCTCGATGAGGACGTTGCGTCGCGTCGGCGTGCCCTCGTCGTCGATGCGCAGGGTGCCCCAGGCGGTGGCGACGGTCCCGTCGTCGACGGCGGTGACCAGGGGCGAGGCGACCACCTGGCCCATCTGGCCGGCGAACACCGAGGCCCGCTTGGCGATGGCGTCGGCCTCGAGGCCGTGGCCACTGGCCTCGTGGAAAAGGACCCCGCCGAAGTTGTTGCCGATGACCACCGGCATGGTGCCGGCCGGCGCCGGCGACGCGTCGAGGAGGAGCGTGGCCCGCTCCGCCGCCTCTCGGGCAGCGGTGCGAAGCCCGGCCCCCTCGAAGAACTCGAACCCGGCTCCGGCACCGGGGGCCTCGTAGCCGCTCTGCACCTCATTGCCGCGGGCGGCCACGGCCTGGACGAATCCGCGAACGCGGGTGCGGCGGTCGCGCGCCAGAACCCCCTCGCTGTTGGCGACGACGATGGACTGCACCGCCTCGGCGTAGGCGGCGGTGACCTGGCGGATCGCGCCGCCGGTGGATCGAGCGGTCTCGTCGGCATCGCGGAGCAGGCTGATCTTGCGACCCATGTCGACCTCGTCGGGAGGCATGCGCACCGTGTGCACCGCACCGGCGGGCGAGCTGAGATCGACGATCGAGGCGGTGGCCGACGAACGCACCGCCGCGGACACCGCCTCCGCGGCACGGTACAGACCGTCATCGCTGGTGTCGTCGGTGTACGCGAAGGCGGTGCTCAGACCGCTGACCACGCGGATGCCTGCGCCCAGCTCGGTGCCGGCCTGCACCCGCTCCACACGGCTGTCCTCGAGGGAGATCGAGGTCGACAACCTCTCCTCGACGAAGACGTCGGCGAAGTCGCCACCGCGGCGCAGGGCTCGGGCCAGGGCGCCGCGCAGGACGGCTTCTTCGATCATCGCGTGTCCTCAGAATCTGGGCCAGCCGAGGTGGGCTGCTCTTCCGAGGGCGATTCTAGGCGCCCGGTCGAATCCGGTCCTGGCGATCGCTCGAGCCGCGGCCGTGACATCATGCGTGCTCGACCGGACTGTGCCCCGGTACGACCCCGCCCGGCACACCTCAGTTGGAGCAACCAGTGCGCCGCGTCGTCATCACCGGTGGGGCCGGGTTCATCGGCTCGCATCTCTGCGACCGCCTGCTGCAGCGCGGGCTCTTCGTCGTCTGCCTCGACAACCTGCTCACCGGCAGCGCCGACAACATCGCCCACCTGCTGAGCAATCCCCGCTTCTCCTTCCGCCACTACGACGTCACCGAGTACCTGTATGTCGAGGGCGACGTCGACGCCATCCTCCACTTCGCTTCACCGGCTTCACCCATCGACTACGCGCTGATGCCCATCGAAACGCTCAAGGTGGGCACGCTGGGTACGCACAAGGCACTGGGGCTGGCCAAGGCGAAGCAGGCACGCTTCCTGCTGGCGTCGACGAGCGAGGTGTACGGCGATCCCGAGGTGCATCCTCAGTCCGAGGACTACTGGGGCAACGTCAACCCTGTGGGTCCCCGCGGCGTCTACGACGAGGCCAAGCGCGCCGCCGAGACATTCGTCATGGCGTACCACAACGCGCATGGCATGGAGACGCGGATCGCCCGCATCTTCAACACCTTCGGTCCCCGCATGCGCAAGCACGATGGGCGTGCAGTGCCGGCATTTCTCACCCAGGCGCTGGCCGGGGAACCGATCACGGTGTTTGGCGATGGCTCGCAGACACGCAGCCTCTGCTACATCGACGATCTGGTCGACGGCCTGGAGAGTCTGCTCTTGTCCGACTACGTCATGCCGGTCAACCTGGGCAACCCCGGTGAGCTCACCGTCGTCGCCCTCGCGGAGCAGATCCGCGCGTTGTGCGGATCGTCGAGTCCCATCGAGTTCAGCCCCCTGCCAGTCGACGATCCCCGCAGACGGCGGCCCGATATCTCGACGGCCAAGCGAGTCCTCGGCTGGGAGCCGCGCATCACCCTCGAGGAGGGGCTGGCGAGGACGGTGGCGTGGTGGACCGAGGGAGGCCCGCACGCCCGGTTGGGCACCGCCG
>DASZGL010000029.1:0-61625 GCA_035938875.1 Candidatus Dormiibacterota bacterium
CGATGCGGCGCCACGACGACACCATGCATCGGATGCCGCTCTCGACGTCGATGTAGGTGCCGAAGGGCTCGGTGTAGATGGCGAATCCGTCGCGCAGCCCGTGGAGACGGACGCCGATCTCCTCGGACGCCTTGAAACAGATCGGGCGGATGTAGACGTCCTCGCGATACCCGTTGCGCCGGAGCAGCTCATCGGTGACTGAACACAACTCGGCGGTGCTCAGCGGCAGCTCCATGCGCAGGATGCGCGCGTTGTTGCGCATCCGCTGGTAGTGCTCGGGCTGGCGGAAGGTGTACAGCTGGCCGCGCTCGGCGTTCCAGTACCCGCGGATCCCCTCGAAGAGGCCGGTGCCGTAGTGGAGGGCATGGGTCATCAGCCCGATCTTGGCGTCGGCGTAGCGGCGGAACTCTCCGTCGAAGAAGACCCACGACTGCTCCCGAGCCGCGGCCGCCGCATCCTTTGCCTGAGGGATGGTCTGAGTCATGCGCTCTCCAAACTGTCGGCCCCTTCGAACGGCCGGGCCGGGCCCATCCAACTCTACAAGCCCCGTGCCCGCACCCCGACGATCCCGACGCGCACCAGCGCGCGAAGCGCGCCCGCGGCACAGCCGTGGACGGCGCGCCAGGCGCGCCGAAGGGGGTAAGACGGACGGGCTTTGCCCGGCCGCAAGTCATAGGGGGGAGCATCCCCCCTCTACAAAAAATGCGGGCGCCGCGGGATGGTGCGGCGCCCGCCGGAGGGATGGATTCGGCGTCATCGGGGTCGCGGACTGGGGTTCCGGACGCACCGAGCCCCGCATTCACTCGCGGGGTGTCTTAACTTAACGCATCGGTACCAGGAAACCTGCAAGGCCGCGGGCCAGGGACCGTGGGACTGACTTCGACAAGCTGGCGGTCGCTGTCAAACGGCTCTGGTACACTCGATCGAGGTCTACCGGGGGAGGAGCCGCGGCCGCACGCGCTTGCGTCCGCCCGGTGCCGATCGAGCCCAGACCACAGGGGCCCTCCTCGCACCGAGCGCGGTCCCGCCTGTTCGAGGACGTGGAGACCACATGACCGACGTCGTCAAGGCAAGGCGAGCCACCCTGCCGGCGGCGCGATCCGTCAGGTGGAACCCCTCCTTCGCGGAGCTCCGCCAGCTCATCGGCGAGATGCCCAACGCCAGGCTCACCGTGTACGACAACTACAACGTACAGACGCGTGTCGACGCGAGGAGCAAGGCCAGCACCTACCTGGTCAGCGACTCCGACGAGCGCTTCTCGGGTCAGTGCATCAGCTCCGTTGAGGGCCGGCGGATCGCCGGCCTCCAGGACGGCTACATCCGCGACCAGGCGATGCTGGTGATCGACGGCTACATCGGCAACGACCCCGAGCACCGCGTCGCCGCCCGGCTCTACATCGAGGAGAGCAACGCCAACATCGCGGCCATGCAGCAGGCGCTGTACTTCCCCGCCGAGCACCCCGGTGCCGACTTCGAGCCGCAGCTGACGGTGATCTACACCCCCAACCTGCCGGCGCCGGGATATCCCAACGACCGCCTCATCGCCGTCGACCTCGGCGCCGGCGTCACCCGGGTGCTCAACTCCGACTACTTCGGCGAGTCGAAGAAGGGCGGGCTGCGGATGTGGAACGCGCTGACCTACGCACGCGGCGGGCTCTCGCTCCACGCCGGCTGCAAGGTCGTGCCCACCTCGCGCGGCGAGCAGTCGATGCTCATCGTCGGCCTCAGCGGCACCGGCAAGACGACCACGACCTTCACCCGGCAGAACAACAGCCAGCCCGTGCAGGACGACTTCGTCGCCCTCTATCCGGGGGGTCATGTCGTCGCCACCGAGAACGGGTGCTTCGCCAAGACATTCGCCCTCGATCCAAAGGACGAGCCCGCCATCCACGGCGCCGTGACCAAGCCCGAGGCCTACCTGGAGAACGTGTCGCAGAACGACAAGGGCGAGGTCGACTTCTTCGACACGTCATACACGCAGAACGGGCGCGCAGTTTTCCGCATGGCAGCCCTTGGCATCGCCCGCGACGCCCGCGACATCACCCGGGTCAACCAGCTGCTCATTCTCAATCGCAACGAGAACATCATCCCCGCCGTCGCCCGGCTCAACCGCGCGCAGGCAGCCGCTTACTTCATGCTCGGCGAAACTCAGGGGACCAGCGCGGGCGGCAAGGAGGAGATGGGCAAGTTCCTCCGCGTCCCAGGCACCAATCCGTTCTTCCCACTGCTTCACGAGCTGCAGGGCAACCGCTTCCTCGAGCTGCTCGACGACGCCGGCTTCGACGTCTTCCTGCTCAACACCGGTCGCATCGGCGGCCCCCCCGGCGACGAGCGGAGCAAGAAGGTGACCATCCCCTACTCCAGTGCCGTGGTCAAGGCCATCGCCGAGGGAACGATCACCTTCGAGCGTGATCCCGATTTCGGCTATGACGTCGCCGCACAGCTACCCGGAATCGACGACCTCGACATCCTCCAGCCGCGACTTCTCTATGAGCGACAGGGCCGGCAGGAGGAGTACGCAGCGCTGGTCCAGCGTTTCAAGCAGGAGCGCCGCGACTTCCTCGCCACATTCCCCGGCCTGCTCCCGGAGATCGTCGAGGCCGTCGGCTAGGCCGAGCGCAGCCGGGGCGGCGTGCCGACCCCGAGCCTGGCTACGCTGCGGCTGTGAGCGGATTGGCCGTCGCCGACATGCGTGCGCTTGTCGACGGCGCATTCGACGAGACGGTCGACACCCGGCGTGATTTCCACGCGCATCCCGAGCTGAGCTTCGCCGAAGAACGCACCACCGCGGTGGTCGTCGATCGGCTGCGCGGCATCGGCGCCACGGAGCTTCCCTGTCCGACTGACACCGGCGCGGTGTTCGCCATCGATGGGAGCCGTCCTGGGCGCACTGTTCTGATACGCGCCGACATCGACGCTCTTCCCGTGCACGAGGAGGTCGATGTCGCCTACCGGTCGGCGACCGACGGCGTCATGCACGCCTGCGGTCACGACGCCCACACGGCGATCCTTCTCGGTGTCGCCGGCATTCTCGCCGAGCGCGCCGAGAATCTTCCCGGCCGTTACGTGCTGCTCTTCCAGCCCGCCGAAGAGGCGCTGGGCGGTGCCGTGGCGATGATCGAGGGCGGGGTGCTGGAGACCGTCCGACCCGACCGTGTCATCGGTCTGCACGTCGCCTCGCTGCTGACCACCGGCCTCGTCGCAGCGCGGCCGGGCATCGCCATGGCCATGGCGCAGAAGTTCGCGGTGAGGATGCGCGGGCGCGGGGGTCACGGAGCGATGAGCACAGTCGAGGGCAACGTGCTGCTGGCCACGGCGGCGCTGGCCGGTCGCCTCAGCGATGCTGTCGCCGGCCTCGAGTACGAGGAGATCGGCTGCGCCTGCAGCGCCGGCGTGCTCCGCGCCGGCACGGCGCTCAACGTCATCCCCCGTGACGCCGTTCTCGAGGGCAGTCTGCGCACCTTCACCACACAACAGCACGTCACCGCCACCGGCCGGCTGCGTGCGCTCTGCGACGAGATCGCTGCCGAGTACGAGGTCACCGCCGCCATCGACCTGCCGCCACCGATGTCAGCGGTGACCAACGACCCTTCGGCGACGGCTGTCTGGCGCGACGCGGCCGCGACCATCCTCGGCGGCGATCACGTCCTGGAGATGCCGCCGGCGACACCGAGTGACGACGTCAGCGAATTCCTCCGCCGCATCCCGGGCTGCTACTTCTTCGTCGGCGCCGCCAGCGGTCCGGCCCGTCCGCCGATGCACCACGCGCCCGACTTTTTCATCGACGAGGAGTGCCTGCGCGTCGGCATGCAGGCTCTGCTCGCCGGCGCCGTCGCCATGGCCGACGACGTACGCGGCTCCAGCTGAGTCTTGGCCGGTCTTCGCCGCCTGGCTCCTGATCTCACCCCGCTTCGCTCATCGCGTGACTTCCGGTTGCTGTGGTGCGGCCAGCTTGTTTCCCTGGTGGGCCGGCAGATCACCGTGGTGGCGGTGCCGTTCCAGATCTTCCAGATCACCCACTCACCGCTCGCGGTGGGCATGCTCGGCCTCTTCCAGGTGGTGCCCTTGATCGGTTGCTCGCTGGTCGCCGGCGCTGTCGCCGATGCCGTCGACCGCCGGCGCCTGCTGCTGCTCACCAACGTCGTCCTCGCCGCACTGTCCGGCGTCCTCGCCGTCGCCGCCCACCTCGGCGCACCGCCACTGTTCTTCATCTACGCCGTCGCCACGCTCGCGGCGGCCGTCTCCGCCTTTGACCAGCCGGCGCGGAGCGCGACCGTCCCCAACCTTGTGCAGCGCAGCCAGCTGGCCGCCGCGGTCGCGCTGACGTTCGGCATGTTCCAGGCCGGGACCATCGCCGGTCCGGCGATTGGCGGCGTGGTCATCGCCCGATTCGGCCTGACCACTGCGTATCTCGTCGACGTCGTCACCTTCGCCGCTGCCATCCTCGGTGTCTTCCTCATCTCCCCGCAGCCGCGCTCTGGCGCAGCCGGCGAGTCCGCGCTGGCGGCGATTCGCGGCGGACTCACTTTCGCGCGCCGACAGCCGGCGATCCTCGGAGGCTTCGCCGCAGACCTCTGCGCCATGGTGTTCGGCGCGCCGCGTGCACTGTTTCCGGTGCTTGCGGCGACGACGTTCAACACCGGACCCAGCGGACTCGGCCTGCTGTACTCGGCACCCGGAGCCGGCGCGCTCCTGGCCGCAATCGTCGCCACCGGGTGGGTGGGCGGGATGCGCCGCCAGGGCCTCGCCATCATCGTCAGCGTCGCCGTGTGGGGCGCGGCGATCGTGGGCTTCGGCTTCGCTTCGTCGCTGTGGATCGCCCTGCTGCTGCTAGCCGTCGCCGGTGCAGCCGACGCCATCAGCGCGGTGTGCCGCGCGACCATGATGCAGACGCTGACGCCCGACGAGTACCGCGGACGCATGTCGGCGACGTTCTCGATGGTCGTCGTCGGCGGCAGCTACCTCGGCGACATCGAGGCAGGATCCGTCGCCGCGGTGTTCACGCCGCGCATATCGGTGATCTCCGGCGGGGGACTGTGCCTGGCGAGCATCGCCGTCATCGCCGCTCTCTTCCCCTCACTGCGCAATTACCGCGCCAGCGCAGTCGACCACAGTGGTGTGATCACTGCAGCCGCGTTCGGCGAGCAAGTCCCGGGCGCGACCACCAAGGGTTGACGTCGTGGCCGCGGACCCTCCGTGTATCGTCGCCGTGCCCCGGTGGGCCGAGCGCCGACCGGCGGCGACCAGGGAGGACCCCCCGACGTGGAGTTGAGGCGCAGCGTTGCGAGCACTCCTCTGGGCCACATGCCCGAGCTGGGCGTGGTGCCCGAGCGGATGCACGCCATGGTGATCCGCCCCGAGCGCTACGGACCTCCAGCCACTGCCTTCGCACGCGAGGAGATCGCCGTGCCCCGTCCACGACGCGGCGAGGCCCTCGTCTACGTCATGGCCGCCGGCATCAACTACAACAACGTGTGGGCAGCCCTCGGCAGGCCCGTCGACGTGGTCGCCGCACGCAATCGCGCAGGCGAGGAGGAATCCTTCCACATCGGCGGCAGCGACGCCTCGGGCATCGTCTGGGAGGTCGGCGAGGGAGTCGACAACGTCAAGGTCGGTGACGAGGTCGTGATCCACTGCGGTGTCTGGGACTCCGAGGACCCCTGGGTCCTCGCCGGCAAGGACCCGATCATCGCCCCGAGCAATCGCATCTGGGGGTACGAGACCAACTGGGGCAGCTTCGCCCAGTTCACCCGTGTGCAAGCGCACCAATGCCTGCCCAAACCCCCCAATCTCGCGTGGGCGGCGGCGGCAGCGTACATGCTCGTCGGCGCCACCGCGTACCGGATGCTCTGCGGCTTTCCGCCACAGGTCGTCGAGCCCGGTGACGTCGTCCTCGTCTGGGGCGGCTCCGGCGGACTCGGATGTCAGGCGATACAGATAGCCCGCGCCCGCGGCGCGCGTCCGGTTGCCGTGGTCAGCAGCGGGGACAAGGGCGAGTGGTGCAAGCAGCTCGGCGCGGTCGGCTACATCGACCGCCGGCAGTTCTCCCACTGGGGGACGATGCCCGACTGGCGCGACGACGAAGCCTACGGTGAATGGTTGAAAGGTGCGCGCGCATTCGGCAAGGCGATCTGGGACTGCGTCGGCGAGCGCACGAGTCCGCGAATCGTCTTCGAGCACCCTGGTGAGGAGACGATTCCGACATCGATCTTCTGTGCCGACAACGGCGGCATGGTGGTGATCTGCGCGGGGACCAGCGGGTACGAGGCCACCGTCGACCTGCGCTACCTGTGGATGCGCCAGAAGCGGCTGCAGGGCTCGCATTTCGCCAACGACGAGCAGGCCGCTGCGCTCAACCGGATGGTCGCCGGCGGCGAGGTCGATCCCTGTCTGAGCCGGGTGTTCGCCTTCGAGGATGTGGGCACGGCGCACCAGCTGATGCACGACAACCAGCATCCCCGGGGCAACATGACCATCCTGGTGGGGGCGACCCACGAGGGCCAGGTGGGACGCGAGTAGCCGCGCATCTCGCCCCACCACCGGCTAGTGGCGACTGAGTTGCAGGTGGCATACCGTTGCGCTACTCTGGCGGCCACGTGGGAGCAGCGCAGGGACCTCATTCATGGCAACGGCGGCAGCGCGGCTGCGGCTGATCAGGCGGACGCTGACGGGCGCGGAATGGGCGCGCCTCGGCGGCTTCGCCTCGTTCATCCTCTTCCTTCACCTCGCCGGCTGGCTCACCCTCGCGCTGCTGGTGGCGCCGAAGTACGCCGCCGTCGGTCTGGGCACCGGGCTCACCGCCTATACCTTCGGGCTGCGCCACGCGTTCGACGCCGATCACATCTCGGCCATCGACAACACCACGCGCAAATTCATGGCCGACGGCAAGCGCCCGCTGGGTGTCGGATTCTTCTTCTCACTGGGGCACTCGAGCATCGTCTTCGGGCTGGCCGTCGGACTCGCCTTCGCCGCCAGGACGGTGGCCGGGCAGGTCAGTGACAGCTCCCAGCTGAAGAACTTCGGCGGCTACATCGGCACAGGCGTCTCCGGTCTGTTCCTCTACCTCATCGCGGCGCTGAACGTGGTGGTGCTGGTGGGCATCGTGCGCGTCTTTCGCGACATGCGGCGCGGTCACTACGACGAGTTCCAGCTGGAGCAGAAGCTGCAGGAGCGCGGCTTCATGAATCGCTTCCTCGGGCCCATCGCCCGCTCGGTGAAGCACAGCTGGCAGATGTACTTCGTCGGCCTGCTCTTCGGCCTGGGCTTCGACACCGCAACCGAGGTCGGGCTGCTCGCACTGGCCGCCGGCGCCGCCTCGACGGGCCTTCCCTGGTACGCGGTGCTCTGCCTGCCGGTTCTCTTCGCCGCGGGGATGTGTCTCATGGATACCGCCGACGGTGCATTCATGACGCAGGCGTACGGCTGGGCGTTCGCCAAACCGGTGCGCAAGGTCTTCTACAACATCACCATCACCGGACTGTCGGTGGCCGTTGCCTTTCTCATCGGCACCATCGAGCTGCTGCAGATCTTGGTGCAGTACTTCAGCCTGTCGGGCGGTGCCTGGGACCTCATCGCCAACCTCAACCTCAACACCATGGGCATCGGCATCGTGGTGGTGTTCTTCGCCACCTGGGTGATCGCGCTATCGGTGTGGCGACTGGGCCGCATCGAAGAGCGGTGGGCCCTGGCCCCCGCGGGACCGCAGCCGGCGCCGCTGCCTCCCGCCGACTAGGGCAACCGCCGACGGCGCGGCGAATCAGAGTGGCGAGGCCGTCGCCACGGTCGCCGCGATGGGGACGACCTGGGACACGACGATGCCCGCGGGGAAGCCCGGCGGTTGGCTGACCCCCGCCCCGTCCGCGATGGCCGCGAGCACGGCGTCGACGAGCTCACGCGGGGTGAGGATGGCGAGCTCGGCACGCCGCCCCGCTGCCAACCAGACGATCTCGTCGGGGCTGAGCAGGGCGGCGACGTCGGCGCTCACCAGCAGCGGGGCGCCCTCGATGACCTGGAGGCGACGCCCGGTGATCTGCCCGGGGCGCAAGCCGAGGTCGATCACCTCGCCCGCCCCGGCAGCGCGCAGACGGAGCGGCAGTGCACAGCCGCGCGCGTCGGCGTCGTGAACCGAGAGCACCCGCGCCGCAGTCGTGAGATGGGCTGCGGCAGATGCCTCGTCGACCACGGTGACACCGTGCTCGCCGAGGTTGGCGGCGAGCATCAACGCGCTCTCGCGGCCGTCGCACACCACCAGTGATCCCCCGGCGACCGGCGCCGGCGAGCCCGCCGGCGCGACGGTGTCGATCGAGCCGCCGAGCACGGTGGTCCTCGCGGGTAGCGTCGCCAGCTCAGCGAGGAACTCGTCGTAGCCCAGCGCCAGGGGGCGGGTTGTCGGCCGGTTGCGCTCGGCGCGACGCCGCTGCAATCCCATGGCGGTGACGAGCAGACCGATGGGAACGGCCAGGCCGACATAGATCGAGACATAGATGCCCGCAACAACACCCGTCACCATGAGCAGGGCACCCAGGCCCGCCTGGGCATCACCCCGGGTCGGCACAGGAGACTCGAGCTCCGCGCAGACCGCGTAGTACAGCTGCCTCGTCGAGTAGCGCAGATCACGCTCGCGCAGACGCCGCGCCATCGCGGCGACGAGCTCCTCGCTGAGCGTCACTGCCACGACGACCGAGTGTAGCCAGGCAGGCTCGCCGCCCCGCCCGTCACCCGATATCTGCATCCGTGCTCGATGACGTGCGGGGTATCCTGACCCGACGATGATCACCGAGCCTCGCTCCAGAGGTGAGACCGAGGCGAGCGCGGCGGAGCGCTATCGCGAGGGTCTGCGCCGCTGGCAGGCTGGGCCCCTGGCCCGCGGCCTGGAGCGCGGAGAGCGTGCCGACCAGTTCGAGACGGGCAGCGGCATTCCCGTTGAGCGCCTGTACACCCCGCTCGATCTCGAAGAGCACGACGCGCTGCGCGACGAGGGCTTTCCTGGCGAGTGGCCGTACACCCGAGGCATCCAGCCGACGATGTACCGCGGGCGGCTGTGGAGCATCCGCCAGTACGCCGGGTATGGCACTGCCGCGGACGCCAACGCACGATTTCGCTTCCTCCTCGCCAACGGTCAGCCGGGTCTCAGTGTCGCCTTCGATCTGCCCACGCAGATGGGCCTCGACAGCGACGACCCCCGCAGTGCCGGAGAGGTCGGCCAGGTGGGCGTCGCCATCGACTCGCTCGCCGACATGGAGGCGCTGTTCAGCGACATCCCGCTCGACAAGGTCAGCACCTCGATGACCATCAATGCGCCCGCACCCGTGCTGGTGGCGATGTACGTCGTCGCCGCGGAGAAACAGGGCGTCGCCGCGGAGAACGTCATGGGCACGGCCCAGAACGATGTGCTCAAGGAGTACGTCGCCCGAGGCACGTTCATCTATCCACCGCGACCGTCGCTGCGTCTCGCCGCCGACCTCATCGCCTACTGCGCTCGCACAGCCAAGAAGTTCAACCCCATATCGCTCAGCGGGTATCACATCCGCGAGGCGGGCAGCACAGCGCCGCAGGAGATGGCCTTCACCATCGCCAACGCCATCGCGTATGTGCAGGCAGCGCGGGACAGGGGCCTCGGTGTCGACGAGTTCGCCGGCCGCCTTTCATGGATCTACAACACCCACACCGACTTCTTCGAGGAGATCGCCAAGTACCGCGCGCTGCGGCGCATGTGGGCGCGGGTGATGCGCGATCGCTTCGGCGCCAGCGATCCGCAGTCGCTGACCCTGCGCACCCATACCCAGACCGGCGGTTCGACGCTGACCGCGCAGCAGCCGGAGAACAACATCGTGCGCGCCGCCATCCAGGCACTCGCGGCGGTGCTCGGCGGCGTCCAGTCGCTGGCGCTGTCGTGCTACGACGAGGCCCTGTCGATTCCCACCGAGAAGGCGCAGCGCATCGCCGTGCGCACGCAACAGATCATCGCCGAGGAGATCGGCGTCGCCAACACCGTCGACCCGCTCGGCGGCTCGTACTTCGTCGAGTCGCTCACCGACGAGCTCGAACGCCGCGCCCAGGCGCTGCTCGACGAGGTCGAGGAGCGCGGCGGCGCAGTGCGCTGCATCGAGGAGGGCTGGATGCAGCAGCAGATCCAGGATGAGGCGTATCGCGCCGAGCAGGCGGTGGTCAGCGGTGAGCGAGTCGTGGTCGGCGTCAATCGCTACACCGAGACCGAGGAGGCGGAGGCGACGCCGATCTTCCGCCCCGATGAACGGGTCATGCGCGAGCAGCTCGAGCGGCTGCGCGGTCACCGCGGCAACCGCGACACCGCCGGGGTGGCGGGTGCGCTCGAGGCTTTGCGCACCGCCGCGGCGGGCGATGCCGATCTGATGCCGCCCATCCTCGACGCCGTGCGTGCCTACGCCACTCTCGGCGAGGTGTGCGGTGCCATGCGCGACGTCTTCACCGAGTACCACGCCCCCGCCGTCTATTGAGCGACCAGAGGGCGGGCAGCGCTGCAAAGACTCCACAGGCGGCGCGTCGCCTGGCGCGAGCGCGAGCCGCTGCCCGGCGGGTGCCCGGCCAGGTCTGGGCGCTGCTCGCCGGACTGGTGCTCTTCGCCGCTGGATTCGCCAGCGTTGTCCTCCCGCTGTTCGAGGCCGGTGGCACCGACGTGCATGCGGAGGTCGCCGGCGTCATCCCCGACCACGCCACCGCGGGGCAGCCACTGCAGGTGCCGGTTGCGCTGGACAACACCAGCGGCGCGGTGATCAGCCCGCTGTGCGTCGTGGCGAAGTTCGACGCGCCGGTCGTCGCTCGCGAGGTCCGCTTCGCCGGTCTCGACACCGTCCCCTTCGTCAACGGCCGCTCGTGCGGCGGCAAGCTGAGCGGTGGGGAGGTGGTGAGCGCCGTGGTCGTCTTTGTGCCATCGCAACCAGGACTGCTGCACGTGCGCCTGGTGGCGGCGCAGGGTGACAGGATCATCGGCCCCGAGCTCACTGGGACCATCGACGTCTCCCCGTAGTGTCGGCAGACGGGACACAAGCTCGGGCATGAGCGCGGGTGGTCGTGGTGCAATGGCGCGATGAGCGACACGGCGAGCGCACCGGTGATCCCCCGCCAGGCGTCGACCGTCGTTCTCCTCCGCGATCGAGCCGGTGGCGGCGTCGAGGCGTTCCTCCTTCGGCGGCCGGCGCGCAGCAGCTTCGCCGCCGAAGCCCACGTCTTCTGTGGCGGCACCGTCGACGCCGCGGACTCCGACCCCGCGGTGCTCCGCCACGCTCCTGGTTTCGATCCCGTGGAGCGGCTGGCGCGCCTGCGCCTGGGTGAGGATGGCGCGTCCCGCGACCTGTGCACCGGGTATCACGTCGCCGCGGTGCGCGAGGTCTTCGAGGAGTCCGGCATCCTCCTGGGCAGCGACGCCGCTGGAGGTGCGCTGGCGGCCGGCGATGCGCCGCGATTGAGCCGAGCGCGTCAGGAGATGCTCGACGGCGCGCCGTTTGCCAGCGTGCTCGGCGCGCACGGTCTGCGCATCGCCCCGGAGCGCCTCACCTACGTGGCTCACTTCGTCACCCCCGAGGGTGTGCCCAAGCGCTTCGACACACGCTTCTTCGTCGTCGCCGCACCCGTCGACCAGGAAGCCGGGGTGCACGCGGGCGAGGCGACGCACGGCGGCTGGTACGCGCCCCAGGATCTGCTCGACAAGCACCGCGGCAACTTCGAGTCGCTGATGCCTCCGACGCGGATCATCTGCGGTGAGCTGGCCCACCACGGGAGCACGCAGGACGTGATCGACGATCTCGGCTCTCGCCCGGTGGCGCGCATCCTCTTCGAACCGCGGGCCGTGCTCATCGGCCGGCTTCCCGAGCTGCTGCCACGCCCTGGCGATGCGATGACGTCGTGAACGAGCCCGTCGTCGTCCTGGCGCCGAACCCTTCGCTGTTCACGGGAAAGGGGACGAACACGTACCTGGTGGGCAGCGACCAGCTGCTGTGCATCGATCCCGGCCCCGATGACGACTCGCACCTGGCGGCGATCCTCGACATCGTGGCGCAGCGCGATGGGCGCATCGCCACCATACTGCTCACCCATTCGCATCCCGATCACCGGCCGCTGGCGCGGCGCCTCGCCGCGGCGACCGGTGCGGCGGTGCGCGCCCTCGACATCGCCCTTGGCGACGACGGCGCCAGCACGCTCGTGCACAACGAGGCGATTCGGGGCGGCGAGGCCACGTCGCTGCGTGCCGTGCACACACCGGGCCATGCCTCCGATCACCTCTGCTTCTTCGACGAGGACAGCGGCGCGCTGTACACCGGTGACCACGTCCTCAGCGGCATGACCACGGTGATCAGCCCACCTGACGGTGACATGACTGCGTACATGGCGTCACTGCTGCGGATTCGTGACCTGCGACCGTCGGTGATCCATCCCGGTCACGGTCCGCGGGTTGACGACGCCGCGGCGCTGATCGACGACTACATCGTTCATCGTCGCGAGCGCGAGGCCCAGGTGGAGCGCGTGGCCCGCAGCCGGGGCACAAGGATCGCGCCCGCTGACCTTGTCCCCGAGATCTATGCCGGGTACCCGGAGGGCCTCCATGAGCTGGCAGCGCGAAGCGTCGAGGCGCACCTCGACAAACTCGCCCGCGAGGGCAGGGCCACCCGGGTCGAGGTGAACGGCCGGCCGCACTACACAATCGAGTAGTCGCCCTGCTCACGCTCGACCGTTGCGGTGCGACTGAGCGATGATGGGCGGATGCGGACCTTCACCAGCTTCGAGGAGTTCTTCCCGTACTACGTCGGGGCGCACAGCAAGGCGGCAACGCGCTGGGTGCACTTCGCCGGCACCCATCTCGGCGCGGCCGTGGGCGTAACCGCCATCGCCCGGCGCCGGCCGCTGCTGCTCGCCACTGCGCCGGTGATCTCATACGGCATCGCTTGGTTCAGCCACTTCGTCATCGAGAGGAACAAACCGGCGACCTTCGGTCACCCGCTATGGTCGTTCCGCGGCGACATGCGCATGATCGCCACCATGTGGCGCGGCAACGACGCCGAGCTTGGGCGGCTCGCTGCGCAGACCAAGGGCCGCCTCGACGGCGACCAGAGCGCGGGCGCGGAGGTGCAGAGCATCGTCGTCCCGCCCCGAGTGGTCGAACCCGACGCTGAGGTCGCCGTAGCCGGCACCGTCGGGTAGCTACTCGGGCGGCTCGCGGAACGACCAGCGAGTCCCGTTCGGCGAGTCGTGCACCTCGACGCCGAGCTCGACCAGGCGGTTGCGCAGCGCGTCGGCGTCGTCGAAACGACGCTGCTCGCGTGCTCGGTTGCGCATGGCCACGAGGGTCTCGACGAACGGCGCCACCGCCTCGGCGGGATCGCGCGCCCCAGCCTGCGCCAGCGCGCCCAACCTGACCAGCATGGTGCGCTGCTGCGAGCGCGCCCGATCCATGTCGTCGGTGGCGAAGGTCTCCGACGACCAGCGCCAGAGGTGGGAGTCGATGGCCAGCAGGGCGGCAAGCGCGGCGTCGACGCTGCCGGCGTCGAGGGCCGCGTCGAAGCGGGCGCGCTGCGTGTCGACCTCCTCCATGAAGGGGTTGGACGCCAGGTCATCGACGGCCGGATGCGAGTCAGCAGGTGCATCCGCAGACGGCGCCGCGACGCCGAATGCCCCGCCGCCGCGGAGCAACGCCAGCGGCGCGACCGCGCCCTTCTCGATGCGGTGCAGCCGCCCGCCATGGCGCAAAGTGACCCCGCCGACGCCGCGAACCGTCAGGGTGTCGGCATCGAGGTCCAGGACACAGGCTGTGTGCTCGTCGACACCGAGGACCAACGTGCCCTCGGGAAGCTGTTCCTCGAGGATTCGCAGGCGGCGCTCGCCCATGTAGCAGTGGCGGGTGTCGTGGGTACCACCCTCGGCATTGTTGTCGTGGGGGATGACCACTGCGTTGATGTCACATTCGGCAAGAAGGTCGAGGCCCTCGAGCCAGTAGGGATCGGCACCGACCTTGTAGATCTCGTAGACGGGAAGGGACAGCCGGCCCACGGTGCAGGCCGCAGCGCTGCTGAAGACGATGCAGCCGCCCTCGCGCAGCTTCTCGACAAGGGCGTCGTGCACCGCCGACCCCGACCACTGTCGCAGCGCGTACGAGGGGCTGCCCGGTCCGGCGAAGACATAGCGAGCCTCGCGCAGCTGGGCGATCATGGTCTCGTAGGCGAGGGCGTCGACCGAGTCGGCGTGGCGGTACGAGGCCACGCCGACGGCGCGGCCGACGTTGTCGCGAAAGTACTGCATCGCCTTGGCGCACAGCTCGGCGGCGTTCTCCTGGAAGCCGAATGGCGTGTCGAGCAGGACCGCGGGGACGGGTGGCGGACCCATCCGGTCGAAGAGCTCGCCGTGCAGTGAGCTCATCGTCGGGCTCGTCTCACCCGACCCCATGATGGTCAGGATCCGGGGCAGCGCCTCTTTCATGGTTGCCGCAGCACAGCGCTACTTCGAGTCGCTACATCTCCGCGAAGAGTCTTGCCAGGTGAACGAAGGTGCGTGCCGGCACGCCCGTTGGACCGCTGGGGATCTGCACCTGGCCCTCCTGGTCGTTCCACCCAGAACCGGCGATGTCGAGGTGCACCCACGGCGTGTCATCGACGAACTCGCGCAGGAACACGGCGGCGCTGATCGTCCCCGCGGCGCGATCGCCGATGTTCTTCATGTCGGCGACGTCGCTGCGCAGGCAGATGTCGTACTCGGGGTGCATGGGCAGCTCGGCGACGCGCTCACCCGCCTTCTCCGACGCACGCTTCACCAGGGTTGCCAGCGATGCGTTGTTGGTCATCAGGCCGCTGGTCGCGTGCCCGAGGGCGACGACACACGCGCCGGTGAGGGTGGCGACGTCGACGATGTGCGTCGCGCCCATGCGCCGGGCCTTGGCCAGCCCGTCGGCGAGGATGATCCGGCCCTCGGCGTCGGTGTTCAGCACCTCGATGGTCTTGCCGCTGAGCGACGTGAGCACATCCCCGGGCTTGTAGGCTCGGCCACCGGGCATGTTCTCCGTCGCCGGGACCACACCGATGACGTTCGCCGCGGGCCGCAGCTTGGCGATCGCCCACATCGCCGCGAGCACCGCGGCACCGCCGCCCATGTCGTATTTCATCAATTCCATGCCCGCGGCCGGCTTGATCGATATGCCCCCGGTGTCGAAGGTGATCCCCTTGCCCACCAGGGCAAGGCGCGGCCCGTCGGGACGGCCACCGTCGTAGCGCACCGTGATCATCACCGGTGGTTCGTCGCTGCCCCGAGCGACGCCGAGCAGCGCGCCCATACCCTCTTTCTCGAGGTCGGCCTTGTCGAGAACCTCCACCTCCAGCCCGGTGCCCTCGTAGAGCGCCGTCGCCGATGCGGCGAGCATGGTCGGCGTCAGGGTGTTGGCCGGCGCGGACGCCCAGCTGCGCACCTGGTTGGTCGCCTGGGCGAGTACCTGCGCCTCGTCGAGCGCCGCGCCAAGCGCCCCGTCAGCGGAGATCACGCCGATGGCGATGTGCTGCAGCGCCGGTCGCTCATCGGGCTTGCTCTTGCGTGTTCCCTGTTCGAAGTTGGCGAGCAGGAGCCCGGTCGCCACGTCGCGAAGCGCGTCGGCGCCGGCATCGCCGCCAGTGCCGTTGCCGCCCACGGCATCGACTGCCGCCTGGTCGACGAACACCGTTGCGCTGCTGGCACGGTGGCTGCGCAGCGCCGACCCGGCAAACTGGTACGCGTTGTGCAGCCGGAAGGAGTCGAGCTGCGCCGGCTTTCCCAGGCCGAGAACCAGCAGCTGCCTGGCGGGCATCCGCCCCATGGTGCGGATCGAGGTGCACTCACCGAACTCGCCGGAGATCTCCTTGGCGTCGCGCATTTCGGCCAGGAGGCCGTCGAGCGCCACGTCGGCCTCCTTGGCGGCCTGCGACAGACCGTGCTCGAACGCGGTCACCACCACCGCGTCGGTGTCGGCGCTGGTGACCGCAGCCTGGTTCAGGACGATGTCAGGCATGGTGGTGAGTACCTCTATGGGCGGTGCAATGCCCCTTGTCCGTTATCCGGCGGAGCCGACGGCCACGCCGGTCAGCCACTGGCTGCCGAAGCCGTGCGCTCGCTGTATCGGCGCTCGATGGCCGAAACCCGTTCGATGTTTGCTTTCTCCGAGGCGTCGGCCTCGCGCGGCTCGAGCCAGGCGTCGACGATCTCCCTGGCGACGGCGGCGCTGGTGGCGCGCAGCGATAGGGCCAGGACGTTGGCGTCGTTCCAGCGCCGAGCCCCACGCGCGGTCTGGGCGTCTGCGCACAGCGCCGCGCGGACCGACGGGACCTTGTTGGCGGCGATGCTGACGCCCGTCCCCGTCCAGCAACAGACCACCCCGCTGTCGACAGCACCCTGGGCGACGAGGCGGGCGACCTGTTCGGCGACGTCGGGCCACGGCGTGTCGGCACCGCCCACGGCTCCGCAGCGCACCACGGTGCAGCCGGCGGACTCGAGGTGGTCGGCGACCGCGTCGGCGACGGGGTGGGTCATGTCGCTGCCCACGGCGAAGCGCGGCGACCGCGCGGTCATGCGCGCACGCCCTTGCCCAGGCTGTCGCGGATGCGGCGGACATCTTCGGCGGTGAAGCGGTTTCTGCCCAGCTCGTCGACTGCGCTGGCGTGGATGCGGTCCTCGCGGATCCAGTTGACCACCACCTGCGGTTTGACGCCCAGCATGGGGCCGACCTCGGCAGGACCGTAGAGCTCCCCGTCCACGGGTTGCGGACGCGCGGGGCGATCGTCGTCGGACACGCTCGTCATGGTACGCCGAGGCCGACAGGCGACCGCTGACGGTCCCACAATCGCCGCGTGGACCGGACCCAGCTCCGCGCCGCGATCCTCGAAGCCGCCCGCGAGCAGGGGTTCGCCGCGGCGGGCGTTGCCAGTCTGCGGCCATATCGCAAGGCGCGCGGCCGGGCTTTGCGCGCCATCGACGACGGGCGCATGCACGGCATGCCGTGGTTCAGCCGCGAGCGGGTCGAGGTCTCGAGCGACCCTCGAGCCAGGTACCCGTGGGCCCGCTCCGCCCTCGCCCTCGCCTGGCCATACCGCCCGGCGAGCCCCGTGAATCCACAGCCCGCCGGGCGCCCACGTGGGCGTTTTTCCGCCTATGCCTGCCTGCACTCCAACGGTCCCGGCGGCGGCGCCGCTGATTACCACGACGTGCTCGCCGCCGCCTGCAACCGTCTCGCCGAGCGCATCGCAGAGCTGGCCGGCCCGGTGCGGAGCAAGCACTTCGTCGACCACGGCTGGGCACTGGACCGCCCCATCGCCGAACGCGCCGGGCTCGGCTTCGCCGGCAAGAACGCCTGCCTCATCACTCCGCAGGCCGGGTCCTACGTGCTCCTCGCCGAGATGCTGCTCTCCGTCTCGCTGCCGCCGACGCCGCCCTCACGGCGGGGCTGCGGAAACTGCCGCGCCTGCATCCCGGCCTGTCCGACTGGGGCCATCCTGGCGCCGGGAGTGATCGATGCCAGGCGCTGCATCTCCTATCTCACCATCGAGCACCGCGGCGCCATCCCCCTGGAGCTGCGGCCGCTGATGGGCACCTGGGCGTTCGGTTGCGACCTCTGCCAGGAGGCTTGCCCGATCAACTCGCGCCTGGCACCTCAACCGCTGCCTGCCGGCAGAGCCACGACCGCCGAGGGACCGGTCCCCTTCCCTGACCTGGTCGAGTGTCTCGAGCTCGACGAGGCTGAGTTCCGCCGGCGCTTCCGCGCCACCGCGGTGTGGCGCGCCGGTCGCGGCGGCCTGGCCCGCAACGCCGCCATCGCCCTGGGCAACGCCGGCGATCGCGCCGCTGTCCCCGCGCTGCACCGCGCCCGCGACGGCGACCCCGACCCGGTGGTCCGCGAGGCCGCCGATTGGGCGCTCCAGCAGCTGGCGGTCAGCCGCGACGCCGAGGCTACGCGCCCGCCGCGGCAGCCAGCGGCTCGCTGACCGCCAGGGCCCGGTCGAGGTCGTCGTAGAGGTCGTCGACGTCTTCGATGCCGACGGAGAGCCGCACCAGCGAAGCCGGCACGACACCGGCGTCGAGGGGATACCGGGCGCGGCGCTCGAGGGTCGAGTGGACACCGCCGAGGCTGGTGGTGTGGCTCCACAACGACGCCGCCTGGCACAACGCCTCGGCTCGGTCGGCGCCACCGCGAACCTCGATGGAGACGACGGCGCCGAACCCACCTCGCATCTGAGCTGCGGCGCGCTGGTGATCGGGATGCGAGGTCAATCCCGGGTAGTGCACGCGGTCAACACCGCGGTGCTTCTCCAATCGCTGGGCGAGCTGCAGCGCGTTGTCCATCTGCCGCTGCACGCGCACGGCGAGGGTGCGCATACCGCGCAGCGCCAGCCAGCACTCCAGCTGACCGGGTATGGATCCGGCCATGTGGCGCCAATCCGCCAGTGTCGCGGCCAGTCGAGGGTCGCGCACCACGGCGGCGCCGAGAATGAGGTCGCTGTGACCGCCGACATACTTGGTCAGCGAGTGCACGACGATGTCGGCGCCGAGGGTCAACGGTTGCAGGGTGAGCGGTGTGGCGAAGGTGTTGTCCACCATGATCAGAGCGGCCGCGGCGTGCGCCGATTCGATGCAAGCGGCAAGGTCGGGAATGGTGAGCTGCGGGTTGGTCAGCGACTCCAGGCAGACCAGCGCAGCGCCGGCGGCCGCGTCGCGGACCTGCTGCGTGTCAGCGATGTCGACGAGTCTCACCTCGACGCGACCGGTGCGGTGCAGCTCGGAGAGCAGCCATCGCGTCCCCGAATAGCTGTTGTGCGCGGCGACCACTGCGGCTCCGACGGGGACGGCCTCCACAACCGCGCTGATTGTTGCCATCCCTGAGGAGAACACCGTGGCCGCGGCGCCATCCTCGAGAGCGCAGATGGCGGTCTCGAGACGCTCCCAGGTGGGGTTGCGCTCGCGGCCGTACTCGTAGCCGCCGGCGTTGCCGTGAAGGAACGTGGAGGTCGCCAGCAGCGGCGGTGACAGCGACCCGCTGCTCTCGTCGGGATGCTGACCGGCGTGCACCACGGCAGTGGCGATGCTGCGGTGCCATCCCGGCCCGCCGCCGCCAGCAGCCTCGGTGCTCAACCGCCGATCTGCGACATCGATTTCGCCGGACGGACGAAGTCAGCGTGGTTGATGCGATGTCCCGGTTCCTTGCGCCACACCGCAGCGCGGATGAGCGCAGCCAGCTCGTCGTCGCCTGCGCCGCCGCGCATCGGCGTGCGCAGGTCGGTCTCGTCGATGGAGAACAGGCAGGTCCGCAGCATTCCCTCGGCGGTGATCCGCACCCTGTTGCAGCGCTCGCAGAAGGGCTCGGTGACGCTGTTGATGAACCCGAGCTCGCCCACCGACCCGTCGGCGAAGCCGAAGCGGACGGCGGGGTCGTGGCCGTTGTCCCGCGGTCGCAGCGTGAACGTGGACTCAGCAGCCTCGAGCAGCTCCTCGCCCGCGACCACGCTGTCGCGACCCCACTCGCCGGACGCGTCCAGCGGCATGAACTCAATGAAGCGCACCGACACGCCGGTCTCGCGAGCCATGCGCGCGAAGTCGAGCACCTCGTCGTCGTTGAAGCCACGCACCACCACGCAATTGACCTTGATCGGCCAGAGCCCCGCGTCGCGGGCGGCGGCGATGCCGTCGAGAACCGTGTCCAGGCAGTCGCGGCGGGTGATCCGCGCGAAACGATCGGCGCGCAGCGAGTCGAGGGAGACGTTGACGCGCTGCAACCCGGCATCGGCCAGCGCCTGCGCCTGGGCGCGGAGGAGAAAGCCGTTGGTGGTCAAGGAGAGGTCGAGGTCGTCGTGCAGGGAGCGGAGCATGGCCACCAATGCGGGCAGGTCGCGGCGCACCAGGGGCTCGCCGCCGGTCAGCCGCAGAGTCCGGGTGCCCGAGGCGACGAAGAGCCCGGCGAGGCGGACGATCTCCTCGAAGGCGAGGATCTCCGAGCGCGGCAGCCAGCGCATCCCCTCGGCCGGCATGCAGTAGACGCAGCGGAAGTTGCAGCGATCGGTGACGCTGAGGCGCAGGTCGTCGACGACGCGACCGAGGGAATCGCGGAGCGGCGGCGCCGGCAGCGGGGACTGCACCAGGCGATTGTGCACCTTCGGGCGGAGGCGACCGTGCACCACTCCCGGCCGAGGAGGCGGGCTTGGGGATAATCGTCCGGAGATGACCGCCCACCGCTGCGTCCGCGCCGACGAGCTGGAGCCGGGCACCGTTCGCCAGGTCACGGTCAACGGGCGCACCATCGCCCTGGGGCGCGGCGAGGATGGCGTGCTCTTCGCCTTCGACAACATGTGCGCTCACCAGGGCGGCCCGCTCGGCCAGGGCTACGTCGACGGCGACACGCTGGTCTGCCCGCTGCACGGCTGGAGTTACCGCCTGGCCGACGGCGCCTGCACCATGCTGCCGGCGCTTCGCATCGTCGCCCACCCCGTCCGCGAGGAGGACGGCGACGTCATCGTCGAGCTCCCCGAGGGGTGACCAGCAGGCGCACACCCCGACCGGGGACCTATGCGGCTGTGGTCTTCGACCTCGATGGCACGCTGCTGCGTGAGGCCAATTCGTGGGCCGCGATGCAGCGCAAGCTGGGTCCGCAGTACGGGACCCGCGCGCGCGACCGCTGGCGGCGCTTCTACCGCGGCGGCATGACCCGCAGCGACTTCCTCGCTGAGCAGGTTGCCGACCTCCGCGGGCGCGAGGCAGCCCTCCTCGACGAGGTCGTCGCCGAGATCGAGTACCACGAGGGGGTCGCCGCCACCTGCGCCGAGCTGCGCGCCGCCGGCCTGCAGCTGGCCATCGTCAGCGCCGGGTTGAGCGCCCTGGCCGAGCGCGTTGCCGACGACCTGGAGATGCACATGCACCGCGCCAACGTCCTCTTCGTCGCCGACGGCCTGTTCACCGGCGAGGCCGATCTCAGTGTTCCTCCCGGCGGCAAAGAGCCGGCGTTCCTGGAGACCATCGCCGCGCTCGGCGTCGACGCCGACCGAGTGGTGGCCGTCGGTGACAGCAGCGGCGATATCGACATGTTCCGCCGCGCCGGCCTCGGCGTCGCCTTCTGCCCGGTCAACTCCGAGACCGCAGCCGCCGCCGATTGCGTCATCGACCTCCCCGACATGCGCGCCCTGCTGCCATTGGTGCTGGGATGACCCGCAGCCCCGGCCGCCAATACCACCTGCAGTGCTCCCCCGGGGATGTGGGCGAGTACGTCCTGCTTCCCGGCGATCCCGGCCGCTGCCAGCGCATCGCCGAACGGCTCGACGGCGCCCGCCACGTCGCCACCAACCGCGAGTACACGACCTGGACGGGAACCCTTCGCGGCACGGTGGTGAGCGTCGCCTCCACCGGCATCGGCGGGCCGTCAGCCGCCATCGCCGTCGAGGAGCTGTGCAACCTCGGTGCGCACACGCTCATCCGGGTCGGCACCTGCGGTGCGATGCAGCCCACGCTGCGCCGCGGCGAGCTGATCGTCGCCCTGGCGGCGGTGCGCGACGAGGGCACGTCGGCGCAATACGTGCCCGGGGGGTGGCCGGCGACCGCGCATATCGACGTCGTCGACGCCCTGCGCGGCGCGGCCGTCCTCCGCGGCGCGGTGCACCACGTGGGCACCGTGCAATCGAAGGACAGCTTCTACGGCGAGATGGAGCCGGAGCGCATGCCGGTCGCCGCCGAGCTTGTCGCCCGCTGGACGGCGTGGCTTCGCGCCGGCGTGCTCGCCTCGGAGATGGAGTGCGCCGCGGTCTTCACCGTCGCCGCGACGCGCGGGGCGCGCGCCGGTGCGCTGCTCGCCGTGGTCAACGAGGCACCACTGCAGACGGCGATGCCCGACCCCGCAGACCTTCCCATCGACGACCTCGTCGACGTCGCCGCCGACGCCATGGCGCGGCTGATCGAGGCAGCGGTGGCCTGAGTGCTCAGCCCGCAGCGGCGAGGGGAGGCAGGCCGGGATCGCCGCGCTGGGCGGCAATGGCGTCGAGGCGGTCGAGGACCTCGCCGGGCTGCGTGAGGGCGACGGCGGGTTCGAATCCGGGGTGGAGCCTCCCTGACCACGTCGCCGTCCAGCTGAGCATTCCCGCGGCGCGCGCCGCCTGGGCGTCGATTGCCTGGTCGCCGATGTATACGGCTCGGGCCGCGGCCGCGTCGATGGCGGCCAGCGCGAGCAGGAGTCCTTCTGGGTCCGGCTTGGGGACACGGACGCTCTCCAGGCCGACAACGGTGGCGAACATCGGCAGAAGACCGCAGTCGCGCAGTCCCCGGCGCAGCGGGGCGAGGCGGCGCGACGAGACCACGGCCATGCGGTGGCCGCGACGCAGCACCTCGGTGAGCACCTCGGCGATGCCACCGAAGAGGCGCGGCGGCAGCTCACGGTCGAATTGAGCGAGGACCTCGGCGACCCGATCCGGCCAGGCGCGCTCGACGCGTTCGATGAGAGGAAGACCTTCGAGCGACCAGAACACCGCCGCACCGGGCGCCGCAGCGGGATCCTGCCGGATGAGCTCGGCGACGGCCGCCTGGTCGGCTGCGTAGGTGTCGACCAGGGTGCCGTCGTAGTCCCAGATCAGGGCGTCGACCAGATGTGTGCGGCCAGGGGACCGAGGGACGCGCGCTGACAACCGGTTAGCGAAGCACCGACAGCCGCTAGCGGAAGACCAGCACCGCCGCGCCCGCCCCGGCAAAGAGCGGCCCGCCGACGCACGCCGCCAGCGCCGGGAGGGAGTCGTACGGCTGAGGCCACCAGGCGTGGGGAAGCGCCCGGCCGACGGGGACGCGGGCGCGCCGCTGCCGAGCGGGTTGGGCCAGCAGGGCGACCCCGGAGACGAGGACGATCACCGCGAGGAGCACCGACTGCGACACCAGCCCGCCGATGCGCGGCTGACCGGCGCGCCAGAGCGCGGCCGCGCCCGCGAACGTCGCCAAGCCGAGCACCGCCCCGCAGAGCAGCGCCAGGACCGTCGCCGAGATGGTGACCCTGTCCGGTGTGGTTCGCATTCGAGGTTGGGAATGTACCACCAGATCGACGCCCGGGTGAGCCGGACATCGAGTGACAGCCTGATCGCGCTGCCTTGACGGCGATCACCCCCTCACCTACGCTGAGATGGATCGCCAACCGCGGTGCGGTTCCAAGTCTCACTCCACGTCCCTCCAGGAGCCCCGCATGACATCGCGCTCGCGCCTTGCCGTTGCTGCCCTCGGTGCGTCCGCTGCTGCCGCCGCGCCGGCCGTTGCCGCGGCATCCAGCTACATCGTCCGACCCGGGGACACCCTGACCGACATCGCCCTTCGCCACGGCACCACCGTCGCCGCCCTGGTCCAGGCCAACCGCATCAGCGACCGCAACCTGATACGTATTGGCCAGCTTCTGCAAATACCTGACACCAAGGCCGGCTTGCCCGGCTACACCAACGGCGTGCACGACGTCGACACCTACGTGGTCCGGTCGGGTGATGGGCTGTTCAAGATCGCCCGCGACTTCGGAGTCGATCCCACCGCGCTGGCACGAGCCAACGGCATCGGCGTCAACGCGCTGCTGATGCGCGGCGCGGTGCTGCACATCCCCGGACGCCTGGCACGCGTGGGTGCCCTGCTGAACCATGTATCCACCGAGGTCGGGGTCGACGCCACGCTGGTTCGCGCGGTGGCCTGGATGGAAAGCGGCTGGCAGCAGGGGGTGGTCTCCCCGACTGGTGCGGTGGGGATCATGCAGGTGGAGCCGTACACCGGCGACTGGATCTCGCGCTATCTCGCCGGACGCCAGCTCGATCTCCACGTCGCCAAGGACAACGTCCTCGCCGGTTGCCTGCTGCTGCGCCACCTTCTGACCATCCACGGCGGCAACACCGAGGCGGCTCTGGCCGCGTACTACCAGGGTGACGCCAGCATCGCCCGGCACGGTCTGTACGCCGACACAAAGCAGTATCAGCGGGTCATCGCTGCGCTGATGCACCGCGAATAGGCGCTGCCGCCGCTGCTACCATGCGGCGCGCACCCCGGGGACGGAGGAGACCGGACATGCCGAACAAGCGGGGCAAGAAGAAGTCTCGCGGCAGCAAGAGCGCGAAGAGTGACGCGCTGGCCGCGCAGGTGAACCGAGTCTACGAACGCGCCGTGGCGCTAACCGACCGCCTGGTCGCCGCGGAGAAGGCGCTCCGTCAAGCGCTGAGCAGTGCCGGCGCGGCGCCAACGCCCACCGCCCCGGCTCGCCGGACACCTGTGACCAAGCGGACCGGGACACGGCGCGCCTCGGCGCGCGCCGCGGCGACCACGGCTGCGCGCAAGCCGAGGACGGCGCGCTCGCCACGCCGGCCGAGGACCCCGTCGACGACGGACAGCGCCAGCTGACCCATCCGCTGGCGGCGCTCGACGTCGGCAGCAACACCGTCCATCTCCTCGTGGCCACCCCCGAGGATGGCCACCTCCGTGAAGCGTTCCATGAGCTGAGCATGCCGCGGATCGGCCAGCAGGTCGAGGCCACCGGCACGGTGACGCCCGCCAAGCTCGCCGAGGTGGCCAGTGACGTCCGGCGCTTCGCCAGCGTCGCTCGTGAGCACGGCGCGCACCCGTTGTTGTTTGGCGCCACCGCCGCGGTGCGACGTGCCCGGAATCGAGACGAGGTCCTGCGCGCCCTGGGCGAGGCCGCAGGCGTGCCCTGCCGGCTCATCGCAGCCGAGGCGGAGGCGCGGCTGGCGTTTCGCGGTGCGACCGGCGAGCTCCGTGGCGAAGGGCTCGTGCTGGTGGCCGACATCGGCGGCGGCAGCACCGAGTGCGTCCTCGGCGAGGCCGGTCGCGTCAAAGCCCTGGCCAGCGTGCCCATCGGCTCGGGATCGGCGACCGACCGCTGGCTTCTCGACGACCCGCCGACGGCGGAGCAGCGTGCCGCGTGCGCCGCGGCGCTGCGCGCGCTTCTCGGTGGCGTGCCCGACGGCGATCCCCGCAGCGCAGTCTGCACCGGGGGGACGGCGTCGACGCTGCCGACGCTGCTCGGTCGCCAGCCGCGCGCTGTCCTGCGCAGCGGCGACCTCGATCGCTGCCGCGAGGTGCTCGACTCCGCGCCGAGCGCAGAGGTTGCCGCGCGCCTGAGCATCGACCCGCTGCGCGCGCGAGTTCTGGCCGGAGGTGTCGAGATCGTCGGCGCCGTGATGCACCGCTACCGACTCGACTCGATCTCCGTCTCGCCGGCGGGCCTGCGCCACGGCATGATCCTCGCCTATCTGGAGAAGGGCGAGCGCTGGATCGAGGGCTAGCAATTCGCGCTGTGGCGCACGCGGGGGACGTCGTGCTCGACGAGAAGGCCGCCCCGGCTGCGGTTCGCGGTCAGGCGGCCAGGGGCAGGGAGAGGCAGCGAACTCCGCCGCCCGCCTTGATGAACTCCGACATGGGCAGCGCCACGGTGTCGAAGCCCGCTTCGTGGAGAGGTCCCTCGATGTCCTCTGCGGCAAGCGAGGAGAGCACCCGCGTGCCCACGGTGATGGCATTGCAGGCGAATCCCTCGGCGACCTCGACCGGCACCTCGATGACGTGCGGCACCAGGCGGCGCACAGCCCGCGCCGAGCGCGGCGCAAAGGCCGCGGGCGCAAACAGCACGGTGCTGTCGTTGAGTGGACAGAAACAGGTGTCGAGGTGATAGAAGCGGGGATCGATCAGCTCGAGCGACACCACGTCGACGCCGAGGGCGCGCGCCACCAGCGGATGCGCAGCGCGATCGGTGCGCATCCCGTACCCGGCGAAGAGGCGATCGCCGACGAACAGCGCATCGCCGGCTCCCTCGAAGGCGACGTCCGCGGGCATGCTGTGCACCCTCAGTCCGCGCTGCTCGAAGGCGCGCCGCCAGTGCGGCTCCTCGCCCTGGCGTTCGCTGTGACGGAAGCGGCTGAGCACGACGTCCTCGCCGTGCAGAACACCGGCGTTGGCGGTGAAGACCATGTCGGGAAGCCCAGCCACAGGCTCGACCAGCTCGACGCTGACGCCGAGTGCCTCGTAGGCACGGTACAGCGCCTGCCATTGCCGCTTGGCGCGCGGGTGGTCGACGGGCACGTCGACATGCATCCAGGCATTGATCTCGTACTCGACGCCGTAGTGATCGGGCCGGCACATGAGGATGCTCATCGCATTTCCTCAGCGCTGCAGGCCGATCGCAACCACTGCGGGGAGCTCCTGCGCGCGATTGCCGTGATCATGCCACATCGTCGCGATATCAAAGGCTTGCGTGACGTCGACTGCGGACACGAACTGGCAACGCCAGCGTCTCGATCGCCCATGCAGCGCCGTCGTCATCGACGGTTGGCGCGACGACGACACCGGGACGGCGAAGCCCGGGCTCGGCCTGGCCCATGAGCACCGCCTGCCCGGCGACCTCGAACATCGCCAGGTCGCTGCGCGCGTCGCCGACCGCCAGCACGTCGGCCAGGGCGACGCCCAGCTGGTGACAGAGGTCGCGCAACGCCGTCCCCTTGGTCGCCGCCGACGCGTGGAACTCGAGCGGCCGCTGGCCGCCGGCGTCGAAGCGGAAGATGCCGTCCTGCACGAGAAGGTGGCAGTCGAGGCCGAGGCAGCGTGCCGCAGCGGAGCGGATCCGCGAGGCCGGGCCCATGGCCAGCACCCGGGTCGTCGGCAGCCGGGTGCTGTGGTCGAGGCGACCTCGGACAACGGCGCCGCGGGCGAGGTAGGTCGCCGCGGCAGGTCCGTCGGCGCGGGGGTCGCCGACGAAGTGCCGCTCGCCGTGGTCGACGGCGACCATCGGCTGCAGCCCGCAGTCTTCGATGCGAGCGACCACGACGGCCACCGTCGACGGAGCCAGCGCGCTGCTCACCAGGACACGCCCGCTGGCGACATCGCGCACCGCGCCGCCGCCGGCGACTATGGCGATGCCGCCGAGCCCCAGATCGGCGAGCAGCGGGGCGGCCGCCAACCAGCGGCGGGCGGTGACCACGACGATGCGGATCCCGGCGGCCTCGCAGCGCCGCAGCGCCCGGCGCGTGCGTGCCGAGACGGTGCGATCCCGGCGGACGATGGTCCCGTCGAGGTCGACGGCGACGAGGCGCGCCGGCACCCCCGGCTCAGCCGGCGTCGAACGGCAGGGTGTGCAGCACCGTGGGGCGGAAGCCACCGGTCACCGGCGTCTCTGCGGGCGGCGGCACCGGCGCCCGGCGCACACACCGCGCCGGGTCGCGATCCCGGCGCAGGGCGACCACCGAGGGCATGCGCAGACGGCCGGCGGCGTCGCGGCCGTGGTGGCGCACCGTGGCCACCAGGGCCGGGCGCAGCCAGACCACCGGCTCGCCGGCGCCGGCGTCGCTGCTGACCGCGGGCCGGAGCACGGTGAGGGTGTCGGCCAGCGACCAGAGCCAGCCTTCCGTCGCCTGGCTCAAACCGGCGCCGACGCGGCCGGCGTCGACGAGGTGGCCGTCGACCTGCTCGGCGAGGAGCAGCGCGGCGATCGGCGGGCGGCGCCGCTGCCGCGACGGAGGGACGGCAGCGACCACGCCGACGACCACGGCATCGGCCCGCTCCTCCAGGGCGATGCGCAGCCGCTCCGGAGAGGCCATCGCCGGGCGGTAGGGGGAGTCGCCGAGGCGCGCCAGCACCGCCGGCAGGCCGCGTTCGGCGGCGGCCTCGCAAAAGGCTCGCCCGTGGCCGCTCACCCAGCCGGGGACCTGCAGCCGCGCCTGGGGGGCGAGTAGCGCCGCCAGGGCCTGGTGGCGACGGTCGAGAGGCCAGGCGACGAGCGGAGCTCCGTCGAGGTGGAGGAGATCGGTGGCCAGGTAGACCGCGGCCTGTCCGGCAGACGATGGCAGCCCTGGCCCGAGCCGGGCGCACAGCGCCGCCAGGTCGGGGCGGCCGTCGCCGTCCAGCGCCGCCACAACACCGTCGAGCACCGCCGTCCGCCCGCTCAGCGGTGCGGCGGCGGCGAGGATCTCGGGGAAGCTGCTGCCGGCGTCGCCACCCAGCTCGTCGACCAGCCGGCTTTCATCAGCGGCGCCGACGACGAGCATGGCGCGCATCCCGTCCCAGTCGACGGTGAACCGCCAGTCCTGGTTGTCGAAGGCCGCAGAGCAGGGCACCGACACCTCGGGCCGCAGCGGCAGAGGCAGACCGCTGGGCGCCTCGTCGAAGAGTGGCAGGGTGGTGTCGGGGGCCTGGTGCCCTGGGCGACGCGGCGGCACGCGCTGGGGCGGCACCGACCTCAGGACGCCTTGCGACGGCGTGCCGCGGTGGCGGTCCTGCCCCGGGTCCCCTTCTCCTCGGCCTCCTCGCCCTCCTCGGCGGGCTGACCACCGCGTGACTTGGCGGCCTCGACCGACGCCTTGAGCGCGGCCATGAGATCCATGACCTTGGGCGCCTCGGCCGGCACGGGCCGCTCGACCTGGCGGTTGTTGAGCTTCTCGTCGACGACCTGGAGAAGCGCTTCGCGGTACAGGTCGTGGTGGCGCGAGGGATCGAAGCTCGCCGCCAGGTTGTCGATGAGCATCACCGCCATGTCGAGCTCTCTGTCGTTGATCTTCACCTCGTCCTCGGGAAGAGAGAGCTCGCCGGCATCGCGAATCTCATCGGGCCAGTGCAGCGTGTTGAGCAGCAGCCCCTTGTCATGCAGTGCCAGCCGGCAGAGGTGCTCGCGGTCGCGGAGCGCCAACTTGCCGATGGCCACCTTGCCTGTCTTCTGCAGGGCGCGCTTCAGCAGGTAGTAGGGTTTGACGCCGACCGTCTCGGGCTCGAGGTAGTACGCACTTTTGAGGAATACCCCCGCCTCGATGTCGCCGTCAGAGACGAATTCGACGATCTCGATGGTCTGTGTCGAAGGCAGTGGCAGGCGATCGAGGTCGCTGTCGTCGAGGGGAACGAACTCGTCCTTGGCGACCTCGTAGCCGCGGATCACCTCGGTCCAGGCGACCTCCTTGTCCTCGTTGGAACACCAGCGCTTCTGCTTGATGGGATGCAGGCATGTCGGGCAGAGCATGCGGAAGGACACGCTCTTCGATTCCGTGGCGAGGTACATGCGCACCGGGATGGCCACCATGCCGAAGCTGATGGCACCCCTCCACATCGAGCGAGGCATGCCCTGAGCATACACCGCAGGTTGTGCCCGCAGGTCACCCGGCCGCGGATATTGCGGCCACGACTGACCGTAACCCCGGCGTCAGGCGACCAGGGCCTCGTAGGCTACCTTCAGCTCCGGATAGCGCAGGAAGAGGATGTGGGCGTACTCCTGGGTGAGCGGCCGGGGCTGCCGCTGCAGGCGCAACCCGACCTCCTCGGGCCGGCTGCTCGCCTTTCGCCAGTTGCAGCGCTTGCAGGCGATCACCTGGTTCTCCCAGCTGTTGGGTGCGCCGCCTCGCGACACCGGCACGACGTGGTCGACGGTCAGCTCCGACGACACGCCGAGGAATCCGCAGTACTGACACGTGTGATCGTCGCGGAGGAGGAGGTTGCGCCGGTTGGGCCGCAGCATCCGCCTGGGGACGTGAACGGTGCGCAGCAGCCGCACCATGACGATTCCCTGCGGGAGCCGGCGGCAGGCCAGGGCGGCGGCGGCCTCGAGCTCGGCCTCCTCGCTGAGCAGCGCGACACGCTGCTTGCTGAGCAGCACGCAGAGGCGCCGCCGGCTGATCACGTTCAGCGGCTGCAATGAGGCGTTGAGCAGCAGGACCGACACTGCGTGGGAATTGTATTGACCGCTGCAGCCGCTTCAGCGCAATCGGGCGCGGTCAGTGCCCGGTGATCGCCAGCCCCAACGCGACGAGGAGGCAACTGGCACCGCCGACAGCCAGGCCGAAACGGACGTTCGCCCGCTCCGCGCGTGCCTCGCCGCGGACGTAACGGCGCAGGTCTTCGTACTCGCCCCAGCGGAAGATGCGCACGCCACCCAGGGCCACGCTGAGGCACAGCGCCAGGCCGCCGCTGACCACCGCCGCGGTGTCGAGTGCGCCGAGGAAACCGCCGCGAGCGATCGCCCACGCCGTGGCCACGACGACGTCGGCGGCGAGCAGCCGCAGCCCCCAAAGGAGCCCACCGCGCCAGGGCGACACCTGACTGCGCGGTGCGGCCTCGGCGTCGCCGTGCTTGGGTCGCCGGTCGAGGGCGGCGACACGGATGCCACAGCGCGAGCAGTGGGTGGCATCGCGCTGCAGCCGTGCCCGGCAGATCGGGCAGCTGCTCAGGGCCATCTACACGCCTGCCATCGCCGACTAGGCCTCGGGGAGGTCCTGGTCACCGTCGAGGGCTGTGGCGAAGAGGTCGCCGATCGTGCGCACCCGATTCTCGATGGTGTGAATCGTCCAGGCGTCAGGACGGAGCGCGGACTCGTCGAGCTCCTCCCAAGCGATCGGCGTCGATACCGGCGCGCCGGGAGCAGGGCGCAGCGAGTAGGGCGCCGCCAGCGTCTTGCCGAGAACGTTCTGCGTGTAATCGAGGCGGAGACGACCGGTGCGGCGGGCGACCTCCCACTCCCAGCTCACCTTGTCGGGGACGACACGCCCGATGGCGCGCGACACCTCCTCGACCCAACCGCGGACTCTCGCGTAATCCGGTCCGCGGCGCAGCGGCACGTAGATCTGCAGACCGGTCTGACCGCTGACCTTGGCGACGCTGCGCAACGCGTAGTGGTCCAGAGCACTCTTCACCAGCCGGGCGATGAGGACCACGTCGGCGAAGGTCGCCGGGGGAAAGGGATCGAGGTCGAACACCGCCCAGTCCGGTTGCTCGGGGGCGTCGATCCGCGAGTGCCAGGGGTGGAGGTCGATGACGGCGCTGTTGGCCAGCCAGGCGAGCGTTGCCACCTCCTCGACGACGATGTAGGTCACCGCCCTGTCGCCGCGCCATTCCCAGGAGCGCATCCACTTCGGCGCATGGTCGGGAATTCGTTTGCGCCAGAAGTGCTTTCCCTCGATGCCGTCGGGGAACACCTGCATGCCCAGGGGGCGGTCGCGAAGATGAGGCAGGAGCAGCGGAGCCATGCGCACGTAGTAGGCGATCATGTCGCGCTTGGTGATGCCCTCCGGCCACAGGAGCTTGTCGAGGTTGGTGAGACGAAGCGTCCGGCCGGCGATGTCCCAGGGACCGTCGCGCTGCATGCCAACAAGCTGCTCCAGCGCCTCGGTGGTGTCGGGGAGCACGGCACGGTCGTCGCCATCGCGGATGCCGGGTTGTGGTCGTTGCTGACGTGAACGTGACATTCGTGCCGCCGTCGCCGTCGCCGGCATCGGCGGTGGCGCGGGTGGATCGGCGGCGATGGCAGAGCTCACGGTCACCGGTATGTCACGAACGCAGTCGCGCGGATCGACGTCGTCGCGGATGCCCCGGTACGTCGGATGGCGCAGGGTGCCTGCCGATGTCCAGTCCGCGTAGCGCACCGTGCACACCAGCTCAGGTCGGACCCAGGTGGCCGGTTGATCGGTGACCGGGGCGGGCGACAGCGGGGAATCGCCGGCACGCAGCTCGCCGAGCCGGGCGAGCAGCGCCTTGGCGGTCGCGCCGCTCAGCCCGCTGCCCACCTGTCCGGCATGGGTCAGGGTGGCGTCGACGTAGACACCGAGGATCAGCGCGCCGAGCGCGCCGCGGCCACCTCGGCCCCCCGTGTAGCCGCAGACGACGCAGTCCTGTTCGTTCCACGCCTTGACCTTGAGCCACGCGCCGGAACGGCGACCCGCTTCGTAGACAGACGAGGCTCGCTTGGCCACCATGCCCTCGAGTTCCTGCTGCCGGATGGCAGCGAAGAGCGCCTCACCGTCGGTCTCGACATGGTCGGCGTAGCGCACCTCGGCGGTGTCGCGCAGCGCCAGGCGCAGGGCACGCTTTCGCTCCACCAGGGGCAGCTGGCGGAGGTCATGGCCGTTGGCGGCGAGCAGGTCGAAGATGACATAGGTGACCGGAACCCGGGCGATGGCGCGCTCCACCTGACGCACGTCACCGAGGTTGATGCGCTGCTGCAGCCGTTCGAACGACGGGTGTCCGCCCTCGTCGAGCGACACCAGCTCACCGTCGACCAGCGCCTCGTCGAGACGAAGCGCCGACGCCAGCGCGGCGACCTCGGGATAGCGTCCGGTTTCGTCACGGCCTTTGCGCCCGCGCAGGCTGACCCGTCCCCGGCTCTTGGTCGCCAGCGCCCGGACGCCGTCGTACTTCATCTCGAACACCCAGCCCTGCCGGGTGAAAGGCGCGTCGACTGACATCGCCTGCATCGGCGCCAGACGGGTGGGCAGCGCCGCTTCCGGAGAGCTCTCGATGATGCGGCGCAGGCCGTCGGTCACCGAGGCGCCATCGGCTCCGTCACCGGCGACGGCAAACGACGATCGCGGCGCCTCACCGAGACGGATCTGGGCGAGGCTGCGCCCGCTCTTCACCGACCAGTCGAGGTCGCTCGCGTTCATCCCGGGGACGACCGCGTCATCACGCTTCTTGATGAGCAGCCAGCTCTTCTCCTCGTCCGACCCGAGAACAGGAGCCGCGCTGCCACGCCGTCGGCCGCCGGTGCGGATCAGGGCGAACTCGCCGTGCAGCTTCACCCCGTCGAGGCTGAACTTGACGTCTCCCTTGCGCAGAGACGCGTCTGCATCGGCCGCCGACTCGCGCTCCCAGCGGAACGTGCCCGCGTCCCAGAGCATCACCGTCCCCGCGCCGTAACCGGAGGGGATGACACCCTCGAACTCGCCGTACTCGATGGGGTGGTCCTCGACATGGACCGCCAGTCGTTTCTCGGCTGGGTCGAGCGTCGGACCGCGGGGAACAGCCCACGACAGCAGCACGCCGCTGTGCTCCAGGCGCAGGTCGAAATGCAGGCGCGTGGCGCGGTGCATCTGCACGCAGAAGCGGTGGCCGGCGGGCAGCGCCGACCAGCCGGGGAACCCCAGAGCCGGCTGCGCCTCGGCGACCGCGACCGCGTCGCCACCGCGCGGCTCCGGGGTGCTGGCGAAGTCGCGCTTGCGCCGGTATTCGTCGAGCGGCATTGCGCCACAGCCTAGAACTATCGGAGGGCAGCGACGGGGGCTACGGGGTCGGCCGCGGCGGTCCCGGGGTCGGTGGCACCGGCGGCGGGCTCGTCCCCGGCGTGCCCGGCGCCGGTGTCGGGGACGCGCCAGCCGCCGTCGGCGATGGCGCCGCGGACGGTGACGGGCTCGGTGCGGGCTGCTCCGAGGGCGACGGCGGTGACGACCCAACAGAGCCTATTTGCGGCAGGTCGGACGATCCGGAGAACGGCGCCGTGTCGGACGGACTGTTGACCGTCAGCGCCGATGCCGCGGCCACGGCGGCGACCGCGGCCACGGCCGCGGCACCGCCGATCACTGCACCGCGGCGGCCCAACCCCGGACGATCACCGGTGCTCTGCGCGGATTGCAGGTATGCGCGCCGCATCGGCGTCAGCGGGATGCCTTCGGCGGCGACGCTTGCCAGTGGTGCGCTGGCGTAGAACAGCGACATGAAGATGAGCAGCACGGCGATGACGGCCGCGGTCGGGCTCGGCGCTCGAACGGCGACGACGATGGCACCCATTGCTGCGGCGGCGCTGAGGGTGATCTCGGTGCGGCACGACCGCAGCGCCAGGGTCAGAGTGCTCTCGCCATCTTTGCGCTTGGCGGTGCGCATGAAGGCCGCGGCGGGACGGACGAGACCACGCAGACAGGCGAGTGCAACCACCCAGCTGAGGGCGAACCAGATGCGCAGCGCGTGCAGGCTGTCTCTCCATGTGCATCCCGTTGTCCGACGCATCGCCCAGAGCGTGCGCAGCACACCGGTGACAAGGAAGAGCACGGGGACGACGATCACTGCACCGGTCAACTGCCGTATCGGAAGGCGATGATGCATGGCGATCGCCGCGGCTGTGAGCACCAGGAGCAGGGTGAAGCAGGCCATGAGAAGGTCGCCGAACCACTGCACAGAGCCGAGCAGGTAGTGCACGCGCTGTGCAGGTCGCAGGTCCAGGCGATGACGCGCGAAGGGGACGAACTCACGCCAGTGCTGGCGGAGGATCTGGATGCCACCAAGGGCCCAGCGAAAACGCTGCTTCTTGAGTCCATCGAAGCTCAGCGGCATGAAGCCCGCGCCCCAGGGCTTGGGATCGTAGACGCCGACGTAGCCGCGTCCCGCGCCGAGCATGCGCAGGCTCGCCTCCGCGTCCTCGGTGATGCACGTCTCGTTCCAACCACCGATCTCATCGAGGACCGAACGACGGATCAGTCCCATCGTGCCGCAGAAGATGATGGCGTTGCGGTGCGCGCGCGCCGGCAGTGTGACGTCGAAGAAATAGCGGAAGCTGTAGAACAGACCGCGCAGATAGGAGTCGTCCTCCCAGTCGCGATAGTGCTGCGCGCTCTGCGCGAAGGCGACCTTGGGGTCGGCGAAGTGGGGCACCATGCGGCGCAGGAACTGCGGATGCACGACGTAGTCGGCGTCGACGATGCCGACGATCTCGATCTCCCTGGGTAGCCGCCGCGTTGCCTCGTTGAGCGCGCCGGCTTTGTACCCGGGCCAGGGATCCAGGTGGATGAACTGGAAGCGCGAGCCCAGCTGCTTGCACATCTCCTCGAGGCCGCGCCAGAGCGCGGGGTCCTTGGTGTTGTTGTCGACCACCTGCACCATCAGCCGCGGGTAGTCGATGCGCGCCAGCGACTCCAGCGTGGGACGCACGACATCGAGCGGTTCGCTGTACGTCGGCACCTGGAGCACGACCCAGGGGAGCTCGGCCATCTCGGGAAGCGTTCGTCGCAGACGCTGCCGTCGCCCGAGCACGTCGAGCACCTCGAACAGGTAGGACGTCGACAGTGCGAGCGCGGCGACCTCGAGCCCGAGCAGGATCGTCGACGCCGACCAGCCGATGACGCCCGACGCCTGCGCCAGCGTCTGCGCGAACGCGTAGACGATGTAGCTCGCCGAGCCGAGCACCAGCATGGCGAACATCAGCGACGACAGCAGTCCCCACCGTCTCGTGCACGCCGACGTCGCAATCCACGCCACGGCGGCGAATGCACCGAGCACGATGCCGGCGACACGGTCGTTCTCGAGGACGGCGATGCCCCAACCCACCGCGCTCAGAAGCCCGGCGCCGAGCGGCGCGCTCATCACCGCATGGGCGCGCGCCGCTCCTGGTACCACGACGAGAAGAGTCGCACCGGTGACGGCCAGCGCGAAGAAGACAACAAGTTCGAGAAGCACCGAATACCCCTGGCAATCGGATGATCTGATAGCATGTTCTATGCTAGTTTCGCTATACGATATCATGGCTGCCCGGGTGGGATCACTGGCCGGGCTGCCCGAGGTGTCCGCAATGGAACCGCTGATCGTCGATCACCAGGAGGTCGAGGCCGCCGAGCCGCGGCCGGGGGCAGCCCCGCCGCCGGCATCACCCGCGGCGCCATCGCCCGGGGCCACAGTGCCACCGCGGGTCCGCTCGACGCACACCGCGGTGATCCCCGCCGGGTATCGCATGGTCGAAACGGTGTGGCTCTGCCTGGGCTTCGTGCTGGCGGTGCTGACCCTCGACTTCATCTTCCGAGCCGCCGGAGCACATGACACCGGGTTCGCGTCATTCGTGTACAGCGTTGGATCGGCGCTGGCCCACCCGTTCTCGGGGATCTTCACCCAGACGGTCACCGGGGACGGGCACGTCTACCAGTGGGCCGACCTCCTCGCCGTCGCGGTCTACGGGCTCGCCGGGGTCGGCGCCGTCGTCGCGGTGCGCATCCTCACCTCGCGGCGGATGACCTCGATCGAGACTACGTCGTAATCCCGGGACCCACCAGCCGGCCGACGAGGTTGGTCACCACCGCGGCGCTGACGCCGACGGCGACCATCTCGGCGCCGCTGCGCAGCGGGCTGCGCCGGGTCACCAGGGTTTTGGTCGCGCCGACGGCGAACAGCCCGAAGAGCGACAACACCCCGGCGGCGATGAGGCTGCCGGTGCCGCCGGCGAAGATGAAGGGGATGACGGGCACGATGGCGCCGGCGGCGAAGCCGCCGCCGGCGAAGAGGGCGTCGGCGAGCGGCGGCGGCCCGGGATGCGGGCTCAGACCCAACTCCTCGGTGATCAGGACATCGAGCCAGCGCTGCTTGTCGGCGGTGATGCGATTGACGAGGATGGCGACCTCGTCCTCCTCGAATCCCTTCAGCCGGTAGATACGGCGAAGCTCGTCGCGCTCCTCCTCGGGCGCGTATTCGATCTCCTCCGCCTCGCGGCGCAGCTCCTCCTCCATCAGCTCACGCTTCGACTTGTTGCTGAGGTACGCACCGGCGGCCATCGACGCCGCCCCGGCGATGACCCCTGCGACCCCGGCGAGGAGGACGATTCCGTGGCTGGTGTTGGCGCCGCTCACCCCAGCGATGAGGCTGAAGTTGCTGACCAGACCGTCGTTGAGCCCGAAGATGAGGTCGCGGAGGAAGTCGCCGAGGTGGGCGCGGCCGGCGCGCGTCCGCCGGGCGCTGTCAACGTCGTCGTCGGCGCCCCGCAGCCTCGCCGCCGCGCCCTGGTGGAAGCGTTCTTCGGGAACGATGCTCTTGGCAATCGCCCGGGATTCCGCGTCGGGGAGCAGCCGGGCCTGGCGCATGTAGTCGAACTTGCCCCTCGCCTCACCGCCCTCGATCAGCGAGATGACGCTGGCCAGCCCGGCGATGCGCGCCAGCAGCGGCAGGACGATCTCCCTCGGCGTGGGGCGGATCCGCGGCGCCCGGCCGCCGAGCTGTTGGAGACGGCGGCGCCAGTGCTCGGCGTGACGCTGCTCGTGGCCGGCCATCTCCAGCAGCAGCTGCCGGGCGTCGCCGTCCGCCTGGGTGGCGGCCAGGCGCGTGTACAAGCGGGAGGAGCGCATCTCCTCCTGCCAGTTGCGCCGCAGCTGGGCGACCACGCGGCGCCGGTCCGCGGTGCTGATCACGGCGGGCGGCGCAGCCGCTGAGGAGGTGCCGGCAGCGGCTGCCGGCGCCGGCTCCGACACAGCCTCCGAAGCGAGGTTCGATGGACGATCCGGGGGCGTGGCCACGAGTTCATCGTAGCGGTCGGCGACAAACGCCTCGAACGCTCAGCGACAGGCATTTGGCGGCGTCGGGAAAGGCCCGCCGACTGGTAGAATTGAGCACAGTGACCCAGGGTCCGCAGCCACTCCGGAGGCGCGCGGGCCGACCCCCGACAGCGCCGTCACCCGGCGGCCAGCACCCGGAGCACATCACCCCCTGATCGACGACAGCGCACGCCCCAACGACGTCACCACCCACGAACCAGCCGCCACGCAGGGGGCGGCTCCAGAGGCACCGCCCGAATCCTCCAAGCGACGCGGCAAGGACGGCTATCGCGCCGCCCAGATCCAGGTCCTTGAAGGGCTCGAGCCCGTGCGCCGTCGCCCCGGGATGTACATCGGATCGACCGATTCCCGGGGGCTTCACCACCTCATCGACGAGATCGTCGACAACAGCATCGACGAGGCGCTCGCCGGCTTCTGCGACCTGATCACGGTGACGCTGCATGCCGACAGGTCGGTGTCGGTGGTCGACAACGGTCGAGGTATTCCCGTCGACATGCATCCCACAGAGAAGCGCTCGGCGCTCGAGGTGGTGTTGACCAAGCTGCACGCCGGTGGCAAGTTCGGCGGCGGCAGTTACAAGGTGTCCGGCGGCCTGCACGGCGTCGGCCTCTCCGTCGTCAACGCGCTCAGTGAGCGTCTCGACGTCGAGGTCTACAAGGACGGGCACAAGCACACGCAGTCATATGTGCGCGGCGTGCCCCAAGGCGACGTCGCCGATGCGGGCAGGACCACGGAGCACGGCACGCGCATCCGCTTCTGGGCGGATCCGCTGGTGTTTCCCGAGATCGTCTTCTCCTGGGACAGCGTCGCCGGCCGGCTCCGCGAGCTCGCCTTTCTCAACAAGAGCGTGGTCATCATTCTGCGTGACGAGGAGACGGGCCACAGTCACACGTTCTATTTCGAGGGTGGCATTCAGGCGTTCGTCCGCCACCTCAACGCCGGGCGCAACGCGGTCAACCAGCGCCTGATGTACGCCGAGCGCGAGATGGACGGCACCATGATCGAGCTGGCCATCCAGTATCAGAACACCACCTTCACCGAGCACGTCCTCGCCTACGCCAACAACATCCACACCGAAGAGGGCGGCTCCCATCTGACCGGTTTTCGCAGCGCGCTGACGGCGACGCTCAACAAGTACGCGCGCAAGGCTGCGATCCTCAAGGAGCAGGATCCCAACCTGACCGGCGACGACGTCCGCGACGGGCTCACCGCGGTGATCAGCGTCAAGTTGCAGGAGCCGCAGTTCGAGGGACAGACCAAGACCAAGCTGGGCAACAGCGAGGTCGCCGGCCAGGTGTCCACGGTGCTCTCCGACGCTCTCATGCAGTTCCTCGAGGAGAACCCCGGCGACGCCCGTCGCATCGTCGAGCAGTCGCTCACCGCGGCGCGGGCGCGACACGCGGCTGCCCGGGCCCGCGAGCTGGTGCAGCGCAAGTCCCTGCTCGAGTCGGCGACCCTGCCGGGCAAGCTCGCCGACTGCAGCGAGCGCGACCCGTCGCTGTGCGAGATCTTCATCGTCGAGGGTGACAGCGCCGGAGGCACCGCCAAGGCAGGGCGCGAGCGTCGCTTCCAGGCGATCCTCCCTCTGCGCGGCAAGATCCTCAACGTCGAGAAGGCGCGCGCCGACAAGATCCTCGCCAACGAGGAGATCAAGAACCTCATCACCGCACTGGGAACGGGCTTCGGCGAGAACTTCAGCGAGGAAAAGCTGCGCTACCACCGCGTGGTGCTGATGGTGGACGCCGACGTCGACGGCTCGCACATCCGCACCCTGCTGCTGACCTTCTTCTGGCGGCACCTGCAGCCGCTGATCAAGGGGGGCTTCGTCTATCTCGCCCAACCGCCGCTGTACAAGATCGAGCGCGGCAAGAACATCGCCTACGCCTACAGCGACGCCGAGCGCGACGCCAAGATCAAGGAGATCGGCGGCAGGCCCGAAGTCGCTCGCTACAAGGGCCTCGGCGAGATGAACGCCGAGCAGCTGTGGGAGACGACCATGGATCCCCAGCGACGGGTGCTGCTGCGCGTCGACGTCGAGGACTCGTTCAAGGCGGACGACATCTTCGACCGCCTGATGGGCTCCGACGTCGAGCCCCGCAAGCGATTCATCCAGACGCACGCGAAATCCGTTCGGAACCTCGACATCTGATGGACGAGAAGCTGCCGATTGCGCTGGATGCGATGGGGGGCGACAACGCTCCCCGTGAGATCGTGCGCGGCGCGGCGCTCGCGGCACGGCAATTGGGCGTGCGCGTCGCCCTCGTCGGACGTCGCGACGACATCGAGCGCGAGCTGGCCGTCCTCCCGGCCGAGGGCGCAGAGTCGCGGGGTTCGCTCGAGGTCGTCGAAGCCTCGCAGGTGGTCGCCATGGACGAGCATCCCGCCCAGGCGGTGCGCGCCAAGAAGGACTCGTCGGTCGTCGTCGCCTGCCGGCTCATCGCCGAGGGCAGGGCCCGGGCGGCGGTCAGCGCCGGCAACAGCGGCGCGGTGCTGGCGGCGGCGCTCTTCGCCGTCAGACGCGTCCCCGGCATAGCCCGCCCGGCGATCGGCACGTCGATGCCCACAGCGCGCGGTCAGTGCTTCGTCCTCGACGTGGGCGCCAACACCGACTGCCGCCCCGAATGGCTTGCCCAGTTCGCCCTGATGGGATCTGTCTACGCCAGGACGATGATGGGCGTCGCCAACCCAGCAGTCGCGCTGCTGAGCAATGGCGAGGAGGAGGGCAAGGGATCGGAGCTGGTCAAGGCGGCAATGCCGCTGCTCCGCGCGGCTCCGATCCGGTATGTCGGCAACGTCGAGGGCAAGGACATCTTTGCCGGGGCCGCCGACGTGGTGGTCACCGACGGTTTCACCGGCAACATCGCGCTGAAGACGGCCGAAGGTGTCGCCGAGTTTCTCTTCTCGGCGATCAGCACCCAGGCTCGCGCGTCACTGAGCGGACGGATCGGCGGTCTGCTGCTCAAGCCCAAGCTGCGACCCATCCGTGACCGCGTCGACTATCGCAGGACCGGCGGTGCGCTACTTCTCGGCGTCGCCGGTGAGGTGGTCATCGCCCACGGCCGTTCCGACGCGGTGGCGATCATGAACGCGCTGCGCGTCGCCGACGCCGCTTCGGTGAGCGATGTGCACGGCACCATCGCGCGCGAGCTCGGCGGCCTCGCCGCCCACGACGGCGGTGGCGACGCTGTCGAGGATGCCGTCGGCGCAAGCACAAACTCCGAGGTCGGCACAGCGCGATGAGCGTCATCGAACCCAGCAACATCGTCTCCGTCGACCTCGAGCACGAGATGCGCACGTCCTACATGGACTACGCGATGAGCGTGATCATCAGCCGCGCTCTCCCCGACGTCCGTGACGGACTCAAACCGGTGCAGCGCCGCATCCTCTACGCCATGCTCCAGGAGGGGATGACCTCGGGGTCGCGCCACAAGAAGTCGGCAGCGGTGGTTGGCGAGGTGATGAAGAGCTATCACCCGCACGGCGGCGAGGCGATCTACGACACCATGGTGCGCCTCGCCCAGAACTGGGTGCTGCGCTATCCGCTGGTCGACCCGCAGGGCAATTTCGGCTCCGTCGACGGCGACCCACCAGCCGCGCAGCGCTATTGCGTCGTCGGCGACACCCGCGTTCGCCTCGCTGACGGGCGCTCTGTCCGCATCGCCGACCTCGGAGATCTCGCACCCGACAGCGAGACGGGCATCGACGTCGCCGTCCTGGACAAGGACGGACACGCTGTGCTGGCAAGCAGGCTGTTCAACTCGGGGGTCCACCCGACCAAGCGAATGAGCACGGCGGGCGGCTTCTCCCTGCGGGGCTCGCACAACCATCTGGTTCTCTGCCTCGTTCCGATCTTCGGCGTTCCCCTGCTGCAATGGCGGCGCCTCGACGAGATCACTCCCGGAACGGTGGTGGCGCTCGCCCGCAGCGGATGGCCGACGACACGTCCGACAACCGAGGAGCGCTCCCTGGGTGTGCTCACCGGTGCCTGGGTCTCCGAGGGGTTCTGCTCTAAGAAACGCGCCGGTTTCAACAACACCGATGCTGCGTTCTTTGACGAGGTCCTTGCTGCCTACGACAAGCTCGTCGGCGGTCCTCGGTACGTCTCGGTGCGGCGCAACACGGGGTCAGGCCGACTTCTCCACGAGATCGACATTCACAACCTCGCCCACCTGCGATCCAGCGTCCTGGCCGAGCAGGTCGGCCTCAGGTCGGCGCAGAAGCGCATCCCCGAGTTGATCTGGAGAAGCACCGTGGGGGCAAAGCGCGCCTTTCTCATGGCTGCGTTCGAGGGCGATGGTTGCGTGGCCATGGCTCCACGCCACTCGCTGCAGGTTGACTATTCCACGCAAAGTCGCGCATTGGCGAACGACATGCAGCTTCTCCTCCTCGAGTTCGGGGTCTACGCGAGCCTCAGCACCAATGCCGCGCGCGGCGCGTACAAGCTCTACATCACCGGGAAGCGCAACCTCAGGCGATTCGCCGAATGCGTCGGCTTCCTTGGTGCCAAGCAGCAGCGGCTGCTGCAACATCTGGCGTCAGTACCCAGCGCCACTCGTTCCCTGTGCAGCGACCATGTTCCCTACATCGCCGAGTTCATCCGTCAGGAAGCGCCTCGCGGCGGACGCGAATGGCTGAGCAAGCGGAACATCGACCGCTTCGAGCGTTGGGACCGCGACCGCGTGGCCATCCTCGACAAGATCCGGAACGCCGACATCATCGCCACCGTGCTGCCCCTGGTGGATGCGGATTACCGATACACGAAGGTCACCAGCATCGAGGATGACGAGCCAGGCGAGGTGTACTCGATCAAGGTCGAGTCCGACGATCACTCCTTCCTCGCCGGTGGATTCGTCAACCACAACACCGAGGCGCGGATGTCGGCGATCGCGATGACGCTGGTCGACGACATCGACAAGAACACGGTCAACTTCGTGCCCACGTACGACAACGAGAGCACGGAGCCGTCCGTGCTTCCCGCGCTGCTGCCCAACCTGCTGGTCAACGGCGCCAGCGGCATCGCCGTGGGCATGGCGACCAACATCCCCCCGCACAACCTTGGCGAGGTGTGCGACGGCCTGATCCATCTCATCGAGAATCCCGAGGCAACGACCGAGGATCTGACCAAGTACATCAAGGGACCGGACTTCCCCACCGGAGGGATCATCTACAGCCGCGACATTTCCACGGTGTACGGGACCGGCCACGGGCGCATCGTCATGCGTGCCCAGGTGGACTTCGAGGAGTCCAAGGACGGTCGCGAGCAGATCATCGTTCGCGAGCTGCCTTACCAGGTCAACAAGGCCAGGCTGCTGACCACCATCGCCGAGCTGGTACAGGAGAAGCGGATCGAGGGTATCGCCGACCTGCGTGACGAGTCGGGGCGCACCGAGGCGACGCGCGTGGTGATCACGCTGAAGTCCAACGCCCGCCGCTACACGGTGCTCAACAACCTGTACAAGCACAGCCAGCTGCAGAGCACCTTCGGCGCCATCGTGCTCGCCCTGGTCGACGGCCGGCCGCAGGTGCTCGGCCTCAAGGTGCTGCTGCAGCACTACATCGACTATCGCCGCGATGTCATCACCCGGCGGACGAAGTTCGAGCTGGAGAAGGCGCGAGAGCGGGCCCACATCCTCGAGGGACTGATGAAGGCCCTCGAGCATCTCGACGAAGTCATCGCCATCATCCGGGCTGCACCCGACGAACGCGCCGCCCAGACCAGCCTGGAGACTCGTTTTGAGCTGACCGACCGGCAGTCGAAGGCGATCGTCGACCTGCGTCTCGGCCGGCTCACCCGGCTGGAGAGCAGCAAGATCCGCGAGGAGTACGAAGGGCTGATCAAGGAGATCGCCCGGCTGGAGGGAATCCTCGCCGACAAGCGCAAGGTCGACGTCATCGTCAAAGACGAGCTCACCGGATTGCGCAAGAAGTTCGGCGATCCGCGACGCACCGAGATCCGCGCAGGCGACGTCGAGCTCACCGACGAGGATCTCATCCCCCGCGAGGAGACCTTCGTCACCCTCACCAGCCGCAACTACATCAAGCGAATGCCGCTGACGATGTACCGCGCGCAGCATCGCGGTGGACGCGGCATCGTCGGCGCCAAGCGTTCGACCGACGAGGACTACGTCGCCCACTCGACGATCGCCAACACCCACAGCGACATGCTCTTCTTCACCAACAGGGGGCGGGTGTTCCGCCTTCGCACCCACGAGATTCCCGACGTCAAGCGTCAGGCCAAGGGGCTGCCGGTGCAGAACCTCATCGACATGGATCCACATGAGCGCGTCACCGCGCTGATCGACATGGAGGCCTTCAGCGACGAGCAGTACCTGGTGATGGTGACCAAGCTGGGGCAGATCAAGAAGACGCCTGCGGCTGCCTATTCCTCGGTGCGGCGCAACGGCCTCATCGCCATCAACCTGCAGGAGAGCGACGAGCTCAACTGGGTGCGCGTCAGCTCGGGCGGTGACCAGGTGCTGGTGGTGACACGGCGCGGCAAGGGCTCACGTTTCAGCGAGAAGGAGGTGCGGCCGATGGGCCGGGACACCATGGGCGTGTCCGCAATCCGCCTGCGTCCAGGTGACGAGGTCGCCGGCTTCGACATCGTCAAACCTGCGGGGTACGTGCTGGTGGTGACCCAGTTCGGTTACGGCAAGCTCACCCCCATGGCCGACTACCCGGTGAAGAGCCGCAACATCCAGGGCGTGTACACCGTCGACCAGAACGCCATCCCCAAGATCGGCGAGATCGTCGGCATGCGCATCGTCGAGGAGCTCAACGAGGAGCTGATGGTGATCAGCACCATGGGCCAGGTGATCCGCATCCCCCTGGAGCAGGTGCGCGTGTCCGGCCGTCAGACCCGCGGCGTGATCATCATGCGACTGGCAGACGGCGACATGGTCGGGTCGATGGCGGGAGTGGGCACGCCCGAGTCCTTCGACGCCCTCGACGAGACGTAGCCAGGCTAGACGTCCGGCAGAGAATCGATCCAGCTCGGCGCGTGCGTCTCCGGCAGCCCAGCCGGCGTCTGCAGATGCCTGCCCGAAGCCGCAGTGGTCAGCGAGCGGGCGCCCGAGTGCATGTGGGCAAGCTCGCCGAAGTCGGCGGTGCGGGGCAGGGCAACGTCGAGGATGAACCGCCGGCGACCAGCGTCGACGCCGAGCAGCGCACGTCGCACGGCCGGGTTTGTGAGCGGCCAGGAGCGAGCGCCGGCCAGGACGTCGTGGTGGATCCACGAGGCGGCGCTTGCCGCGTACCCGGTGAGGTCGCTGAGCACCGAACTGCGCCTCCAGACGAGGCTCAGCGCGTTGGGGACGACCCTGGCCGCGGTGGCGGCGGCAGCGTCGACATCGACGATCGTCTCGCCTACCAGCATCGGGGGAAGGCCGCGAAGCCGGCGAAGCCATGCGGCATCGCCGATCCGGCGAAGCGTCTGCATCACCGCGGTGGCGCCACCAGGTCGCAGCATGGTCAGGTCGCCGAGGTTGCTGAAGGCTCCGGTCAGCGCGCGGGTGGCGCGCAAGGCAGGCAGGGCAGATCCGCGCGCCAGCAGTGCGGCGGGTCGCAGCCAGACGAAGACGTCGCCGAGCAACGCCACCGCCACCGCGCCAACGCTGGCACGTTCGCTGTCGTCGACGCCGGTGATCACCGACGTGGCGAACGACGCGACGCCCCACAACAGCGCCGCGATTGGCCCCACGATGGGAACGCCGACCAAGGCGGCTCCGAGCGAGCCGAGCACCGCGCCGGCGGCGAGCCCAGCCCCCAGCGGTCCGAGGGTGACCGTGGCGACGACCAGCAGCGCGACCACCAGCGCAGCGGTGAAAACGCGATGGAGCGCCCTGCCGTCGAAGGTCGTACCCATCGCGCCCCAGACGCCGAGGAGCAAGGCGCCGGGCACGCCGGCGCGCTCGAGAAGTCCGCGGACGGCGCCGCCGGCGAGCTCGACGACGCCGAGCACCGTTGCCCCGGTGACACCCCCGAGCGCCGCGACAACGCCCAGCGCGGCGTGAGTCCACGATTGGTCGGCGTCGCGCGGGTGTGCGGCCGTCCACCTGAGGTCCTGGAGCGCGCGGCCGGGATCGACGAGCGAGACCGTGCCCGGCGTCGACACCGTGCCGTCATCCCCGCCGGGGAGCAATGCCGCCGAGAACCTGCAGATGCGCAGCGTGGACTCCAACGCGTTGACCGGCCGATACGTCGCCGACCCGGGGCCGATCTCCTGCCAGGGGAGCACGTCGAGGACGTTCTTGCCAGGATTGACGACAACAACGTGGCCGCTGTCGACGAACATGCCGATGTGCCAGGGCTCAGCGAGGCCACCCGGGGCGAGCTTGTAGCCGATCAGGTCACCGGGGCGCGCCTCCTCCTTGGCCAGGTCGAGAGGCGCGCCACAGGCGCCCTGCGCGAACCAGTAGGCGCGGGTGTCGGCGCCGGCGTCGCCGCGATGCTCGGCGACGACACGATCGACGCTGACGAGGTCGGCGCCGGCATCCCGCCAGGCGTCGTGGACCGCGGCGAAGTCGGCATCGGGCAGGCCCGCATAGGTGCCTCGGCCGGCGGCGTCGAGGATCGCCGCCGCAGCCGCCTGACGGGCCGGGTTGTCCGCCCGGGCATCGTGGACGCGGGCAAGTGCGCCGCACGCCGCAACCGCGACCACTCCAAGCAGCAGCCGGCCGCGCCGGCTCACCGCCAGCGCCTCTGCGCCGCCGCTGTCGCCTCGGCCCAGCAGAGCCCACCGCCGTCACCAGGCAAATCCGGGCAGACGCGCTGAGCGATGAACAGCCGGCGGGGCACGGCGACGTGGACGATGACCTGGATGCGCCCGGTGCCGACACCGGGGACAGCGTCGCGCAGGTCGGGGCCGAGGACGAAGAACACCAGCGCGGCTCCGTTGTCTTTGGCCGCGCTGCGAGCGGCGTTGAAGGCCGCCTGGCAGGCGTCGGTGTCGCGCTCCTCGGCGGTGTCGGGTGACGGCGGCGCAGGCGCTTCCCGCGGGTACGGGAACTGGCAGGGACGCACGCCCGCCTGGAGGCTGGCGCTGAGCGCGTCGCGGGCCTCGCCGGGGCCCAGCGCGACCGCGGCGGCGTGAGCGCTGGCGTCGGCGGCGCTGGCGGCGCGCTGGCCGGCCGCAGCAGCCGCGCCTTCGACGGCCGCCGCCATGCCGGCGAGCAGCGTCGTTGCCGAGGCCGCGACGACGAGGAGGACCGCGCCACCCCGGCAGCGGGCGCGGCGGCGACGCAGTGTCGCCGGGCGGCGGCTCAGCACCGCTCCTGGCGCATGGTGACGCGGCCGGTCGGCGCCACCTGGGCGAACCGCGAAGCGCCGAACAGCGGCGGCAGCAGCGACAGCGCCGGCAGGGTGACGGTCACCGTCGTCGTGTCAGCGCCGGAGCCGTCGATGCCACGCGCCACCGCGTAGCTGGCGGCGTCGGTGTTGGCGTCGATGGCGCGGTAATCCGGTGCCGGCGCAGACGAGCAGGCGACCAGCTGTCGCGCCGCGGCGCGGGCGTCGGCTTCGGCTTCCGCTGTCTGCCGGACCAACGTCAGGCTCTGCCAGGCGATGAGCAGGCAGAAGCTGAGCACGGGCAGCCCGGCCAGCAGTTCGACCGTCGCCGACCCGCGCTCACCCGCGCGGGCACGGCCCACTACTGCACGAAGCTCTTCATGTGGTTGACCAGCATCTCGCCCACCGAGCCGCCCAGGTTCTGCCGGGCGTACTGGGTGGCGGTGAGCAGCAGGGTCACGATGAAGGAGCTCAGTGCCACCCATTCGAGGGACTGGGAGCCGCCCTCCCCAGCCCGCCGCCGAAGCCTTGTCGCGGTCATGGCAATACTCCGCCTCATTGGTGGTTTTGCGATGACGACAAGACTATCCCGCCTCGACGCCTGCGTCAATCTTATCTGTGGTTTTTCCTTCGCATAACTGCTGTGCCACGGGCTGCGCGCGGACGCTCAACCGAGCGCTTCGCGGAAGAAAAGTGCGCGGCATGGCGCGTAGCGAAGGACGTAGGGCGCGGTCTTGCCCATGTGAAACTCGCCGAATCTCTGCCGGTAGGGCATGCCCACCACCACCAGGTCGGCCTTCCACTCCCTGACTTCGTCGACGATCGCCGGCCCGGCCTCACGTGCCTGGAGCAGCTCGGTGTCCACCGCCACCTCGAGGTCGGCAGCGACTGCCTCGGCGCGGCCGAGAAGCTTCTCGGCGCGTTCCACCTCGCCCTCGGGCACGGCGCCGAGGGCAACGCTGCGCTCCACCTCAAGGATGGTGATGACGTAGACCTTGGCCTTCTGCCGGCGGGCCAGACGGCAGGCGAGCGACACGGCCTCCTCGTCGGTGGCGCTCCCGTTGACCGGGACGAGGATGCGCTTAGGAGTGAATCCCTGCATCGCGGCGGGATGCTACCCCATCGTCTCCGGCCCCCTCGGCGCACCGCCGCTCGCCGCCGTGCACGTCAGCGGTGCGTTTGGTCGGGCGCGGTGATGCCTAGAATCAAGATGCTGTGAAAGTGGTCATCGTCGGTTGCGGCAGAGTCGGATCCACGCTGGCGCGACGCCTCGCCGGCGAGGGCCACGACGTCAGCATCGTCGAGCTCAACGTCGCCGCCTTCAACCGTCTCGGTGAGGACTTCTCGGGAAACATGGTCCCGGGAAACGGACTCGACGAGCAGACTCTGCGACGCGCCGGTATCGAGAAGGCCGATGCCTTTGCCGCGGTGACCAACGGTGACAACCGAAACCTGATGATGGCCCAGGTCGCCAAGGAGATCTTCCGCGTCCCCCGGGTGATCACCCGCGTCTATGACCCGATCCGCGCCCAGGTGTACCAGGAGCTCGGGTTGGAGACAATCTGTTCCACAATTATCGGCGCATCGCTCATCCACGACTTCTTCATCGACGGCGTCAATCGCGCCGCCGATGCCAGCCGGCTGGCAGAAGCGGGTGGACGGCGATGACCGGCGAAGCGCTTCCCTACGTCATCATCGTCGGCGGTGGCAAGGTGGGCTATCACCTGGCCCGGCACCTCATCGAGCGCGATTACGAGGTCACTCTGATCGAGAAGGACAAGCTGCGCGCCGAGGCCATCATTCATGAGCTGGGCACCTGCTGCGTCATGGTGGGCGACGGTGACGAGATGTCCTTCCTCGCCACCACGGGCATCGAGCGTGCCGGGGTCGTCGTCGGCGCCACAGGCGACGACGAGGACAACCTCGTCGCCTGCCAGCTCGCCAAACGGCGGTTCAACGTCCCCCGCACCGTGGCCAGGGTCAACGACCCGCGCAACGTGCAGCTCTTCAAGAACCTGGGCATCGACGCGCCGGTATCGGCCACCGAGCTGCTCACCGGGCTCATCGAGTCCGAGCTGCGCACCGACCTGGTCAGGGGAATCGCCGTCAAGGCGAGCGGCGCAAACCTGGTCGACATCGCCCTACCCGAGCTCTCCCGCCTTGTCGGTCGGACCGTCGCCGACATCCCCCTGCCCGACGGCGAGCTGTTGGTCTGCATCGTGCGCGGTGGCCGGGCTGTCGTCCCCGAGCCCAGCGCGGTCATCGAACGCGGCGACGAGCTGATCTTCTACTCGCCGACGCTCGACGTCGATCGCGTCCGCGCCCTGGTGACCAGCTGAGCCGGGTGCGCGTCGCCTACCTCGGCCCTGAGGGAACCAACTCGCACGACGCCACCCTGGCGCGCTACGACGCCGCCGAGCTGGTGCCGTTCCCCGACATCCCGTCGACCATCGCTGCTGTCGGGGCGGGCGCCGTCGACGAGGCGCTGGTGCCGATCGAGAACAGCATCGAGGGGAGCGTCACCGTCACCCTCGACATGCTCATCGCCGAGGACGCCCCGTGCATCGTCGGCGAGACGGTGTTGGTCGTGCGTCACCAGCTGATCGCCCGCCCGGGCACCCGGCTGACCGACGTCGAGCGGGTCGTCTCCATCGCCCAGGCGGCGGCACAGTGCCGCACCTACCTGCGTGACCGCCTCCCCGGGGCCCAGGTGTTCCCCGCGCTGAGCACCGCGGCGGCGGTCGCCGCTTGCGTCCATAGCGACCGCATCGCGGCCATCGGCACCGAGGCGGCGGCACGGCTCTACGGCATGGAGATCATCGCCGCGGACATCGAGGACCACGCCGGCAACGCCACGCGCTTTGTCGCCCTCGGTCAGACGGCGCCGCCGCCCACGGGGAGAGATCGGACCTCGCTGGTGTTCACCTTCGCCGAGGACCGTCCGGGCTCGCTGGTCGCCGTGCTCACCCCCTTCGCCGAACGCGCCATCAACCTGACCAAGATCGAGTCGCGGCCGACCAAGGCGGGGCTTGGCCGCTACCACTTCCTCATCGACTGTGAGGGCCACGCCGTGGACGAGCCGGTGGCTGCGGCGATCGCCGCGATCAGGCCACTGACCGATGGCCTGCGCGTCCTCGGCTCCTACCCGCGCGCCGTCTAGGCGCCGCGCCAGGTGGAGTGACCGGCGCGCTCGGGCAAATCGCCCGATGGCGCCGCGTCTGCCGGGTTAGGCGGCTTTACCGATCTTGAAGATGGTAGTGCCGCAGGTGGGACAGCTGCCCTTGGTCGCGGGCTTGCCGTTCTTCATGGTGATCGCCTGGGGATCCTTGATTTCGACCGACTTCTTGCACTTGAGGCAGTAGCCGCTGACCGCCATTCGTCCTCTCCTCGCTGGTAAGGGCTGAACTCGGTGGGGCCGGGGTGCCGCCACAAGTCGGGCCGTATTCTAGGCGCCCGGTCCGCAGCGTGGCGCCAATTCGGCTGAATTCGGCTCCAATTCGGAGAAGGGGGCTCCGTCAGCCCCCCAGCGCCCGTCCCGCGGCGAGCCGCGCGGCCATGGCCAAGCGGTCGCGACGACTGACCGCGACCCGGCCGGCGAAGACGTCGTGGTCACGGGCGGCGAGCCGGTCGAGGATCGCCGCGTAGGCGCGAGCGGCGACGGCGATGGGGAAGCGGGTCTCCCGCGGCAGCAGGGGGAGCCCCTCGACACCGAGGGCGTAGAGCTGGCGCGCCCGCCCGGCGACGCACGCCACAGCCGCGCGAACCCCCGGTGTCGAGCTGCCGGCGAGCAGGTCGTCGTCGGCGCAGCCGCTTGCCTGGCAGACGTCGACGGGAAGGTAAACGCGGCCGTGGCGGAGGTCCTCGGCGACGTCGCGGCAGATGTTGGTCAGCTGCATGGCCGTGCCCAGGGCGGCGGCGGCGGGGCGTGCCGCGTCGCGGTCGCCGGCGCCGAGGATGTCGGCCATGACCACGCCGACGGATCCGGCGACGTCGAATGCGTAGACCTCGAGCTGCGCCAGCGTCGCGGGGCGGACGTGACCGAGGTCGGCGCGTAAGCCCTCGATGACGATCGCCAGGTCATCGGTACGCAGCTGCCGGCGGGCGATGACATCGGGTAATGCGCGGCGCACCGGGTGCGCATCGCCGTGCGGCGCCCCACGACGCAGCCATGCCTCCCAGTCGTCAAGGATGTCGCGCACGTGCGCTTCGGTCATCCCCGGCGGTGTCAGGTCGACGAGGTCGTCGAGGTAGCGGTAGTAGCCGTAGACGACGGCGACGTCGTCGCGAAGCTTCCGGGGCAGAAAGCGCGAGGCGAAGGAGAAAGAGCGGGCGTGCACGTGGATGATCTGCCTGCAGGCGCGGACGTCCTCACGTGCTGCCACCGTGTCAGCCACTGCCGATCTCCGCGGCGATGCGCTCGGCGACCAGCTGGCCGCTGATCACCACCGTGGGCACGCCGCATCCGGGAACGGTGCTGGCGCCGACGAAGTAGAGGTTGCCCAGGGTGGGATGCCGGTTGGCGGGCCGCATATAGCCGCACTGGAAGAAGTCGTGAGAGACGCCGAAGGTTGCGCCGCGGCGCAGGTTGTACATCTCGCGCCAATCGTCGGGCGTGATCATCCGCTCCAGCGTGACCCGCTCCCGGACGTCGCCAAGCCCGAACCTGCTGAGCGAGTCGAGCATGCGGTCGCGGTACTCGGTCGCGGCGCTGCCTCGCCAGTCGAGCCCCTTGTCGGCGGTTGCCGAGGGTCCCAGCACGAACACGGCGTGGTGCCCGTCGGGGGCAAGGTGCGGATCGGTGCGCGTCGCCACGTTGACGTAGAACGCCGGATCCTCGGGGATGGCGGCGCGGCCGAAGATTGCCCGGTAGTTGGCGGGCATGTCGCGGCCGAAATAGAAGTTGTGATGCAGCAGATCACCCGCGTCACCGCGGACGCCGAGGTAGAGGGTGACGGCGCTGCAGCCGTAGCGCAACCTGTCGACGGACCTCGTGGTCCAGGAGCGCACTTTGCGCGCGCCCAGCAGGTTCTCGTATGCCCAGGGAAGGTCGGCGTTGCAGACCACCACGTCAGCCGGCACGCGCTCGCCCCCGGCAAGCAGCACCGCGTCGGCGCGCTGTCCCGCGTGCTCGATGTGACGGACCTCGGCGCCGCAGCGGACCTCGACACCGCGATTGCGCAACAGGCCGACCAGCGACTCCACCAGCCGGTACATCCCGCCACGCGGATACCAGATCCCCTCGACGAGCTCGGAGTAGGGCAGGAAGGCGAACACCGACGGCGCCGCTTGCGGCGACGTGCCCACGTACATCGAATGGAAGCTGAAGACCGTCTGCAGGCGGGGATCACGAAATCGCCGGGCGACGTGAGGACCGAGCCGGCGCATCACCCCGGTGTCGACGAAGTGAGGAAGATTGCCGGGGCTGAGGAACTCGCCCCAACTGCGGAAGTTGCGCACCAGGAAGCGCTCGCGCAGCACCGAGTACTTGTGGCCGGCGTCGGCGAGGAAGCGCAGCAGGCTGTCGCCGGCGCCACGCTCGAACTGCTCCAGCTGATCGCGCAGCCGCTGCAGATCGGACGTCAGCGTCAGCGAGGAGCCGTCGGCGAAGATGCAGCGATAGTTGGGGTGAAGCCGGAGCAGCTCGACGTGCTCGTCGAGCGTCTCACCGGCGGAGCGATACAGCTCGTCGAAGACGTAGCGCATCAGCAGGATCGACGGACCGGTGTCGAAGGTGAATCCCGACTGCGACCAGCGGTTGGCGCGACCGCCGCACGTCTGGTTCTTCTCCAGGATGACGACGTGGTATCCGGCGTGGTGCAGGCGCAGCGCCGCGGCCAGGCCACCGAGACCGGCGCCGATGATGACAACGCGGCGGCGCCGCCTCAGCTGCGCCGGCACCGGTGGCGGCGGCGCCAGCGTGCTGGTCACCGCGACCGTCCTTTGCGCAACGGGAGGCGGCGCAACATCGCCTCGGCCTCAGGCGCGTTGAGCAGGATGATGCTCTGCACCACCATGAGGTCGGTGAGGAGAAAGAAGAGCGCCTCCTCGAGAGGCACGTTGCCGATTCGCACACCGAGGATACGGTCGTCGTGGATCGTCCAGATGCCTTGGGAGAGCGCGACCGCGTCGCAGCCCACCAGGTAGGCGGTGGTGATGAGCGCGGCCAGCAGCAGCGTTCCCAGCCGGCGGCTCAAGGGCACGTGACCCACCGCCCACTGCAGCGCCAGCACGGGGATCGCCCAGGGCAGAAGGAGCCCCAGGTAGGTGAGGTGCCCCCACATCGCGGTCAGCCCTTGGAGTGGCGCAGCAGCGCGGCCGTCAGCAGTCCGGCGAGCACCACCTGCATGGTGTAGAAACCGTATTCCTCGACGGGGACCCTGAGCAGCGCGCCGCCCAGCACCTGTGCCGCCGGGTACGTCCAGACGTGGTCGACGATGAGCTGTCGATCCCAGGGAGCGGTGTAGACAATGGCGACGGCGGCGATGGCGCCGATCTGCCAGGCGAGCCGTGAGGACAGCGTGCGGCGCTCGAGTGCGATCAGTGCCGCGATCGGGGGAACCAGGAAGATCGCCAGGAACTCGAGGTAGGTCACGTGCACGGCATGGTACGGACCCGGCGTCGTCGTGGATGCCGCCGTGTCGTCGACGCGCAGCAGCGCCACAGCCTGCTGGGTGACGCGCGCTCTGGCCTGCTCCTCGCCGCCGGCGGGGTCGCCGCCGATCGGATGGCCCGTCACCACCTGGCAGCGCTCGCCGAGGTGCGGCCGGTGATCGGATCACCGGTCATCGACGTCGTCGTCCCCGCGCGCAACGAGGCGTCGCGCATCGCCACCTGCGTCGCCGCGCTCCGCGCCCAGGGTGACGACGTCACCGTCACCGTGGTGGACGACGCCTCGGACGACGGGACCGGTGGCCGGGCCGCACAGGCGGGCGCGCGCGTTTTGCGACTCGAGGGACCGCCTCCGGGATGGCTGGGCAAGCCGGCCGCCTGTGACGCCGGAGCCGCCGCTGGGTGGGCGCCGTGGCTGGCATTCGTCGACGCCGACGTCATCTTGGCGCCGGGGGCCCTGGCCGCCCTGGTGATGAATGCCGAAGAACACGGTTTTGCGGCCATCTCGCCGCTGCTGCGTCAGCGCTGCAGCGGGCCCAGCGACTCCCTGCTGGTGCCGTTCGCCTTCTGGCAGTACGCGGTCGGGCTTCCCGGCGCCGCGCAGCGTGGCCGTCACGCGATCCTCAACGGCCAGTGCCTGGTGGTCAGTCGCCGGGCGTACACGGAGTGCGGCGGCCATGCCCACGTCGCGGTGCGTGGTTCGGTGGTCGACGACTCGGCGCTCGCCCGGCTGCTCGTCGGGGGCGGCGCCAGGATCGCCCTGGTCCGCGGCGACGACCTCGGTGAGGTCAGCATGTACTCGGGCTACACCGAACTTCGTGCCGGCTTTGGCAAAAACGTGGCGCAGTTCATCAGCGCTGATCCGGGACGCGGCGCCGTGGTCGCCGCCGCCGGCATGGTCTTGTCGGCGTGGTTGCCGCTGGCGCTGCGGGCTGTTCGCCGGCCGTCGCCGGGACGGGTGCTCGGCGCTGCCGCGGCCTGGCTGGCGCCATACGCGGCGCTGCGCCCGCACTACCGCAGCGCCGCGCTTTCCGGCTTGTACGCCGCCGCCCACCCCGTCGCCGCGGCGTTGATGCAGGGCATCGCCGTCGAGTCGCTGGTGCGCAGCGCCGTCGACCGGCCGCCGCGCTGGAAGGGGCGGCGGGCTGGTCTCCTGTAGGCTGCCCCGACGTCGTGGGCAGGTATCGCATCCCCGTGCGCACCGCCACCCGGCTGGGCAGGGCGATGCTCCGCCGTGGCGACACGTCGCTGCTCCGCGACGCTGCGGACATCGTCGCCGCCGTCAGCCCGCCGGCGCTGCTGGACGGCGCCGAGAACATCCCCGAACACGGCCCCTTCGTCGCCGTCGCCAACCACTTTCAGCGACGCGGGCTGTGGGTCGGCTTCCCCTCGGCGCTGCTCACCTGCGCGGTCGAGCGGCGGCGTCCTGGGGCACCACCGCTGCACTGGGCCGTGGTCGCGCAGACCCGGCTGGGCGACGGCCGCTTCCCGGTTCCGGGGACGGCATGGGCCTATCGCGAGGTGGCTCGCTGCTACGAGATGGTCGCCTTGCCCCCGCGACGCGAGGACGTCCTGGGCCGCGCCCGCGGTCTTCGAGCGCTGGCCCGGCTGGCGCTGCCCCCGCCGCGTGGCCGCGGCGAGCCGATCGCCGTCTACCCCGAGGGTGAGCGGGGCAACGCCGATGGCATGGTCGAGGCCCTTCCCGGAGTGGGCACTTTTCTGCTGGTCCTCGCCGCCGGCGGCGTGCCCGTGCTGCCGGTGGGATTCGGCGAGCCTGGCGGCCGTCTCGAGGCGCGGATTGGCGTCCCCTTTTTGCTCACGCGCACCGCCGGCATGACACGCGACGAACAGGACGGCCAGGCGAGCGGCGAGGTGATGTCGCGGATCGCCGCGCTGATCCCCGAGGCGCTGCGCGGACCTCATCCCCTCGCCGGTGGCGGGTGATGGCACGGTGGGGCCGGGCGATGCGCCTGTTGCCGCCGCCGCCGGCGCGGGTGCTCGACTGCGGCTGCGCCTTCGGCTTCATGACCCGCCGCCTGGCTCGGCGCTACGCGGAGGTGTGCGGCATCGACATGGACCCCGGCTACGTCGCCCGGGCTCGACGGACCGTGCCCTCAGCCGACATCCGGCTGGGGCGGGTCGACGCGCTGCCCTGGCCGCAAGAGCACTTCGACGCCGCCGTCTGCCTCGACGTCCTCGAGCACTGCCCGGATCCGCCGGCGACCGTCGCCGAGCTGGCCAGGGTCGTCCGGCCCGGCGGCGTCCTCGTGGTCAGCGTCCCCCACCGCGGCCTTCTCGGGGGCGCCGACTCGCTCAACGTCTACGCTCGGATGCGTCCCTCCGGAGACGTCCCCACCGACGATCCGTCGTGGCCGGTGTCGCCGCATCACCGCCACTTCTCGGTCGCCGAGTTACAGTCAATGTTGGCACCATCCTTCGCCGTCGACACGGTGCAGCGCACCGGTCTCGGAGTCGCCGAACTGGTCAACCTGCCGCTGCTGCTGGCCACGAGGGGGATCTCTCGGCGGCTGCGCCCCGTCTATGCGCTGCTCCAGTACCTGTACTTCGGCGTCTACGTCGCCGAGGACGTCATCCCCCTTGGCGCCGCCGGCTATCACCTCATGGTCCGGGCGACGCGGCCACTCCCTGGCGCCGACTGATCAGCGGACGGCGACGTCGGCGGTGCCGGCGACCAGGGCGATGAGCTCGGCGCGGCTGTGCAGGCCGAGCTTGGCGTAGATCCGCTGCAGGTGGTTCTCGATCGTCCGCTCGCTGAGGGCGAGGCGCAGGGCGACGCTGCGGCTGCTCAACCCGGTGGCGGCGAGCTCGGCGACCTCGCGTTCGCGGCGGCTCAGCGGGTCGAGGCTGTCCCGCTCAGCGGCCGCCGGCGCGCCGGTGGCCCGGCGCTCGCCGGTGGCCACGGGCACACCGAGCTCGCCCAGTGCGGCGCGCACCCGGTCGCGCTCGTGGACCACGGGAATCGCGGCCAGGCGGGCGTGCGCCCTGGCGAGGACGTCGCGGGCCTCGCCGCGACGCCCGGCCCGGTGCAGGGCGAGGCCGTACACGGCCTCGATGCGCCCGCGCAGAAAGGCGCCGTCGACGGCCGATACCAGCTCGACGGCGCGGCGCGCCACGGCGATCGCCTCGGCGTGGTTGCCGGTCGCGGAGAGGGCGTCGGCCAGCGCGCCGGCCGACGTCGCCCGGGCGAAGGGGATGTCGCGCTCGGCGATGGACGCTTCGATCTGCCGCGCCAGGGCCAGGGCCTCTCCGGGCCGGCCCGCCGAGATCAGGGCGTGGACGAGCAATGGCTTGAGCGCGACCTGGGCGTGGTCGCCACGCCGCTCGAAGGCGTCGGCCATGTTCTGGTAGCTCACCACCGCCTCATCGAAGCGCGAGCCGGCGTCGGCGACCATCCCGGCGGCTGCCCAGTACCAGCCGTCCATGAACCGAGCGGGACGCTGCTCGATCCAGCGACGAGCCTCTTCGAGGCGGTCGCGTGCCTCGGCGAGGCGTCCCTGCGCGGCCAGTACGTTGGCGCACATCAGCACCGGCAGTGGCATGACCATGGCGGTGCCGTGCCGCCGGGCCATCTCCTCGCTGCGCAGGAAGCTCGCCAGGGCGCCGTCGAAGTCACCGCGGTAGAACTGCGATGAGCCGAGGAGATGCCACATCCACGCCGCTCCCCAGACGAGCCCGGCAGCCTCAGCGGTCTCGACGAAGCTGCCGACGTTCTGCTCGAGGTGCTCGAATCGGCCCAGGACCAGCTCAGCGATACCGGCGGCGAAGGCGTTGTAGCCAAAGCCGAGGAACTCCTGAGCCTCCATGGCGTCGTGGGCGGCGTCCATGGCCAGCTCCAGCCCGCGGCGCGGATCGCCGGAATCGGTGACCGCGATCGCCTCGAAAGCGCGGAAGACGAGGTCCGTCGACACCGCGCCGGTCTTGAGGGCGACCGCCCGGCCCCGGGCGATGAGCTCGAGGATCTCGGCCACGGGGAGGGTCATCTGGGCGACCATGGTGAGCTCGGCGAGGAGCATCGCCACCTCGGTGCCAGAGCCCGCCGCCAGGCTCAACCCTTCCTCGATGGCCGCGCGTCCACGATCTATCTCCCCGGAGATGACCCGCAGTGTGGCCAGGCGGCGGAGCAGGGTGACCCGCTGGGCGTCCGTGGCCGGCGTCAGGGCGAGCAGCTCGTCGACGGCTTCGAGGGCGAGGTCGGCGCGTCCCGCGTAGGCGCCGAGCTCACTGAGGCGGTCGAGAGCTCCCAGGCGGGCGACGTCGTCGTTCTCGGCCAGCCGGACGACCTCCGCGTACCAGCTGACCGCCTGGGAGAAATGGTGGCGGCTCTCCGCGTCGGCGGCCGCCGCAAGCGTCGCCGCGAGCGCCTCGGCATCTCCCGGATCGGCGGCCCTGACGTGGTGGGCGGCGACGGCGCCGGGCGGCTCGCCCCGCAGCGCCAGGGCTCGCGCCAGGGTCTGGTGGCTGAGCCGCCGGTGGGCCAGGCTCAGGTCGCGATAGACACACTCGCCGACCAGGGGATGATGGACGCGGTAGTCGGGCCGCCGCCCGCCTTGCTCAGCGATCAGGCCGGCGCGGACCAGGGTGTCCAGGGCGGTGGCGAGCCGCGACGGGTCGAGCCCAGAGACGTCCGAGAGCAGCCCGAGGTCGACCGGCCCACCGGCCACGGCGAGCCACTCCAGCACCGTCCTGGCGTTCTCGGGAAGCGCCCGGCTGCGCTGGCGGAGGGCGGCCTCGAGGGTCGGTGGCAGCTCCTCCTCGCTGTCCTCGGCGGCCATCCACTGCAGCCCCACCCGACGCAGCCGGCCGCTGTCGCGCAGCCAGCGCACCATCTCCTCGATGTAGTAGGGATTGCCCGCCGACCTGCGGTGCATCGCCTCGACCAGGGTGGGTGACGGCAGGCCGTCGCCGAGCAGCGCGGCGACCAGCTCGCCCACCGCGGCGACACCCAGCGGTTCCAGAGCGACCTCGACGGCGTCGCGTTCGCGGCGCAGCAGCTCGACCAGCCGGGTGGCGGATTCCCGCACCTCTTCGGCGGGCTCGCGCCAGCCGACGATCAGCGTCCAGGGCAGGTCCGCCGCATGGCGCTGCAGCGCGGCCAGAGCCTCGCAGGTGTCGGCGTCGGCAAGGTGGCCGTCGTCGAGGATGAGCACCAGCGGGCGACGTTCGGTGATCAGCCGCACCAGGCGGTACGCAGCCTGGACCACGGCCATGGCGTCGGGCAGGATGCGCCGGTCGGCGGGGCCGTCGTCGGCCGCCGCCAGTGCCGGGACCAGCGCCACCAGGGCGTCGCCGGCACGGCGGATCTGCCCGGCGGCCGGCGCGCTGCTGCGGACGTAGGCCCCCAGCGCGTCGGCGAGCGCGGCGTAGGCGTGGCCGCCGAGCGCCGGCGAGCGCCCTGCCAGCACGCTGGCGCCGGCCCCCCTGGCGCGCTCGGCGAAGGCGTCGAGGACCCGCGTCTTGCCGCTGCCCGCGGGACCGCGGACCACCGCGGCGCGCATCCCCTGCGCGGCGCTGGCCGCGACCTGGAGCCAGAGCTCCTGGAGTGTCTGTTCGCGGGCGACCAGGGGGGCGGTGCGAGCCGGGGACATCGAGGCGATCGTAGGCGCCTGAGTACTGCGTCCGGGAGGCTCTGAGTACGACATCGCGGTACAAGTGCTCGCTGCCGCCGCGGCACGCTGGGGCATGATCTCCCTGCGATGTCGAGCTCCCCAGCTCCTGCGACCCTTGCCCGCGCCGATGCGGCCTCGGCCGGGGTTCCCGGCCCGTGGCTGCCGATGCCGGTGCAGACCGCGCTGTGGATCCTGATGCCGCTGCCCTTCATGCGCTGGTGCCGTCGCCGCCACGGCGAGATCTTCCGCGTCAAGCTGCCCCTGGCAAACGGCGGCATCATCAACGTCTGCGACCCCGCGGCAGTGAAGACGGTGTTCACCGGCAACCCCGATCGGCTTCGCGCCGGCGAGGCGAACGTCATCCTCGAGCCTTTGCTGGGGACGCGGTCGGTGCTGCTTCTCGACGGACCCGAGCACATCCGCCAGCGCAAGCTGATGCTGCCGTCGTTCCACGGCGAACGCATGCAGCGCTACGGCGCGGTGATGACAGCGATCACCGAGCGCGAGATCGCCACCTGGCGCGCCGGTGAGACGATGCAGCTGGAGCCGCGCATGCAGCGCATCACCCTCGAGGTCATCCTGCGCACGGTGTTCGGGCTCGACGACGGCGAGCGCCTCATCGAGCTGCGCGACAAGCTGCGCCGCCTGCTCGACGCCGGTTCGTCGCCGCTGACACTCATCCCCTCGATGCGACGCAGCGACCGCGCCGGCCGGCCCGTCGGCACCTTCGCCAGGCTGATGGCGCTCAAGGCGCAGGTCGACAGCGTCCTCTACGACGAGATCGCCAGGCGCCGCGCCCGCACCGACCTGGCGGAACGCGACGACATCCTGTCGTTGCTCCTCCAGGCGCGGGACGAGCAGGGCCAGCCGATGACCGACCAGGAATTGCGCGACGAGCTCATGACACTGCTCGCCGCCGGACACGAGACGACGGCCACATCGCTGGCCTGGTTCTTCGAACTCATGCTGCGCCACCCCGCGGCCATGCGCCGCCTCGAGGACGAGCTGGCGCACGATAGGACCGAGTACCTCGACGCCGCGATCAAGGAGACAATGCGCCTTCGTCCTGTCGTCCCCGTGGTGGTGCGCCATCTTCTCGATCCACTCGAGGTGGCCGGCCACAGGTTGCCCGCAGGCACAATCGTCGGTTGCAACATCGTGCTCACCCATCGCCACCAGCCCACCTATGACGACCCCGAATCCTTCAGGCCGGAGCGGTTCGTCGACAAGGCGACCGAGACGTACAGCTGGATCCCCTTCGGCGGCGGCATCCGGCGCTGCCTCGGCGCCAGCTTCGCTCACTATGAGATGCGCACCGTGATTCCCACGATCCTGGCAAGAACTCGCCTGCGCACGGGCTCGCCTCGCGGCGAGCGGGTCAAGCGGCGAGCCGTCACCCTTGTCCCCAGCAGGCGCGCCAGGGTGATCGTCGACGAGGTCAGAGCCGCCGCCTAGCGCGCTCGGTCTCTGCTACGGTGCCGCGGGATGGCACCGCTGCGGCGTCACCTGTGGGCGCTCGGATTCGCCGCGGTGGGTGCCGGAGTCGTCGCCCTCCACCTCGGCGGGCTGGCGACGGCACCGCCGGGACTGCATTTCGACGAAGCGTCGATCGGCTACAACGCGTGGGCGATCGCCCACCACGGTGTCGACGAATGGGGCAGGTCGTTCCCCCTCTTCTTTCGCGCCGAGGGCGAGTACAAGAACCCGCTGTACATCTACCTGCTCGCTCCCTTCACCTGGGTGCTGCCGCTGACACCGGCCACTGAACGACTGCCGGCAGCCCTCTGTGGATTGGCGACGTGTCTGCTGATCACCCTCTTCGCCCATCGCCTGAGTGGATCGCGGCCGGCGGCCATGGCAACGCTGCTCACGGTGGCGCTGACGCCGTGGGCGGTGATCGACGCGCGCGTCGGCCTCGAAGTGTCCACGCTGGTGGTGTGCCTCGCCGCAGCGCTGTGGTGCGTGGCGCATCTCGACGTCGAGCCGCTGCCACCCCGTTGGGCTCTGGCCGCGGGAATCGCCCTGGGCGCAGCCGTCTACGCCTACACCATCGGCCGCCTGCTCGTCGCGCTGTTGGTCGCGGCTCTACTCCTCGCCGACCGACGGCTGCGCTCATGGCGCCGTGCTGCGCCTCTGCTGGTGCCCGTGCTGGTCGCGTACCTCGCCCTGGGCGCATACGCGATCAGCAATCCCGACGCCATCTTCCATCGCTTCGCCGGGTTGAGCATCTGGTCTGACCAACCCGGTCCCGTCGCCGTCGTCGCCCGCTTCGTGCGCAACTACCTCAGCTACGTCGACCCGCGGTTCCTGTTCACCCACGGTGACGCCAACCTGCGGCAGAACACCGGGTACGGCGGGATGCTGCTGGTGATGAGCCTGCCCGCGATCGCCACCGGCATCGCCATCTGCTGGCGGCGCCGACATCAACCGCTACCGACGTTTCTCCTGCTGGGCCTGGTCGCGGGACCCATCCCCGCCGCGTTGACCAACGATGGCACGCCGCACTCGTTGCGCTCCATCGGCATGCTGCCCTTTCTGCTCGGCATCGCCGTCTTCGGCTGGGCTGCGATTCTCCCGCTGCTGACCGCGCGGCGCCTGCTCTTCGGTGTCGCGGCGGCGGCGGCGGCGATTGAGGCCGGCGGCTACATGTTCGACCTGTACACACGCTATCCGGATCGCGCGCTCACCACCTTCGACACCGGCCATGTCGAAGCGATCCGGCGGGCCCACGACCTCGCCGGCGGCCACCGCATGCTGCTCTCCTCGAACCTCGACTTCCCCTGGATCAGCGCCCTGTTCGCGCTGCGCCCCGATCCACCGTCGCGTGCGGTGTCCGGCTCGATCAACCAGGACGACGAGCGCCGGCGTCTCGCCTCGCTGTCGATCCTGCAGGGCACGCCGGAGCAGCTCGATGCCGCGGCGACGTCAGGCGACGTGCTGGTGCTTGCGCCTTCCGACCATCATCCAGCAGGTGCTGCGCTTGTCGACATGGTCTCGGTGACCGTCGACACCGCCGAGCCATTTGCTGTCGAGGCGACGACGCGACCGGCAACGGTCGTGCTCGTCGACATCTGGCGGCGTTGAGAGT
>DASZGL010000030.1:0-13561 GCA_035938875.1 Candidatus Dormiibacterota bacterium
GCCGCCGACGCACCCCAGTCATGGCCGATGACAACGCCGGTGCCGTCCGGGGCCAGCGCCTCGATCAGCGCGGTGGCGTCGAGAGACAGGCAGGCTGACTGGTAGCCACCGTCGGGGGCGAAACCGGTTGGGTGATATCCCCGCATCCACGGCGCGACGGCGTGCCATCCCCTGTCGCCGAGCGCCGCGAGCAGGTGACGCCAGGACGGGGCGTGGTCGGGGAAGCCGTGAAGCAGCAGCGCCCGCGGGGCCCCGGCGGGCCCGGCCTCGAGGTAGGCGAAGTCGATGCCGTTGAGGGTGATGCGGCGTGGCTCGTCCATCCTGGACACGATGCCAGCTGTTGACGTCGGCGAGCGCGTTCGATGATAATCGAACATAATGTTCGACAATCACCATTCCGCAGTCGGCCCGTGAGTGCCGCCCCGGTTCTCGATCTCACCGCTCGCCGGCGGGCGCTCGCCGTTGACATTGATGTTTCGCCGGCGTACGAGCTGATCGTCAGCCTCTTCGGCTGGAGCTCGCCCGACAGCCGCTCGATCCTCGAGATCGGGCCGGGATGGTTCGATGAGCGTCGAAAGTTGGCGTCGCCTGAACTCGGCGCGCTTCTCGATGGCTTCGCCGACACCGGCAAGCTGCTCGTCGACCTGGTGGGGAAGCTGCACCAGGCCGCGACGGTCCGCGACGTCTCTTCGTTGCTGGCGCTCCTGGAGGGCCTCGACCCTGAGGAGCTGTGGTCGACGCTGCTCGGCGGCCACCAGAGCGGGCGCGACTCGGCCGTCGGCCCCGACCAGATCAGGACCGCAGCCGGCGACGCGGCGGCGAGGCGCCAGCTGGCGGCGATCATCGGGGCCGACGAGGAGTGCGGCGGCGCGGGGTTGGCCCGGGTCGCGCGGATGGAGCCGGACGAGGTCAAGGCGCGGGTCATCGAGTTGCTCCGCCGCTGGCACGACGAGATCCTCAGCGAGCACCTGGCCACCGCGGCGCCGATCCTGGAACGAGACGCCCGGGCCAAGCAGACGCTGGCCGCGGCGATGACCCCGGGCCGGCTGATCGAGACCGCCACCAACGGCGTGAGCTACGAGCCGGAACCGGGGATCGCTCGCGTCCTGCTCATCCCCCACATGGTCATGCGCCCGTGGGTGGTGATCAGCGAGTACGACCGCACCAAGATCTTCGTCTACCCGGTGGCCGCGGAGAGCATGGCCGTTGCCCCGGAGGACCCGCCGCTGCGACTTGTCGCCCTCGGCAAGGCGCTCGGTGAGGAGCAGCGGCTGCGCATCATCCACCGCCTGGCTGCGGGGCCGCTCTCCCTGCAGCAGATTGCCGATCACCTCGGCCTGGCCAAGTCCACGGCGCACCACCACATGGTGATCCTGCGCGCCGCCGGTCTTGTCCGTGTTGAGCTCGGTGGGGACAAGGAGTACAGCCTGCGCGACGACCCGGCTACGCACGTCGCCGAGGTGCTCCAGGCCTATCTTGGAGGGACGCCGCGATGAACAACCCACTGCTGCTTCATCAGATGGTCGAGACCATGCATGCTGAGCGGATCGCTTCGAGCCGATCCGGTCCGCGCGTTATAGCCAGAGTTGTCGCCAACCTCGACCAGGTGATATGGCGATACATGTCGCTGCACGCCGACGCCCATGATCGCGACGTGCCCGCCTGGCTCGGGCTGTTGCCGCAGTCCGTCGACGAGCCTGCCGTCAGGATGGCCTCGAGCGGTTCCGGGCGTCTCGTCGGCGAACCCGCACGCGAGGAGTGCACCTCGGCGTGAGCGCCGCTGCGGCGCCTCCCAGCCTGAGCCGCCACGGCGATTTCCTGCGGCTGTGGTTCGGCCAGACTGTCAGCCAGGTCGGCACCCAGGTCTCGCTGATCGCCATCCCGCTGACCGCGGTGGTCGCCCTTGGGGCAACGCCATTCCAGGCCGGCCTGCTCGGCACCTTCGAATACCTGCCCTTCATCCTCGTCGGCCTGCCCGCGGGTGTCTGGGTGGACCGCATGGCACGGCGACGCATCCTCATCGCCAGCGACGTCGGCCGGACTCTCGCGCTGCTCAGCATCCCGCTCGCCAGCTGGTCCGGGCACCTGGTCATGGCACAGCTCTACGCCGTCGGCTTCGTCGTCGGTGTGCTCACCGTCTTCTTCGACGTCGCCTACCAGTCGTACCTGCCGTCGCTGGTCGCCCGCGAGCAGCTGGTCGAGGGCAACAGCCGCCTCGAGCTGACCCGGGCGAGCGCCGAGATCGCCGGCCCCGGCATCGGTGGCGCCCTGGTCAGCGCGGTGACCGCGCCCATCGCGGTTCTAGCCGATGCTGTCAGTTACATCGCGTCGGTGGCATCGCTGCTGCTGATCCGCGGGAGGGAGACCATCGAGTCGCAGACTCGGCGGTCGTCGGGCATGCGGCGCGAGCTGGTCGAGGGGCTGCGTTACGTCCTGGGCAACCGCCTGCTGCGATCCATCGCTGCGTGCACGGCGCTCATCAACCTCTTCGGACACGCGGCGATCGCGGTCACCATCCTTTACGCGGTGCGCGAGCTGGGACTGTCACCAGCGCAGATCGGGCTCTGGTTCAGCCTGGGCAGCATCGGCGGGCCTCTCGGCGCGCTCCTTGCCTCGCGCGTGGGCCGCCGTCTTGGCACCGGTCCGACCATCGTCCTCACCGCGTGGGCCACCGTCCCCGCATGGTTCTTGGTACCGCTGGCGCCGCGCTCCTTTCCGTTGCCGCTGCTCATCACCTCGGGGATCATCGGCTCGATCACCGGCGTGATGTACAACATCACCCAGGTGAGCCTGCGTCAGGCGATCACTCCGCAGCGCATCCAAGGTCGCATGAACGCGACGATGCGCTTTCTCGTCTGGGGAACCATCCCCATCGGCTCGTTCATCGGCGGTGTGCTCGGCTCGGTGATCGGCTTGCGCAACACGCTGTGGGTCACCGCCGTGGCCATGACGTTCGCCGCCCTGCCGGTGACGCTGTCGCCGGTGCGCCGTCTACGCAGCGTCGAGGACGCGATGCCGCCCGGCGCGCTGTCAGCTACTTGGTCAGCGTGATCGTGCCCGTGGCGGTCGAGCCGTCGCTGAGGTTGAGGTTGTAGGTGAGGTTGATGCCGCTCGACGTGATGGTGCCGTGTGCCTTGAAGCCGATCACCCGCCCGGTCGGCGTGCTGGTGAAATCCAGCGTGCCGGCGGTGCTGATGGTCAAGGTCCACGGGCCGAACGTCGGCGAGGTGCCGCTCCCTTGTACGCCGTTGACGTTGAGGCCGGCGATGAACGTCTCAGGGGCGGGCGGTGCACCGCCGAAGACGTTGCCGCCCAGGGTCAGGACGATCTTGACGATCCCCTGTGCTGCGTCTGGCGTGACCGCGGCCTTGGCCGCCCCCGTGGAGCCAAAGGTGGTGTTGTTCCATGTCCCGTTGAACGTCCCGGCGAAATTGGTGACGTCGACGCTCGCCGAGGACGACACCGAGCTGGGTGACGACGATGAACTGCTTCTCGACGAGTTGCCGGTCACCTGGCCCGCCGACGAGCTCGAGGGGTTGCTGCCACACGCCGCAGCGGCCATCCCAAGCCCCACCACTGCACCGCTGAGGGCGAGGCGCACGGCCGCGCGCGGGTGGTTCACCCTCATGGTTTCACTCCTTTGGCGGGACCGCTCCAGTTGCCGCGAGGTCCGTGCTGCAGGATAGGCGTGCCCGCCCGGTCGTCGCCACCGGCGTCCAACCTATGCTCTGCTCCATGTTCGACTGCGTGGTCGTCGGCCCCGGTGGCGTGGGCGGCTACCTCGCCGCCATCCTCGCCACCTCGGGACGCTCGGTGGGTGTCGTCGCCCGCGGCGCCCACGCGCAGGCGATCGCCGAGCAGGGTCTTCGCCTCCGTGACCCTCAGCGAAGCGACATCGACGCCGTCGTCGTGCGGGTCGACACCGCGCTCGCCGACGCCCCGGCAGCGCGGGTGTTGGTGCTCGCGGTCAAGCACCCCGACCTTCCCGGCCTGAGCGAGGTGCTACCCGCGTACCTGCGGCGCTGTCCCGACGACGCGGTGGTCATGGTTCTGCAGAACGGTGTCGTCCAGCTCGACTCGGGCCTCGCCGAGGGCACGGCCGGCCGGCTGCTCGGCGGCGCGGTGTACATCTTCAGCGACGTCGTCGAGGCCGGTGTCATCCGGGTCATCGGTGGACCGCGCTGGTACCGCTTCGGACCGGTGGATCGCGACGACGCCGCGCTGGCGGCGCGGGCTCGGGCCGTCGCCGAGGACTGGAGCGCGGCCGGGGTTGCCGCCACCGCGGAGGACGACGGCCGGCGGATCTGCTGGGAGAAGCTCTGCCTGCTCGCGCCGCTGAGCGGGCTCACCGCGGTGACCGGCCGCACCGTGGGCGAGCTGCGCCAGCTCGACGAGGCCATGGCCACCTACGTCGCCGTCGCCACCGAGGTGGCCGCCGTGGCCGCCGCCGAGGGCGTCCAGGTGCCCGACGACCTGCCCCAGCGCGCCGAGGTGGGGATCCGCAGCACCGACGCCGACGGCCGCTCCTCGCTTTGGCTGGACCTGAGCCGGGGGCGGCCGTCGGAGCTCGAGGTGCTGCTCGGTGATCCGCTGCGGCGCGCCGAGCGCCACGGTGTGCCGACGCCGGCGCTGCGCGCCGTCTATGCGACCACGCGCGCCAGGTACGCCGTGGAACTCGGCGTGCCGGCGCCGGTGGGCTGACGGTGGAGTCGGTGTCCGGGGCGCAGCAGCGCATCCTCGCCGACCTGCGTCCCTTGCGCACCGAGCGCGTGCCGCTCGCCGAAGCGCTGGGTCGCGTGCTCGCCGTGGCCATCGTCAGCCGGCGCACCGTGCCCTCGTTCGACAACTCGGCGATGGACGGCTACGCGGTGCATTCGAGCGATGTGGGCACAGCCGCGGCCGACGCGCCCGTCGACATGCCGGTCGCCGGCGAGTCGCGCGCCGGGAGCATGCCCACGCGAGCCTTGAGGCGCGGGGAGGCGATGCGCATTATGACCGGGGCGCCGCTGCCCAGGGGCGCCGACAGCGTGGTCCGCTACGAGGACACCAACAGCGGTCGCGAGCGAGTCGGCATCAATGTTGCTGTCAAATATGGCGAGAACGTCCGCCGCGCTGGGGAGGACATGCGCCCCGGAGACGAGGTGCTCGCTGCCGGCCGGCGACTGCGCTCCGCCGACCTGGCGGCCTGCGCGGCCCTGGGCCACCCGCACGTCGAGGTCTACCGGCGGCCCCGCGTCGCCGTGTTGAGCACCGGGGACGAGCTGGTCGAGCCCGACCGCGAGCCGGGGCCCGGACAGGTGGTCGACAGCAACGGCGTCGCCGTGGCCGCCGCCGTGCGCGAGGCGGGAGGCGAACCCATGCGAGCGGGCATCGCCCGCGACGACATGGTCGACCTGCGCGCCCGCCTCGAGGAGGCGGCTCGCTGTGACCTCATCGTCAGCACCGCTGGGGTGAGCATGGGAGATCACGACCACGTCCGCGACGTGGTCTCGGAGATGGGCGCGCTCGACTTCTGGCGCGTCGCCATGCGCCCCGGCAAGCCGCTGGCGGTCGGCCGGGTGCGCGGCGTCCCCTTCCTCGGCCTCCCCGGCAACCCGGTGAGCAGCCAGGTGACCTTCGAGCTCTTCGCCCGCCCGGCGATCCTCGCCCTCCAGGGTGCCGCCGAGCCCCACCGCCAGCGCTTCTCGGCGATGGCGCTCGAGGCGATGCCCAAGCCCGAAGGGCTGGAAACGTTCCACCGCGGCGTCCTCGAGCCGGCGGGGGATGGCGCCTTGGCCGGCGTGCGCCTGACCGGTCCTCAGGGCTCGGGGATCATGCGCTCGATGGTGCTCGCCGACTGCCTGGTCGCCCTGCCCGCGGCCGGGGCCGGTGTCGAGGCGGGGGCGATCGTCGAGGTGATCCCGCTGGTCTGATCGCCGGATTTCCCGACGGCGCCGCTCGCGCTCAGGCCCCGCCGCGCTGCGCCGCAGCCCGACCGCGGATGAACCAGGCCACGACGGCGATCACCACCACCACCGCGACCACGATCGCCGCCTTCTCCACCGGTCCCGAGATGCGGTCATAGTTGGCACCAACCTCGTATCCCGCGATCGCCAGCCCGGCGCTCCAGGGCAGCGCGCCGAGGAAGGTGAGCACCGAGAAGCGGAGCAGCTCGACGCGTGCCATGCCCGCGGGGAAGGAGACGTAGGTGCGCACCACCGGCACCATCCGGCCCAGGAACACGATGAGCAGCCCGCGCCGGGCGAACAGCCGGTCGGCGAGCTCGACGTGCGACCGGGAGATGCCGACGTAGCGCCCAGGGCCGAGCAGCAGCGGCTCGCCCAGGCGTGCTGCGAGCCCGTAGGCGACCAGTGAACCGGCGAGGTTGCCCAGCGCTCCGGCGAAGATGGCCGCGGTGAGGCTCAGGTGCGCCGAGGCGCCGAGCGCTCCGGCGGCGACGGCGCCGGCCACCGGCATGATCACCTCACTGGGGATGGGGATGCCGCAGCTCTCCAGGGCCATGAGCAAAAAGACGGCGGCAAGCCCGTGGTCCTCGACGAAGGTGGTCAGCGAGCTGGTCATCGATGGGCCGCCCGGCGCCCGACCTCAGCGGGCAGGCGCGGCTGCTTCACGCTCGTCGAGAAACGCCCACCAGGCGCGCGCCGAGGCGCAAGCGGCGGCGGCGACCGCGCCGGCGTCAGCGTCGAGCAGGTCGAGTGCCTCGACCGTCCAATCGGCGTGGGCGACATCGGCCCCCGCGTGCTCGTCCCAGAAGGCGACCCCAGGACCGTCGAATCCATGGTGCCGGCGCAGTCCGTCGGCCTTGCTCGCGCTGATCCCCGGTGACTGCACCTCGTAGGCGGCGAGGCTGCTCAAGCCGTCGACGGCGCCGTGGGCGACCAGCTCGTCGAGAGTCGCGAGCAGCGCCAGCGTCGCCGGCGCGGCCGGGGCCGGCGACGCGCCAAGTGCAGAGGCGAAGTCCTCGAAAAGGGCGATGTGGCTGGGTCGTTGGGCGTCACCGAGCTCGTCGTCGAGGGTCTGCTCGACGCGGGTCCGTGCTCCTGCGCTGGCGCATTGCGCCGCGGCCTGGGTGAGCAGTCGTGGGATGGCCGCCTCGATATGCCGGTATTGGGCTGCGTAGTCGCGTAGCTCGTCGGTGGAAAGCTGCCCGGCCGACCAGCGGAGGTAGAAGGGGTGAGCCAGCAACCGCCACTCGGCGACTGCGTTCTCGACGACGGCCCGGGTGTTGCAGCTGCGCATGGGGGACTCCGTTGCGACGTCTGGCGGTTGGTGGGCAAGCATACCGGCCGGCGCGCTTCACTCACGCCGGGCACGCCGCAAGCCGGTGGAGGCTGATGCGGGCGCTCTACCCTGCGCTGCGCATGACCCGGGTGCGCCCCTCGCGTGTCCCCGACTGGCCCCGCCCCTTCGACCCCGATGCCGAGCTGGACTGGGGTGATCCCGCCGTGGGCAGGAGACTGCTCCGCGAACATCTCGACCAGGAGCACGACGGCGCCAGCCGTCGCGCCGCGATCATCGAGAAGCACCTGACCCGGCTGCGCCGGCTGCTGCCGCGACCACCTGCCGACATCCTCGACGCGGGCTGCGGGCCCGGCCTCTACTCGGTTCCGCTGGCGGCGTCGGGCTACGCCGTCGTCGGCATCGACAACAACGACGCGGCGCTGCGTCACGCGCGGCGACTGGCCCGCAAGGCAGCGTCCGGGGCGGTCTTCCGCCGTGTCGACCTCCGTGCCCTGAACGCCCAGCACGAGTTCGACGCCGCGCTGCTCATCTACTTCGTCCTCGAGGGCTTCCCCCGGCGCACCCAGCTCGAGGTTCTGCGCCGACTCTGCGCAGCGCTGCGCCCCCGCGGTCGGCTGCTCGCCGAGCTCCGGGTCCGGCCCGAGCACCCGCGAGGCCGGCTCAGCACCTGGGAGGTGGCGCCCTTCTCCTTGTTCGCCGACCGCCCTCACCTGTTGCTCACCGACACCACCTGGGACGATCGACGCCGCGTGTACGTGCTGCGCGAGATCGCCGTGCTCGACGACGGCAGCGTCACCGTCCGCCAGACCACCGGCAGCATGCTCCGGCTCGAGGAGGTCGGCGCGTTCTTCGCCCGTGCCGGCCTGCGCATCCACCGCGTCTACGATGGCTGGTCGCGGCACCCCGCGACCGGCCTCTCCGAGACGCTGCTGGTCGTCGCCGAGCGACCGGCAGGGGCCGTCGCGCCTGGCTAGTGTCCTGTCACTGGCACGCCGGCGTTGCGCCGCTCTGCTGACCGCCGACGGTCACCTGCGCGGAAACGGCTGGCTGGTCGCCGGCGGTGAGGGTCGCCAGGTAGCCGCCCGGAGGCAGGCTGCTGTCGGTCTGCCAGCTCAGCGTGTACCGCGCCTTCTGACCAGCGTCAAGGCTCACCGCGTCGCAGGGCTCGCCATGCGGCGCCGGCGGGGACTCGGCGAAGACGTGAAGGCCGGCCTGGTCGGAGACGATGAGCTGGACCGGCCCGGCGCACGCTGCGGTGAAGTGCAGCGGCCCGGCGACGGTCACGGTGAAGGACACAGAGGAGCCGGGCGCGACGCGGTCGTGGTCGGCGACAACGCTCACCGACCCGGCGCTGGAGATCGCTGGTGGCAGTGAGGGCAGCGTCGGCGACGGTGTGCATGCCGCGCTGCCCTGGTTGGCCGAACCACAGGAGACGATCACCGCCGCGAGCAGTGCAGCCAGGACGACCGGGCGGCTGTGCAGCATGAGAGCGCCACCAATGTAGTGGCTACCATTGGCGCCCTACCGCGCCGCGACCTGCAGCCATCGGGGGAGATCCTGCGTATGCCGACGCCCACACCAGACCGCATCCGCAACGTGGCCGTGCTGGGACACAGCCACGACGGCAAGACGACGTTGTGTGAGGCGCTGCTGCACACCGCGGGGGCGACGCCGCGGCTGGGATCGACTGACCAGGGCACATCGATCCTCGACGCCGAGCCCGAGGAGGCGCGGCGATCGATCAGCATCACCGCGGCGATCGCGCACTGTGACTGGCAGGATGTGCGCGTCAACCTGATCGACACGCCGGGATTTCCCGATTTCGCCGGAGAGGTGGTGCAGGCGCTGGCCGCCGCCGATGGCGCACTCCTGGTGCTCAGTGCCGGTGGCTCGGTCCCGGTTGGTGCGGAGATGGCCTGGGAGCGCATCGCGGCCTCCGGTGTTCCTGCCTTGATCGTCGTCAACCGAATGGACAAGGAGAACGCCACCTACGAGGTGACCGTCGACGCGATTCGCGAGTCGCTGGGGCGCAAGGCCATTGCCATCGCTGTTCCCATCGGCGCGGCGGAGCAATTCACCGGTGTCGTCGACCTTGTCGACGATCGCGCCTACACCTTCGACGGCAAGGGAGGCACCGTCGAGACCGAGCTCCCGGCCGACATCCGCGCTGAGGTCGAACGAGCGCACTCGGCGCTTGTCGACGCCGCGGCGGAGAGCGATGACGCCCTGCTCGAGAAGTACCTCGAAGGCACCGAGCTGAGCGATGAGGAGGTGCGCGGCGCGCTGCACAGCGCCGCGCTCAAGGGGACGCTGGTGCCGATCATCCCGGCTGCTGCACTGCTGCAGAAGGGCGCCTCAGTGGTTCTCGATTGCATCAGCCGCTACCTCCCTGCGCCGCCGGAGCGGCGCCACACCGGGCTCGACGCCAAGGGAAACGAGGTTGAGATCGAGGCCGACCCGGCGGGCAAGCTGGTCGCGCACATCTTCAAGACCACCGCCGATCCCTTCGGCAAGATCAGCTATTTCAAGGTGCTCCGCGGCGGCATGCGACCCGACACCCACCCCTTCAACGCCGACAAGGGACAGGAGGAGCGGCTGGCGCAGTTCGGCCAGCCGATGGGCAACAAGATCGTCCCCGCGACGGAGGTCGTCGCCGGTGACATCGGCGCCGTCACCAAGCTGGCGGTGAGCGCGACCGGGGACACCCTGTGCGCCAAGGATGCGCAGGTCCGCATGCCCCCACTGCCCTACCCGCCGGCGGCATACGCGATGGCGATCACCGCGCGCAGCAAGGGCGACGAGGACAAGATCAGCGCGGCGCTGCAGCGTCAGTCGGAAGAGGATCTCACCTTCCGCGTGGAGCGTGATCCGGTGACCAACGAGATCGTCGCCCACGGTCTGGGAGACACCCACCTCGACGTCACCGTGGAGCGGATCAAGCGCAAGTTCGGTGTCGACGCGGGCCTCTCGACTCCGCGCGTCGCCTACCGCGAGACCATCACCGGCACAGCCAGGGTGCAGAACCGCTACAAGAAGCAGTCGGGCGGCGCCGGCCTCTACGGTGACTGCACCATCGAGATCGAGCCGCTGCCTCGCGGCGCCGGCTACGAGTGGGAGGACAAGATCTTCGGCGGCTCCATCCCCCACCAGTTCCGTCCCTCGGTGGAGAAGGGTGTCAAGCAGACCATGGAGCAAGGTGCGGTCGCCGGGTATCCCATCGTCGACGTCAAGGTCAGGCTGGTCGACGGCTCGACCCACCCCGTCGACGGCAAGGACATCGCCTTTCAGATCGCCGGGTCGATGGCCATGCGCAAGGCGGTGCAGGACGCCCACCCAGTTCTGCTCGAACCTGTCATGAACGTGAGGGTGCTGGTGCCGGAGCGGCTGATGGGCGATGTCATCGGCATCCTCAACAGCCGCCGCGGCCGCGTCGCCGGTATGAACCCGACCGGCGACGGTCGCAGCGAGGTGACCGCCCAGGTGCCCCAGGCGGAGATGTTCACCTTCCCCATCGACCTGCGCGCCGCAACCCAGGGAAGGGGGCGCTACAGCATGGAGTTCTCCCACTATGACGAGGTCCCGCCCAATATCGCCCAGCCGCTGATCGACGCGTTTCGCAAGGAGCACGCCGCGGCTGCATCCTGAGTCGACGGCGAGCACTGCAGGAGGAAACATCGATGGCCATCCCCCAGGCGGGCACAGCGGCGCCCGACTTCGATCTGCCCACCAACGGCGGCGGCCGGCTCCGGCTCAGCCAGCTGCGGGGCAAGCGCGTGGTGCTCTGGTTCTACCCCAAGGACGACACCCCTGGTTGAACCATCGAAGCACAGGGATTCCGTGACGAATCCCAGGACTTCGAGAATGCCGGTGCCGTCATCGTCGGCGTCAGCGACGACGACGTGGCATCCCATGACGCGTGGATCGAGAAGCTCGGCATCCCCTTCAGGCTGGTCGCCGACACCGAGCGCGAGGCGCTCAACGCCTACGGTGTCTACGGTGAGCGGGAGTTCAACGGCAACAAGTACATGGGGATCTTCAGGACCACGTTTCTGATCGGCGCCGACGGCGTCATCGAGCGAGTCTGGGAGGGCGTCAAGCCCGCCGGGCATGCGGGGGAGGTGCTCGCGGCGCTGCGCGGCTGATCGTCACACCAAAACCGGCGATCGCAGACTAAGCTGCGCCGCGCGCCGCGTTCCGTCACCACCGGGAGGATCTGCCTTGGGCGAGATGGTCGAGTTCCCCAGCAACGGCCAGACCACCTCCGGCTACCTCGCCACGCCGGCCAGCGGCCCGGGACCCGGGGTGATGGTCATCCAGGAGTACTGGGGGCTGGTGGCCCACATCAAGGACGTCGCCGACCGGTTGTCAAGGGAGGGCTTCAGCGCCCTCGCCGTCGACCTCTACCACGGCGACTCCACCACCGAGCCCGACGAGGCCGGCAAGAAGCTGATGGCCCTGCGCATGGCCGATGCCGGGCGCGACATGAGCGCGGCGGTGTCCTGGCTGCTGAGCAGTGGCCGGGCGAGCGGCGACGCGGTTGGCACGGTGGGGTTTTGCATGGGCGGTGGACTCGCGCTGCTCCTGGCAACGCTCCGACCTGAGGTCAAGGCGTGCGTCATCTACTACGGCGTTTTCCCCTCTCCGTGGACTGACTTCCAACCCGACCTGAGTCGAATCAACGGTCCGGTCCTCGGCCACTTCGGCGACAGCGACCCCTACACCACCGTCGCCGCGGCCAGCGAGCTCGAGGAGCAGATTCGTGACGCCGGCAAGGAGGTCGAATTCCACTTTTACGCGGGCTGCGACCACGCCTTCTTCAACGACACCCGTCCCGAGGCGCACAACGCCGAAGCCGCGCAGCTGGCCTGGGATCGAACGCTGGCGCTGTTCCGGCGTCAGCTCGGCCCCGACGCCAGGAGCTGACGACGGGGGACAGAACGCCAGGCGGAGGAATCACCGCGGCGCTGTGCGCGGCCGTGGTGCTCGGTGCGGTCGCAGGTTGCGGCGGTTCGTCGGACACCATCGCCACCGGCAACGTGTCACAGCCACCCTCGAGCACCACGCCGTCGCCGGCTCCGATGTCGGCAACGCCCAAGCCGGAGCTGCTCTTCGCCGTTCTCGAGGCCCACGGCGGTCACGGCACGTTCCCTCTCCTCGACGACACCGTCGCCATCGTTGGTACGGATGGCGTGGCGCGTGCCAAGGCGACCTTCGACGTGCGCTCGCGTCCGGTGATCGGCAACGCCGCTCCAGTCCTCGTGCCCGAGGCACGCACCGCCGCCGGTGCGGTGTACTACGTCGACGGCCACGGTACAGTGCGCCGCCTCAGCGTCGGCGCGGCACCGACCACGGTTACCACCTTCTCGATCCTCAGCGGTCAGTCGGAATTCTCCTTTGCGGTGGGCCCCGACGGGCAGCACCTGGTGGCTAGTGCCTTCACCTTTCCGCCGCTCGGGCCGCCGTGCAGCGACCCGTTCTGCAACCCCTTCACGCCGGGGGCGCCCTATAAGGTCGACTTCCAGCGGGCCGACTATGGCGGCGCTGCCGCAACCGTCCGGCACGAAGAGAGGCCGCAGGACAACAACGCCATCAACCACGTGCCGATGGTCGCCGGGTGGATCGACTCGGGTCCGCTGATGAGCACCGACCAGGTCACCGGCACGCAGGACCTGATCGGTGATCGCTTCTGGTTCGGCGATGTGCATCGCATGGACACCACCGGCCTGCCGGGTGCGGTCCTCGGCGGTGCGGGATGCGACGCCTTTGCCGCGCTGCACGACGGTACCGTGGCGTGCAACAACGCCCAGGCGACGCCGTCGCTCAGCGTGCGCGCCGCCGACGGGACGGTGAAGTGGTCGGGGAGCACCAAGGGATTCATCGTCTACCTGGCGCTTGCGCCCGACGGCAACAGCGCGGCGGTGCGCACCGTCGACGGCGGCACCACCGTGCTGGAGTCGGTCGGGGGCAAGACGGTCAACCTGCCCGCCAGCTTCATTCCCCAGGGGTTTCTCGACGCCAACACGCTGGTGGGAATCACGGTCAGCGGCGTGGGACAGCAGCAGGGAGAGATGGCCTTGGTCCACGCCGACTCGCCCGATGCTCTGCACGACCTGGGTTTCGTGGGAAGCTTCGTGGGCGTCGTCCAGGGGTAGTGAGGCGCGCTGCCGGTTGCTGGACGACTCTCAACGCCGCCAGATGTCGACGAGCACGACCGTTGCCGGTCGCGTCGTCGCCTCGACAGCAAATGGCTCGGCGGTGTCGACGGTCACCGAGACCATGTCGACAAGCGCAGCACCTGCTGGATGATGGTCGGAAGGCG
>DASZGL010000031.1:0-27119 GCA_035938875.1 Candidatus Dormiibacterota bacterium
GGTCATCGGTGATCCGGCCGGACTGTCACTCCGGTGGCGCACCGGCGCCTTCGCCACGACCACGTACGCGCCGCCCCCCGTGCCATCCGACCGCAACGCAGCCTGGATCGCCGACACAACCATGCTCGATGGCGGCGTCATGCTCTGGCTCGGAGGTGATCCCAGCGTGTTGCCGGTGGCAGGAGCAGCGCTTGCCGATCAGGGTCTGCGCGGCGCCTTCGCGGTGGTCACTGCCGCCGGAGTTGCGCGCACAGCCTCGGTCACTCCGAGCATCGGCGCAGTACAGGATCAGCCTGCCGTGCGAGCGGTACGCCTGCTTCCGCTGCTCGTGCTCGCCGCATTGCTCGGGCTCATCGCGCTGCGGCTCGTGCGCCGTCGGGATACTGGCGACGCGCGCGCGACGCTGGTTGTTCTGGTGCTGGCCGTCGGCGCCCTGGCGTCGGTCGCGGCTGTCGGGGACACGGCGCGGGAGCCGGTCTCCCTCGCCGTTCTACTGCCGGCAATCGCGCTCGTCATCGTCGTGACCGCGACCTTCGGGCTCGCCACCGGGACGCTGGGCGCGCTTCTCTGCGCGGGTGCGTTCGCCATCGCCGAGTCGGCCACTGCGACGCAGCCCTTCACGGTCGACTTCAATGGCGGGGCCGCGCTGCCGGGGGTCTCCGAACTTCGCGCAGCGGCGGGCTCCGTGTGGCAGGCGGTGGTCCTCGGTGGTGCCGCCATCCTGGCCACCGTTCCAGCGGTCGCGGTGGTCCGACGGCTGATCGCTTTCCGCTCACGGCGTCGGGCCGGCAAGGACGCCCAGGTGGCCACCTTCGTCCTGCTCAGCACGGAGCCGGCGACAAACCACGGACGTCGGTCCAATGGCGCCGGGTTGAAGTCAGTCGTCGCGTCCGCCCTGTCCTCGATGCACGAGAGCGCCGTCGTCATCGACAGCCGACACAACGAATCGGTCGGCCGCGACGAGGTGCTGGTGATGTTGACCGGTGTTGCCCAGGACCACGCGCACGCGTTGGTGCATCGCATGGAGGGCAAGGCGAGACGACGACTGAGACGTCCTCTTCGAGCCAACGTCATCGTGCTCGAAGGCAAGGACTCGGCATGGGACCCAGGAGGAGAAGGCGGTCTGGGAGCGCTGCTCGAGCAGTACGCCGCCGACACGCGGCGAACCCAGACCTGAGCAAGGAGACCACGTGATGCGAGTGCGGACGACAGCCGTGATGGCGGTGGCGATGGGCGTGACGGTGTGGGCTGCGGCAGGTGCCTGGCCCGCACGAGCAGCGGTGCAGGCGTCGATTCGAGTCGCCTACCTGTCGCCGGACGCGTCCAACGCCGACATCTACGTCGATGGCGTGGCCACGCTGTCGAACATCGGCTACAAGACTGTGTCCACGTATCTACCCGTCGGCCAGGGGACTCACACCCTCTCGGTCCGCCAGGCGGGCGCCGCCGCGTCGTCGACACCACTGACCGAGGTGTCGCAGAACTTCTCCGATGCTGCGTTCTACACCGTCGCCATCGGTGGACGTTTCGGCCACCTGCAGTCGACGGTCTTCGCCGACCGGTTCGCCACGCCGGCGGCGGGACAGGTGCTAGCGCGGTTCGTCCACATGGCCCCGGACGTGCCCGGCGTCGACGTCGCCGTCAAGGGCGGCCCCGTCATCTTCACCAACATCTCCTTCCTGCAGGCGTCGCAGTACACGGCGCTGCCGAGCGGCACGTACAGCCTCGAGCTGCGGGCCACCGGTACCAGCAACGTCCTGTTCACGGCCAACGGCGTTGCCGCCAAGGGTGGCACGGTGGACTCGTTCGCCGGTGTCGGCGGCGTCAACCAGCCGGTCGAACTCCTGCCCATCCTCGATGCCAGCGCAGCCGCGGTGGTGCCGACAGGAGGTGCGAAGACGGGTGGCGGAGGCACGGCCGAGCCCACGACGTCGATCCCAGGCGCGACCTCCCTCTGGCTGCTTCCGGTCCTGCTCACGGCGCTGACATGGTTGGTGATCGACGTGCGTCGGCGCCGCGACTGTCACAGCTGATCGAGGCGAGCACATGACGCGTCCCGGACCGCCGCTGTCCGCCGCGGCTCTCCTCCTCGCCGCCATCGCGGCCGGCGCGGTAATGACGTCCGTCGCGGATGGCGTGCGGCCGGGACAGGCCAGGGCGGGCCCGGTGGCGAGCACCGCCACGCCTCGCGCGTCTCCGGCGTCGTCGGGCGCGCAAACCATTCCCGTTGTCGCCCCGCTGCTCCGCGGACCCGACGGCGCACCCGGCCCGCCTGCGACCGCATCGGGATCGCTTCTCGCACTTGCCCCGGTTCGTCTGCAGATCCCCAGGCTGGGCATCGACGCGACCCTGGGCCGGGTGGCGCTGCGCTCCGACGGCAGCATCGACGTGCCGCTGGAGTGGAACCAGCCGGCGTGGTACACGGGAGGCCCGGCACCGGGGACGACCGGTCCGGCGGTGATCGTCGGGCACCTCGACTCGGCCACCGGACCGGCCATCTTCTGGGGGCTGGCGACGCTGCGACGCGGTGACCCGATCGCCGTCACCAGGGATGACGGCTCGATGCTCGCATTCCGCGTCACCGCAGTCGGCGACTACCCGAGTGCGCAGTTTCCGACGGATGCGGTGTACGGGGCCACCGCGGACCCGCAGCTGCGCCTCATCACCTGCGCGGGGACGTGGGACCGATCAGCGCATCAGTACACGCACAACGTCGTCGTCTTCGCCGTGCTGCGCTGAGTGACGGCGCGGGATGGACGGAGCTGCGAGTCAGACCACGACAGTGATCGGGGGTAGGGCGAGTTGGCTACCACCCGCGATGTTCACTGCGGCGTGCACCTCGACGACATCTGACGCAGGTCCCTGCACCTGCGCCGTGAAGGTTCGGTGTGTGCCACTCGGGATGGACTCCTCGGCCACGGCGAAACAGCGCACACCTGACGCCGTGGAGCTGGGCAACCGATTGCCCAGCGAGTCGACAAGCCACACCGTGAGTTCGGGCAGGCAGCCGCCGAGCACATTGATGGGACCAGTCACTGTCAGGTGGACCGTCAACTGTCCATCAGCCGTACGGCTCACCGTCTCGGTCCATCCTTGGGGCGTCGTTGTGGTGAGCGAGCCGTAAGCGACCAGGTCGTTCGCCGCGGGAACATGAGTGCCGAGGTTGGTGCGACCAGAAGCCGACGTGACCGTGGTCGACGTGGCGCTGCCGCATCCTGGGAGTCCCACGACAGAAACCGCGGCCAGCGCGAGCACGGTGGCGCGCATGGTCGGCACGACACTCATGATGCTCCTCCTCAGCCCCTTGGGCGGGGTCGGGCTGCCCTGGCGGTGACCCCACGGCACCGCGCTCGCTACTTCCCCGCGGCGACCAGGATGCGAACGACGCGGACGAAGACGAACCCTGCAGCAGCCCAGACGCCGATGGCCACGAGTGAGCTGATCTCGAAGGGATGCTGGTTCACGGTCCGATCCGCGAAGATCGAGTGGAACGGCTCAACCACCACTCCGCTGACGCGATAGACGAAGCGCACGAAGCTCGCGGTCTCGTTCGCGCCGGTCACCTTGAACAGGATGCGGACGCCGACGAGTGCGAGCACAACGGCGAACGCGAGTCGAGTGAGCAAAGCGATTCGCGTATACAGCGCGCGGAGGGTTGCATTCGACGCGCCGAGAATGGGCGCGAGCCCATCGCGGATCTGACGGGCGATGCCCGGTCGGGTCTCGGATCGTGGAGTTGTCGTCGCCATGGCTGCTGAAGGCCCACCGGGTGGCCCTGGCGAGGCGAAGGGCAGGCAGCTCGCCAGGCGAACGGTGAAGCGGTGGCCCCATGAGGAGAACGAAAGCGGGCTGGGCAGTCTTGCGCCGTGTGCCGGGAAGTGAATCGAGCCAGGTCTTCCAGCGCAATCGGCTAGGCTCGGGCGTGCTTGCGTGTGACGAAACGGACAGGCCGCACCCCGAAGGGGTCCGAATCCGCTCTGCCCACAACGGGCGCCGCGCGGCGCAACGCTGCGGAGCCCACTTCCAAGACGTTGGAGATCATCGCGCGAATACGGACGATCCCCGAAGGTTACGTCAGCACGTACGGGCAGATCGATCCTCGCGCGCCGCGGGCAGTTGGCCGGGTCCTGGCCACCACCCACGAGGGTCTGCCCTGGCACCGAGTGGTCCGCGCCGACGGTTCGCTGCCCATGGGATCGCGGCAGCGCGCGCTACTCCTCAGGGAGCAGGTTCCGATGCGAGGTGACCGTGTCGACCTCAGGCAGGCTCATTTCCGCGGCTGGTAGGAATTGCGGGTGACGGGGTCACACCGGTCACCGTCGCTCAGGTCGCTCCGCGAGATCTGATGTCGACGACCGGCTTGGGCCCGTTGCGCAGGCGCTGCAGGATCAGGCGCCTGGTGCGATCGCCGAGGGCGTCGAGGACGGCCTCCTCGGCTTCCGAAGGTCAGGCTTGCTGTCCCAGCCGGCTGCGAATCGTCTCGCGGATGCGTTCTGCGACGGTGGGCATATCTCTCATCATGGCGCGGAACTGTGGTCCAGCCATGACGATGGCCTGCATTGGTGATGTGGTGACCACGTCCGCAGTGCGTCTCCGGTCATCCTGCAGCAGCCCGATCTCGCCGACGTGGTCTCCCGGCCCCAGGTCACGGACACGGCGGCCGTCCTGGAGGACCTCGGCGGTGCCCTGCTTGATGACCAGGAACTCATAGGCCAGGACGCCCTGGTCGGTCAGTCGCTTGCCCACCGGCAGGTCGACGACGTCCATCCAGCTGGCGATCGCGTCACGCTCCTTTGCGCTCAGCGAGTCGAACAGTGGAATCGACTTCAGATCAGCGGCGTCCATGTGCCGGCCTCCTATGGTCCTATCAGAAGGTTGGCTCTAGTCGGGTCATGGGTCGAGGGGAGACGTCTGCCTGTCAGCGGCCCACCAATCTAGTCTGCGCGTTTCGCTCCTACAAGGGTTGTCTGCGCCGATTCCGAAGCAGATGCGCTGGCCGCACGGAGCGTTCCGGGGAGGATACGACCCCAGGGAAACCATTGTGATCGCACTTCGTCGATCAGCGCTTGCGTGTGTGAGGTGACCGCGACTTCAGTCGGCGTAGTCCTCACGGTGGCTGGGTCCCGCAGATGTCGCAGCAGCGCACGTGCGTCGCGCTGCTTGAGGGTCGGACGGTGGGCGGCGAGGAATTCAAGCAACGGGTGGGTGCTTCCGACGACGCCCTCGTCCACGGCGTCGGCGACGACGCGTCGGTACGTTCGCTCCGTGTAGTGCATCGATTCGGCGCGCGTGCACAACCATGCCGCTGTCCGGCCGTCGACCACCCCATCGTTCGCAGCGGCTGCATACGCGTCGCACATGTCGACGAGCGCGTCGCTAATGGGTCGGTATCCCGCATCGCCCCCGTCATGGAGCACTGCCACCGCGTCGTCGCGCTCCAGCTCGCCGCTCCGGTAGCGGGCGAAGACCTCGCCGATGCCGACCATGCCGAAGGCGGCGCACTCTGCCGCGCGGAGCGCTCCCATGCTCGCCGCGCCGACCACCTCGACACCGTCCTCGAGCGCGAGCAGGATCTCTGCGTGCCGCACCGAGCGCACCGCGTGGAAGAAGCCGTCGACGATGCCGATGCGCTGCGCGCCTTGCAATACCGCACGGAGTACGTCGCCGCAGCGAGCGGGCGGCCGGTAATCGGCGTCGAGGATCCCCCGTGCTTCGACGATGTCGAGCGTCGGTCCCAGGAAGACGACCGGCTGGCTCACGGCATCACGGCAAGAGCCCGCGGGCCGGGGCGGTAGTGCGCGCCTTCGGGCACCGCCTCGAGCGCTGGGACCACAACGCGCGCCACCGCGGCCGAATCGTTGGCAGGGGAGAGGTCGACTACAACCACCTCGTCGACGCCGCGGTCGCCAAGACAGGATAGAACTGTGGCGAGGTCGCCCTCGAGTGTCCGTGTGCTGAGGTCGGCTAGGGTTGTGAGACATCGCGGCGCATTGGCACGTGGCTGCTGACGCGGCGCCGTCGCAAACGGATCCGATTCGTACTCGGGGAGGAGGTCGTCGCGGGAGCCGGCGATCAGCGTGACCCGTCCCTGCGCCGCCTCGGTGATGGCGCGCAATGCCGCGACCGCGGCGTCGAGATGACAGCCGAACCCGCGCGTCGGGGGCGGTGAGGGCAGCGGCCCCGGCACGACGTCGGCGAGCGTCGCCTCGAACACCGGCACACCGACGTCGCTGGTGATCTCCCGCATCGTGACCGCAACTCCTGCCGAACGACATCGTCGCAGTGCCTCGTCGACCAACGCGTCATGGCCGCCGATCTCGACCTCGGCCGCCGCGTCGCTCCCGAGACGCCGCCGCTCGTCGAGCGCCCAGGCATCGCGTTCGATCAGCTCATACAACCCGTGTAGCACTGCCTCGGCAAGCGTGTTCCCCGAGGCAAGGCCGTTCGAGTCCTGCACGAACACGCCCATTCCCGGTCCGTCGGGGACGCGAAGGTCGAGGTGGACGCGCTCGAACGGCACCCACGCAGGACAGTCACGAAATAGGTCGTACCCGAGCGCCCATGGGATTGCGTTGTGAACCGACATCTGCGGGCGGCGGCGCAGCGGGAGGTTTTCGGGGTCGACCGCGCGGTCGTCTCGCGCCAGCGCTGCGTACTCCACGATTCGGATGACCGGCCGGCCCCGCTCCGCGCAGTGCGCCTCGATCGACTCCATGATCCCCGAGGCGCGCGCGGCGTCGAGGTCCAGTCCCTTGCCCTGCGCCACCGACAAAGACCAGCCGTTGGGCCGCACCACCATGACGACTGGGATGCCGACGCGGTCGAGCCCGGTGACGTTGGCTACTCGGGTGATGCCGTAGTCGACGAGTCGCGGACGAAGTCGCGCCACAGTCGTCGCCGGCGCGCACGCACGATGGGTCCCGGCGACGTGCAGCTTCGGCGTGGCTGAGTCGAGAAGCCGAGCGAGCGCGTTTGCGATAGGCACGATGAATGATCGAGCGTACGGCGGGTCACCTCCTGACTACGAACATCGCGATGACCTTCCCCGGGCTGGCGCCGGCCCCGGCCGCGGCCGGGGCGTCGACCCCGACCCCTGATGGGGCCTCATACAGGGCCTCACCCAAACCGATGAGCGTCCATCCACCGGCCCCGAGAACTGGGCCGGTAGCGCCCTTCAGCGCAGTGCCCAGGTCGCCCATCTGATCGTTAGTCAAGCTCAGGGTGTCGAGAACCGTCTTCGGCACGCCGAAATAGTTGCCCGCACCGTCCTTCAGCACCAGGACGTCAGTCCGGCTCTGCACTGTCTTGCCCGCCATGTCGGTCCCTCCTTGTCGTCCTCCGGACGGCAAACCATACAGAACCTGGACGCGTCGAATGTGCGCGGGGTGCGACCTGAACGCGCACCGAACGGTACCCTCAGCACCACCGCCAAACCGCCTCAATCGAGAGAGTGGAGCTCGTACATGCCGGCCCAGTCCCTGTGTCCCCTGCTCATCGGCCGCCAGGAGGAGCTGGCGAGCCTCGAGGACGCCCTCGTCGCTGCGATGCACGGTGAGGGGAGCATGGTCGTGGTCACCGGTGAGGCGGGGATCGGCAAGACGCGACTTGCTCGGGAGCTGCGGGAGACGGCAGAGCGTTTCGGCGTCGCCACAATGTGGGGCGGTTGCTCTGAGAACGAGTTGTCCCTGCCCTACCTACCCCTTTTGGTAGCGGTCAACAACCATCTTGCCGGCGTCGAATTGGCCGCGCTGGCCCACCGTCTCGGCCCGATGCGACGTCATCTGAGCACGCTCTTCCCCCAGCTGGGGGATCGCCCGGCGCCGTCCGCGGCCGATCCCAAGATGGCGCGGCTGCACCTCTTCGAGGCGACGCTTGCATTGCTCCACACCCTCGCCGGCGACCGCGGCGCACTCCTCATCATCGAGGACCTCCACTGGGCCGACGCCGCGACCAGGGAGCTGCTCGACTATCTGGCGCGTCGCGTGCGGGCGTTCCCACTTCTCATCGTCGTCACGCTGCGCGTCGGTGAGCTGCCGCGGCGGCACCCGCAGCGTCGCGTCCTGGACGACTGGCGCAGGGCTCTGCTGGTGCGATCAGTGAATCTGAAGCCGCTCCAACCGGCGCAGCTCGGCGCCATGGCGGGCACCATCCTGGAACGGGGCGATCTGCCCATCGAACTCACGGGCTACCTCCACGAACGCAGCGAGGGGAATCCACTCTTCCTCGAGGAGCTGCTCAAGGAGGTGATCGACCGCAGCGGCGACGCTCGGCGTGTCGATATTTGGGACACGAAGCTCATCGATTCCCTCGGTGTCCCGAGCTCGATCGCGGACAACGTCGTCGTGAGAGTCGAGCGCCTGCGGTCGTCCGAGGCGCGAGTCGTTCGCGTCGCCGCGGTGCTTGGCGGTTCGTTCGCGCCCGCCGCTCTGGCCACCATCGTCGGACTCGACGAAGCTGTCGTCGAGGAGGCGGTCGCCGCATGTGTGCGTCAGCAGCTTCTCGAGCCGGATGCCGACGTGGGCAACTTTCGTTTCCGGCACGCGCTGACGCGACAGGCGGTCTACCAGGACATCCCGCCGACCAAGCGGCGCCAGCTGCACGGACGCGTGGCCGACCACCTCATGCGTCAAGACGAGCCGGCACCGCCGAGCGAGATCGCGCATCACCTCATCGCCGCGGGGCGAACCGCGGAGGCTGTGCCGGCGTGCTTCGAGGCTGCGGAGGCCGCGCTGCAACGCTACGCGGTGCGCGAGGCGGCGACGCTGTATGAACGCTGTGTCCCCTACGTGCACGACCAGGCGGAGAAGGGGGCGCTGCTCTGCCGGCTCGGCGAGATCCTGCAGCTCGCCGACGAGAATCGGCGAGCCCTTCGCCGGCTCGCCGACGGTGTGGCGCTGCTCGAAGGAGCCGGTAAGGTGCGCGCCGCGGCGCGTTACCGGCTCGCGCTGGGACGCTGTCATTGGGAGCTTGGCGACGGACCGCATGCCGCCGCTGAATACGAGCGCGCGCGTCGCGTGCTGGAGAAGGACGGACCAAGCGCCGACCTGGCACGCGCGTACGTGCGGCTCGCCGGGATGCGCGTCTTCGATCACGTGTCGGATGACGGCCTGGCGCTCGCGGAGCGAGCGGTCGAGATCTCGATAGAGGCGCAGGCTGACGGCGAGCTGGCGTGGGCGCTCAACTACTTCGGGGTCGCGCTGACGCAGACAGGCCAGGTTTCCGCAGGGCTGACGGCTCTCGACCGCAGCTACGCACAGGCGATGACACACGATCTGCCGTGGATCGCCGATCTAGCCCTGATCAATGCAATCAACGTCTGCCTCACAGCGCTGCGGCCGCGTGAGGCGGCGGACCGCGTCGAGCAGCTTCGTGCGCTCCCCGTGGGGCGTTACCGCGACGTCGTGCTGCGCATGTTTGATACCAACCTTGCCCACGTCGCGGGACACGTCACCACAGCGGTTCCGGTGGCGCGGGATTACCTCGCGCTGGTTCGCGATGGTGAGGCTCACGCGCACCTGCCCGACGCGTCGATCACCCTAGCATCTGTGCTCGTCGACGCGGGGCGCCTCCATGAGGCGCAACAGGTGCTTCCGTCCACCGCCTTTCATCGGGAGATCGAGGCAAAGCTGCTGACCACGACCATGCGTCTACACTTGGCCCTCGGCGAGACGGATGCTGCTGCCGAGATCGGTCGACAGGTTGCGGGCGAAACCGGCTGGAGCCTCCCCGCCGTCCTCAGCGAATGCGCCGTCGAAGCCCTGATCGCTGCTGGAGATGTCGGCGAGGCTGAAGCTTTCATGGAGCGCTCAGGACTGCCGTTCAGTGCCGAAGCGTTCCGTCCTCTTCTCGATCGTGCCCGCGGACGGGTAGAACTCGCCCGCGGCCGCGCTGACGAGGGCCTTGCGCTCCTCTCCGGAGCAGCCACAGCCCTCGGCGCCGCCGGCAACCACCTGCAGGAGCTCTGGACCATCGTCGACGTGGCGCGGGCCCAAGCGGCGGCCGGCGCGCAGCCCGATGCCGTGGAGACGCTGCGCGAGGTGATCCGACAGGCGCGGGATGGAGGCGCTGTCGCGGTGGCCGACCGGGCACTGAGTGTCGCCGAGGAGCTCGGCGTCCTCATGCAGGTGGTCGGTGCGCAGCCGCCGCCGATTCCCGTCATGGGCCGGGCACATACTGAGGTCGCAGCGCAGCACGGGGCGGGCGCTGTCGAGCGAATCGTCTCGGTGATGTTCGCCGATGTGCGCGGCTCCACCGAGCTGACCGCGGCGAGCGTACCCGCCGACCACGCGGGGCGAATGGCGACCTTCTATCGTTGGGCGTCTCGCGCGGTTGAGCGCCACCACGGTGTTCTGGACAAGTTCGCCGGAGACTCGGTCATGGCGACTTTCATGGAGACGCTCGACCACTGCGTCGACGCGCTCGAGGCCGCGCTGTCCATACAGGAGCGAGGCGCCTTGCTGGGACTACCGGTTGGGGCGGGCGTCGCCGTCGGTCCGGCGGTCGTGGGATGGCTGTCACAGGGGACGGACCTCAGCGTCATCGGCAACGTCGCCAACCTCGCTGCGCGCTTGCAGAATGCGGCCCAAGCAGGCGAGGTGGTGCTTGACGCGGAGGCCTATCGGCGGGCTCGCAGCTGGTGCGACGAGCATGGCGTGGAACTGACCTCTGTCGTGCTGCAGCTCAAGGGATTTTCCGGAGATGTCCCGGCCTACCGGGCCCGGCGCTTGCCGAAATCGCTGCGTTAGCCGCCGGCTTCGCTGCGACCAGGCGTCGACCTCGATGCCGAGATGATGGCGGCGGCGGCGGACGAGGTAGCGCCGCCGATGACCGCACCACCGCCGAGAACCAGCAGGCGGCTCAGCGGCGCCTCGGGCGCTTAGCAGTTGCCGCCGCCCTCGACTCCACCTCGCCACCGCCCGCGTAACGTCAGCGCGGGCCGCCACGCTGTGTAACTCTGGGGTCAGCTGACCGTGAATTCGGCAGCGAGTCCGGCGCTGGCTTCGAACATGTTGGTTTTGGGGTCGATGCCGTCGCCGAACGCAACGTAGGTCCCCGGCGACAGGTTGAACGTGCCCAGCACCTGAGAGCCGATGATGCATGAGCAGCCAAATGGCGGGAATGGGTCGGGTCCGCCAATACCCTGCAGTCCGAGCGTGAGCTGCGGCGGCGGCCCGGTTGGAGGCGCTGGGCCATTCGCCGCTTGGGCTTGCTGAGCGAACGCGGCGACGACGTCGGCCAGTGGCTTGGCCGGGCCGGTGAAGCGGTAGAAGGTCAACCGGTGGGCGGCGACGCTGTCGGTGTTGACCATGACGTATGTCCCCTTGCCGAAACCGGTGGGAACGTTGACAGCGTTCGCGCTGATGGCGAGGGTGCCGCCAGTTGTGGGTTGCGGCTGTCCCTTTGCTGGCGCTCCGCTGACCGTGAACTGCGCCAGGTAGCCCTGCGCTGCCTGGACCGGGGCGTTCGGCCCCCTGGAGATCAGCGAGAGCACGAAGTTCGTGCTCGCCGCAAAGGTGAGGAACAGCGTCTGACTGCCCGCTGGGGGGAGGACCCAGGAGAACCCGAGCTCGACCTTCTGGGGCAATTGGTCGAGGTTGCCGCTGCTCAGGGTCGCTCGCAACTGGTCCAGCGTCGTGCCCGCCACTGGGCTGGCAAATTTGAACTCGTGCAGCGCGCTGTCGTTGTTGTGCAGATCGAACTCGATCAGGCCCGCCGGCAGCTGACCTGCGGGCTGGATGTCGTACCCACTCGCCGTCGCCGCGATGCTCACCTTCGGAATCGACGACGACGACGTGCTCGTGGACCCGCCGCACGCCGCCAGCGCGACCACGGCGCCACAGGTGACCACGACGGCCCGTAGCCGGCAGGCGGGGCGTGTTGGCGGTGTACCAGCGAGATCTGCCATGCCCTCTCCCTTCGAACGTAGGCTGATCACGGCAACGCGGATCCACACGCAAGAACGTCGTGGGACCATCGAGAATACACCCGGGACGGTGGTGTGACGAACGTCACCCCCGGTCGGTGGTGGACGACGCTGCCGGGATCGCCAGCGCGATCGATGCTGGCGGCAGCGCGGCGCAGCGCCAGAGATGATGAGGACGCCGCCCGCGTCCGCCGGCCCGGACGGGTGGGCCCGCCGGCTGGCGATGCGGCCGCATGGTCACTTCGCATCGGTACAACGCCAACCCTGCGCTGGTGTCCTGAGGCGAACGCTCAGTCGCGCTCCCGAGCTTCCCTCGCAGCAGACTGTGCCGCGTGATCGCGAATGATGTCGTGCTGGACATCGGCAAACGACCGGGTTGGATACGAGCGCTGCCTCTGTTGTCGACTCTGACTGGACCCCGGAACGTTTCCGTTGGTACTCTGCCCGGCCGCAGGTACCTGGGATGCGCGAGGGTCGTCGGGCCGCCCTGCATCGTTCTGCCACCGTAGTCCGTGCCCCTGCATCACGTACAGAGATTCGGTGCGGAGCGGTCCGCCGTTCGCATCGAGGTCCGGATGTCTATTCATTGAATGTCGAGTTGCTCGGGCTCTCAGAAACGCCATGCATCTGCCTCGCGGCAGGGTCGAATTGGGGGCCGACCGGACCCGGCCTAGATGGCCCACTGCCCAGTCTGCGGCCTTCGAAGACGTAAATGCTGGTGCGCGCCGATACTGGGACAGCGGCGCGACATCTGCGTTGGGTCTCAGGCAAGGGGTAATGTGAGACGCAAATGGAGCCAGATGGCGTCACGGTGGACCACGACCTGCTCGATCAGCAGCTCGCCCACTGGCAGGAGCAGCTTGTCAGCAAACCGGAAATGTTCGGAAGGGATCCCAGCGTACCGGCGCGCGCCGCCGACCTCCTGTTCGCCGCCGAAGGCGTGCATGACGTCCTCGAGCTGGGTGCCGGGCAGGGTCGCGACACCGTCTTCTTCGCGGCGCGAGGTCTACGCGTGTATGCTCTCGACTACACGGCGAGCGGCGTCCAAGCCATCCGCGACAGCGCCATCCGCTGCGGGCTCGGCGGTGCGATCACTGCCGCGCAACACGACGTCCGCGACGATCTGCCGTACGCGGACGGCGCCTTTGACGCCTGCTACTCTCACATGCTCTTCAACATGGCCCTGACCACGGCAGAGCTGGCGCGTTTGGCTCAAGAGGTGCGGCGGGTCCTGCGCCCGGGTGGACTCAACATCTATAGCGCTCGCACCACCGAGGACCCGCACTACGGCGCCGGCGCCGACCGCGGCGACAACATGTTCGAGGTCGGCGGCTTCATCGTCCATTTCTTCGACGACGCCTTGATTCGTGATCTCGCCGAGGGGTACGAACTGTTGACAGTCGAGAGGTTCGAGGAGGGCACTCTCCCACGGCGCCTCGTCAGAGTGGTGATGCGGCGTCCATGACAGGAGCTCGTCGTTACCCGCTCCACGCGACGGGGAGGGCGTCCAGGCCGTAGATTCCCTGGATGGTGCCGTACACCGGCTCGCCGTCCAGCTGCAGGTTGGGTAGGCGGGGCGCGAGAAAGGTCAGTGCTTCTTCGAGCTCCACGCGGGCGATGTTCGCACCGACGCAGAAATGGATGCCGGCGCCGAACGTCATGATCCGCGCGCTGTCGCGCTCTGCGGTGATGTCGAACGCCGGATCACCCGCGCCGTCGCGATTGCCGGTGAAGGAACAGACCATGACCACAGTCCCCTCCGGGAAGGTGATGTCGCGGTAGATGACATCATCGGTGAGGATTCGCGCGGTGAACGGTGTGACCGGTTCGTGGCGCAGGACCTCGTCGACCGCTTGGGCGACTCGATGTGTCTCGCGGGCGAGAAGGTGCCACTGATCCGGGTGAGCGGCGAAGAGTCGGATGGCGTGCGCCAGCTGGGACTGAGTCGTGTCGACGCCGCCGATGAGGACGTTCAACACGAGGTTCACGAGCTCGACATCGCTCAGGCGATCGCCATCCGCCTCGGCCGCGATGAGGACGGAGATGAGGTCGTCACCGGGAGTCTCGTGTCGGTGCGCCAGGAGCTGGTCACACCACGCATAGAACTCTGCAACCGCCTGCTCGATCCTCGGACGCTGCGTCATGAGACTTGGACCGTCGAACTGTCGCTGGATCCAGTTTGACCACTCATGCAGGCGTGGCGCGTCATCGCGCGGTGCGCCCATGATCGTGGCGATCGTCAACGATGGATACGGTTTGGCGAACGCCTGGACGAACTCCATGCGGCGATCGCCCTCGACGTTCGCAAACAATTCCTCGAGCAGCTGGCGCATTGCCGGGCGCCAACGGTCGGCCGCACGAGGGGTGAAGAACGGGTTGAGCAGGTTGCGCAGCCGGCGGTGGTCTTCACCGTCGATATGCAGGATGTTGCGGTCGATCTCCTCGCGCAGCGGTCCGTTCTCGATGTCGAAGAGCTCGGCGATCTTCTGGCCTGGAAAGGTCGCCTTCTTGGTGCGCAGGAAGAACTCGCCCGCCTCGCGGTCCAGCGTCATGTAGCCGAGAGGTATGCGCGCAAGCCACGACCGCTGCGCCAGCGCAGCCATGACTTCGTGGAACCGCTCGCCATGGAGCTCGGTATCCGCGGGATCGAACTCGGGGAGGTCGAGTGCGCCGACGTCGGTCATCACAAGCCACCCTACACAACCAGGGCGACTGCTAGCTCACCCGGCTGGCCGTCTCCCTGAGGCTGGTCCGGGCCAGCCCATTGATGACCCGTTCGAGGTACGCGAGCCTGTAGGGCTTGCTGAGCACATGGTTGGCGCCGGCGTGGCGCGCCGCATTGCCGCCATCGTCGCAGCCCGCGTCGGTGACGGCGACCACCGCGAGTCGTGGACACTGCGCTTTCAAGCGGCGGCACACCTCATACCCGTCGACGCCTGGCATCAACAGGTCGAGGACGACCAGATCCGGCGACGCACTGTCGGCGACGCGGATGCCGGCCTCGGCGTCCCCGGTTGTGAATACCTCGTAGCCCTCCATGTTGAGGAACACGGACACCAGGCGAAGAAGTTGTGGGTTGTCGTCGATGACGAGGACGCGCCCGCGTGAGACGGTCATCTGCTCTCCGTCGTACTCGCTCCCGGACAGTCCGTTCACGCGTAGACCGACTCCGTGATGATCCGAGGTGCCACTCAGATCGTCAATTTCATGCCATGTCGAGTAGCTGTTCACGACACAGCGCCGACCGGGGTCGCCGCCGCAACGCTGAGCACGCTGTCGAGCGCGTCCAGGAACACGGAGACCTTGAGCGGCTTGGTGAGATAGTCGCGAATCCCTTCCTTCCTGAGCCGCCGAATCTGCGCAGCAGTGGCGTCGGCGCTCACCACGACGATGGGGATGTCAGCGGTGCGCGGATCGTGGCGCAGCAAACGCACCACCTCGTCACCGCTCATATCGGGGAGATGAACGTCGAGAAGGATGGCGTCGGGTCGGTGCTCGCGGGCCAGATCAACGCCAAGGCGACCTTGGATGGCGGCGAGCAGCTGGACGTTCGGTCGCATCGCCAGGATGCTCTCGATGAGCATGAAGTTGGAAGGGTTGTCCTCGATGCAAAGGACGACTCGACGGCCTTCGGACACGGTGGCGGGTCTGCTGGTCCGTCGTCCGACGAGCTGTCGCTCAAGCGCTTGCGGTTGCTGTCGCTCGCTTGCCTGCAGGGTGATGCGAAAGCAAGCACCGCGCGGCACGTCGAAGACGGCCTCGAGCGCTCCGCCCATTGCCTGGGCGAGTCGCCGCGACAAAGACAGCCCGAGACCCGTGCCCTCGATCCCCGTCGCCTCAGCACCCAACCGGTCAAACGGCTGGAACAGCCGGTGACGAAGCGCTTTGGGAATGCCGGGCCCGGTATCGCGCACCTCGATGCGCATCGTCGTCGCGTCGGGTGTGTCCGCGGAGATCGTGATAGAGGCGCCTTCCGGGCAGTACTTGATCGCGTTCGACGTCAGGTTGAGCAGCACCTGCTTGAGTCGCTGTCGGTCAGCCAAGACATCGCACGTCTGCGCATCGCTCAGGTCGGTGGTGACCGATACGGACTTGGCCTGGGCCAGCGGTGCGACGATGCCGAGAACGTCGTCGACGAGCTCGCTGACGTGGACGGGCTCGATGCTCAGAGTGACGTGGCCCGACTCGATCCGTGAGATGTCGAGAGCCTCGTTGATGAGCTCGAGCAGGTGCTTGCCGGCGACGAGGATGTGCCGGACCATCCCCTCTTGCTCGGCGGTCAAAGGATCGCCCGCCGCACCACCCATCTCCAACAGCTCGGCAAAGCCGAGGATCGCGCCCAACGGCGTACGCAGCTCATGGCTCATGCGCGAGAGAAATTCGCTCTTCTCCCGGTTGGCACCCTCTGCCCCGGATCGCGCCTCGTGCGCTCGGCGCTCGGCGAGCTTGCGCTCGCTGATGTCGGTCACGATGGCCACAAAGGTCGGACCCTGCGATTCGTTCTCCGACATCACGATGGCGAATTCGGCGGGGAACTCATGGCCGTCTCGGTGCCGGGCGCGAAGCTCGACGACGTGTCCGACCACTGTTGGCGATCCAACCAGCAGACACCGGGCCAGCGCAGCATTGAGGTGCACTCGGTCGCGCATGGCGACGATCGTGGCGCTTGCGTGAAGGTCTACGACCTCATGAGCCGGCCAGCCGAAGACCCGCGCTGCATGCTCGTTCCATCCGATGATCTGCCCCTCGCAGTTCATCGAGACGACGGCGCTGAGCTCATCGTCGAGAGGCGGCTCGTCCTTCGTGCTCACGGCGCGACGACCGGAACGGTGCGATGCGACACTTCAGCTCCCCAGCCAGCGGCGGCCTTCCTTCGGGCAGTAAAGGACGCACGGATCGCACATCTGCCGGCACCACCGGCATGTCACTGCGACGCGACAAGCGTCACCCGAGCGCCACCGGATGCCAACACGGGTACGACGCACGTCGGGTCGATGGTGCCGCGTACCGTGCGGTTGGTGCTCTCTGCAACGGCGAGGTGGCTCCCCCGCCCGGGTCGCGTGTCGCGTCGCTCGAGATGAACCCCGGGGCCGGGCGGTTACCCGCCGACCCCGGGGTGCTCTGCAGTCGCTCTACCGTGCAGTCGCGGGTGCGGCTACGAACTCGACGTGGACGCTCTCGTACTCGGCGACCTCGACATTCTTTGCGTCGATATCGGCGAACAGGCGGGTCCGCATCTCCTGGATGGCCGCGAAACTCGCCTCACGGTCCTCGGGAGTGTCCCAGACGCTGATGATCGCGAAGCGACCCGAGTCACGGTCGATGCCCAGGTTGAGAGCGCGGAAGCCGCGTTGAGCTTGCACCGTGGGGAGCGCTTCGGCGCGCATCCGCTCGACGAGCGTATCCACCTTGCCCGGCGCGGCTTCACCGACGTTCGCCCGAATGTACGTGCCTGAGATGGGCGGCGCTGCCATCTCGCGGATGACGATCTCGTAGCGCTCAACGCTGGTCACGTTGCCCCCGGCGGCGCCTGCCGCCTGGGTGCGCAGTCGCGAGCCGGCGTCCTCGCTGGCCTTGAGGGTGTCACGGCTCTCCCAGAAGGTGTTGGCGACGCAGTCACCGCTCGACCGGTTGACAAGCATGACGGTGCCAGCAAAGCCGGCCACCTGCCTTGCGGCGGGCACGGTCACCTCTTTGAAATGCGCGATCGCTTTGTCCAGCTGATCGGGTGGGAATTGAAGACGGCTGGTTCGAACGTACATGGACTCTCGCCCTCCTTTGCGCCCGCCGGATCTTCTGCACAACGCAGAGGACCGGGACGCAAGCATAGGCCGTCTGCGCGAGCGCGGTGTGCTCTGTTAAAGGCTGTGAAGAAGGCGTCGGTGTACGCGAGTTACTTATCGCCTGCAGGCTCGGCCGTTTCCGAGGGCTCAGGAGACCTCTTCGACTCGTGCGCCTTGGCGGTCTCGCTCGCCTCGGACTTGCCGTCGGTCTTGTCCTGGGCCTCTGGGGACTCCGATGGCTCGGGCGTCTTTGTCGGCTCGGCTGTCTCGGACGGCTCCGGCGTGTCCGACGGCTCGGGCGTGTCCGACGGCTCGGGCGTCTCCGACGGCTCGGGCGTGTCCGACGGCTCGGGCGTCTCCGATGGCTCGGGAGTCTCCGACGCTTCGGCTGCCTTGACGTTGGTGTCGACCAGGGTGACCGCGTGCCCGACAGGGGCGCTGGCGGTCGCAAATGGCCCGACACGGGTCACCGCTGCCGCGCCCACCAGTGTTGCCAGCGCGACGGCGACGGCGGCGAGCCTGGCGGCTACGCGAGGGCTCGAGATCATCTACATCTCCCTTGAGCTCGATCGGGAGCCGCCAATCTCCTGACCGTTCGGACGGGCCAGGGCGGATGGTATCGCTGCGATACTCCCCGATCGGCTCCGCCGACGATCTGTGACAGGCAGGCGGTGGGTATCCGCGGCCGCTTGACGAGCAGGCCTGGTGCGGCGTTGGATTCCGTCGCATGCGCCTCGCCACCTGGAACGTCAACTCGATCCTCCCTCGGATGCCTCGCCTTCTCGAGTGGCTGGAGCGCATCGGGCCCGACGTCGCCTGCCTCCAGGAAACGAAGGTTGCCGACGACCGCTTCCCTCGGCTCGAGCTGTCGGGGCTCGGATACGAAGTCGCCGAACTCGGCCAGGGTGCGTGGAACGGGGTCGCCATCGTCTCGCGCGTCGGCCTCGCCGACATCGCAACCGGACTCGACGGCGACGACGGATGGGATGGAGCGCGCGAAGCGCGCGCGATCAGAGCGACGTGTGCCGGCGTGCGCATATGGTCGGTGTACGTTCCTAACGGCCGCGAGCCCTCGCACGCACACTATTCGTACAAATTGCGGTGGCTCGATGCCCTCCGCGGCGCAATTGCAGGCGAATTGGACCGGGGCGTGCCACTAGCAGTGTGCGGCGACTTCAACATCGCACCCACCGACGCCGACGTCTGGGATCCTGCCGCATTCGAGAATTCGACTCACGTGACACCGGCTGAACGCCAGTCGCTCACGTCCATTCGCGCGCTCGGCCTCGAGGACGTCGTTCCCCGGCCGCTGAAGTACGACCGGCCGTTCACGTATTGGGACTATCGCGCCGGCATGTTTCACAAGAACATGGGGATGCGGATCGATCTGGTGCTGATGAGCGCTCAGCTCGCCTCGACGCTGAGTGACGCGTACGTCGATCGCGACATGCGCAAGGGGACGCTGCCGTCTGACCACGCACCCGTTGTGGTCGATGTCAGCCTGCCTTCGGCTGCGCCGATATCATCCCAGCCGTGACCTCGGTCAGGCGCGCCGAGTCGGTGCCCGAACGCGAACACGCCGCGGCGACGATCGGCGGAGCGAACCCGTTCGTCGGACTCTCCCGGGGGCAGGTTGCCGCCGCGGCGGGGCGCTGGGCGGCCCATCTTGTCGCCGACCCGGCGGTGGCGACCGACCACGCTCTGCGTCTTGCCGGTGGCCTCGTCAGGATCGCCGCGGGAGCGTCGACGGTCGAACCCGAACGCGGCGACCGAAGGTTCGTCGATGCCACCTTCGCGACCAATCCTGTGTACCACCGCCTTCTGCAGGCGTATCTGCTGTGGCGAGCAGAGCTGCTCGCCACCGTCGACGACCTCCACCTCGACGAGCGCAGCGCCGATCGCGCGCGGTTCGCGCTGAGCTTGCTCACCGAGGCCGCAGCGCCGACCAACACGCTGTTGGGAAACCCGAGCGCGATGAAGAGAGCACGCGACACCCGCGGGACCTCGCTGGTTCGCGGAGCGCGGCACATGCTCGGTGACCTCCGTCACAACGGCGGCATGCCGTCGATGGTGGACCGAAGACCATTCAAGGTCGGCGTCACCGTCGCCTTGTCGCCGGGGTCGGTGGTGTTTCGCAATGAGGTGCTCGAGCTCATCCAGTACCTACCCTCGACGACACGGATCCGCGAGCGTCCGACACTTCTCATCCCACCGCAGATCAACAAGTACTACGTGATCGACCTGGCGCCAGGCCGAAGCTTCGTCGAGCACGCCGTCGCCAAGGGCATCCCCTTCTACACCGTCAGCTGGAGGAATCCCACGCCCGCCCAGCGCGATTGGGGTCTCGACACCTACCTGGAGGCGGTGCTCGAAGCCATCGATGCCACGCTCGAGGTGGCGAGAAGCGACCAGCTAAACATACTCTCGATGTGCGCCGGCGGACTGACTACAGCCTGCCTGCTCGGTTACATGTCCGCCGTTGGCGACCAGCGAATAAGCGCAGCCAGCCTGGTCGTGACCGCCATCGATGTCGCGGTGCGCTCGCAGATGAACATCTTTGCGTCCCCCCCGACCGTGGCCGCAGCGAGGCGGGCATCGGCGCGTCGCGGCGTGCTTCCCGGTAGTTCCATGGCGCGGGTCTTTGCCTGGATGCGACCCAACGACCTGGTGTGGAACTACTGGGTGAACAACTACCTCCTCGGCGAGCCACCCCCGGCGTTCGACATCCTCGCATGGAACGGCGATACAACGAACCTGCCCGCGCAGCTGCACTCGGACTTTCTGGACATGTTTGTCGACAACCCGCTGGTCCGCCCTAAGGGCATGATGGCCCTCGGCTCCCCAGTTGATCTAAGCGCGGTGACCTGTGACGTCTACGCTCTGGGAGCGCTGACCGACCACATCGTTCCCTGGCAGGGCGCCTACCAGGCGACGCAGCTGTTCGGCGGCGCAACACGATTCGTGCTGAGCTCGAGCGGCCACATCCAGGCCATCGTCAACCCACCGGGAAACCCAAGGGCGCGGTACTTCCTCAACGAGGATTACGTCGCCGACCCCGCAGCGTGGCTGAAGGGGGCGACAGAACAGGCGGGCACGTGGTGGGAGGACTGGGGTTCCTGGACGATCGAGCGATCTGGCGACGAGCGGCCGGCGCCGACCCGGGCAGGCAGCAGACGGCATCCCGCGCTCGACCCTGCTCCGGGGACGTATGTCCGCGAGTAGGGCCGTACCGTATACGGGGATCCGGAAATCGACGCAGCGACCGCGGAGTCAGCACACGGTGGCGGTGCATGGCCACCGACTTCGCGTGTCGGTCGAGGGACCGCGCGGGGGCATCCCGCTGCTGCTCATCAGCGGTATCGGCGCACCGCTCGACCTCTGGGGCGACTTCCGCCGCCTGCTGGGCGTCGAGACCATCGCCTTCGATGCCCCAGGGTCGGGCGGCTCGTCCACGCCGCTGCGCCCCCGGACCATGTGGGAGCTGGCACGCACGGCCGACGCACTGCTCGACCGCCTGGGCTACGAGACCGTCGACGTCCTCGGCATATCGTGGGGTGGCGGACTCGCCGAGCACCTGGCGCTGGTCCGAGGGTCTCGAGTCCGGCGTCTGGTGCTCGCGTCGACCGGCTTCGGCGCCGGCTCGATCCCGGCGTCGCCACTGGCGGCGCTCCAGCTTCTGACACCTGCTCGGTACTTCTTTCCATCGCACCTGGCTCGCGTCGGTCCGCAGTTGTTCGGCGGAGAGGTTCGACGCAGACCAGACATCCTCCGGGCGCAGGGCGTCCTTCGTTCACGCCACCGGCCGTCGCTCCGCGGCTATGTCTATCAGCTCCTCGCTGCGAGCACATGGGTGGCGATGCCCTGGCTTCACATGGTGAAAGCGGAAACCTTGGTCCTGGTGGGAAGCGATGACCCCATCGTCCATGTGATCAACGGGCGCATCCTCGCGCGACTCATGCCACATGCGATACTGCGCGTGGTCCCCGACGCCGGCCACCTGTTCATCGTCGACCAACCTCGCGACGCAGCGGCCATCGTCAGCGACTTCCTTGCTGGATCTCCACACGTGGCGCATGGCTGACAACACTCGCGCGAAGACTCGCAGGCAGGTATCGTACGCGACTGCGGCTCGCGAGCTCGCCGCGCGAGATCGGGTGCTTGCCGGGCTGCTGGACGATTTTGGACCGCCACTGCTGCGCGCGCCGCTGGACACTCATTTCGCCGCGCTGGTGCGGTCGATCACCTACCAGCAGCTGGCGGGAGCGGCGGCCACGGCCATCCACGGCCGGCTGGTCGCTGCAGTCGGCGACGGCGTCACCCCCGAGGGATTGCTCGCCCTGTCGCCTGAGGCGCTGCGAGCCGCTGGACTCTCCGGCAACAAGGCGGCGTCGCTGCGCGACCTCGCGGCCAAGGTCCTCGACGGAACCGTTGTGCTCGATCCCCGACGTTTGTCGCGCGAAGGCGACGAGGAGGTCATCACACGGCTGTCGACGGTTCGTGGCATCGGTCGCTGGACCGCGGAGATGTTCCTGATGTTCCAGCTGCACCGCCTCGACGTGTGGCCCGCTGGCGATCTCGGCGTGCGACGAGGATATGGTCTCGCCTGGGGCGTACCGATGCCGACGCCACGCGAGCTGCAGCCACTCGGTGACAGGTTCCAACCCTACCGGTCAGTGGTCGCCTGGTACTGCTGGCGCGCCGCCGAGCGGCAGACGGGGGCCGCTGATACCGCGGTCACGCGATAGGCGGTTCTGGTTGGGTCCAGCCATGTAGCCGTCGAGTGAGATGGCGAGGTTGTGCACGCGGAGTTTGGGCACGGTGTCTCCCGTGTGGTCAGCGGGCGACACTTTCCCGTAGACCGGCAAAGAGGTCGTCCTCAGGCGTCGGACTGCCGCGGGGATCCCGATCTCGGACGAACTCCTCGGTGCCGAAGAACTCGACAAAGACGGAGAAATCGAACCGCAGGAGGAAGAGGGTATCGTCCTGGCTGCGGTGAGCGCCAAGGGCGGCGAGCTTCGTCGCTGCGTAGTCGCGGCAGTCGATCGTCGCCGCGATGTCCTCATCGGCTGAACCGAAGCGTTCCTCGTCGATGCTCGGCGGCTCGAGGCCCGCCTCGACCATGCGATCACGGAAGGCGGCGAACCCAGACCTCCGGAACGTCGGGAAGTAGAGCTTCGCCGGCGCGCCCACGGCGTCCAGGGCGGCCAGCGTGATCCGGTGCGCCTGGATATGGTCAGGGTGCCCGTAGAACCCGTAAGCGTCGTAGGTGACCACAACGTCGGGTCGATATCGTTCCATCAGTCTCGCCAGCGGTGTTGCGGCAGACTCGACGGCGAGCGTGGAAAAAGCGCCGGGTGCGTCGTTGGACGCCCAGCCCATCATCCCCGAGTCGTGGTATCCGAGAAGCTCGAGGTGTTGGACCCCGAGGATCCGGCAGCTCTCCTCCAGTTCGCCACGTCTGAGCGCGACGACGGTCGCCTCGTCGTGTCCCGGCTGGCCGGGCTTGACTCCCCCTGGCGCGTCGCCGAGCTCGCCGTTGGTGCACGTGACCAGAACTGTTCGCACGCCTTGGGCGGAGTACTTGGCGAGAATGCCGCCGGTCGTGGAGGCCTCGTCGTCGGGGTGCGCGTGCACCGCCATCAACGTAAGCGGGGCTTCGGTCACGGCAGTGCCTCAATCAGCTCGGGGGGTCGGGGTGATTGTACGTGCCGACCGACGAGCTCCAGCCCGACCTACGTGCGGGCGTCCAACTCCTCGGCCAGCAGGTCCATGAGCAGACCGTCGTGCCACCCCTCGCCCTCAACGTCGTGTTCGTAGCGCCGCATCACACCGACGGGGCGGAACCCAACTGCGGCGTAACATCGGATCGCCGGCTCGTTGTCGACGGCCGGATCGATCACCAGCCGGTGATGACCCCGCTCGTGCACGAGGTGGCGCGCCAGTGTTCGCACCGCGTCGCGACCGAGCCCGCGACCATGCACGGCGGGATCGAGGAATAGGTCCAAGGACGCATGCCTGTACATTGGTTCGAGCACTTCTGTGTACTGGATCATTCCCTGGACAGATCCGTCCACGAGGACTGCGTACCGCGTCGTCGACGGATCGTCGAATGGCCAGTCGGCGGTGGCGTCGTCGTTCCCCCAGCGGATGTGGACGTCCGGTGTGTGCAGGATCTCTCGCAGACGGCCCACGTGATCGGGCGTCACCGGCACGAGCACCACGCTCTCGCCGCGCAACTCACCGGTCCTCATTGCTGCCTCGTCATGCGATAGGTGTCTGCCCGTAGTGGCTGGAAGATGAGGATCATGCACTCGCCGGCCTCTTCGTCGCTGACCCATGGACCAAGTGCTCGCCTCAGGTGGTGGCGACGAAGAGCCCCGGACGCGCGGCGTCCGAGGGCTCGGGACCGGCGATCGGTCAGGACCGGATCAGTGGACCGCGGAGCGAGTGAACGCCCGGACGGCGACGCGGGTCAGGAGCGCGGCGAAGACGGCAACGACGGTGAGGCTGAGTACAGCTTCGAGCGTGGTGTTGCTCATGTTCCAGATGTCGTGCAGGCCCGTCCCGTTGGGGTCGACCAGGCCGTACCGCATCAGCGCCAGTGCGTGAGTCAGCGGGAAGACCTTGGCGATCGCGGCGAGGGCACCGGGCATCACGCTGATGGGGAAGAGCGCGCCGGCGAAGAACCAGGGCACGATCGCGATCGCCGGCACGGCGCCGACGTACTCCTCTGCGGAGTGCACGCGGCTCGCCAGGGTCTCGGCCATTCCGTACGTCCCGACGGAAAACAGCAGCACTGCGCCAGCGAACCATGCAATCCCTGAGGCCCCACCGTGGAACTCGGCACCGCGCAGCAGCGCTGCGACGAACAGCGCGGCCAGCTGCAAACCGGCGACCGTCAGCGCGACGCCAAGGTTGCCCAGGACGAGGAGACGGCGGGGGATCGGCGCTGCGAGAAGCTCGCGTTGGGCGCCGTTCTCACGATCGACGATGACCCCAAGGCCGGCGAACATCATGCTCAGCGGCACCAGCAAGCCGACGGTGCCGAGCGCGACGAAGGACAGATAGTCGATCGTCGAGTGGAAGCCACCGAACGAGTCGCGCAACGCCGGGGCGATGACCAGGGCAAAGAGAATCGGAGTCAAGAGTGGGACGATGATCTCGCGCGGTGTATGTGCGCTGAGGGCAAACCGCCGCTTGGAGAGTGTGGCGAGCGCGGAGATGTTGGACATTGGATCGTTCCCTTGCTATGCGGCGACGGCGATGCTGTCGCCGGTCAGTTGCAGGTAGACGTCATCGAGAGTCGGCTGCCGCGTGCTCATGGCAGCGATGGGGAGGCGAAGGCCGTGGATCACGCTGATCGCATCGACCGACGAGTGGTCGTGCAGCGGCACGGTGAGGGTGCTGCCGACGATGAATGCGTCGTCCCCGGCGATTGCGCGCGAGCGCAGCGCGGCGAGGGCGACCTCCGCTGGCCCGTCGATGCGCAGCTCGACGATCTCGCGCCCGAGAGCCGCGAGCAGCGCCGCCGGAGTGTCGAGGGCGACGATGAGGCCGTCGTGCATGATGGCGACGCGGTCGCAGAGGCGCTCGGCCTCGTCGAGGTAGTGCGTCGTCAACAGGATGGTGGTGTCCGCGCGGTCGCGGAGTCGAGCGATGACCTCGAGCAGCTCGAACCGGATGCGCGGATCCAAGCCGACGGTAGGCTCATCGAGGAAGAGCACCCGAGGCTGGGAGACGAGGGCACGGGCGATCTCGAGTCGCCGGCGCTGGCCGCCGCTGTAGCTGCTCACCTTGCGGTCGACGATCTCGGCGAGGCCGATGGTTTCGACGAGCTCGGAGATGCGCTCGCGCGCCGTGGCGTTGTCGACTCCCCACAGGCGACCGTGGATCTGGAGATTGCTGCGGCCGGTGAGCCCGCGGTCGAGCACCGACTCCTGGAACACGACGCTGCTGACCCGGCGGGCAGCCAGCGCCGCGGTGGCTACGTCGAAGCCGGCGACGCGCGCGGTGCCACCGGTGGGGACGATGGTGGTCGTGAGCATGCCGATGGTCGTCGACTTGCCGGCGCCGTTCGGGCCCAGAAGCCCGAACGCCTCGCCCTGGGTAACGCTGAAGTCGACGCCCTTCACGGCCTCGACCCCACCGGGGTAGGTCTTGCGGAGCCCGCTGACCTCGATCGCCGGCGCGACGTGCGAGGCGGTGATGTCAGGGATATCGGGTTGGATGTGCACGGCTTCTCCTTGGTCGTTTGGCGGTCCCAGCTCCGGCTGGGTGCTGCTGACCTGTAGTCGAAGGCCGATCACCCGAATCGACAGTCAGCCCGTGCGTCGTCCTCGCAGCGGAGCGGCCGTGGTCCACCCTTCGTAGCCACCGAGGAGATCCGAAACGTCGCTGAAGCCATGGGCTGCGAGCAGGCTGGCGGCAATCGACGACCGGTAGCCACCGGCGCAGTACACGACGGTCGGCAGCGACGGGTCCAGCTCGTCAACGCGCTCGGTGAGTGCTGCCAGGGGGATGTGGACGAAGCCCGGGATGGAGCCGCGGTCCAGCTCGCCACGGTTGCGCACATCGACGATGACAATGTCGGGCACCGTGTCGAGCCGCGTTCCGAGTTCCACGGGGGAGAGTCGCGAGCTCACCTCGACCAGCGAGGGGTGATCGAGCAGCACGCGCATCGGCTCGGCCAGGTGTCCGACGACCTTGTCGAAGCCGATGCGAGCGAGGCGCACCCTGGCCTCGAGTTCTGTCCCGTCGTCGCAGACCAGGATGACCTCTTGTTCGGGCCGGATGACGTCTCCGGCGTACTCGGCAAACCGGCCCTGCAATCCGACGTTGAGCGCGCCTCTCAGATGGCCCGCGGCGAAGTCCGCCGGCGTCCTCGTGTCGAGCAGGACAGCACCTTTGCGTTGCAGCGTCAGCGCGTCGTCGAGCGTGAGTGGTCGCGGTGGGTCAGCCTCGCGCAGCAGGGGATGCTGCTCTCGATTTCTTTGCGCGTCGTAGGAGAAGTACGCCGGTCGCACCGGCTGACCTTCGAGAATCAGGTCCGTGAATGCCGCCTCCGACATCGGCTGCAGCGCGTAGTTCTGCCGCCGTTGCTCACCGATCGTCGACGACGTCTCGCTCGACAGGTTCCGTCCGCAGGCCGATCCGGCACCATGCGCCGGGTAGACGCGAGTCTCGTCGGGGAGAGTGAGCAAGCCACGATGCAGGGAACGGTAGAGCTGTCCCGCCATCTCTCTCGGGCTCAGTCCTTCGGCGGCGAGGAGGTCAGGCCTGCCCACGTCGCCGATGAACATGGTGTCACCGGTGAGCACGCCGTAGGGAACGACATCGCCCTCGTGCTCGTAGACGACGATGCTGATCGATTCGGGGGTGTGGCCCGGTGTTGCCCGGATCTCCAGCACGACGTC
>DASZGL010000032.1:0-7917 GCA_035938875.1 Candidatus Dormiibacterota bacterium
GGCCCAGATCATGCTGCTCGCCCTGCCCCACGGCGAGCCGGCGGTCATCCCCGACGAGGCCCAGCAGCTCGAGCGGATGTACTACGAGATGGGACTGCGCCGCGGCCGTCCCCTGGTGTCGTCCTAGCCCCAGCCGGACCCGGGCTCAGTGGGGGAGGGGGCTCCCGTTCGTCGGTGGCAGCACGCCGTTCAGCGGAGGCAGCGCGCCATTCAGCGGCGGCGGCGGGCCGTTCAGCGGCGGCAGCTGGCCGTTCAGCGGCGGCAGCGCGCCGTTCAGCGGCGGCAGGGGACCGGCGGGCTGCGGCTGCAGGATCGGGCCGAGCAGGAAGTTGAGCGGAGGCAGGGAACCGGTCGGCGCACTCATGCCGCTGTTCTGGGTCGCGGCGGCCTGTGGGGCCGAAGCGGCCGGCGCGCCTGCTGCCGGCGCCGGCACGACGTTGTTCCCGCACAGCCACACGCCCTGCGTTCCGACGTACTCCTCGCAGATGGGATACATCGGCAACACCGGTGAGCTCTGAGGGTCGGGGTCCTCGTAGATCATCACCCCGGGGTCGGTGTAGAACGCGCCGCGCTCGTTGTAGGGCTGGGTGATCGGGCCGGAGGCGCTGCCGCCTTTGTTCCAGCCGCTGCCGCACTGGTTCTGACTGGCTGTGTCGCCGCTGTTGCAGTTGGGCGAGCGCCAGTCGGTGCTGTTCTGGTCGTCGTACACGGCGTGGTCGGGGCAGGTGCGACAGCCGCCCTTGTACACCTGTCGACGGGTCGTGTCGGCGGCGAAGCAGACGCCGTCGGCGCATGCCCCCAGGCCTGCATCGGCGGCGCGCAGGGGGTTGTGAGTGTCGGTCGGATTGACGTTCTTCGACAGCGACGACGGGTTGGAGGGATCGCCCTGAAGATGGGTGTTGAGCTGCAACGCGCCACCGTCGGACGGCCCGTTGGCGACGCGCTTGTCGCGGTTGGGGATCGTTGGGTCGGGGTTGGGGTTGACGGCGTCGTGCTCGCCACCGTCGAGGTTGTCGTCGGCGCCCATGTACAGCTGCAAGTTGGTGAGGCTCTTCTGGTCGAGCTTCCCCTTGGAGCTGTGGGTCGTCGACGAGATGCTCGGTGCGCCGGGCTGCGGTTGTTTGGCCGATGGCAGCGGCGGCGCCGACGGCTGCTGGCTGGTCAGCACCGTGATGACCCAGGACAGGACGTCGAGCGGATAGCTGACGGTGCCGAAGTCGACCGTCTTTCCCTGGCCGGTGTCGTAGTTGACGCTGTAGGCGGTGCCCTGGCCGGGGTCGAGAACCACCGAGCCGCTGTGCGCCGACGTTCCCACCGGCGTCTGGTCGGTGTTGATCTCCAGGAGGTGCAGCTGGCGGGCGTACGCACCATGCCCCTGGTTGACCTGGATGACGAAGTTCTTGCAGCCCTTCTGGGCGCTGTTCGGCTGATCGTTGCGGTCAGCGGTCGGAGAGCAGTGCTGCTGGGCGGGGGTGTATCCACCGCCGCTCACCGCGCCCGCTGTGACGGTCGTCAGGGCAAGCGCAACCGCGGTTGCGGCAGCCGATCCGACGGCGACGGCCATCCCTCGACCCATCCGGACCATCTCGACCTCCCGGCCGGGCAGGCGGTGGTCGCCCGTTCCCAACCACTACGTGAAGACGGTCGGGAGGAGATGAATCTTGCAGCGTCATGGCACCCGTGGATGCCCGCGCGTCGCTGCTCCTAGCGGAGCACCGACTGGAGCTTCATGGCGAGGCCCATGTCGCCCTTGATCTTGATCTTGCCGCTCATGAAGGCCATCGTCCCGTCGAGCTTGCCGGTGGTCAGGTCGACGAAATCGTTGGCTGCCATGGTGATGGTGATGTTGGGGTTCTCGACGGTCCCCGAGCCCGCTTGACCGGCGCCGTCCTTCATCACGATGTTGTACTGGCCGCCGTCGTCGCCGCTGAGGTCGAACTGATACGTGGCATTCATGCCGGCGGCCTTCGACGGGTCGGCCTGAAGGCGGCTGTTGATCTCCGTGAAGATCTCGGTAGGGGTCGGCACCAGGGGGTCCTCCTCGAGGGCGATGGGGATCCTCGGCCCTCATGTCTGTGTTGAGTCCGCGCGAGTGTAGACGCTCCCGACCCACCGGTACCAGCCGCAACATCCTGACCAGGATGGGGACGCGCAAGATTGCCGGCCCCACCCGCGTCTTCCTCTCGAGGGCTGCTGCACGCGCCCCGGCTGGAGGATTCGTGGGGATGGACGTCAGCCGCCGGAGCTTCCTTCGGGCGGCGCTCGCCACCGGCACTGTGGCGGTCGTCCCCATCGAGCTGCTCGTCCGGGCCGCTGCCGTCTCGGCCGCTTCGGGCGCGCACTACTTCACCGCCCACGAGTACGCCACCTGCGACGCCATCTGTTCGCGGATCCTGCCCAGCGACGCCTCGCCCGGCGCGGCTGAGGCGCGCGCGGTGGACTTCGTCGACCTCTTCCTCGCCGCCTTCGAGGTCCCCGCGACCATCGCCGACAACCCGGCGATCTATCTCCACGGACGCTTCAGCGGGCGCAACCCGTACCCGAACAACCAGACGGGGACGCCGTCGACGACCTTCCCGCCGGACCAGATGCAGTCGAACCCGCCGACGGGGCAGCGTCATTTCATCGGGCTCAACGCCAGCGAGCAGCTCGCCTGGCGGCTGCAGCTCTACGGTCCCTCGGTCATCACCGGCGATACCAGCCTTCCCCAGGCCTACCGCGATGCCGTCGCCGGCAACACGATTCCCGTGCCCGCCAAGGGGCTTCGGGACCTCTACCGCGACGGCCTGGCCGCTTTCGACAGCTACGCGCAGCAGCTCGGCCAGGCGGACTTCGCCACCTCGCCGGCACCGTTGCAGGACGGCATGCTGATCATGGCCGGCAATCCGGTGTTCGCCAACGTCCCCGTTCCCCTGCCGGTGATCGGTGCACCACAGGCGGCCAAGGACCTGTACCCGGCGGTGGTGATCAACACCTTCCAGGGCAGCTTCGGATTACCCGAGTACGGCAGCAAGGGCGGCCCGTCGATGTGGGCCTGGCTGGGGTGGGACGGCGACACGCAGCCGCTCGGCAACAGCATCTACGACATCAACCTCGTCGACGCACAGCTCGGTCCCAACCAGGGGCACAACAGCGGCTTCGGTGATCCCGCCGTCTACGTGCCGCGCGGCGGCTATCGCGAATACCGCGAGGTCTCCACCAACGGCGGCGCGTCGCCGGTCCCGCTGACCCTGGCCGACCTCTTGACCTTCGTGCCCAGACACTGATGACCAAGCGAGCCATCGTCGTCGGCAGCGGGGCCTCGGGGGGAACCGTCGCCCGACTTCTTGCCAGGAGTGGCCAGTACACGGTTCTGGTGCTGGAGAAGGGACGCAGCTTCTTCACTGGACTCAGCGGTGACCCCCACAACGTGGGCAACGTCTTCGCCAACGACGAGCTCGCGTATCACAGCCGGCGCAAGCCGATCATGCAGGACCCCGTCCTGGAGCCGCGCAGCTTCCGCTACAAGCCCGAGGACGGCAAGCGCACCTTCGTCGGCGACGTCAACAACCTGCCCACCACCGTGGGTGGCGGCACCGTGCACTACGACGCCAAGGCGCGCCGCTTCCGCGAAGTCGACTTCATGACCAACACCCTCATGGGTGGCGGACCGGACCGCCCCGCGATCCCCAACACCTCGTACGCCGACTGGCCGATGCAGTACAAGCACCTCGAGCCCTTCTACGGCGTCGTCGAGGAGATCGTCGGCGTCCAGGGCCCGGCACATCGCAACTCGTCGGGGGCGGTCGTCAATCCCAATCCCAACGAGTCCTATCGCTCGACGCCGTTCCCGATGCCGCCCGGCGTGGCGATGTTCTCCAACCTCATCCAGGCGGACTCGGCGAGCCGTCTCGGGTATCACCCCGCCGCCGTACCCACCTCCGCGCTCTCGCGACCCTATCGCGGCAGGCCTGCGTGCAACGACTGCGCCCACTGCCTCGACTACGGCTGCCCCATCAACGCCAAGGGCGGTGGCGTGTGGCAGCTCAACGACGCGCTGCGCACCGGCCGGGTCGAGCTGCGCACCGAGTGCCGCGTGCTGCGCATCGAGAAGACCGGCACGCCCGGCGCCAACGGCCGCTTCCGCGCCACCGGCATCACCTACGTCGACGCCGGCGGCGCGGTGCACACCGAGCTGGCCGACCTGGTGATCCTCGCCAACAGCCCCATCGAGGCGACGCGGCTGTCCTTCCTCAGCGGCATCGGGACGCCGCCAAGCGACGACGGGACATCCGCCACCTGGGGCACGCGCAGACCAAGCGCGACCGATCCCAGCGGAATGCTCGGTCGCAACCTCATGTTCCATCTGCAGACCCAGGCGATCGGCGTCTTCAACCAGGACATCCATCCCTGGCGCGGACGGACGAGCACGCACACCCTCGACGACTTCGCCGGCGCCGGTCCGTCGCCCGGCCAGTTCAATGCCGCGGTGCCGCGCGGGGGGATCACCGAGCTCGGCGGCAACATCGATCCCATCGGCGAGGCGACCGACCTCGGCGGCTTCGCCTTCGGCACCGCACTCAAGGACCTGCTGCGCCTCTCGCCGGTCCGCCGCCACCTCGCCGCGTTCACCATGCAGGGCGAGGACATGCCCCAGCTGGGCAACGCCGTCGACCTCGACCCCGACATCGTCGACGTCTTCGGCCAGCGGGTGCCGCGGATCACCTATCAGTCACATCCCTACGAAGTCGCCGCGTCGGCGTACTACATCCCCAAGCTGATGGAGGTGATGTGGAACATCGGCGGGCCGGGATCGCCCTGGCCGCAGTTGAAGACGATCTTCGCGGCGCCGCTCGGCAGCGGCCTGCCCGCGGTCGACGCTCCGGCGGTGCTCGGCGCCTTCACCTCGGCGGCGTTCAATCCGATCCCGCAGAGCAAGCACATCATGGGGACGCACCGCATGGCCGGTGACCCCGAGCACGGCCCGTGCAATCCCTACGGTCGCTACTGGGCCTTCGACAACCTGTACCACGCCGGCGGCGGCCTCTACGTCACCGCTCCCGGGTTCAACGTCACCCTGACCATCTGGGCGCTGTCGTACTGGATGACCGCGGCCATCCTCACCGGTGTCGACCAGGGCAGCACGTGCGATGCCGCCGCTGTTGACAGCAACTGGCAGCGGCAGCTGGCGGTGATCGAGGCCCTGGACAGCGACACCATGATGGCCCGGGCGCTTTCGCGCGCGGCTGGTGTCAGTCGCGCGAGCGCGAATCGCGGGATGTGGTAGCGGCGTCGAAGCCCTCGAACCAGCGGAGCACCGCGCGCTCGTGTTCGATGCCGTAGCGCAGGGCGTGCTGGGCCCACTCCACGCCGTCGCCCGCGGCGAGCGAGGCGGCGAGCTCTTCGTAGTGCTCGAGCCGCTGCTCGTGCCGCAGCCGGTGCACCGCGAGGAAGCGGGCCATGCGCCGCTCGTCGACGTCGGCGCCGAAGAACACGGTGAGCAGTAGCGGCGAGCGAATCACGTCGTCGCCGGGCTCGCGGGATATCCAGGTCTTGAACGCCTCCCGTCCGGCGTCGGTGATGGAGTAGGGACGGCGATCGCGGCTGCCCGCCTCATGGGCCTCAACCAGGCCGGCCTCGTCGAGGACGCGGAGCTCACGGTAGATCTGGCTGCGGCTGACGTTCCAGAAGTCGCCGACGGTGGTCTCGACGCGCTGGGCGAGGTCCCAGCCGGCCATCGGGCCCTGGTGGAGGAAGCCGAGGAGGCTAGCCGCCGTGGCGTTCACGGCGGCGCTTGACATAGTCCATTTTGATAGGTCATAGTAGCATGCCATGGAAGAAGCCGAGGAAGGGTTCGTCTGCTCCGTCACCTACATGCGGGTCCGCCATCCCCTGGTGATCCCCGCCTTCGTCTGGCACAGCGCTCGCGTCGCCCTCGCCGCGCGGCGTGTTCCCGGGAACGTCTCCGTCCGCCTCCTCGGACTGCCTCCGTTGCCCTTTTTCTGGACGCTGACCGTCTGGGAGTCCGAGGCCGCGATGGCGGAGTTCGTCGCCACGCCCAAGCACGCCGCCGCCATGCCCCGGATCGGGCACTTCGCCCGCGTGGGCAAGTTCGCCCGTTTCCCCTCCGCCACGAGGCGGGTGGGGTGGCGCACCGCGTGGCGCCAGCTGCGCACTCCCCGCGGCGTCTTCACCCCCACTGACAGCGGCGCTCCGGGACCGGCTCGGAGCTGATCCCGGCGCAGTCTCAGCCGGCGACGCGCAGGACGATCTTGCCGACGCTCTCGCCGGCTTCCATGACGCGGTGTGCCTCGGCGGCATCGGCGAGCGGCAGGACGCGATCGACCACCGCGCGCAGCGAACCGTCGGCGAATCCGGGGAGCAGGTCGGCGGCGGCGCGGGCGACAATCTCTGCCTTCTGCTCAAGGGGGCGCCCGCGCAACGTGGTGGAGATGACGGTGATGCGCTGGCGCATCAGCAGGTTGAGGTCGATGTCGGCGTTGACCCCGCCTTGCAGGCCGATGATCACCAGGCGCCCGTCGGTGGCGAGGCTGGCGACGTTGCGCTCCAGGTAGGCGGCGCCCATGACGTCGAGGATGACGTCGACGCCGCGCCCGCCGGTGAGCGCGCGGGACCGTTCGACGAAGTCCTCCTCGCGATGGTTGATGCCGGCGTCGGCGCCGAGCTCGGCGCAGCGCCGCAGCTTCTCCGCCGAGCCCGCGGTCACCAGCACGCGGGCCCCGAGTCGCCTGCCCACCTGGATGGCCGCGGTGCCCACGCCGCCCGCGCCGCCGTGGATCAGCAGCGTCTCGCCGGAGCGCAACTGGGCACGGGTAACCAGGTTGTCGTGGGCGGTGATGAACACCTCGGGGATGGCGGCTGCCGAGATATCGTCGAGATTGGCAGGAACACGCATGAGCTGGCCGGCGGGGACGGCGACCAGCTCGGCATAGCCGCCGCCGCTGAGCAGGGCGCAGGCGCGGTCACCGACCTGCCATCCGTCGACGCCGTGACCGAGCGCCGCGACAACCCCGGCGGCCTCCATTCCGATGATCGGCGAGGCGTCCGGCGGGGGAGGGTAGAAGCCGCGCCGCTGCAGCGTGTCGGCGCGATTGACGGCCGTGGCGTGGACGCGCAGCAGCACCTCGCCGTCCTGCGGCGTGGGATCCGGCGCCTCACCGAGGTGCATGACCTCAGGGTCGCCCGGCTGGTCGACGACGATCGCCTTGATGGCGTGACCTCCGCGTGACTCATGCCCTGCTCGGGCGATCGCAACTGTACGCACCGCCCGGTCAGCGGCGCGCGAGGAGCACCTCGCTGGGGACACCGAGCTGGACCACCACCTCGCAGCTGACCACGTGGAACCCCGCGTCTTCGGCGGGCTCGGTCAGCTCCACAGGGCGGCAGCCGCCGAGCAGCGCCGGTCGGCGCGCGTACAGCGCGGTCCACAGCCGCATCACCGTCCGGCTGAGCGGGCCGACACCGTCGGTCAGCGACGCCAGAGCCAGCAGACCGCCGGGGCGAAGAACGCGATGGAACTCCTCGAGTGCCACCGCTATGCCGCTGCTCGGGATGAGGTCGAGGACATACGCGGAGAAGACGCGGTCGACGCTGGTCGTGGCGACCGGCAGCGCTCGGCAGTCGGCGCGCACCAGGGGTGCGTCGCTGCGTTTGCCGCTGATGGCGAGCATCGTCGTCGACAGATCGAGTCCCGCGGCCAGGCCACCGGGCCGCACGGCGTCGGCGATCCTCGCGTGGTCGAAGCCGGTGCCGGTGCCGACGTCGAGGACACGCAGCCCTGGTGCGAGGTCGAGCAGCTGCAGCGCGCGCCGCTTGGCCCGTCCTTCGTAGCGCTCGGCCCAGTCGTGGCGCCGGCCGAGACGGTCGTAGAAACGCACCGCTTGGGCGGTGGAGATCGTCTCCTCGAACACCGCGGCG
>DASZGL010000033.1:0-104215 GCA_035938875.1 Candidatus Dormiibacterota bacterium
TCAGTGTCGTCGGTCCCTCCTGGTTGGCCTTGAGCGCGAGCATCACAGCCGTGCGCGCCACGGGCCGCATCGCACTACGGGTGCGGCGAGGCCGCCGCGACCACCTTTTCGGTGAGGCCGCGCCGCATCTCGCGCGCCAGATCGGTGCTGAGCTGGTCGCCGGGTCGACAGCGGGGGAAGCGTTGCGAGCTTTGCACATCGAGGGCAGCCACCCGTCGTCGCCGGTGCGCGCGGCCGTCAGCGGCTGCCTCGCCCGGATGGCCCTCGGCTCGCCGCCGCCAGATGCGCTGTGCGGGGCGGTGGCCGAGCTGACCAGCGGTGCGACCACACCGGGCGCCTTGGCGATGCAGCGTGTCGCCACGCAGTTCGTCCTCGAGGACGAGGCGGGTGGCGATGGCTCCGGGCTGCGGCGTCTCGCCACCACGCTTGACACGGACGGCAGGGTGCAAGCGGCTGCGCGTGTGACCACGGTGGAGCTACGGCTGGCGTCGGTGGCTGTTCCCGCGTTGAGCGTTGCGGTGGCCGCGATGCTCGTCGCCGGCGATCCAGCGATGACCGCCGCGCTCTTCACCTTGCCGGAAACGTTGATCCTTCTCACCTGCGCCCTCGTCGCCGCCGCCGGAGTTGCCGGCGTGCGGCGAATCACAACCGCGTGACTGAGTCCCCACGTCCGCGGTGACGGCGCAGCTGATGGCCGGCGTCGGTTGTGGCTGTCTTTGGCATGCACTGGTCTATATGCGCCGCAAGCCGGCACGTCACGAGCCAGGCGCGTCGCTTCGGATGCGCCGCATCGTGGCGGTGGTTGCACGGCTGAGTCGCCCAGCGTCACGCGTCGCCTGGCTTCGAAGGGAGGATCGCGACGCTGCCGTCGACGCTGCGTTCGCGCTCATACCCGACGCCTGGCCATGCCGGCTCGCGTCCATCGACGTCACCCCGGGGCAAGCGAAGCCGTCGCTGGACGAAACCCACGTGGCCGGGCTTCGGCTGGCGTCCGGTATCGCCGTGCTCGTCGTTGCGGTTTGCGCGCTGCTCGTGGCCGGGCCGGCGCCGGGGATCGTTGTCGGCATCCTTCTGCCACTTGGACTTGTGCTGCCCGACGCCGTCATGGCGCGACGCGTCCGTGCGGCGCGCCGCCGGCTGACCGTGTCCCTACCCGATGCCCTCGACCTCATCGCGGCGGCACTGCGCGCCGGTCATGACCTCGATGGAGCAATCGCGCTGGCGTCGACACACAGCGCACCACCCCTGGGGCGCCTCCTCACGGACGTGAGCGCTCGCGTGGCGATCGGTCAGTCCATCGTGGCCGCGTTGCAAGAGGTGGCCGGACGTACCGGCGAGCCGACAATCGCCTCGGTGGCCGCGCTGATCGCCCGTCACCGAGCCTTGGGCATTCCGGTGGCGCCGTCCCTGAACACCGTCGCCGACGAAGCTCGCTCGCGCGCGCATATCGCGATCGCGGAGCGAGCGGCTCGGGCCGGGCCGCTCGCCGCGATCCTCACCGCGGGCGTCATCGCCCCGGCCTGTGTCGTCTTCCTCGTGGTCGTCGTGCTCGGCGGCCTCACCGAAAGAGGCGCCATCCTCGGCCTCTGACGGCTGCCATCGTGGCGGTCGGTCAACGGCGCCCGTGTAGACTCTGCCCCCGCTCCAGCCGAGGTGGTGGAATAGGTAGACACGCTGCTTTGAGGGGGCAGTGAGCGCAAGCTCGTAAGGGTTCGAGTCCCTTCCTCGGCACCACGGTTCCAAGTTCAGATTGAGCCGTTGCGACGGGGATTGACCCCCATGTTGACCCCTTCAGGATTCGGGCTGCGCGCGTGGGCGCCCGCCTGGGCCGCCCCCATAGCCACCTCGCGTCGCCGGTTCCCCGTTGGGATCCTCGCCAACTTCGTACCGTAACGCTCGGATCGCGACGTGTATCTGATCGCACGCCTCGCCGACTTCGGCGATGGCGGGGTGTAGGGCCTCGACAAAGTCGCCCGTAGGTCGGTTTAGGTGCAGCCGCGACGCTTCTCGGCACTTCGGGAGTTGTCCAGCTGGAAACGCGGCCAGAGCCGACGTGAGCCGCGTTTGCGCTTCCCGTAGTCGAGTGTCGGGCATGGCGTTCTCTCGCTGACGCACACCTTCGAGCATGCCGAACAGCGTCTGCGTGATGCTCTCCAGCCGTGCTAACAGCCGGTCGAGGTGCTCCTCGTCAGCGATGCGCCGAGCCGTCCTGTTGGCCGCCTCGAGGGCGGTGAGCAACTCCGCTTGCTCGGCAACGCTCGCCGCCTGCAACTCCGCCGACGTCGTCATCGACGCCGCAATATTTTTCATCGGCTCGACGGTCTCGCTGGGGGCGCGGGCTGAGTCGCGCGACCACTTCGCAGACGCCGCGGCGACCACAAGGGTCAGCAACGCCAGGCTCATCGTGACCCAAATTCCCACGTCCACGGCCCGTGATTGACTCCTAGGACTCGGCCCGCGCCTCGAGCAGCCCGGCGAGGGTGTCTGCCGCCTGCCGGTGAATCGTCGCAGTGGCGTGGCTGTACGTGTCGAGGGTGATCGCCACCGTTGCGCGGCCGAGCAGGCAACGCCGTGTCCTGCAATAGCCGCTCGGTTCCGGGCGTATGGTGGGGGAGGCACCAGGTCCCCGGGAGGAATCGGCCATGGGCACTGAGGCAACCCGACCGCCGAAACACCCGCCGCCGTGGTTCGTGCATGTGGCTTGGCGCGTTCATCGAGCGCTCTACAGGCTCAGTGGCGGCCGCTTCCTGTGGACCACGTCGAACAAGCGTGGCTGGGGCGCGCTGCGCCTCACGACCGTCGGGCGGAAGTCCGGGCAAGAACGCAACGTCATCATCGGCTTCCTCGAGGACGGCCCGAATCTGGTCGTGCTCGGGATGAACGGCTGGGACGAGGGCCATCCCTCGTGGTGGCTCAATCTCGAGGCGCACCCGGATGCCGTCGTTCGCCTGGCGGGCCAGCATGCGCGCCCGGTGCGCGCCCGACCGGCCGTGGGGCAGGAGCGCGATCGGCTGTGGCAGCGCTGGACCGCAGTCGATCCAAGGCTCGACGGGTATGCCAGCCAGCGGTCGACCGAGACGCCCGTGATCATCTTCGAACCGCGCGGCGGGACCGATCGCGTGCACCAAGCAGCCCCATAGAGAAGTCCGGCCTCGCCGAGTTCAGGGCCGACGTGCTGGTGAGATCTCGGCCCATGTCGCGCGGATCCGCTCGGAAGGAACCGGGCCGCAGTTGTGAGAGTCGCCTGTGCCGCCGAGCCCCTGGGGTAGCAGAGGCTAGGCGGGCGCGCTCGTTAGGTCCCGGTCTTGCAGCTCCCAGGCGTGGTCGAGCATGTGCCAGGCACAACGTCGGATCAGGAACTGCAGCGCCCATGACCGCGCCGACTCGTCGCGGGCGTGGTGCTCGCGGATCCCCTCGACGAAGGCATCCCGGTAGGCGTGAAGGGCCTCGGCGTCGTCCCTCGTTTCCAGCGGGACCTTGACAGCGACCTTCGGCGCGAACTCGTGGATCTCCGCGCCGTTCACGTGCCGGATGATCTGACCTCGCTCGCGGCCGCCGCCCCGCGGACCCTTCCGGAGCTCGGGCGAGACGCGTGCGGCGAAGCCGTCGAAGGTGCTCCAGGAGGCCCGGAGTAGCGCGATCTTCCGCTCGCACTCGGCCTCGGTCATCGGGTTGTTCTCGGGCGCCGCCGCCCTGGCAGAAACGCCGTAGAAGTCGGTCATCCCGGTCCCTTCGAGCTGCTCGACCACCTCTAGCTCGCCCGTGGCCCCGAACTCGGCGCCGAAGCCGGCCAACTCGGCGACCTTGGCGTAGCGGGGTCGATAGGCGGCAAGAACCGCGAGGACGTCCCCACCGATCCTGGCGCTCCGGTCCCATCCCGGCCAGTCGAAGGCGCAGGCCACCACCCGCTTCTTCTTGCCCTGCTCGAGCATCACGCGAACCGGATCGGACATGCCCTCATGGTACGTACCGTCGTCCCACCTAAATTAGATGGTTGCAGCCCGGCGAGCGGCAGCACGTGGCTAGCTCAGGTTGGCAGCCTTATAGAGAAGTCCGGCCTGCCCGGCTTCACCATCCTCGGCCTGACCGACCGGGCCATCCAGGAGGCGCGGCAGCGGGTCAGCGCGGCGACTCAAACTCCCCGAACCCGTATCTCGATTCACAATACATCTGGGACTTCGCTTGCCAGTACTGACATGAGACCTAACGTGCCCCCGCGTGCGCTGATCATCAGCACATCATTGATCCTCGCCTTCACTGCAGCTTCGTGTAGCGCGCACCAAGGCGCCGCGCCCCTGTCGTCTGCATCGCACCCGTCTCTCTCTCCCTCGCCACCGCCAATACCCATCTCCAGCCTAAGCAAGATAGGCGTTACCGTGTCACCCCCTTCGAGTGTGCCCGCAGGTTTGCTCTCGGATGCTCAGGCGCGCGCAGTCGCGGGAAGGAATTTCCCGGCTGGCGTTGGCGTGATTCTGAACACGGCGGTAATGAATCTCACCGACTCTAATGACGCCCGCCATTGCCTCTGTTGGGTCGTCTCTATCAATCCTGGGTACATCGAATTCAGTGGTCCTGTCCCCACGAATGGCGTGACGTATACCCATGCACACGCCAACTTTGCCGTTATTGCAATCGACGCGTCGACTGGCGCCATCGTCATGAACGTCGAAGGGCGCGACCCAGACCTCCCCGACCTTGCGCCCCTGAATGAGTCTCCGCCGCCATCGACGCCGTAGTGAGGTATCGCTGACGTCGCGTATCAGCAATTGACGAGATTCGCGAGCTCGCTCTGCGTCCTCCCCGCAGCTACGAACCGGTGACCGTGGCCCCCCCAAGGCAGCCTTTCAGAAAACTCCGGCCTACCCAACTGCGCCTGATCCAGCAAGACCGCCCCTACGGACCTGACCCCCAAACTGACCCCTACAGGGAGTCCATTCCGGTTCATTGCAGGGTATTCGAGGCCACTTCGTTGAGTTCAGGAGCCTGATTCTGAATGGGGCGGGGACGGTTTCGAGTCCCTTCCTCGGCACCAACCAAGTCAGGCTTGGTCGAGGGCTGCGACGATCGGCGCCAGGGCCTCGACCGTGTTGAGGCTGAAAGGCCAGGGCCACATCTCCACCTGGGTCACGCCGGCCGCCGCGAACTCGGCGATGGCCTCGGCAATCTTCTGGGCGGACCCGCGGATCGGCTCACCCACTCCCGAGGCAGCCGCGCCAGTAGCTTCCGTCGGTTCCACGAAGACGCCGACAGACCGCCCGATGCTGGCGGGATCGCGGCCGACCTCATCGCAGGCCCGGGTCACCTCATCGAGCAAAGGGACAAACCCGGCGGCGTGCGAGCCTTCGGTCGCGAACCCGCTCCAGACATCAGCGTGCCGCGCAGCCAGCCTGATCATCTTCGGGCCGTGCGCCCCGATCATGAGGGGGATCCCGCCGGGACGTGGGCCACGCGGGCGGAGCTCGAGATCGGTTGCCTGGTAGTACGTACCTCGGTGCTCGACCCTGCCCGTCTTCAGCAACGGCAGCAGGATTTCCAATGCTTCCTCGAACCGGGTATAGACGTGGTCTCGTGGATAGCCGAAGGCTTCCGCCTCACTGTCTCCGCTGCCAGACCCAATCCCGAAAACGAAACGGCCGCCGGCAATCTCGTCGAGCGTTTCCACGATCTTCGCCGTCAGCGTCGGATTCCGGTAGAGGTTGGCCATTACCCAGGTACCGACGCTGATCCGGCTGGTGCAGGCGGCGACCGCGCCGGCGATGGCAACGCACTCCCACCAGCCCCGCGGCCCAGGCCACTGGGGATTCCGCCAGAGGAGCTCGTCAGGGATCCAGACGGTGTCGAGCCCCATCTGCTCGGCGGCAGCGGCTGATGCTCTGATCTCGTCCCAGCGTGGGACTCTTCCGCTCTGAGGATCCTCAACCAGTGGCAGGCAGAGTCCGAGCTTGAGAGAACGCTGGCTCATGTCGGGCAGCAACGGTACTGGTACACAGCTGCTGCTGTCAGCACGCTGGCAGGGGCAACTCGTCCTCTCGCATCATTGGCGCGACCACGCGCGATGCTCCCACCGGAACCTACACTGCCTGACCTGACCTCAGTGCAGATGCGGCTCGAGCGCGATCGCGACGACGGCGATGAGCGCCAGCCAGGCGCCGCCGCGGAGATAACGCCGCGGTCCTGCGCCAAGGTCACGCAGACCGAAGAGCAGGAGCGCCACGGCGATGAGCCAGACCTCGACACCGGTTCGCCGGCTGCGCACAACGGCGAGGACGGTTCCGACCACCGCTGCGAGCACCGCCAGGGCCACGTTGGTCCGCCCTCGGCCGCCCTGCGATCCATGCACGCGGTAGCTCATGGGCTGCTCAATTGGATCGCGCCGACGGCCATCGACGAGCTGTCGCAGCAGACGACTGTCGAGTAGTAGACAAGGTCGACGCTATCTGACTCGCTCAGGGCATGACAGCTGCGCAACGGGATGGCACTGCAGCGTCGCGAGTCTGTCACACGGGCGCGGGGGTTCATGACCGCCGGCGTCAGGTTTGCGCTTCGCATCGCGGTGAACTACTTGTTGATGAAGGGAATAAAACGCTGACTGCTGCGGTATCTGGCCCGACTCACACCGCATTTCTGCCGATGTCGTCGGCGGCATGGCTGACTAGCCTGAGGCAGGTTGTTCGCCCGCTGATGGGCAGGCAGGCGCCTCGATGCAGGAGCGACGACCGAGTCCCTTCTCAAGCGCCGGCCGCGGCCGCAGCAAGCCCCCCACCCGCGGCGCTGCGGCCCGGCCGGTTTGAGCGGGTCCGAGCCTGAGCCGACACTAACCGTAGATGAAGCCGAGAAGATTCGGCGTGACGTCCTTGACAACGCGGTAGTCGACCCGGTTCCAGCCCGCGTAGTTCATCTCCGAGATGAGGAACGAACCCGCGGGGACGCCAGCGTCAGGGCCGACGGCCTCGACAAAGGCGACGTGGCCCATGGGGCTGCCGCCCTGCCGTCCCCAGACTGCCACCGCCCCCCGCTGCGGCACCTGGCCCTCGGGATAGCCCATCGCAGCGGCGTTGTGGTACCACTCCCAGGCGTTGCCGAGCCAGGGGATGCAGCGTCTCGTGGCCACGTAGTACGTGCAGTAGCCATAGGCGAAACGGTTGCCGCAGGGTGACGAGCCGGATGGACGCGGCGGCGGCGGCGCCAGCTGCTGGTCGATGTCGGCGATCTCGGCGGCGATCCGCTGCGCGGGTCCGTCCACTGCCTGGAATGCGGCGTCGCGCGCGGCGACCAGCATCATCAACCGGTTGCTGTCCTCGCCGAGCTGTCCCTCGAGTGTCTGCGCCAGGGCGCCATCCTGCTGGAGGCGGGAGCGCTCGTCGAGCAGGGCCTTCTCGCGTCCGGTGACCTGTGCTTGCAGCTGCTGGACCTGGTCGGTGACGTGCTGGGCGCCGCGCACCCTGTCGACAGCATCGCTGAAGCTGCTCGCCGAGAGGATCGCCGCGGCAAAGCCGTCGGCGTCGGTTGCCTCGTAGGTCGCCCGGAGCAGCGTTCCCAACTGCACCTTGGCCTTGGAGACGGTGCTCTCATCGTCGGCGATCTGCCGCGACAGCCCCTGCATCTGGGTGTCGATGGAGGCGAGCTGCTTGCGTGCCGCAAGGAGATGCTCCTGCACGCCGGCAAGCTGCTGTTCGGCCGCGAGGAGCTGGCCGTGCGACTGGGCGCGAGGGCCGCTCAGAGCCTGGAGCTCGGCGACCAGCTCGGCGCGCCTGGCGCGGAGCTGGTCGGCGGCGGAGGCGGACGCTGGTGTGGCTGTCGCTTCAGGAGAGACGAGACTGAGGCTGGCGACGAGTGAGAAGACGGTGCCGCAGATCAGAGCAAGCTTGGAGCCACTCCGCAATACATCACCTCCGTGGCCGTCGGATGGCAGGGACCATCACGAAAATCGTCCAAGTGGACGTAGCGGAGCCGGTCGAACCGACCCGCCAAGCAAGCGGGCGCATCCTACAGATCGCCGGTCGGCGCTGTCAAATGCGTTGGGGACACATCTGCCACCAATGCCTGTCGAGCCCGGAAAGGGCCGGCCAAAGTCCTTGCAGGGCATAGAAAAAGTCATAAACGGTCAATACGAACAGGAGTGTGTACCGGGGTGGTACACACGGGCCGCTGTCCCCGGTCGCGGGCCACGGAGCCGGAGGCTCCATTGATGTCATGGCTGGCCTGGCGCACAGGGCGCCGAAGAGGTGGGTGCGCGGGGTTGGCGACTGCCGCCCGCCGAGGAGGAGACTTCGCCCGCGAATGCGTGTCAGCCTCGTCGCTCCCCTGGTCACTCCACTGCGCGATCCGCAGCTCGGCGGGGCGCAGACTGCGGTCTGCGAGCTGAGCCGGGGCCTGGTGCTCGCCGGTGACGAGGTCGAGCTGCACGCTGCTCGGGGGTCGCGCGTCCGCGGTGTCCCCCTGCGCATCGTCAGCGACGCCCCCTTCGAGGGTGAGCTGCTCAGGTTCGCTCCGGCGCCGCCGCCCGGGGCTCATCGCCCACCGGATCCCGGCAACAGACCCTGGCCGGCGCTGCAGGCGGGTGCCTTTCTGGGCATCGCCGACCACATCCGCCGCCGGCACCCCGACGTTGCCCATTGCCACGCCTTCGACTGGCCTGCGTTCTACGCGCTGGCGGCCACCGGCGTGCCCGTGGTGCACACGCTCCATCTCGGTCCTGTGTCGGATCCGGTGGTCGCTTCGGCCACAGCCGCATCGCGGTGCAGACCGCGTCCGAGGTTCGTCACCGGAAGCGAGGCCTGCGCAGCCGCCTGGCGGAGGCACATCGGCGCGATCGCGGTCATCCCGTTCGGGGTCGACACGCAAGGGATCAGGTTTCGCGCGCGCCCGGAGCCCGATCTCGCCATCATCGCCGGGCGCATCTCGCCAGAGAAGGCCACCCACATCTCTATAACGGCGGCGAGGCGCGCCGGCATGCGGTCGCTCGTCGTTGGGCCCGTTTACGATCAGGCGTATCACCGCGAGAAGGTGCGACCTCTGCTGCGCAGCGGCGACGCAACCTGGATCGGACCGGTGACGCGAGCGCGACTAAGCCGGCTCTACGGGCGGGCCGCGGTCGCGTTGCTGGCGTCGAGGTGGGATGAGCCCTTCGGGCTGGTCGCGCTCGAGGCCAACCTCGCGGGCACGCCCGTCGCCGGCTTCGCTCGTGGCGGCCTTCCCGAGGTGGTCGGGGCGTGGGGTGGTGTGCTCACCGAGGACGAAACCGTTCGGGGATTGGCATTGGCGCTCAAAGCCGCGCTCTCACTCGACCGGGCTCGGGTTCGCGCCGCGACCGCCAGGCGTCACTCGCTCGAGCTCATGGTGGATCGCTACCGTCGCCTCTATCGCAGCATGCCGGCCACCGGCTGACTGGAGCCACATCCGGGGAGGCACGATGGCAGACGAGGAACGCAGGAGCGTTGCTGTGGTCACCGGCGCTGGCCGCGGAATCGGCCGGGCGATCGCGGTCCGGCTGGCAGCCGGTGGCCACCACGTGGTGGCCGCAGCACGCACCGCCGCTGAGGTCGAGGCCACCGCCGCGCTTGGCCGGGACATCGACGCGGTGGTCGCCGACGTCGGCAGCGGCGTTGGCGTCGACTCCATCGCGGCCGCGGCCGACCGGGCCGGTCGCCTCGACGTGTGGGTCAACAACGCCGCCATCCTGGAGCGGCGCGCCTTCGTCGAGCTCGACCCCGCCACATGGGACCGGACCATGGACGTCAACCTCCGCGGCGCCTATCTGGGTTGCCGCGCGGCCTTCTCGCGCATGGCGGCGAGCAGCGGCGGAGTCATCGTCAACATCGGCTCGCTCTCCGGAGTCGCGGGTGTCGAGAAGTTCGCCGGCCTCAGCGCCTACAACGTATCCAAGGCTGGACTCATCGCCCTGACGGAGGCCGTGGCAGTCGAGGGTCGCGACCACCTCGTGCGCTGTGTGGCGCTCAGCCCCGGCGCGGTCGACACCGAGATGCTCCGCCGGGCCGCGCCGCACCTCAACCCGGGGATGACCCCGGACGACGTGGCCGCCATCGTGACTTTCCTGATCAGCGCCGACGCGGCACATCTCAGCGGGGTGAACATCCCCATCTTCAGCAACCGCTGATTGTGGGTTGGGGCGCTTACGGCATAGTTGACCAATGGCCGACGCCGCCGCGCCACTGTTCGACCGGCGCCATCACCCCGAGGACGAGCTCGCCGCCGCCGTGGAGCGGATCCTCGCGCTGCTTGGCGACGACCCGTCGCGTGAGGGGTTGCAACGCACGCCGCAACGCGTCGCCGAGACGCTCCGCTTCCTCACCAGCGGCCACGAGCAGGATGTCGCCGCGGTGGTCAAGGGCGCGGTGTTCGTCGAGTCATATGACGAGATGGTTGTGGTCAAGGACATCGAGCTGTACAGCATGTGCGAACACCACCTGCTGCCTTTCTACGGCAAGTGCCACGTCGCCTATCTCCCCCAGGGACGCATCGTCGGCCTCAGCAAGCTGCCCCGAGTCGTCGATGTCTTTGCCCGCCGTCTCCAGGTGCAGGAGCGACTGACGACACAGATCGCGGAGGCGATCGACGAGGTGCTCGAGCCCATCGGCGTGGCCGTTGTCATCGAGGCCGTCCACCTGTGCATGATGATGCGCGGCATCCAGAAGCAGAACAGCCAGACGGTGACGTCGTGCATGCTCGGCGGTTTCCGGCACAACGACAAGAGCCGTGCCGAGTTTCTCGAGCTGATCCGGCGGCGCTGAGCCGCGTACATCGCTGCGGGGGATGAACAGCCGGCTGGAAACCATCGCGGTCGTCGCCGCGTTGGTCGTCGTCATGGTGGTGCTCTCGCGGTGGACGCGCCACCTCACCAGCCGGGCGCGGCTGAGGTCACGAACAGCGGCACGCCGGCTCGACGCGCTCGCCGACTCGACGGTCTACATCGTTGCCGGCGCGACGGTGCTCTGCCTCGCCGCGGCGCTCTTGCCTCAGTCGCGTCTCCCCGGTGGCCTCGACCGCGCCTGGCTGGTGGGCACCACCATCGGGCTGGCCACCGGCATTCCCTTTGCGGTCGATCGCCGCAGCCTGCGCCGGCGTCTGCGCGACCTGCCCGTTCCCGACGATCCAGTCGCCGTGGTCGCGCTCGCCGGCGCCGCTCATGCACCGGCAATCGCCGCGCTTGCCGCCGGCGACCACGCCGCCGCCGCCGAGCTCCTCCGCCCCGCTCTCGACATGGACCCGCCGGACCCCGAGGCGATGCGCATCCGTGCGCTCAGCGCGGCAGCGTCCGGTGAGGTACGTGTCGCGCGTGCTTACGCGCTGCGGGTAGTCCAGGTCGACCGGCGGCGCTGGGATGCGCTGGTCGACACCGGCTTGGCCCTCTGCCGTCGCCAGCGGTGGGGCGAAGGCCTGCGACTGCTCCATCGTGCGGTGGAAGTGTCGGACAGCGATTCTCGAGCCGAGCTTGCCCTCGCCCAGGGACAGGCGATGGCAGGCCGGTTGCGCGATGCGGTTGCCGCCCTCGATCGATCGCGGAGGAAACCCACCCGTGCTCCTGCCAGCGGCATGCGCCGCTAGTCAGCGGACGCCGAGCCAGGCCACGTCGAGCTGGAGGAGGAGCACTCCGGCTCCGCAGAGACCGACGCCGAAGACGAGGTGCGCCCAGCGGATCGGCTCACGCCCGGCGCGCCGCCGGACGCGGCTGACCAGGGTGACCGCGATGATGCCCAGGCCGCCGGCGACGAAGATGACTGCGGGAACGCCGAGCAGGCTGCTGAGAAGGTCGCGCATCGCCGCCGCAGGCTACCAGGGTCGTCAGAAGGCGCCTCACGCCATGGCAACCACAGGTCTTCGCCGCAGAGCGCGAGGCGGCTGCCCGTACCATGGAAGCCCCTCATGGCTTCGCTCAGCACCCTTGACCGGGCCGCCCTCGTCGATCTCTGCACCCGGCTCGGTGCACCGGCGTGGCGCGCAGCTCAGCTCGCCGAGGCGGTCTGGCAGCCCGGCGTCGAGCACCTCGACGACGCCCGCCTGCTTCCCCCCGATCTCCGCCGCAGCCTCGCCGCCGAAGTCGAGTTCAGCACCGTCACCGTGGCCGGCCAGAGTCTGAGCGACGGCGGTTTGACGCTGAAGCTGCTCTGCCGGCTCGGTGATGGCCAGACCGTGGAGGCGGTCGCCATGGAGACTCCGGCGGGTGAGGGACACCGCCGGCGGGCGACTGTATGCGTCAGCACTCAGGTCGGCTGCGCGGTGGGCTGTCCCTTCTGCGCCACCGGCATGCTCGGGCTGCGGCGCAACTGCACGGCGGCCGAGATCGTCGACCAGGTGCGCGCCGCCGGCATCGCCCTTCGGCGGAGCAACCTCGGTCCGGTGACCCACGTCGTCTACATGGGCATGGGCGAGCCGCTGGCCAACCTCGAGGCGACCATCGATTCCCTTCGAGTTCTCGCCACCAATGGCGGTATCAGCCCGCGGCGGATCACGGTGTCGACCAGTGGAGTGGTGCCGGCCATCGACCTTCTGGCGGCAGCGGGAATGCCGATCACGCTGGCCATCTCGCTGCACGCCGCGACCGACGCGCTGCGCGACCGGCTGGTGCCCCTCAACCGTACCCACCCGATCGACAGCCTTCTCTCTGCGGGGATGCGGTTCGCCAAGGCCACCGGCCGGCGGCTGTCGTTGGAGTGGTGCCTGATCGGCGGGGTCAACGACGGCGAGGACCAGGCGCTGCGCCTGCGCCGTCTGGCCTTCGCGGCGCGGGCCCACGTCAACGTCATCCCCATGAACAGGATCGGGGGAAGTCCCTGGGGCCCCCCCGACGATGCCACCACGCGGCGCTTCGTCGCCCGGCTGCGCGGCGTGCGCGCCACCGTGCGCGACACCCGCGGCGCCGCCGGCGACGCCGCGTGCGGCCAGCTTCGTGCCGAGCTGGAACGCCGGCGCATGCTGCGCGACGACGGCACTCTGGGGCGTCCTCTCTCGCCGGCCCGGGCGGGGTCGTGAACGGCGCCGAGGGGCCGGCCGACGAGCGGCTGATGGACGCGGCTCTCGACGCTGCGGCCTCGGCGAATCACGCAACCAGTCCCAATCCCATGGTCGGGGCGGTGGTGGTGCGTGACCAGCAGGTCATCGCCACCGGAGCCCACCAGCGCGCCGGCGAGGACCACGCCGAGATCAGCGCCCTCAAAGACGCGGGGGACCGGGCCCGCGGCGCTGAGCTCTACGTCACCCTGGAGCCCTGCGTCCACCAGGGACGAACGCCGCCCTGTGTCGACGCGGTCATCGCCTCAGGGGTCAGCCGCGTGGTTGTGGCCATGGCCGACCCCAACCCCCGGGTCAGCGGGCGCGGCATCACCGCGCTGCGCGAGGCCGGGATCACCGTTGACGTCGGCGTGCGTGCCGTCGCGGCAGAGCAGCTCAACGAGTTCTACGTGAAGTGGGTGACGACGGGCCTCCCCTTTGTCACCACCAAGTTCGCCATCTCGCTGGATGGACGGATCGCCACCGCCTCCGGCGAGTCGCGTTGGATCACCTCCGAGGAGGCGCGCCAGCAGGCTCACGGTCTGCGCCATGTCCACGACGCCATCCTCGTGGGTGTCAACACGGTGATCCGCGACGACCCGGCGCTGTCGACGCGGCTGGCCGGCGACCGTGTGATGCGCTCGCCGCTGCGCATCGTCGTCGACAGCACGCTGCGGGCTCCTCTGGACGCCCGGGTGTTCCGTGAGGGCGATGGAGGTGTTGTCGTGGCCACCAGCGACCGGGCCGGCGCAGACCAGGTGCGCCGCTTCGGGGAGGCGGGCGTCACCGTCCTGGTGCTGCCCGCTGCCGACGGCCGGGTCGCGCTCGATCAGCTGATGCGCTGGGTGGCCGAGCACGAGCGCATCAGCGTGCTCGTCGAGGGGGGCGCTGCGGTGCACGGCTCGGTGTTCGAGCTCGGTCTGGTCGACAAGGTCGTCGCCTTCATCGCCCCGCGGATCATCGGCGGCGCCGATTCGCCCGCGGCGGTGGGCGGTCGTGGCGTGAAAGCACTGCCCGATGCACGTCTACTGGAGCGCGTCGCTGTGACGTTCGCCGGTACTGACATGGTCGTCAGCGGGTACTGTAGATAGGCCATGTCCAGCGGAAGCATCGAGGACGCCATCGCGGACATCCGCGACGGCCGCTTCGTGGTCATCGTCGACGACGAGGACCGCGAGAACGAGGGTGACCTGGCCATCGCCGCCGACCGCATCACCCCCGAGCACGTCACCTTCATGGCCACCCATGCTCGCGGGCTCGTCTGCGTGGCCGTCGACGCCTGGCGGCTCGACCAGCTCGGGCTTAGTGCCATGGTCGACAACAACACGTCGCCGTCAGGCACCGCGTTCACCGTCAGCGTCGACGCCGTCGGCCGCGGGGTGACCACGGGGATCAGCGCGTACGATCGGGCAACCACCATCCGGCTGCTCTGCGACGAGCACGCCACGCCGAAGGACTTCGCCAAACCCGGTCACACATTTCCGCTGCGAGCGCGCGGCGGCGGCGTCCTCGAGCGCGCCGGCCTGACCGAGGCGATCGTCGACCTGTGCAAGCTCGCCGGTCGGTTCCCCGCTGGCGTGATCTGCGAAATCATGCGCGAGGACGGCCGTATGGCCCGTCGCGACGACCTCGACCGGTTCGCACAGATGCAAGAGGTCCGGGTGATCGCCATCAACGACCTGATCGCCTACCGGCGACGCAGCGAGAAGTTGGTGATCCACGGTGCCACCACCAAGTTGCCCACTGCATGGGGCGAATTCACCGCTCACGCCTACGAGGACGTGATCAACCATTCGGTGCACGTCGCCCTGACCATGGGCGACGTCGCTGACGGTGACCCGGTCCTGGTGCGAGTCCACAGCGAGTGCCTCACCGGCGACGTCTTCGGCTCGCAGCTCTGCGACTGCCGCGAGCAGCTGCACGAGGCGATGGCCATGGTCGCCGCCGAGGGGCGGGGCGCGATCGTCTACCTGCGTCAGCAGGGCCGCGGCATCGGCCTGATGGACACATTGCGTGCCTACGCCCTCCAGGACCGCGGCCTGGACACCGTGCAGGCCAACGAACACCCTGGTCTCCCCGTCGACAAGCGTGACTACGGGACCGGTGCGCAGATCCTCGCCGACCTGGGAGTCTCCAAGATCCGCGTGGTCACCAACAATCCGCGCAAATGGTGCGGCCTCGCCGGTCACGGCCTCGAGGTGGTCGAGCAGCTGCCTTTGATCATCGAGCCGACCGAGCACAACCAGCGCTACCTCCGCGCCAAGCGCGACGAGCTCGGCCACATCTTCGAGACACCGAGCATCAAGGAGACAGAGCCGCCCGTCCTCACCGGCGAGACGGCGTGAGGCGTCTTCGTCAAGTCGCAGCAGCACATCGCGTGCCACACTCCTCGCCGTGAGGATCCACGCCGGCAAGCTCGACGCGACCGGGATGCGCTTCGGCATCGTCGTGGCGCGCTTCAACGACGCCGTCGCCCAGCGGCTGCTCGAGGGAGCCGTCGACATCCTCGTCCGGCATGGTGTGGACGACACCGACCTCACCGTCGTCTGGGTGCCGGGAAGCTTCGAGATCCCCCTCGCTGCCCAGGAGCTGGCGGGCTCGGCGCAGGTCGACGCCGTCGTCTGCCTCGGCGTCGTCATCCGCGGCGAGACGCCGCACTTCGACTTCGTCGCCGGCAACGCCAGCAAGGGAGTCGGCGACATCGCCCTGAGTAGCCGGGTGCCGACGACCTTCGGGGTGATCACCACCGACACGCTGGAGCAGGCCATCGACCACGCCGGCGGCAACCACGGCAACAAGGGCGCCGATGCCGCGCTCGCCGCCGTGGAGATGGTGTCGCTTCTTCGCGGCCTGCGCGGCGCCCACAAGCCTCGCCGGGTCAGCTCCGCCTAGCGGACGTGAGCGCGGTGCGCATCGCCTCGCTCCTGCCCAGCGCCACCGAGCTGCTCTTCGCGATCGGCGCCGGAGACGACGTCGTCGGTGTCACCCACGAGTGCGACCACCCCGCGGCCGCCCGCCGGCTGCCAGTGCTGACCGGCAATCTCCTCGACCACGTCGGGCAACCGAGCGCTGCCGTCGACCGGCACATCCGCGCAGCCCTGCACCAGGGATCAGGGCTCTACGCCCTCGACGAGGAGCGCCTCTTCGGGCTTCGGCCTGACCTGATCGTCACCCAGGAGCTGTGCACCGTCTGCGCCGTGGCCTACACGGAGGTGGACCGGGCGGCGCGGCGCCTGGGCGCTGACGTCCCCGTGCTTTCCCTGGAACCACGAAGCCTGGACGACATCTGCGCCACGGCGCTGGCCCTGGGGAGGGCGACGGGACATGGCGGTGGCGCTGACGCGCTGGTCAGCGCCATGCGCGGCCGGATTGCCGCCGTCGAGGGCCGTCGACCACCTGATCCCCGGTCGGGCGTGGTCTGCATCGAATGGACGGACCCGATCATGGCCGGGGGTCACTGGGTGCCCGAGATGGTCCGCCGAGCCGGCGGCCACGACCTCTGCGGCCACGAGGGTGAGCCATCCCACACGATCACCTGGGAGGAGGTCGTCGTGGCCGCTCCCGATGTGATGGTGCTCATGCCCTGTGGCCACGGCCTTGAGCGCACCCTCGAGTTGGCGACGGAGGTGACCGAAAGGCCGGGATTCGCCAGCCTCCCCTGCGCCTCGACCGGACGCGTGGCCGCGGTCGACGGCTCTGCCTACTTCAACCGCCCCGGTCCGCGCATCGTCGACGGCCTCGAGATCCTCGCCGCAATCCTGCGCAGTGAGCCGCCGGCCCGGCTGCCCGACGGTGCCGCCTGGGTGCCCTGCTGACGAGTGTCAGCCGACCTTGGACGCGGTGCGGATGCACCGGGTGCACACCGTCGCCTTGGTCGGCTTGCCCTTGATGGCGATGGTCGTGGTGTGCAGATTGGGCATGAAGCGCCGACGGGTGCGCACCTTCGAATGGCTGACGTTGTTGCCGGACATCGGGCGTTTGCCGCAGACGTCGCAGCGCTGGGCCATGGTGCGGTGATCCTCGAGAAATGGCTGTTACCGCGCCTTTCCTGCGCGGCAATCGCATACTAGAATTGCCCGTCCCGTGAGGGGCAGCGGCACCCGTCCGCTCGGGGGAGCCCAGGCGCCGGCCGGCGAGCATAACACAGGCCCTTCCGGCGGCTTATGAGGTTATCGTGCCCACCACCAAGGTCCGCGCGCCAGGCGCGCTGGCGCAGACCGCCACCCTGGGCCGCATCGAGGTTTCGCCGCGGGTCGTCGCCTCGATCGCCGGTCACGCCGCCAACGAGTGCTACGGCATCGTGGGCATGGCCGCGCGAGGTCTTCGCGACGGCATCGCCGAGCGCCTGAACCGCGACAACCTGCACCGTGGCGTCGAGATCGAGGTGCGCGAGGGCGGCATCCTCATCGAGCTCTACGTCATCGCGCAGTACGGCACGAGGATCAGCGAGGTGGCGCACAACCTCATGAGCGCCACCAAGTACGCCGTGGAGAAGACCCTTGGCCTGCCCGTGCTCGCGGTGAACGTCAACGTGCAGGGCATCCATCTCGAGGACGAGGGTGGGCGGCGCTGAGGCAGGCGCTCATCAGCACGGTTCGCTGACCGTGGAGCGGAAACCCCTGCTCGACGTAGACGGTCACCAGCTGGCCCTGGGACTGCGCTCCGCGCTCGCCTGGCTGCAGGCCAACCAGGAAGCGGTCAACGACCTCAACGTGTTCCCGGTGCCCGACGGAGACACCGGGTCGAACATGTACCTCACCCTGCGGTCTGCCGTCGAGGACGTGCAACACCTCGTCGACCCGTCGTCGGCGGCAACCGTGATGCAGGCGGCGGCGCGCGGCTCGCTGATGGGGGCCCGAGGCAACAGCGGGGTGATCCTGTCCCAGGTGCTCCGCGGCTTCTCGCAGGGGCTCGGCCATCGCACCCGCGTCGACGCGGCGGGCATCGCCGCGGCCTTCCAGGAGGCGTCGGCGGTCGCCTACAAGGCGGTGATGAAGCCCACCGAGGGGACCATCCTCACGGTGGTTCGCGAGTCCGCTGCGGCCGCGCGCCGCGCCGCCGACTCGTCGAAGGACCTCCGTGAGGTCCTGGACGAGGTCGTCAGCGAAGCCCACGCCGCGGTGCAGCGCACCCCAGATCAGCTGGCGGTGCTGCGCGACGCCGGGGTGGTCGACGCGGGTGGATTCGGCTATGCGGTGATCCTCGAAGGATTCGCCCGTGCGCTCGACGAGGTCAACCAGCCACGGCCCATCACCCCGGCGCAGGTGGCAACGCCGGGACGTGCCTCCGAACCCCAGCTGCGCAGCCCCGAGGACGAGGTGAGGGCACCGGCGATCATCGAAGGTCGCACCGGTGCCGCCGCCGTCGCGGAGAAGAAGGAAGGTTGGGGCTATTGCACCGAGTTCCTCATCACCGGGCCGGGTCTTGACTTCGAAGGGCTGCGCAGCGAGCTGTCGGCTCTGGGCGACTCCTCGCTGGTGGTCGGCGATGCCGACCTGGTGAGGGTGCACATCCATACCCATGACCCGGCGACGCTCATCGGCGCAGCCTCACGGCGGGGGACGCTGAGCAGGCTCAAGGTCGAGGACATGTCCGCGCAGCACCACGAGGTGCTGGAGCGCGCGGCCGATGAGGAGGCGCGCACCGGCCGGCCCGCGCAGGCGGTCAAGCCGGCAACGTCGGCGCGCAAGCCTCTCGGTGTCGTCACCGTGGCGTTGGGCGAGGGTTTTCGCAGCATCCTAGAGGGCCTGGGGGCCGACCGCGTCGTCGCCGGCGGACAGACGATGAACCCGTCGATCGAGGATCTGCTCAACGCCGCCCGAGAGGTCAACGCCAGCTCGGTGATCATCCTGCCCAACAACAGCAACGTTATCCTCACCGCCGAGCAGGTCGACGAGCTGGCGCCCGACGTCGACGTCCGCGTGGTGCCGACGCGCAACCTCCCCCAGGGGATCAGCGCGCTCCTTGCTCTCGACCCCGAGGCGCCGCTCGATGGCAATTGCGACCGCATGCGAGAGGCCGCCGGAGCGGTCACCTCCGTCGAGGTCACCCGCGCGGTGCGCGACAGCGTGTCCAACGGCAAACGGATCCGGAGCGGTCAGGTCATCGCCCTGGTCGACGACGAGATCGCCGAGGTCGGCGACGACAACCTGGCCGTGGTCGACGCGGTGCTGCGCAAACGTGATGCCGAACCCGAATTGATCACCGTCTACCGCGGCGCCGAGGTCGACGACGCCGAAGCCACACGGTTTGTAAGCGCGCTGGGCGAGCGTCACCCAAGCGTCGAGTTCGAAGTCCACGAGGGCGGCCAGGAGCACTATCCCTACATCCTGTCGGTGGAGTAGGTGACGATCCACATCGTCACCGACAGCACCTCCGACCTGACACCGGAGCAGGCCGGCGCCCTGGGCGTGCGCGTGGTGCCGCTCACCGTGATCTTCGGTGACGAGCAGTTCCTCGACGGTGTCGAGCTCCGCGCCGACGACTTCTACCGCCGCCTGAGCAAGGGCAGCGTCACGCCCACGACGTCCCAGCCCTCACCCGAACAGTTCGGCGCCGTCTTTCGCGAGCAGCTGCGCGGCGACGACGACTCCGTGCTCAGCATTCATCTCTCGCAGAAGTGGAGCGGGACGGTACAGGCCGCACATCTCGCCGCCAAGGAGTTCGACGGTCGAGTCCACGTCGTCGACTCCGGCACAGTCAGCGTCGGCATCCAGTTTCTGATTCGCGCGGCGCTTCGCGACCGCGGTCTCGGCACCGATGTGACCACTGTTGTCAAGAACACCGAGGCCCGCAGCAAGCGGATCGTCGTCTATGTGCTGCTCGACACCATCACCTTCCTCCACCGCGGCGGGCGCATCGGGCGCGCCCAGGCATTCCTCGGCGGAGTGCTCAACGTCAAGCCGCTGCTCCGTGTGGTCGACGGCGAGGCCCACCCCCAGGCCAGGGTCCGCAACCGCCAGCAGGGGATCACCCGGCTGCTCGAGCTGGTCACCGCGGCCGGACCGCTGGAGGCGGTGGGGGTGATGGACACCGACACCCCCGAGGCGCTTGACGACGTGCGACGCCGGCTGGAGGCGGCGTACCCCGAGCTCGACCTCGTCTGCGGCCAGCTCGGCGCGGTGGTGGGGACGTACGCCGGGCCGGGAGCGATCGGCGTCGCCTTCATGCGCGGGGCGTCGTCGGCTTAGCCCAGTCGCGGCAGGACTGCGACCGGCGAACCTCTGTTCGCACTAGACTCGGAGGGTGACCTCGGTGGCACCCCTGCCCGTCGCCATCCCGCGGGCGGACACGCCGGTGGAGAGGGTCGCCGGCGTCGGACCGCGTCAGGCGCAGCGGCTCGGCCGGCTCGGCATCGTCACCGTTCGCGACCTGCTGCTGCACCTGCCGCGCCGATACGAGGACACCCGCGACGTTCGTCCGCTCGCGTCGCTGCAACCTGGAGGCGAACCGCAGACCGTGCGCGCTCGGGTGCGGCGTATCTCCCAGCGGCGCACCCCACACAAGCGCATGCCCATCGTGGAGGCGGTGCTCGAGGACGACGGTTACACCGCCTCCGCGGTGTGGTTCAACCAGCCGTTCCTGGTACACCGCATCCACGCCGGCGACGAGCTGCTGCTCAGCGGCAAGGTGGAGTTCGACCGCCGTGGGCTCTGCCTCCGCAACCCCGAGTTCGAGCAGGTCCGCACCGGCCAGCGGCATGTCGGCAGGCTCGCCCCGGTATATCCCGAGACCGAAGGTCTGACCTCGCGATTCCTCCGTGAGCGCATCGAGCCGTTGCTGGACGTCGCCGGCGGCCTCGAGGACGTCATACCCGACGAGGTGCGCCGGGCCGAGGGTCTGCTCCCGCTCGGTGAGGCGCTGCGCCATCTCCACGCGCCGGAGTCGCTCGAGCTGGTGGAGCAGGGCCGTGAGCGGATCGCCTTCGAGGAGATGTTCCTGCTCCAGCTCGCTGCCCAGCGAGCCCGGCGCCGCCGTCTGTCGGGGAGGGGCGCGGTGGTGCCTTACGACGTCGAGGTGGCCAGGGCCTTCGTCGCCTCGCTGCCCTTCACCCTCACCGACGGGCAGCGGATAGCGGCCCACGAGATCCTGACGGACATGGCAGGAACAGGCCCGATGAACCGGCTTCTCCAGGGCGACGTGGGCAGCGGCAAGACCGTGGTCGCTGCCATGGCGGCGCTGATGACCCATCGCTCTGGACAGCAGACGCTGGTCATGGCGCCGACCGAGATTCTGGCGCGGCAACACTTCGCGACGCTGCAGGCGCTGCTCGGCTCCCATGACGTCGCCGTGCGCCTGCTGGTGGGCAGCACCACCCGCCGCGCGCGGCGCGAGGTGCTCGCCGGGGTCTCCGGCGGCCAGGACAGCCTGCTGGTCGGCACCCACGCGCTCATCGAGGACGAGGTGGTCACCAACCGGGTCGGCCTGGTCGTGGTCGACGAGCAGCATCGCTTCGGCGTCGCCCAGCGTCAGGCGTTGCGCCGCAAGTCGGGGGTGATGCCCAACTTCCTGGCGATGACGGCAACGCCGATCCCGCGGTCGCTGGCGCTGACGCTCTACGGCGACGTCAACGTCAGCGAGCTCCGTGAGATGCCACCGGGGAGGCGCCCGGTCACGACGACGGTGGTACCGCCGCATCAGCGCGACCAGGCCTACGCGTTCATCCGCAGTGAGGTGGAGCAGGGGAGGCAGGGGTACGTCATCTGTCCGCTCATCGAGGAGTCGGACAAGCTCGGCGTGCGCAGTGCCACGGCGGAGTACGAGCGGCTGCGCACCGACGTGTTCTCCGACCTCCGCATCGAGCTGCTCCATGGTCGCTTGCCCGCGCGCGACAAAGAGGAACGCATGGCGCGGTTCGGTGCGGGCTCGGTGGACCTGCTGGTGGCCACCAGCGTCGTCGAGGTCGGTGTCGACATTGCCAACGCCACGATCATGCTCATCGAGGGCGCAGAGCGATTCGGCCTCGCCCAGCTGCACCAGTTCCGCGGCCGGGTGGGTCGTGGGGAGCACGACTCGTATTGCTTCCTTTTCCAGGGTGGTCCGGACGAGTCGGCGGCCGAGCGCCTGCGGACCGTGGCGGCCACGCAGAGCGGCTTCGAGCTGGCCGAGAGCGACCTTCGTCTGCGCGGTCCCGGCGACGTGGTCGGGCTGCGCCAGCACGGTCTTCCGGAGGTCCGCGTCGCCGACCTCCTCGACCAGGCCCTGCTGGAACGTACCCGACGCGCTGCCGCAGAGTGGCTCGATCGCGACCCCGAGCTCACCGCCTCTCCAGCGCTGCACCAGGCGATGAACGGCTACCGAGCCGTTTTCGACCTCGATTGATGGCCCAGACGCGGATCACCGCCGGTGAGCTGCGAGGCCGGCAGGTGCTCACCCCTGCGGGGCGTGAGCTGCGGCCGACGACGTCACTGGTGCGTCAGGCGCTCTTCAACATCCTCGGCGACTCAGTGCCGGACGCGGTCTTCATCGACCTCTTCGCCGGCACCGGCAGCGTTGGTTTCGAGGCGATCTCGCGGGGGGCGTCGCGAGTCGTGTTCGTGGAACGCGATCGTGCTGCGGTGGAGTTGATCCGCGCCACGGCACGGCGTCTCGGCTGCGAGCAGCGCTGCCGCATCGCTGCCGCTGACGCCCTCACATTCCTGCGTCGCGAGGCGACCGTCGTCGAGTCCGCGGACATCGCCTACGTCGACGCGCCGTATCGCGACGACGTCATCGACGACGCACTCCGTCTTTGCGGCGAGCATCCACCTGCGCTGTTGGTGTGCGAACATCATCGCGCCCGTGTGCTCCCCGAGAGCAGCGGGCGGTTGCGTCGCTCACGCGAAGTCGGCTATGGAGCGACGCGACTCTCATTCTTCCGGCGTGAACCGATGCAGGCAGAGACATGACCCGCACCGCGGTGTATCCGGGCAGCTTCGACCCCATCACCCTGGGGCACCTCGACGTCCTCGAGCGCGCTGCGTTGATGTTTGACAGGGTGATCGTCGCCGTGCTCGAGAATCCGGCCAAGGAGCCGCTCTTCGGAGCCGCCGAGCGCGTCGACCTGATCCGCAAGGTGGTCGACGACAAGCCCCACATCGAGGTCGACACCTTCAACGGACTCACCGTCGACTACGCCATGCACGTCGGCGCCACCGCGATCGTCCGAGGGCTTCGGGCGATCAGCGACTTCGAGAACGAATTCCAGATGGCGCTGATGAACCGCCGCCTGGCGCCCCAGGTCCACACCGTCTTTCTGATGACGGCCTTTTCCAACGTCTTCGTGTCGTCGTCGTTGATCAAGGAGGTGTGCCGCTACGGCGGCAACATCGACGATTTCGTCCCCCCTCTGGTGGCCGAGGCGATGAAGCAGCGTTTGCACGGGGGACGGTGAGCGTGTCGGTCATCGAGATCATCGATCAGCTCGAGGGGCTGGTGGCCAATGGCCGCCGGATCGTCTTCAGCGCTGCGGTCATGGTCAACGAGGACGAGGTTCTCGAGCTCATCGACCGCGCCCGCATGGACCTCCCCGACGAGATCAAGCAGGCGCATCAGCTCCTCGAGGAACAGCGCCGGCTGACCGGTGAGGCCGAGGCGACGGCGCGGGCGATGGTGACGGCAGCCAAGGAGGAGGCGATGCGCATGGTGTCGGCGGCGCGCGTCGAGGCTGAGGCGGTGGAACGCGCCGCCGGCGAGCGCGCGGTGCTGCTGGTCTCGGAGACCGAGGTGGTGCGAGCGGCCAACTCCCACGGGCAGCAGGTGGTCGCCGACGCTGAACGCGTTGCTGGGGAGATCCGCGACCAGGCGGATGCCTACGCGCGAGACGTCATGGCCAAGCTCGAAGCGCAGCTCGCCAAGATGATGAGCACCGTCCGCAAGGGCATCGAGCAGCTGAGCTCCGACTGAACCGCGGTATACTCCCGCCCCTGCGCGTTTCGCCGTATCCACGCGCCGTCCGGAGGCCCCATGGCAGTCCCCAAGGAACGCGTCCCCAAGGCGCGTCGCGATCGCCGTCGCTCCCACCTCGCGCTCTCCCGGCCCGCCCTGGTGCCCTGTCAGCAGTGCCGCCAGCTCAAGCGTCCGCACCACGTGTGCCGGAACTGCGGGTACTACGATGGCCGCGAGGTGATCGTCACCGAATAGGTGTCGCTTCCTCGGGTCGCCCTCTGCTTCCCCGGCCAGGGCAGCCAGGCGACGCACATGGCGGACGGCTTGCTCCACCTGCCTTCGACGCGGCAGCTGCTCGATGTCGCCGCGGGTGAAGGGCTGGATCTTGCTGCCGCACTACGCGGCGACGACGAAGCGCTGCGGCCAACCGAGGTCGCGCAGCCGGCGCTCGTCCTCGTCGAGACAGTCCTCAGCGAGGAGCTTCGTGGTCTCGAGGTTGTCGCGGTGGCAGGCCACAGTGTCGGTGAGTACTCCGCGGTCGTCGCCGCCGCTGGGCTCGACGCGGCCACCGCGATGCGCCTGGTGGCGGCTCGCGGCCGGGCCATGGCGGCGATGCGAGAAGGCGGCATGCTCGCTCTTCTCGGCGCCGACCCTGCCGCGGCGCAGGCCATCTGCGCGGCGGTGGAGGAGGGTGGCGAGACGGTCGTCATCGCCAACTTCAACGGCCCCGGACAGGTGGTGCTCAGCGGTACCCGCGCGGGGATTGCGGCCGCCGCCGACATCGCCTCCGCCCACGGTGTCCGCCGCGCCATTGCGCTGCGCGTCAGCGGCGCGTTCCACTCGCCGTTGATGGCCGACGCCGCCGCGTCGTTCGCCAGACTCCTCGACGACGCACCACTGGTCACCCCGCGTGTCCCGGTAGTGTGCAACGTCGACGGCCAGGCGGTCAGCGACATCGACGGGCTGCGCGACCGCCTGCGGCGCCAGCTGGAGTCACCGGTGCGCTGGAGTGACTGCGTCGCGACGCTGGCCGGGCTTGGAATCGATGCACTCGTCGAGGTCGGTCCCGGTGCCGTGCTCACCGGTCTGGCGCGACGGATTGTGCCCACGATGGAGGCGTTTGCCATCGCCACCGTCGACGAGGCACACGCGGCGGGGGAGCGCGTTATCGCCGTCGCCCATGGCTGACCAGCGACTCGCTGGAAAGGTGGCGCTGGTCACCGGCGCGTCGCGCGGTATCGGCCGCGCCTCCGCCATGGCGCTGGCCGCCGACGGCGCCGCGATCGCCGTCGCTTACGGCTCGCGCGCCGACGCGGCCGCTGAGGTCGTCGACGACATCCAGCGCGCCGGCGGTCAGGCAGCGGCGCTGGCCGCGGACCTCGAAGACATCGCCGCCGCCACGGGTCTGGTCGACGCGGCCATCGCCGCACTGGGGCGATTGGACATTCTTGTCAACAACGCGGGGTTCACCCGTGACGCGCTGGCGGTGCGGATGAGCGACGCCGACTGGACTGCGGTGCTCACCGTCAACCTCACCGCAGCCTTCGTCCTCTGCCGCGCCGCACTGCGACCGATGCTGCGTCAGCGGTGGGGCAGGATCATCAACGTGACCAGCGTCGCCGGCGTCACCGGCAATCCCGGCCAGGCGAATTACTCGGCGGCGAAAGCGGGTGTGATCGGCCTCACCAAATCGCTTGCCAAGGAGGTCGGCAGTCGCGGCATCACCGTCAACGCGGTGGCTCCCGGCTTCATCGAGACCGACCTGACGGCGCCCCTCGACGGGACGCTGCGCGAGCGCGCGCTGTCGATGGTGCCGCTGGGACGCATGGGATCCGCTGACGAGGTCGCCGCGGCGATCGCCTTTCTGGCATCACCCGGCGCCACATACGTCAACGGCTGTGTGCTGCACGTCGATGGCGGAATGGCATTCTGACGATACAATCGCGGTAACCGTGCGCAATTCCTCGCCGGACACACTCGCCGACGATCGCACGCCCAGCGCCACCCCCCAGGACAGGCCTTTGGTGGATGACGGCACGCCTCCCGCGCGTCGCCGGCGGGGGCGCCGGGGTGGAGTGAAGCACCGGTCCCGCAGCGGGTCCGCCGGGGTAGCCGACGCGCCAGCAGAGCCGGTGTCCGCCGCGCCGGCGATGCCGCGTCCCGTCCCTGAATGGCCGGGCGAGGTGAGCTCTGCGACCGCGGCGGCGCCGGCAGCTCGGCGACGGCGACGCACTCCGCCGAAGCCAGCGGCGATCGCCGGCGAAACCAAGGCGCAAGTGGCGGATTCCCCTGCAAATGCTCCGCCGGCGCCCCAGGTCCTGGACGGCGCCTCAGGCCCCCTCGCCTGGCAGCCGCCGGTGGACTCACAGTCCCAGCCCACGATTGGTCAAACTGACACCGCCGTTGGAGCGGCGGCCGTACCCGAACCGGATCAAGGGAGCATCGATGGCAGATCACAGCTTCGAGAAGTTCAAGTCGATCGTGGTCGACCAGCTGGGCGTCGAGCCGGACCAGGTGACCCTCGAGGCGTCGTTCGTGGAGGATCTCAACGCGGACTCCCTCGACCTCGTCGAACTGATCATGGCGTTCGAGGAGGAGTACGGGATGGAGATCTCGGACGAGGACGCGGAGAAGATCGGGACGGTGGGGCAGGCCTGGGACTACGTTCAGGAGAAGCTGGGGATCGCGTCCTAGATCCCGGTTCGGTCGAAGCGGCCGGGCTCGAAGCGCTCCAGGAGCGCATCGGGGTCCGCTTCCGCCGGCAGGAGCTTCTCCGCGAGGCGATGACCCACGCCTCGTGGAACAACGAGCGGGGAGGACCGAGCGGTCCCGGGCATGACAACGAGCGACTCGAGTACCTGGGCGACGCCGTTCTCGAGCTCATCGTCGGCGAGTACCTGTTTCGCCGATTCCCCACCTACGACGAGGGGCAGCTGACCCAGCTCCGCGCTGCGCTGGTCAACACCATGTCGCTGGCGCGGCTGGCGGAGAAGCTCGAGCTCGGCTCGGCGCTCATGCTCGGCAAGGGGGCCGCCAAGACGGGCGCGCACCGCCTGCCCTCGCTGCTCGCCAACGCCTTCGAAGCGATGATCGGCGCCATCTTTCTCGACCAGGGATATCGCGTCGCCACCAGGGTCTTCCTGCAGAACATCGGCGACCTGGCCGACTGGACCGACGAGAACTTCAAGGGCCGGCTCCAGGAGGTTGCCCAGGAGCGTACCGGGACAACCCCCGTGTACCGCGTCAGCGCCGTCGGCGGTCCTGGGCATCGTCGCCAGTACAACGCCGACGCCATCGTCGGCGGCGAGCTGATGGGCAGCGGTATCGCCGCCACCAAGCAGGCCGCCGAACAGGCAGCGGCCAAGCAGGCGCTGGAGCACATGCGCGCCACAAAGCGCGGCCGGCAAGCCGTCACCAGCTCGGCTTCGCGTGCTGCCGGGGCTGCCCAGCGGGCAGCGGCCGGTGCCGCCGGTGATTCGGTTCGAGTGCGGCGCCGCATCGCCGAGGCGGCCGCGGACGAGGCCGCGTCGACCCCGCAGGCAGGCCGGCGCAAGCCGGCGGCGGCGCCGCGTGGCGACACCGAGCCGGCTGCACCACCGAGCGCACCCGGACGGCGTCGCGGCGGCCTGCTCGCTGCGCTCGCCCGCGCGGCGGAGGTGCTCGTCGGGCGCCCTGGCGCCGGTGGCGGGGCGGCCGGCACTGCAACCGCGGCCCCCGCGCCCGTCGAGCAGGCCCCTGGCGCAGCCGATTCCGCGGCGCCGCCGGGGGCGGCTCGGTCGAGTAGGCGGGGAAGGCGCGGCGGCCGGGGACGGCGCCGTCCGGCGGCAGTGGCTGGCGTGGCCGTGAAGGGCGAGGTGAAGGCGCAGGCGGCGACGCCGACAGCGCCACGCCAGCCGGGTGAGGGCGGCACCCGCGGCGCCGGTCAGCCGCGTCGTCCGGGCGGTGGCGGCGGGCGCAGGCGGTCGCGGCCGCGTCCCCCAGATACCGGGCCGTCGACCGATGTATGACCCCGTATTTTGTGGTCGCCTAATCAGCGTGCCCAAGATGTTGACGCCTTGACGTCTGCGCCCGGACAATCGCCGCGATGAGGCTGCGCCGCGTCACGCTGAGCGGTTTCAAGACCTTCGCCCGGCGCAGTGAGATCGCACTCGACCCCGGGTTGACCGCTGTCGTCGGTCCCAACGGCAGCGGCAAGAGCAACCTGGTCGATGCCATCCGCTGGGCTCTTGGCGAGACCAACGCACGCGAGCTGCGCGGCGCCCGCATGGACGAGGTCATCTATGCGGGAGGCCAGGGCCGCGCACCGATGGGCATGGCCCAGGTCGAGCTCATCCTCGACAACGACGAGGGCCGCCTGCCGCTCGACGACGTCGAGGTGTCGATCTCGCGGCGGGTGACCCGAGGCGGTGAAAGCGAGTATCGCCTCAACGGCTCGCGGATCCGGTTGCGCGACGTCGAGCGCATCCTGAGCGCCACCGGCCTCACCCAGAACGGCTACGCGGTCGTCGCCCAGAACGACGTCGATGGGATCATCGAGGCCAATCCCCAGCAGCGCCGTGCCCTCGTCGAAGAGGCGGCCGGGGTCCGTGGGCTCCGCGCCGCGCGCGAGGACGGCGTGGGACGGGTCTCCGTCGTCGAGACGCGGCTCCTCCGCCTCGCCGACCTCCTGGCCGACGCCGAGCCACGGCTCGAGGAGCTCGAATCACAGGCGAGAGTCGCCCGGGAACACCGCGAACTCGCCGGGCGGCTCGCTGAGCTGCGGGGCAGCCTTGCCCGGGAGGAATGGCGTGCCGCCAGGGCGCTGATGCGCCGGGCCAAGCAGCGCCTGCTTGCCGCGGACAGCCGCGCCGAGTCCGCCCAGCAGGCCGAGGCAGCGTTCATGGACCGACTCGACGGCGAACGTGCCGCGCTGGCGTCGGCTCGCGCCGCCCAGGCGAACGCCGCCGGGCGCCTGGAAGGTGCTCGGGTCGCCGCCGAGCGTGCCGCCGGCGACCGCAGGCGCTGGGCCGATCGCGCCACGTCCGCCCTCCTGGCCAGGGCGGCGGCCGCCGCGGACATGGCCGAGGGCCTGCGCGAGCTGGCCGAGCATCGTGCGGAGCTCGCCGAGCTCGCCCGCTCAGGAGAGCACGCCGAGGCAACCCTTGTCGGACTCGAGGCTCGCAACGCGGCCCTGCGTGCGGAATACGAGGACGCCGAGGCCGGCCTGGAGGCGGCGAACCGGCGCAGCCTCGACGCCCAGACGCGGCTGGCGGCCGCCGAAGCCGCGGCGGGCTCGGCCGTCTCCGACGTTCGTGATCAGCGAATCCGCGCCGAGGTGCTCAATGAATCGATGGCCGGGCTGCGCGCCGAGGTGGACGCTGCCCGTGCGCGGGCTGTCGAACTGCGCCGTCGGGCCGCCGACGCCGCGGAGCACGCCGAGCACCTCCAGGGTGGGTTGGCTGTGCTGCTCGAGCGCACCGAAGCGGCGCGCGATGGCGCCGAACAATCACGGGAGGCCCTCGTCGCGGCCGAGGGAGAGGAGGCGCAGGCGAACAGCACCGTCCGCGAGGCTGGCGCCCGCCTGGCGGCTATTCGCGGTCAGATCGCCGGGGCTCTAGGCGGTAGCGGCGCCGTCGGTCGCGCCATCGAATCCGGCGAGATCTCGGGGGGACGCCTGGTCCAACACCTGCGGGTGGCGGACGCGGCCGACCAGCCAGCCATCGAAGCCGCCCTGGAGGATCACCTCGCTGCCTGGCTGGTCGACGACTTCGACGCTGCCGCGCGTCTGCTCGACGGCGACGGCGGACGGGAGGAGATCCTCGCCGCCGGCATCGTCGCGGCGAACCCGGTGGCGACGCCCCCCGGTGTCCGCGCCGCGCTCGACGCGCTCCGCCTCGACCAGCGGGCGCGCGGGGCGGTGTCCCATCTGCTCGCCGGCGTGTGGCTGGCGCCAAATCGGCAGGTGGCCGGCGAGGCCACTGCCGCGGGCGGCGTCGCCGTGCTACCCGATGGCACCGTGGTGGGACCCGCCGGTGTCCGCGGCGGGGGTCGCCCGGGCAGGACCATGGCTCTGGCCGCCGACGAGCGCACCGCAGCCGCCGCTGACGACTCGGCGACGCGGGCATACGGTCAGGCGTGCGAGCGCAGCAGCGCGGCGCGGGCGCGGCTGAGCGAGGCCGAACAAGCCGCGTCCCGGTTCACGCAACGCTCCGAGGCGGCGCGCCACGACGCGGCCGAGGCGACCACGGCGGCAGCAGGCGCCGAGTCGGCGGCCTCGCAGGAGGAGCGCCGCGTCGATTCTCTTCTGGGCGATCGAGCTGCCAGGGAGGAGGTGCTCGGCGAGGTCGATGCGGCTGCGAAGGACGCGGAGTTGACGCTTGCGCAGCGCGAGCGGGAGCTGGCCGAGGCTCGTCAGGAGCTCGTCGGGGCGCAGGAAGCGGCTGCGGGCGGACAGGCCGGTGTCGACGCAGCCTGGGCCGAGCTCCGCCAGCACGAGCTCGATGCTGCCCGCGCCGAGCCCGAGGCGCGTGCTGCTCAGCGCCGGCTGGCGTTCGCCCGCCAGGCGGTGGCGACCGCTGAGCAGCGAGGCCACGGCGCCGAGGTCCGTCTGCTCGCCGCCGAGGAGGTGGCGGTCGTCGCCCTCGCCCGCGGTCGCGCCGCAGCGCGGGTGCTCGAGTCCTCCGACGCCACGGTGGACGCTGCGCGCCGGCTGGCCGACGACGCTGCCGCTCCCGCCGCCGCCGCCGAGGCCGCGGTCCTTGCCGTGGAGACCGAGCGCGCTGACGTGGCCGTGGCCACCGCTCGCGCTCTGGACGAGCGCAGCTCCGCCGAGGCGGATCTCGCACTGAACGAGGCGCGGGTCGCCGACCTCGCCGAGGCGGTGCGCGACGACGAGCTCGACGAGGGTCCTGAGCCCGAGGCCGACGCCGCGGAGAAGGCCGAGCGCGAGATCACCAGGCTGGAGCGGCGCATCGCCGCGCTCGGCCCGGTCAACGCCCTGGCGCCGGAGCAATACGACGCCCTCGACGAGCGGGTTCGCCGCCTGCGCCGCGATCACGACGACCTCGCCACCTCGTGCATCGACCTACGTCTTCTCGCCGGCCATCTCTCCACCGAGATCGAGCGCCGCTTCGACGCGGTCTTCGGCGCGGTCGCCTACCACTTCCGCATGCTCTTCGAGGAGCTGTTCCCCGGTGGGCGGGCGACGCTTCGTCTGCAGGAGCCGGTGGCAGTGATCGCCGAGGATGACGCCGGGTTCAGCGAGGCCCCGGCCGCCGAGCCTGGCGTCGAGATCCTCGCCCAACCGGCGGGCAAGCGCCTCCAGGCCCTGAGCCTGCTCAGCGGCGGCGAGCGCGCCCTCACCGCGCTGGCGGTGATCCTCGCTCTGCAGCAGGTCAACCCCAGTCCCTTCTACGTCTTCGACGAAGTCGATGCCCCTCTCGATGATGCCAACATCGGCAGATTCACCAGGTTGCTGCGGAGATTGGCAAGAACTCAGCAGTTTCTGGTGGTGACTCACAACCACGCCACCATGGCCGCTGCTGAGGCCCTGTACGGCGTCACCCTGGAGAGTGACGGCACCAGCCGGCTGATCAGCGTCCGCCTGGTCGCCGGCGAGCCGGTCCCCCATCTCCGCGAGGCCGCGCTTGCCGCCCTTTAACAGGGTGCTGAAAAACCCTGTTAGCAGGGCTGCCTGACCTGTCCAATGGCTGACGCGGAGAAGGTCAGGCGCGAGGCCTGGTGGAAGCGCATGTCGCGGCGCATGGATCGCGCCTCGCTGTCCTTCAGCGAGCAGGTCCGCGACGTCGTCCTGCTCAAGCGCGACCTCGACGACGACTTCTACGACGACCTCCTCGAGATCCTCATCGGCGCCGACGTGGGCATGGCCACCGCCGAGCCCCTGGTGACCACGCTGCGCCGCCGGGTCAAGGACGAGCGCATCCCCGATGCCGAGGCGGCGCTGGCGGCGCTGAAGCAGGACATGGTCACCCTGCTCGAGGCCCGCGACCGCACCCTCCACCTCGCGGCCAGGCCCAGCGTGGTCCTGGTGGTCGGCGTCAACGGCAACGGCAAGACGACGACCATCGGCAAGCTCGCTCACCGGCTCCGTGAGCAGGGACAGAAGTCCATCGTGGCCGCGGCCGACACCTACCGCGCGGCCGCCATCGACCAGCTGCGCATCTGGGCCGAGCGGGCCGGCAGCGACATCGTCGCCCACCAATCGGGCGCCGACCCCGGCGCGGTGGCCTTCGACGCCATCGAGGCGGCGCGGTCACGAGGCGCCGACGTGGTCCTCGTCGACACCGCGGGACGGCTGCACACCAAGGCGCCGCTGATGGAAGAGCTGAAGAAGGTCGCCCGCGTGATCCAGCGGCAGATACCCGATGCGCCGCACGAGACACTGCTGGTGCTCGAGGCTCCCACCGGGATGAATGCCATCGTCCAGGCGCGTACCTTCCACGACGCGCTTCAGCTCACCGGGCTGGTGCTCACCAAGCTCGACGGCACCGCGCGCGGGGGCACGTTGCTCGCCATCGAGGCCGAGCTCGGAGTTCCGGTCAAGCTTGTCGGAATGGGGGAGGGGATCGACGATCTCAACGTCTTCGACCCCCAGGCATATCTCGACGCGCTCTTCGCCGGTGTCCTCGGGGTGCCCGCGGCCCAGTAAGCCGAGGCTCAAGCCTCGCCGACCAAGAGGGCGCCCTCGGCGACCCGCCGCGCCACTCTGTCTGGACTTGGTAGACTGCCAAGGTTTTGCCCTTGACACCTCTGAGCGCACTCGACCACCCCGCCGGGGATCCTGCCTTCGAGCTGTCCCGGTTGCAGCGCCTGCTCGACGTCTACGGAGCGCTCCTCACCGAGCATCAGCGCGAGGCCTGCCGGCTGCGCCTCGACGAGGACTGGTCGTATAGCGAGCTCGCCGAGGAGTTCGACTGCACCCGCAGCGGGGCGCACGACCTCGTCCGGCGGGCCCTGGCGCAGCTCGAGCACTACGAGGAGCGTCTCGGTCACGCCGCCGAGCTGGCCCGCAGGGACGCCCTCGAAGAGGAGCTTCGCGCCCGGCTGGCCGGCGGCGACGGCGGGGAGGTCACCGCGTAGGTGTTCGACTCTCTCTCCGATCGGCTGGCTGACGTCTTCCGACGTCTGCGCGGCAAGGGCCGGCTGACCAAGGACGACGTCGAGGCGGGCTTGCGCGAGGTGCGCATGGCGCTGCTCGAGGCCGACGTCAACTTCAAGGTCGCCCGCAGCTTCGTCGACCGCATCCGCGAGCGCGCCGAGGGCGCCGAGGTCCTCGACTCGCTCACCCCTGGGCAGCAGATCGTCAAGATCGTCAACGATGAGCTCGTCGCGCTCCTCGGCGGCGAGCAGCGCCGGCTTCGCTACCAGGCGCAGCCGCCCACCGTCGTCATGCTCATCGGGCTGCAGGGCTCGGGAAAGACCACCACGGCGGTCAAGCTGGCGCTGGCGGTCCGCCGCGAGGGCCACCGGCCGTTGCTCGTGGCTGCCGACACCCAGCGCCCCGCGGCGGCTGACCAGCTGGAGCGCCTCGGCAAGGACAACCAGGTGCCGGTGGCAATGCCAGACGGCAAGTCGGACGCCCCCAAGCTGTGCCGGCGCGGTGTCGACGAGGCCCGGCGGCTGAACTGCGACGTGGTCATCCTCGACACCGCGGGCCGGCTGCAGATCGATCAGAAGATGCTTGACGAGGTCAAGGAGATCCGCAAGCGGGTCGACGTCCACGAGTCGCTGCTGGTGGTCGACGCCATGACCGGGCAGGAGGCCGTCAACGTCGGTAAGGCATTCAACGAGCAGGTGGGTGTGGACGGCGTCATCCTCACCAAGCTCGACGGCGACGCTCGAGGCGGTGCGGCGCTGTCGATGCGGGAGACGATCGGTGCCCCCATCGTCTACAGCGGCGTCGGCGAGCGTCCGTCGGACCTCGAACCGTTCCATCCAGAACGCATGGCCTCGCGCATCCTCGGTATGGGCGACGTCCTCACCCTGATCGAGAAGGCGCAGGAGAACGTCGACGAGCGCCGCGCCAAGGAGCTCGAGGAGAAGCTCTTCCGGGGCCGGCTCAGCATGGACGACTGGCTCGAGCAGATGCGCCAGATGCGCAAGATGGGCTCGCTGGAATCGATCCTGGGCATGCTCCCCGGGGGGCGCAAGATGGTCGAGCAGGCGGGCGCTGCGATGCCGTCGGAGCGCGACCTGTCGCGCATGGAGGCGATCGTGCTCTCCATGACCGCCGAGGAGCGGCGCCGCCCCGAGATCATCAAGGGATCGCGTCGCAAGCGCATCGCGGCGGGCAGCGGCACCCAGCTCGCCGACGTCAACCGCCTGCTCAAGGGCTTCGAGCAGGCGTCGGTGTTGATGCGTCAGCTGGGCGGCGGCAAGGGGACCAAGGGGATGCGCGGCAAGATGCGCATGCTCAAGAACCTGCAGGGGATCGACCCCTCTCAACTGGGCACCTAGCCCCAACCCGAAGGAGGAGTCTTGGTCAAGATCCGTCTCAAGCGCATGGGCGCGACCAAGCGCCCGTTCTACCGACTCGTGGTCGCCGACTCGCGCAGCCCGCGCGACGGCCGCTTCATCGAGGAGATCGGCGTCTACGATCCCCTGGCCTCGCCGTCCAGGGTCGAGGTCGACGCCGACAAGGTGCGCGACTGGATGCGCAAGGGCGCCCGGCCCAGCGACACCGCGCGCAAGCTCCTCGAGCAGCAGGGCATCCTTCCGAAAACGGCGAGGCCGTCGGCTCCGCCACGCCCCGCCAAGGCGTCCACCGACAACGGCACCCCGGCGGCCACCGCGGTCGTCGAAGCAGAGGCGCCCGCGAGCGCCGCCGACGAGCCGTCCGCCGCGGCCGACAGCGAGGCCAAAACCGACGTCGAGGCCGAGGTCGCCGGCGGCACGGTGGCCGGCGACGAAGAGGTGCAGGGGGGATGACCGACTACGCGGAACTGGCTCTGTTCATCACCCGCAAGATCGTCAACGACCCCGATGCCGTCGCCGTCCGCGTCAGGCCAGGTGGCCGGCAGACGGTAGTGGAGATCAAGGTCGCGCCTGAGGACATGGGCAAGCTGATCGGCAAGGGGGGACGCAACATCGACGCCCTTCGTGCCGTCATTCGCGCCGCCGGGCTGCGCCATCGTCAGCGAGTTCAGGTCGACGTCGGCTGAAACTTGTGGCAGTGCATGGGCTCATGACCGCTCCCGACACGCCGTCCCGGCTCCGTGCCGCGCAGGTGGTTCGCGCTCACGGCGTTCGCGGTGAGGTGCGCGTCGAGCCGCTCGGAGGCGACGCCGACCGCTTCACCACCGGGCTGCGACTCCACGTCGAGGCCGGTGCCGACAGGGAGCTGACCGTCCGGTCTTCTCGAGCGCTTCCCGACGGCATGGTTTTGCTGGCTCTCGACGGACTCGTCTCGCGGACTGACGCAGAGCAACTGCGTGGCGCCTACCTCTGCGTTGACGCCGCGGACGCGCGCACCCTGGGCACCGACGAGTGGTTCGTGCACGAGCTCGTGGGGCTTCGCGCGGTCACCACCGAGGGTGAGGAGCTGGGTCACGTCAGCGACGTCGAGTCGTGCCCCGGGCAGGATGTCCTCGTCGTCGACAACGGCAACGTGGTGCGCCGGTTGCCGCTGTGCGCCCCGTTCGTCCACCGCGTGGACGTTCCCGAAGGCGTCATCGAGCTCACCCCGTGGCCGGAAGAGGCCGCGGATGAGGCGGCCGGATCGGAATGATGCGCATCGACGTTCTCACCATCTTTCCGACGGTGTTTCCCGGGCCGCTGGGCATTGGCGTCGTCGGCCGCGCCCAGCAGGCGGGCGCACTGGCGCTGCAGGCGCATGACCTCCGCGACCACACCGAGGGTCGCCACCGCCAGGTTGACGACGTCCCCTTCGGCGGAGGCGCGGGGATGGTTCTCAAACCGGAACCGCTGATCCGGGCGGTGCGCGATTTCCGCCGGCAGGATCCTGATGTGCGTGCAATCCTGTTGTCGCCACAGGGACGACTGCTCACCCAGGATGTGGTGCGCGAGCTCGCCGTCGAAGCCCATCTGCTCCTCGTCTGCGGGCGCTACCAGGGCGTCGACGAGCGTGCGCGCGAGGAGATCGGCGAGGAGCTCTCCGTCGGCGACTACGTGCTCAGCGGCGGCGAGGTCGCGGCCATGATCGTGGTCGAGGCGGTGGCCAGGCTGTTACCGGGGACGCTCGGTTCCCCGGAGTCGCTCAGCGGAGAGACGTTCTCCGACTCCGAGTGCGCCGGCTTCGAGCCGCCGCTGTACACGCGTCCGGCAGACTTCGAGGGTCGCCTGGTTCCCGATGTGCTGCGCAGCGGCGACCACGCGGCCATCGAACGCTGGCGACATGAACAACGACATCAACGAGTGCGGCGTATGCGGCCGGACCCGGTGCACGACCACGCCGAGGTCTGAGACGAGCGAAGGAGGTAGCCCATGAATGTCATCGACCTGCTCGAGCGAGAGCAGGAGAAGAAGAAGGTGCCGGCGCTGCGCAGCGGCGACACGGTCAAGGTCCACGTCAAGGTCGTCGAGGGCACGCGCGAGCGCATCCAGGTGTTCGAGGGCGTGGTCATCGCCGTGCGCGGCAGCGTCGGGCCGAGGACCAGTTTCACCGTGCGCCGCATCTCCCACGGCGTCGGCGTGGAGCGCACGTTTCTGCTCCATTCGCCGCGCCTCGACAAGATCGAGGTGCTGCGTCACGGCGACGTCCGTCGCGCCAAGCTCTTCTATCTGCGCGAGAAGGTGGGCAAGCGCGCCCGCATCCGTGAGCGTCGCGAGCCGATCGGCGGCAAGGCGGCAGGTGCTGCTGGTGGGGTCGTGGTCGACACAGAGGCGGTCATCGACGAGGGCACCGTCGAGGTCCCTGGTGACGAGGAGTTCGACGAGCCGGAGCTCGACGACGAGAGCGACATCGACATCGCTGACGACGCCGACGAGGAAACCGAGGAATCCGCGGAGCCTGTTGCCAAGGGCAAGGGCAAGGGCAAGGAGAAGGATCACGAGTAACCGCATCCGTCAGGCTCCCGAGGCGCTGCCTCCGGCGCGCCCGCTCAAGGACCGCGTCGGCCACGCCGGTGAGGCGGCAGCGCTGGCGTTCCTGCGCGAGCAGGGCCTGCACATCATCGCCAAGGACTGGCGCAGCCGGATCGGCCAGATCGACATCGTCGCCGAGGACGGTGACACCCTCGTGCTCGTCGAGGTGAAGACGCGTCGCGGCGTCGGCTTCGGCCTTCCCGAGGAGGCGGTCGACTCGCGCAAGCGACAGAAGCTCCGCGCGCTGATGGAAACCTATCGCGTCGCGACCAAGCGGCAGAAGCAGCCCTACCGCATCGACGTCGTCGGTCTCATCCTCGACGCTGACCTGCGGGTCACCCGTTGCGAGTACATCCGCAACGCGGTGGGTGAGGAGTAGGCGCTCGATGGCCGACGCCGAGGTGCCCTTCGCGGTCTACCAGAACCAGGTGTACGCGCAGGGACTCGGCGGTGCCCTGCCCCCGCAACCGTTCGCCTACCACGCGCTGGAGGAACGCGCCCGCGGTGTCCTGACACCAGGCGCCTACGGCTACATCGCCGGTGGCGCCGGCAACGAGGACACCATGCGCGCCAACCTCGAGGCATTCCGCCACTGGCGGCTGGAACCGCGCATGCTTCGCGACGTCGCCCGGCGCGACCTGCGCACCAGCGTGTTGGGCACGGACATGCCTGCGCCGCTCATGCTCGCGCCTGTCGGCGTCCAGTCGATCGCCCACGCCGACGCCGAGCTGGCGGTGGCCCGAGCGGCACGCAGCACCGGCGTCCCCATGGTGCTGAGCACCGCGTCGTCGTCGAGCATGGAGGATGTCGCCGCCGCCAACGGTGACGGCGCGCGCTGGTTCCAGCTCTACTGGCCGCGCGACCCCGACTTTGCAATCAGCCTGCTGCAGCGTGCCGAGCGTGCCGGCTACCGGGCTCTTGTGGTCACCCTCGACACCAGCACGCTGGGCTGGCGCCCCCGTGACCTCGAGCTCGCCTACCTGCCGTTCCTGCACGGTGAGGGCACCGCCAACTACACGTCCGACCCGGTGTTTCGCGCTGCTCTGGCCCAAACTCCCGAGCAGGATCCACTGGCGGCACGGGCGCACTGGGCGGCGATCTTCGCCAACAACACGCTCACCTGGGACAACCTCGGCTTTCTCCGCGAGCACTCCCGGTTGCCCATCGTGCTCAAGGGCGTCCTCCATCCCGACGATGCCCGGCGGGCGGTCGACTCCGGAGTCGACGGCGTCATCGTCTCCAACCACGGCGGTCGCCAGGTCGACGGCGCCATCGCCGCGCTCGACGCCCTGCCCCGCGTCGTCTCCGCGATACCGGACACATTCCCGGTGCTCTTCGACAGCGGCATCCGCGGTGGCGCCGACATCGTCAAGGCGCTGGCCCTGGGCGCCAAGGCGACGCTGATCGGGCGGATGTACATGTGGGGGCTGGCCGCCGGCGGCGAGGCGGGTGTGCAGCAGGTCATCCAGGGCGTCCTCGCCGAGCTCGACCTGACCATGGCGCTCTGCGGCTACGAGTCGCTCAGCGAGCTGCGAGCCGACATCCTGGTACGCGCCTAGGCCGTCCGCATCGGGGGGCGAGCGGCTTCCTACACAGGTTTGTGGTGATACACTGACCTGTGTATGTTCGCCAGCGCTGTCAGCTGCGCCGTGCGCGGGATCGCCGGCGTCCCGGTCACCGTCGAGGCCGACATCTCCAACGGGCTGCCCGGCTTCACCATCGTCGGCCTCACCGACCGGGCTATCCAGGAGGCGCGACAGCGGGTCAGCGCTGCGATCCGCAACGCCGGGTTCGACCATCCGCAGCGCAAGCTCACCGTCAACCTGGCTCCTGCGGAGCTTCCCAAGGAGGGGACGGGGTTCGACCTGGCCATCGCGGTGGCGGTCCTCGTCTGCGGTGGCCGATCGCTTCCCTTGGCAGGCACAGCGTTGCTCGGCGAGCTCGCCCTGGACTCGCGGCTTCGCCCGGTGGCCGGCGTGCTGCCCATGGCCCGCTCGCTGCGCGCCGCCGGGGTGGTCCGGCTGGTCGTCCCCGCGGAGAACGCCGCCGAGGCGCTGCTCGTCGAGGGGATGGAGATCATCGCTGCCCCGTCGCTGAGGGCGTGCGTCGAGCACCTCGACGGCAGCCGGCCCTTGCCCCCACCCACCGGATGCCAGGGCGAGCCGCCGGCGAGCGACCCTGTCGACATCGCCCAGGTGCGCGGCCAGCAGACGGCGAAGCGCGCCCTCGAGATTGCTGCCGCAGGTGGCCACAACCTGCTGATGGTCGGCCCTCCGGGCGCAGGCAAGACCATGCTTGCCCGTTCGCTGGCGTCACTGCTGCCCGACCTCGGTGTCGAGGACTCGCTCGAGGTCGCCGCCATCTACTCGCTGCGCAGCGCACTGCGCGAGCGGCCACCGACGGTGCTGCGGCCGCCGTTCCGTGCGCCGCATCACAGCATCTCTCGCGCCGGTCTGATCGGGGGTGGTTCGGGTCTCGCCCAACCAGGAGAGATCAGCCTTGCCAACAGGGGCGTGCTGTTTTTGGACGAGCTCTGCGAATTCCCCCGCAGCCTGCTCGAGTCGCTCCGTCAGCCACTCGAAGAGCGCACCGTGTCGATCGCCCGCTCCCGTGGCAGCGTCAGCTTCCCGGCGGCGTTCACCCTTGTCGGCGCCGCCAACCCCTGTCCCTGTGGGCACCTCGGCGATCCTGGCGCCGCGTGCAGCTGCGACACCACGCGTCTCAACAACTATCACGCGCGACTCAGCGGTCCCCTGCTCGATCGCATCGACATGGTGATCAGCGTTCCCCGCCAGCCGTATGAGGTGATCTTCAACGATGCAGCTGGTATGGAATCCTCCGCTGAAGTTCGGCGTCGCGTCGAGCTGGCCAGGCGGCGGCAGATGCAGCGCCGCGAGGACGGTACCGGCGAGCCGTCGATGCCGCCACTGAACGTCGCCCTCGACGGTCGCAGCCTGCGCGTGGCCTGCCGGCCGACACCGGCGGCATCGCGGCTCCTGGCCGGCGCCGGCGAGCATCTCCGGCTCAGCGCCCGGGCGTATCACCGGGTGATGCGCGTCGCCAGGACGGTTGCCGACCTCGAGGGTGACGAGCGAGTCGATGAGGACGCCGTCGCCGAGGCGCTCCGCTACCGCGCCCAGAAAGCGGCGTGAAGGCGCCGCCGGCGCTGACTCCGCGAATCATCGTCCGGCGCGACCCCGGCTGGCCGGCCGAGCTGAGCGATCTCTCCCAGTGCCCGGAGCGCCTGTGGCTGCTGGGCGCGGCCGAGCATCGCCCTCCGGGGGTCGCCGTGGTCGGGTCACGCCGGGCCACCCTCGCCGGGCTCGACATCGCCGCCTGGCTGGGGCGATCTCTGGCCGAGGCGGGTGTCCAGGTGATCAGCGGTATGGCGCTCGGGATCGATGGCGCCGCCCATCGTGGTGCCCTCGCGGGCGGCGGCACGACCGTCGCGGTGCTCGGTTGCGGCATCGACATCTGTTACCCGCCACGTCACGCGCCGCTGCGTCGCCGGATCATCGACGCGGGTCTGCTCATCACCGAGGAGCCCCCGGGCACGCCCGCCCTTGCCTACCACTTCCCCAAGCGCAACCGGATCATCGCCGCCCTCTGCGCCGCGGTGATCGTCGTCGAGGCGTCGGAGCGCAGCGGCGCATTGAGCACGGCGCGGCACGCCGCCGACCTGGGGCGTGAGGTTCTCGCCGTTCCCGGCTCGATCCGCAATCCCGCGGCGATCGGCTGCAACCTCCTCCTTCGCGACGGGGCCACGCCGCTGTTGCGCATCCCCGACCTCTTCGACGCGGTCCCGGCGCTTCGCGCCCACGCTGCGTCGGTGGCGTGCGCCGACGGGGCGAGGTCACCGTCAGGGCAGCGAGGCGACCGCCTGCTCCGCCTGCTGGGCCCCGACCCGGTCCATCCTGACGACCTCGCATCCGAGTTGGGTCTCAGCGCCCAGAAGGTGGCCACCCGGCTGACCCAACTGGAGATCGCCGGGCTGGTGGCGACGATCGGCGGGGGGCTGGTGGTGCGCCGCCACCAGATCGGTCCCGGGCCCGTAGGGCCCGCCGCCGGCGGCGGTCGGAGCGTTCCAGAGCCGTTGCTATGATCCGGGCCGCCTCGTGGTACACCGGGTCGCATGTCGATCCGTCAAAAGCCGCTCCGGCCAGTTCGAACTCCATGCCCAAGCGCCTGATCATCGTCGAGTCGCCGAGCAAGGCCCGTACCCTGGCCAAGTTCCTGGGTTCGGACTACACCATCAAGGCGTCGATGGGCCACGTCCGCGACCTGCCCAAGTCGCGGCTCGGGGTGGACCTCGAGGGCGGCTTCGCGCCCGAATACGAGGTCACCCGCGAGACCCAGATTCGCGACCTGCGCTCGGCTGCACGAGGCGCCGAGGGGGTCCTGCTCGCCTCTGACCCCGACCGGGAGGGCGAGGCGATCGCCTGGCACCTGGCCGAGGCGTTGAAGCTGAAGAACCCCGAGCGCGTCGTCTTCCACGAGATCACCCGCCCCGCGGTGGAGGCGGCGCTGGCGTCGCCCCGGGCGATCGATCGCGACCTCGTCTTCGCCCAGGAGGCGCGACGGGTGATCGACCGTCTTGTCGGCTACCAGCTCAGCCCGCTGCTGTGGAAGAAGGTGCGCACCGGGCTGAGCGCCGGCCGGGTGCAGTCGGTCGCAGTGCGCCTGGTCGTCGATCGCGAGCGCGAGATCGAGGCGTTCGTGCCAGAGGAGTCCTGGACCGTCGAGGCCCTGCTCGAGACCGACGCCGGCGAGGCTTTCACGGCCCGGCTCTATTCGCGAATCGGTGATACCGGCGATGAGCAGGAGGCCTCCGCTGCCCCGGCGGATGCCGGCGACGGGGCGACGGCGGCGACCGAGCCCGCGGCGCGGCTCAAGCTGACCGAAGGTGTCCAGGCGCTCGAGGTGATGGCTTCGCTCGGCGTTGACGCCGAAGGCCGGCCGTCGGCACAGACGCCGCGATTCAGGGTCGCCTCGGTGGATGCCCGGGACACGTCGCGCTCAGCGCCGCTTCCTTACACCACGAGCACGCTGCAGCAGGACGCGAGCAGCCGGCTGCGACTCTCACCGAAGCGCACCATGTCGGTCGCCCAGCAGCTTTACGAGGGCGTCGACGTCGGCGCCGACGGGTCGGTGGGACTGATCACGTACATGCGCACCGACTCGACGCGCGTCAGCGATATTGCCCACGTGGCTGCCTCGGCGTTTGTCGCCGAGAATTACGGGAAGCCATACGTGCGCAGTGGAGCGCCGCGGCGCCGCGCGGCGAAGAGCCAGGGTCCGGTGCAGGATGCCCACGAGGCGATCCGCCCCACCGACGTCTCGCGGACGCCGGAGTCGCTGGAAACCCATCTGAACAAGGACCAGCTGCGGTTGTACGGACTCATCTGGCGGCGGTTCGTCGCCAGCGAGATGAGCCCGGCGCGGTTCCGCAACACCCGCGTCGACACCCACGCCGGCGACTACGTCTTCCGCGCGTCGGGATCGGTGCTCGTTTTCGACGGCTTCACCCGCGTTCTGCGCCGTGACGACGACCGCGAGGAGAAGACGCTGCCCCAGCTCACCGTCGACCAGCTGCTGCGCTGTCAGCGCATCGACCGTGAGCAGCACTTCACCCAGCCACCGCCGCGCTATACCGAGGCGTCGCTGGTAAAGGAGCTGGAGGAACGCGGCATCGGCCGGCCGTCGACGTATGCGCCGACGATCGAGGTGATCCAGGAGCGCGGCTACGTCCGCCAGGAGGAGCGCCGGCTGCATCCCACCGAGCTCGGCAAGACGGTCGACGCCGTGCTGCGCCAGCACTTTCCCGACATCGTCGACGTCGCCTTCACCGCCGACCTGGAGAAGCGGCTCGATCGCATCGAGGAGGGAAAGCGCAAGTACGAACCCACCGTCCGCGACTGGTACGGCCCATTCGCTCGTACGTTGGAAAAGGCGGAGAGCACGATGGAGCGCGTCCTGGTGAGCACCGGGGAGACCTGCCCGGAGTGCGAGCAGGGCGAGCTGGTGATGCGGCAGAGCCGGTACGGGGAGTTCATCGGCTGCTCGCGCTATCCGGAGTGCAAGTACATCAAGCGCGAGACGGCGGCGGCGCCGCAGGCGACCGGCGAGATGTGCCCGCAGTGCGGCCGCGAGCTGCTCATCCGACAGAGCAAACGAGGGCCGTTCGTGGGCTGCTCCGGGTACCCGGAGTGCACCTACGTGCGCGGCGATGCCTCGGCGCCGGCGGGCGCGACCACCGGGGCCACAGAGGCGGCGGCCGATGGAGCAGCCGAGCAGCTCGGCGCCTGTCCTCAGTGCGGCAAGCCACTGGCGAAGCGCACCAGCCGCCGCGGCCCATTCGTCGGCTGCACCGGCTATCCGGGGTGCCGCTACATCCAACCCAGCACAGCGAGCGATTCCAGCAGCAGGGCGGCGCCGCAGCCGGTGGGACGGGACTGTCCCGACTGCGGCAAGCCGCTGGTCCTGCGGCAGAGCCGGCGGGGGCCGTTCGTGGGCTGCTCCGGGTACCCGAAGTGCCGCCACGTCGAGCGCAGCGCAGAGGGCGTGAGCACAGGCCAGCCGACTGCACCCGACGGCGCGGCTGCTGCTGAGGACCTCGGACAGTGCCCTGATTGCGGCAAGCCCCTGGTCCGCCGACGCGGAAAATACGGCTCGTTCGTCGGCTGCTCCGGGTACCCGGAGTGTCGCTACCGTCCGGAGAGGTCGACGGCCGCAGTCCAGCCCGTGGGCACGGCTTCATCGTGAGCGGAAGGCGTCAGCAAGCGCACGCCACCACCATCCTCGCCGTCAAGCGCGGCGCCCAGGTGGCCGTGGCCGGGGATGGCCAGGTGACCGTCGGGGACGTGGTCATGAAGCACAAGGCCGCCAAGGTGCGCCGGCTGTACCGCGACCAGATCGTGGTCGGCTTCGCCGGTGCGGTTGCTGATGCCTTCACCCTGTTCGACAAGTTCGAGCAGCAGCTGGAGCGGCATCAGGGCCACTTGCTGCGTGCGTCTGTCGGCCTCAGCAAGGAGTGGCGCACCGACAAGTACCTCCGCCACCTCGAGGCCATGCTGGTGGTCACCAACGCCGAGCAACTCCTCCTTCTCAGCGGCGACGGCGAGATCATCGAGCCCGACGACGACATCGCCGCCATCGGCAGCGGTGGTCCCTACGCGCACGCCGCCGCCCGGGCCCTGGTGCTCAACACCGACCTACCCGTCGACGAGGTCGCCCGGCGAGCCCTGGAGATCGCCGCCAGCCTCTGCATCTACACCAACGACCAGATCACCGTCGAGGTGATCTCCGCCGGCGCCGCGCCTGCACCCGCCGATGGCGGTACGGTGTCTCCGGCATGAGCGAGGTCCTGCGCGCCGGCACCAGCCGCCCTCCGGTTCCTGGGGAGGCGGGTGCTGAGGCCGACCAGGAGGCCCACGCGGCCGGACAGGTCCGCCCGCCGCTGCTTCGAGGTGGCGCCGAACAGGCCGCACTCCTGCCCCAATTGGACAACGGCGCCGGTGCTCCAGCCTCCGTCGCCACAACCTCGGACGATGGTTTCGCTGCGCCCGAGACGGAGACTCGAGGCGAGAGTCAGCCGCTGCCCGAGGAGCTGCGCCCCGCCGAGGTGGTCCGCCGGCTGGACGAGTTCATCGTCGGCCAGGCGCCTGCCAAGAGGGCGGTGGCCGTCGCCTTGCGCAATCGCCTGCGCCGCATGCGCCTCAGCGACGAGATGCGCGAGGAGGTCATCCCCAAGAACATCCTGATGATCGGCCCGACGGGCGTGGGCAAGACGGAGATCGCCCGGCGGCTTGCCAGGTTGACCCACTCTCCCTTCCTCAAGGTCGAGGCCACCAAGTTCACCGAGGTCGGTTACGTCGGTCGCGATGTCGAGGCGATCATCCGCGACCTGCTCGAGCAGACCATCACCGAGGTGCACAACGGGCGCATCGCCGAGGTGGAGGAGAAGGCGCGCGAGGTTGCCGAGGAGCGCATCCTCGATGCCCTGGTCGAGGGCGACCAGCGCCGCGGTAAACCCGCGATGAGCGCCGCGGCGCTGGCCACTGTTGACCACGACAGCGCCCCGCCCGCAGACGGTGCCGCTGGCGCTGCGGCAACGCCTGCATCCGCCGACGAGGAACCGCGACGCCGCAACCGCTTGCGCCGCCGCCTGGCGCGCCGGCTGCGTGACCAGCAGCTCGAGGATCGTTACGTCGAGATCGAGGTCGAGGAGCCGTTCCAACCCGCCATCGAGGGATTCAGCGGTGCGGGGTTCGAGGAGATCGGAACGTCGCTGTCGGACTTCTTCTCGCAGCTGGCGCCGCCGCGGCGCAAGCTGAAACGACTCTGTGTCGCCGATGCCAGGACCGTCCTCATCGAGGAGGAGACCGACAGGCTGATCGACATGGACCGTGTCTACGACGACTCCATCCGCCTCGTCGAGGAGAGCGGAATCGTCTTCATCGACGAGGTCGACAAGATCGCCGGTGTCGGCTCGGAGCACGGCCCTGACGTCAGCGGTCAGGGAGTGCAGCGCGATCTGCTCCCCATCCTCGAGGGCTCCACGGTGCACACGCGCTACGGCTCGGTGCGCACCGACCACGTCCTGTTCGTCGCCGCCGGCGCGTTCACCATGGCGCGCCCCAGCGACCTCATTCCCGAGTTCCAGGGACGTTTTCCCATCCGCGTGGAGCTGAGCCCGCTGAGCGAGAACGATCTCGAGCGAATCCTCGTCGAGCCGAGCAACGCGCTGACCAGGCAGTACGCCGCGCTGCTGGCCACCGAGGACGTGACCCTGGAGTTCCCCGCCGAGGGTGTCCATGAGCTTGCTCACCAGGCCGCTTTGGTCAACGAGCAGGACGAGAACATCGGCGCGCGCCGCTTGTTCACCATCCTCGAGAAGGTGCTCGAGGAGGTTTCTTTCCGCGCCGAAGACTTCGCTGGTCAGACGGTCGTCGTCGACCGCGAGCTGGTGCGCGCGCGGCTCACCGACCTGGTGCGCAACGAGGACCTGCGCCGCTACGTCCTGTAGACGGCGCCGCCGGGGCGTGTCGAGGCTGCGGGGTCGTCGCCGACCCCCTGGTACACTGGGACGATCACACACCTCCGGCTGAAGCCGGTGACGGGTGTCCGGTGGGCCGGATGTCACCGAGCGCGCAAGCCGGGGGGAGGTTCAAACCCACACCTGGAGGTCACGGGACCGTGCCCGTCGTCACCCTGCGCCAGCTGCTCGAGGCCGGTGTCCATTTCGGGCATCAGACCAGCCGCTGGAACCCCAAGATGCGCCCCTATATCTTTGCGGCGCGCAACGGCATCCACATCATCGACCTGGAACAGACCCAGACGCTGCTCGACGAGGCCAGCGACTTCCTTCGCGATCTCGTCGCCGGAGGCGAGAAGGTGCTCTTCGTGGGCACCAAGAAGCAGGCCCAGGACACCATCGTGGAGTGCTGCGCGCGCAGCGAGCAGTTCTATGTCACCCATCGCTGGATGGGCGGCATGCTCACCAACTTCAGCGTGATCCAGCGTCAGCTGAAGCGCATGGCCGAACTACGCGAGATGCGCGAGCGCGGCGACTTCGAGCGCATGAGTGCCAAGGAGGCCAATGTCAACGCCGACGAGCTCGACCGTCTCGAGCGCAACTTCGGCGGCATGGCAACGATGAAGCGCCTGCCCGGCGCGCTCTTCGTCGTCGACTGCCGCAAGGAGCGGCTGGCGGTGACCGAGGCCAACAAGCTGCGCATCCCTATTGTTGCCATCGTCGACAGTAACTGCGATCCCGAGCAGATCCAGCACGTCATCCCGGGCAACGACGACGCCATCCGCGCGGTCCGCCTCATCACCACCACGGTGAACGAGGCCATCCTCGAAGGACAGCGCCTGCTCGGCGAGCGCGAGCTCAAAGAACGCGAGGAGCAGGCGGCCCGGGCAGTCGAGGCCGAAGCGGCCGCCAAGGCGGCCGCCGAGGCGGCGGCGGCAGCGGCGTCGGAAGAGAACCCGGACGGCACCGCCGAGGCGTCGGAGGCGGAGTTCGCCGCCGCATCGGCCGGCGGCGAGGCCGGGGAGTCCTGAGCGTGGCAGAGATCACCGCCGCCCTGGTCAAGCAGCTCCGCGAGATGACAGGTGCCGGGATGATGGACTGCAAGCGCGCCCTCGAGGCCACCGGCGGCGACCTGGAAAAGGCCAAGGACTGGCTGCGTGAGAAGGGCATGGCCCGCGCGGCGAGCAAGGCAGGGCGCTCGGCCAACGAGGGCACCATCGAGGCGTACGTTCACGGCGGCGGCGCGGCTGGGGCGCGCCTCGGCGTCCTCGTCGAGGTCAACTGCGAGTCCGACTTCGTCGCCAAGACCGATGACTTCAAACAGCTGGCTCGGGAGCTCGCCCTCCAGGTGGCCGGCGCGGCGCCGCTGTACGTCCGCCGCGAGGATGTCCCCACCGAGGTGATCGAGCACGAACGCGCGGTCTTCCGCGCCCAGGCGGCGGGTAAGCCGGCAGACATCGTCGACAAGATCGTCGTCGGCAAGCTCGAGGCTTTCTATGCCGAGGCGTGCCTGCTCGACCAGCCCTGGGTACGCGACGAGAAGCACCGCAAGAAAGTCGGCGAGCTGATCACCGAGGCTGTGGCCAAGCTTGGCGAGAACATCACCGTCGCCCGTTTCGCGCGATTCCAGCTCGGCGAGACCTCGGGTAACGGCGCCGGCGCGCCGGGATCCTGAGAGAGGGGCGACCCTGATGGACGTCGCTGATCCGCCTCCGCTGACTGAGGTGAGCGCCACGGGGATTCCCCAGAAGATCCACGCTCCACGCTACCGGCGGGTGGTGCTCAAGCTCAGCGGTGAGGCGCTGATGGGGCAGAGCACCTACGGCATCGACGGGGGCACGGTGCAGGTCATCGCCGGTCAGGTGGAGCGTGTCGTCAGTCACCTGGGTGTCCAGGTCGCCATCGTCGTCGGCGGCGGCAACATCGTTCGTGGACTCGAGGCAAGCGCCCAGGGCGTCGACAGGGTGACCGGTGACTACATGGGCATGCTCGCCACGATGATCAACGCCCTGGCGCTGCGCGATGCCCTGGAGCGTCAAGGTCTGCAGTGCCGCGTGCAATCGGCCATCGAGATGCACCAGGTGGCCGAGCCCTTCATCCCCCGCCGTGCGGTGCGCCACCTCGAGAAAGGCCGCGTCGTCATCCTCGGTGCGGGAACCGGCAACCCATTCTTCACCACCGACACCACCGCGGCGCTCCGCGCCGCCGAGATCGGCGCTGAGGTGCTGCTCAAGGCGACCAAGGTCGACGGCATCTACACCGCCGACCCGCTACTCGACAGCACAGCTCAGCGGCTGCGTCACCTCTCCTATCTCGAGGTGCTCAACCGCGGGCTGCAGATCATGGACAGCACCGCACTCACGCTGTGCATGGACAACCGCACGCCGATCATCGTCTTCGACCTGCTCACGGCGGGGACCATCGAGCGCGTCATCCTCGGCGAGGACATCGGTACCTTGGTCGACGGCGCCGACACCACGGCAGAACCGCGCCCGTGATCGACGACTGGCTGAAGGATGCGGAGACGCGCATGGCCAAGAGCATCGAGGCCCTGCACAAGGAGCTCGGCACCATCCGCACGGGAAGAGCGACGCCGGCGCTGGTGGAGCGCCTGCAGGTCGACTACTACGGGGCGCCGACGCCACTGCAGAGTCTCGCCAGCGTCTCGGCTCCCGAGGCTCGCCTGCTGGTCATCCAGCCGTACGACCGCAACGCCATCGCCGGCATCGAGAAGGCGCTGCAGCGTAGCGACCTCGGCCTCAACCCCTCGAACGACGGGCAGCTGATCCGCATCCCCGTGCCGCCTCTCACCGAGGAGCGCCGCAAGGAGCTGGTCAAGCTGGTCAAGCGGCACGCTGAGGAGGCCCGGGTGGCCATCCGAAACATCCGCCGCGACGAGATCGAGCACATCCGCAAGGTGGAGAAGGACGGCGAGGCGGGCAGCGACGACGTGGAGCGCGGTGTGCAGCAGATCCAGAAGATCACCGACCGGTTCGTGGCCAAGGCCGAGGAGATCGCCCAGCACAAGGAGGAGGAGATCCTCGAGGTCTAGGCCCGACCCGAGGTGACCCGAAACGCCATCCAGCCGCCACGCGTTCGATTGCTGTGATGCAGCGACCGCCCAGGCCAGCCGCCGTGCCCCTGCCATCGCGGCCGGAGCTGCCCCGGCACATCGGCATCATCATGGACGGCAATGGCCGCTGGGCCAAACAGCGCCGGCTGCCGCGCATCGCCGGACATCGCGCCGGTGTTCGCGCGATCCGGCCGGTCACCGAGGAGTGCGATCGCCTCGGCGTCCACATCCTCACCCTCTACGCCTTCAGCACCGAGAACTGGTCGCGCCCGCGGGCAGAGGTCAGCGCGCTGATGAGGCTCTTCGAGGAGACGATCCAGGGCGAGATCGACGAGCTCCATGCCAACGGCGTCCAGTTGCGCATCCTCGGCCGTCGAGAGGATCTGAGCCCACGCCTGCGGGCGACGATCACGCGGGCGGAGCTGCTGACCGAGCACAACACCGCCTCCATCCTCAACGTCGCCATGAACTACGGGGGGCGCAGCGAGATCGTCGCTGCGGTGCGCGAGCTCGCCGAGGCGGGCACCGACATGCGCACGATCGACGAGGCGATGCTCACCCACGCCCTCTACACCGAGGGTCTGCCCGATCCCGACCTGATCATTCGCACCGCCGGCGAGATGCGCATCAGCAACTTCCTCCTCTGGCAGGCCGCCTACGCAGAGCTCTACGTCACCCAGACGTTGTGGCCCGAGTTCGGCGAGGAGGACCTTCGCGCGGCGCTGTCCGCATTCGCCGCGCGTGAACGAAAATTCGGCGCGGTGAGCGACAGTGACCTTGCCCACATCGAGCCCGCGCCGATGCCGGTGACGCCGATCCCCAGCACGGTGTGAATCTCGGAGTCAGGGTCGCCTCGGCGGCCGTGCTCCTCGCCGTCCTGCTCGGTGCGCTCTGGCTGGGTGGGGTGGCCTTCGACGTCGTCATCGGCGTGGCCATCGCCATCGGCCTTGCCGAGTTCGCCCAGCTGGCGAAACGGGCTGGGGCAGCGCCGCCGCCGGGGGTTCTGTTCCCTCTCGCCGGTTGGCTGCTCTACCGGTTTCTCCTGCCCGGCGACCTGCCCGCGCTCGAGTGGGGACTCGGCGTGGCCACGGTTTTCGGCCTGGTCGCCGGCACCGTCCTCGGTGGCGCCGGCGTGGTCCGCTGGGCGGTCGCCGTCGGCGGGGCGCTCTACCTGGGGCTGTGCGCCGGCTACTACCTGGCCCTGCTCCGCTGGCGCATGCCCGACCCCGATCACCAGGGGCTTCGCATCGTCCTCACCACCCTGGGCTCGGCGATGATCGGCGACACCGCGGCACTCTTCGTGGGCAGCGCCGTGGGTCGGGCGCCGTTCTTCCCGGCGATCTCTCCACACAAGACCCTGGAGGGCGCGGCGGCGGGCTTCGCCGTCACCACCGCCGGCTTCGCCCTCGTCGCTCCGTCGCTTTTCGGGCTGCGCTGGTACCACGCCGTGCTCCTCGGCGCGCTCGTCGGCGTCGCCGCGCAGGCCGGCGATCTGGTGGAGTCGGCGCTCAAGCGCTCAGCGGGGGAGAAGGACTCGGGCCGGCTGATCCCCGGTCATGGGGGGCTGCTCGACCGCCTCGACAGCCTGGTCTTTCTCGGGCCGGTCGTATATTGCTATCTGCGACTCGTCTCCCTCGCTTGACCCACAGGCCCTGACCGGGCCCCCCGTGCAGGAGCCCGCCTCAGCCATGCCCACAGCGTCGCGGCGCCGCGTCGTCCTTCTCGGGGCGACGGGGTCGATCGGCCGCCAGGCCTGCGAGGTCATCGCTCGCTTTCCCGACAGCTTCGAGCTGATCGGCGCGGTGAGCGGCCACGACGTGACCGCGCTCGCGGAGATCGGGGAGCGCTTCGGGGTGACGCGATTGGCGGTGGTCGGCCCTGGGGCCGGCGTCGCCGTGCCCGCCGGCATCGCCGTCGGTGAGCAGGCCGCCTGTGAGATCGCCGCGCTCGAGGCGGACGTCGTCTGCGTCGGCGTCAGCGGTGCCGCGGCGTTGCGGCCAACTTTGGCGGCACTGGACGCCGGCAACGACGTGGCCATCGCCACCAAAGAGGTCCTGGTGATGGCCGGTGAGCTGGTGCGCAGCCGGGCCGCGGAGAACGGCGCACGGCTGCTGCCGGTGGACAGCGAGCACAGCGCTCTCTGGCAATGCCTTCGTGGCGAGGACACCGCCACCGTGGCTCGGTTGCTGCTCACCGCCAGTGGCGGCCCGTTCCGCGACCGTCCCCTCGACACCTTCGAGGGGATCACCGTCGACGAGGCGCTGCACCACCCCAACTGGGTCATGGGCCCGAAGATCACCGTCGACTCGGCGACGATGATGAACAAGGGCTTGGAGATCATCGAGGCCCACTTCCTCTTCGACATTCCTTACGCGCGCATCGACGTGGTGCTGCATCCGCCCTCGGTTGTGCACTCCTGCGTCGAGTTCAGCGACGGTGCGACCATCGCCCAGCTGGGGCTGCCCGACATGCGGCTGCCGATCGCGCTGGCGCTCAACGACGGCGTTCGCCTGCCCGGGATCTGCGACGCCGTCGATCTCACCGCCACCGTGCCGTTGGAGTTCCATCCCGTCGACCCGGCGCGGTTCCCCGCGGTGGCGCTCGCTCGCCAGGCCGGCGAGGTCGGCGGCGCGGCGCCGTGCGTGCTCAACGCCGCCAACGAGGCCGCCGTGGCTGCGTTCCTGGAAGGACGCTGCCGTTTCGTCGACATCGTGCCATTGGTGGCGGAAACGCTGGAGGCGGCGACGCTGCCAGCGGAGCCGGGGCTGGATGAGCTCATCGCCCTCGACTCCTGGGCACGGGCTGGCGTCGCCCACGCCTGCGCCGCGGCCGAGGTTGCGCGATGACGTTGATCCTCGACGCGCTCGCCTTCATCGTGCTCATCATGGTGGTGGTGGGGGTGCACGAGGGGGGACACTTCCTCACCGCCAAGGCATCGGGCATCAGGGTCGACGAGTTCGCCATTGGATTCGGCCCGCGCATCCTGCAGCGCCAGCGCGGCGAGACGGTGTACGCGGTGCGGGCTCTGCCGCTGGGCGGCTTCGTGAAGATGCCGGGGATGTCCGAGCTGGAGCAGGACGACGGCGGCGACCGCGGATTCATGCGCGCCCCCGTGTCGAGGCAGATCATCGTCATCCTCGCCGGTGTGACCTGCAACTTCATCTTTGCCGGGCTGCTCTTCGGTGTCATCTCCATCCCCGGACACGCTCCCCAGGTGTTCGACACCGGCAGCGCCTTTTCCGCGGGGCTGCGCAACGGCGACATCATCACCGCGGTCAACGGCAACGCCGTGGACAGCAGGGACTCCAAAGCGCAGAGCGACGCATTGCGCGCCGCGACCGGCCAGAGCCAGGGCAGGCCGATCCAGGTGAGCTACAAGCGGGCCAGCGACGGTGCCACAGTCCAGACAGCGGTGCGGCCCTACCTGTCCGTGGTCGACCTCGACAGCTCACAGCCCGCCGTCGGTTCGACGGGGAAGAACATCGCGCAGGTCGCCGTCGACACCATCAACGGCAATGCGGTGGGAACCGGCGATCCGGCCTATCTGCTCGGCGCCGGCCGCGCGGTGACCATCACCGGCCACGCGGTCGACGACGGTTCGGTGGCGGTCCACGGCACCATCGTCGGGGCGGTCACCGACCAGAACGGCGACGGCACGCTGGGCAGGATCACCGCGTCGTGGCGCATCGGCTATGTCGGCGGCTACGAGGGGCGCTCGGTCCCGTCCGCGCTTTTTCATGGGTTCACCGATCTTCCCAACCAGGTGGCCACCCAGTTCCGCGCCGTCTACGACGTGCTCACCACCCCCAACAGCGGCGGTGTGAGCAATTTCCAGGGTCCGCTGGGGATCGCCCACGACACCGCGACGGCAACGCAGAGCGGATGGCTCACCTTCCTCGGATTCATGGCGCTGATCAGCCTCAGCCTGGGGATCGTCAACCTGCTGCCCATCCCGCCGTTCGACGGCGGGCGCTTTGCCATCATCATCGCCGGGGCGCTGGCGCGCCGACGGGTGGCGCCGCGTCTGGAGATGGGCTTCATCGTCGCCGGGATGATGCTCATCCTCACCCTCTTCCTGGTGATCACCCTCAACGACATCCGGAGCTTCTGACGCGCCCGTGGTTCCCCCCAACCGCCGCCGCACCGCACCGGTCAACGTCGGTGGTGTGGTCATAGGCGGCGCCGCGCCGGTCTCGGTGCAGACCATGACCAAGACTCAGACCGAGGATGTTTCCGCCACTCTCGGCCAGATCGGGCGCGCCGCGGCGGCAGGCGCGGACATCGTCAGAGTCACCTGCGACACCCGCGAGGCGGCGACGGCGCTGCGGGAGATCGTCCGGCAGTCGCCGGTGCCGCTGGTGGCCGACATCCACTACGACGCGCCGCTGGCGCTGCTCGCGCTCGAAGCGGGCATCGCCTGCTTGCGGCTGAACCCCGGCAACATCTCCGACCCCGGCAAGGTGCGCGACATCGCCCGCGAGGCCAAGGCCCGGGCGGTGCCCATCCGCATCGGGGTGAACTCGGGGAGTATCCCCAAGCGCAAGGAGCTCGAGGGCGGCCGGGGTGGCTCCATCGAGGAGACGGCGCAGCGCATGGTCGACGCGGCGATGCAGCACATCCGCATCCTCGAGGAGCTCGATTTCGGCGCGGGCAACATCAAGGTGTCGCTCAAGGCCAGCGACGTGCTCACCAACCTCGCCGCCAATCGCTACTTCGCCGCCCTCGACAATCGCTATCCCCTGCACCTGGGCCTCACCGAGGCGGGCCCTGTGTCTGCGGGCAGCGTCAAAAGCGCGATGGGCATCGGCATCCTGCTCGCCGAGGGCATCGGCGACACCATCAGGGTGTCCTTGGTCGGTGAGCCCGAGGAGGAGGTGCGTGTCGCGCGTCAGATCCTGCAGAACCTGGAGGAGAAGGGCAGCGGTCCCAACCTGATCGCCTGCCCCACCTGCGGCCGGCTGGAGATCGACATGGTGCCGATGGTGCAGCGCGTCGAAGCGGCGATGCGCGACGTCAAGCGCACCATCAACGTGTCGGTGATGGGCTGCGTGGTCAACGGTCCTGGCGAGGGCATGCACGCCGACATCGGCATCGCCGGCGGACGGCAGAAGGGCGCGCTCTTCAAGGGCGGACGGGTCATCGCCACGCTTCCCGAGAAGGAGCTCATCGACGCCCTGGTGCTCGAGCTCGAGGTGATCGCCGCCGAAGACGCCCGCTTGATCGCCGCCGGCCTGCCGCTCCCGGTGGGTCTCGGCGAGGCCGAGCGGCCGCTGACCGAGGTTCCGCTGGCGCGCGGTTGAGCGCTTTGCGCGTGGCGCTGGGAGGGGGTCGAGTTCCGCGCTCCTCCTATACTCGGCGCCCGTGACCAGAGCAGCCGACCCCAAGGCGATCACCGCCAAGAGCGAGGACTTCGATCGCTGGTATGTCGACGTCGTCCGTCGCGCCGAGCTCGCCGACTACACACCGGTGGGCGGCTGCATGGTGGTGAGACCGTACGGTTGGGCGTTGTGGGAGAACATCCGCGATGCCCTCGACGCAATGATCAAGCGCACCGGGCACGAGAACATGGCGTTCCCACTCTTCATCCCCGAGTCGCTGCTCGCCAAGGAGGCGCAGCACGTCGAGGGCTTCGCTCCCGAGGTGGCGTGGGTGACCCATGGCGGGTCGAAGAAGCTCGAGGAACGCCTTGCCGTGCGACCCACCAGCGAGACCATCATCTGCACGCTGTATCGCGACTGGATCCACTCGTGGCGCGATCTGCCGGTGCTGATCAACCAGTGGGCAAACGTGGTGCGTTGGGAGAAGCGGACCCGGCTCTTCCTACGCACCACCGAGTTCTTCTGGCAGGAGGGACACACCTTTCACGAGACCAGCCAGGAGGCCGCCGACGAGGTGGCCACCATGCTGGGGTGCTACCGCGAAATCGCCGAGGAATGGCTGGCCATGGCCCTGGTCAGTGGACGCAAGACAGACTCCGAGAAGTTCGCCGGCGCCGACTACACCGTGGCCATCGAGGCGATCATGTCGGACGGGATGGCGCTGCAGTCGGGTACGTCGCATCACCTGGGCCAGAACTTCACCCGCGCCTACGACATCACGTACAGCGATCGAGACAACGTCCTCCAGTACCCGTATCAGACGTCGTGGGGGTTTTCCACGCGGGTCATCGGCGCGGTGATCATGGCCCACGGTGACGACCGCGGCCTGGTGCTGCCACCGAGGGTTGCGCCAGTTCAGGTCGTGGTTGTCCCGATCGAGCGGAGCAACGATCCCGACGGGGTCGCGGCTGTCAAGGAAGCGTGCACGACGCTGCAGGCTCAGCTCGACGGGCGGGTGCGCCTGCGCGTCGACCGCCGTGAGGGCATCCGGCCGGGCGAGAAGTACGCCCACTGGGAGCTCCGCGGGGTGCCGCTGCGGGTGGTGGTCGGGGCTCGTGACCTGGCCTCGGGCAACGTCACCGTGGTTCGCCGCGTCGACGGCGAGCAGACCACCGTTCCCGTGGATCAGCTCGCGGCGCGACTTTTCGGGTTGCTCGACGAGACCCAGGCGACCATTCGCTCGAGGGCGCAGACCTTTCTCGCAGAGCACAGCGTCGAGGTGGGCACGCTGGACGAGCTGCGTGAAGCGTTTCCGGCAACGCCGCCCTACGTTTTTGCCAACGCACCCTTCTGCAACACGGCCGACTGCGAGGACGCCGTGAGGCAGGCTGTCCACGCGGTCAGCGTCCGCTGCCTTCGCGATGACCGCTCTGCCGACGGCGCTCCCTGCCTCGTCTGCGGGGCGCCGAGTGACGACGTCGCGGTCATCGCCAGGGCGTACTGAGCAGGGAGTTGAACACCCTGCTCAGCAGGGAGTTGGCGTTTGCGGCGACCGGGGTAGACTCAACTCAGGTATGCCGCTCTCCGAGCTCCTCCCCAGGGTCAGCTACCTCCCGGCTGGCGACCGGGAGACGATCGAGCGTGCCCACGCGCTTGCCGAGAGGGCCCACGAAGGGCAGTCGCGACTGAGCGGTGAACCGTACATCGAGCATCCGCTTGCCGTCGCCGGGATACTCGCCGATCTTCATCTCGACAGCGACACCCTGGCCGCGGCGATCCTCCACGACACCGTCGAGGACACCGATGTCAGCCTCGACGACATCCGCGAGCAGTTCGGCGCGCAGGTGGCCAAGCTGGTGGAGGGTGTCACCAAGCTCGGCAAGATCCGCATGCGCACCAAAGAGCAGGTGCAGGCGGAGAACATCCGCAAGATGCTGGTCGCCATGGCGGAGGACATCCGCGTGGTGCTCATCAAGCTGGGTGACCGTCTGCACAACATGCGCACCGCCCAGGTGCTGCCCCTGGATCGGCGGCAGCGCATCAGCCACGAGACCCTCGACATCTACGCGCCACTCGCCCACCGGCTCGGCATCTGGCAGATGAAGTGGGAGCTCGAAGACCTCGCCTTCGCCCAGCTCGATCCTGACAACTACACCGCCATCGAGCAGAAGGTGGCCAGGCGCCGCCAGGAGAGGGAGGCGTTCGTCGGCGACATCGGCGAGATCCTGGAACGCGAGGTGGAGAACATCGGCGTCGTCGCTGAGATCAGTGGCCGTCCCAAGCACGTCTACTCGATCTTCGAAAAGATGCGCAAGACGCAGAAGGACTTCGACGAGATCTACGACCTGATCGCCATCCGCGTCCTCGTCGACTCGATCAAGGACTGCTACGGCGTGCTGGGCATCGTCCACTCCCTGTGGAAACCGATCCCCGGTCGTTTCAAGGACTACATCGCCATGGCCAAGGGCAACGGCTACCAGTCGTTGCACACCACCGTGGTTTCGCACACCGGTGAGGCGATGGAGGTGCAGATCCGTACCCAGGACATGCACCAGACCGCCGAGTACGGGGTCGCCGCCCACTGGCGTTACAAGGAGGGAGTGGCCCGCGACGGCCCCCTCGACGAGCGATTCTCCTGGCTGCGCCTGCTCATGGACTGGCAGAAGGAGGTGCTCGACGCCGAGACGTTCGTCGACACCGTCAAGGTCGACATCTTTCAGGACGAGGTCTTCGTTTTCACCCCCAAGGGCGATGTGCGCTCGCTGCCGGCGGGGAGCACGCCGGTCGACTTCGCCTATCGCATCCACACCGAGGTAGGTCATCGCTGCATCGGCGCCAAGGCGAACTCGCGGATGGTCCCGCTCGACCACGTGCTGGAGAACGGCGACATCGTCGAGGTGCTGACCACCAAGGGACCGCACGGTCCCTCGCGCGACTGGCTGAGCTTCGTCAAGACCAGCAGCGCCAAGGAGAAGATCCGCGGCTGGTTCAAGAAGGAACGCCGCGAGGAGAACATCCAGAAGGGGCGCGAGCAGCTCGACAAGGAGTTCCGCCGCATGCGCCAGCTGGCGCTGCACAGCATCAAGGAGGATCGCCTGCTGGAGCTGGCCCAGGAGTTCAAGTTCGCCACCGTCGAGGACTTCATCGCCGCGGTCGGCTACGGCGACATGAGTGCCCGTTCAGTGGTGCTGCGCTACACGGCGCTCGAAGAGGGAACCACGCCGGAGTCGCGCGGCGACGGCCTCGGCGTCGCCATCCCGCTGGTGAGCACCGCCCAGGTGACCGGTGACGTCCGTGTACGTGGGGTCGGCGACGTTCTCACCAGCCTGGCGAGGTGCTGCAAGCCGGTTGCCGGTGAGCTGGTGCGCGGATACATCACCCGGGGCCGCGGTGTGTCGGTGCACCGCGCCACCTGCGTGAACATCGTCAACGCCGCCGACCACGACCGTCTCGTCGAGGTGGAATGGGAGCGCGGCGCGCGGCAGCTCTACCCGGTTGGCATCAAGATCGAGGCCTGGGATCGGACGGGGCTGCTTCGCGACATCGCTGCGGTCATCGCCGAGTCGAAGATCAACCTCAGCGGCGCCGACGTCCAGGTCTACGACGACCGCACCGCGGTGATCTCCACCATCGTCGAGATCCAGAGCCTCACCCAGCTGAGCCGCCTTCTGGAGCGCCTCGAACAGGTGCGGGACGTCCACACCGTGGCCAGGGAGGCCGGCTGAGGCACAGCCGCAGCGGCTCGGGACCTGCATGGTCTCGCCGGTAGACTTCGGGCCGATGCCCCCGATCGCCGCACCACGCGGGACCAGGGACCTGCTCCCGGCGGACGCCGCTGCATGGCAATGGCTGCACGACGTCCACGTCCGGGTGGCCGGCGCCCACGGCTACCGGCTCGTCGACACACCGATCTACGAGCACACCGAGCTGTTCGAGCGCGGCGTCGGCGCGGGAACCGACGTGGTGGAGAAAGAGATGTTCACCTTCACCGACCGCGGCGGCCGCTCGTTGACGCTGCGGCCGGAGGGCACCGCCGGTGTGGTCAGAGCATGCCTGCAAGCCAGCCTGCTGCAGCGCGAGCGCCCCCTGCGGGTGCGCTATGCGGGTCCGATGTTCCGCTACGACAAACCGCAGCGGGGTCGCTACCACCAGTTCTTCCAGGTGGGCATCGAGTGCATCGGCGAGCAATCGCCACACCTCGACGCCGAGGTCGTCGAGGTCGGCTGGCGCTTCGTAACGGCCCTGGGACTGCATGGCGTCTCCCTGCAGGTCAACTCGCTCGGTGACATCGACGACCGGCGACGCTATCGCGAGGCGTTGGTCGAGTACTACACGCCATTGCGCGAGCAGCTCTGCGACGACTGCCGGCGGCGACTCGACAGCAACCCTCTGCGCCTGCTCGACTGCAAGCGAGACGCCGCACTCGCGACGGATGCACCGCGCATCGGCGAGTCGCTGAGCGCAGACAGCGCGCGCTTCTTCGAGGCGGTCTGCCATGACCTCGACGCTGCGGGCGTTCCCTATCGGATCAACGAGCGGCTGGTTCGCGGTCTCGACTATTACGCGCACACCGCGTTCGAGCTCTGGCACGAGTCGCTGCAGGGTGCCCAGAACGCACTCGGTGGGGGAGGGCGCTACGACGGTCTGGCCGAGGTGCTCGGCTTCGCCGCCACCCCCGGAGTCGGCTATGCGCTGGGCGTCGAGCGACTGCTGATGATCGCCGCCGACCTCGGCGTGGCCCCCGCTGAGGAACAGGCTACCGCCGTGGTGGTGATCGCCGTCGGATCGGACCAGGCGCGGATCGCCGGCGACGCCGCCCGCACCCTCCGCGCCTCCGGCGTGGGCGCCATCCTCGACGTTTCCGTGCGTGGCCTCGCCGGCAAGCTGCGCAGCGCCGCCAGGCTCGGGGCGCGTTTTGCCGTTCTGATCGGCGAGGAGGAGGCCGGGGAGAACAGCGCCCAGCTGCGCGATCTGCGCAGCAGCACGCAGCAGCGTGTCGCCCTGGAAGCACTCGCCGCCGCCGTCGGCGAAGGACTGGCGGTCAGCGGAGCGGCGGACTGATGGCTGCGGCTCGCATGCCCTGCGGCGAGCCCCGCGCCGGCGATGCCGGCCGCACGGTCACCGTCTACGGTTGGGTTGACCGGCGCCGCGATCATGGCGGGCTCACCTTCATCGACCTGCGCGATCGCAGCGGCATCCTCCAGGTGGTCTTCAACCCCGACACGGCCGGCGACGCCCATCACACAGTGCATGGGGTGCGCAACGAGTACGTGCTCCGAGTCGATGGCGAGCTCCGCCTCCGCGCCCAGGAGAACGTCAACCCCAAGCGCGACACCGGCGAGGTCGAGCTCGTCGCCGGCAGCTGCGCGGTGCTCGCCGCCGCACGGACCCCGCCCTTCCCGGTCAACGAGGACAGCGAGGTCGAGGAACGGCTTCGACTGCAGTATCGCTACCTCGATCTGCGCCGTCCCCGCCTGCAGCGCAACCTCAGGGCGCGGGCACGGTTCATCGGCGGCCTGCGCCAGGCCATGGACGGGATGGGGTTCAGCGAGGTGGAGACCCCGATGCTGATCAGGGCGACCCCCGAGGGTGCCCGTGACTACCTGGTTCCCAGTCGTATCCAGCCGGGGACCTTTTACGCACTGCCGCAGTCGCCGCAGATCTACAAGCAGCTCTGCATGGTCGCCGGCCTCGACCGCTACTACCAGATTGCCCGCTGCATGCGTGACGAGGATCTGCGAGCAGATCGCCAGCCGGAGTTCACGCAACTCGACGTTGAGATGTCCTTCGTCGACGAGGAGGACGTCTTCACGGTCATGGAGACGGCCATCTCCAGCGCCTGGGAGCACGCAGGATTCGCCGGCGCCATCGCCACACCCTTCCCGCGGATCACCTGGCACGAGGCCATGGAGCGCTACGGCGTCGACAAGCCCGACGTGCGTTTCGCTCTCGAGCTGCGCGATCTCACCGACGCCGTCCGTCAATCCGGCTTTCGCGTCTTCGCGGAGGCAGTCGCCGGTGGGGGAGTGGTCAAGGCGATCTGCGTCCGCGGTGGCGTCGACCTGACCCGTGGTGACATCGAGGGTGAGCTCACCGACATCGCCCGCGGGATGCGCGCCCGCGGCCTCGCCTACCTGTGGCGCCAGGGCGACGGCTGGCAGAGCGGCATCGCCAAGTTCTTCGACGACGCCGAGCTGGAGCGAATCGGAGCCATCACCGGTGCCGAGCCGGGCGACGCCGTGCTCTTGGTCGCCGACCGACCGGCCATCGTGGCCGCGGCACTCGGTGCACTGCGCAACCACCTCGGCCGCCGCCGCCAGCTCTACGACCCAGACCGGCTGGCGATGATCTGGGTGACCGACTTCCCCATGTTCGAGCGCAACGAGGACACCGGTGCGCTGGAGCCACTGCACCACCCCTTCACCATGGTCCACGAGGCCGACATCGACCTCCTCGAGACCGAGCCTCTGCGGATCCGCTCGCGTGCCTACGACATCGTCCTCAACGGCCGGGAGATCGGTAGCGGCAGCATCCGGATCACCCGCCCCGACGTGCAGCAGGCGGTCTTCGCGGCCATCGGGCTCGACCGCGAGCAGGGCCGCCGCCGGTTTGGGTTCCTGCTCGAGGCCTTCGAGTACGGGGTGCCGCCCCATGGCGGTTTTGCGGCAGGCATCGACCGCCTGGTGATGGAGGGCCTGCGCGAGGAGAACATCCGCGATGTCATCCCCTTCCCCAAGAACCAGCAGGCCCAGGAGGTGATGTCCGACGCGCCGGCGCCGGTGGACCCGGGCCAACTGGAAGAGCTCGGTCTCGCGTTGAGGCCGCCACCTCCGCGCGACTGATCCTCGTCGCTGCTGCGGTACCATCGGGCGGTCCCTGGCCGGTCGCAGCCCTCCCACATGGCTGGACCAACACACTGTGAACCGGGGTCCTCATATCCGGTGCTCGACCTCGCGCCCGGGTGGCCGTCAGGCCATCAGTCGGGAAGGGGGACGGCGACGTGCGGGACCCCACCTTGTTCTGGGGCTCAGCCCAGGCCGGCGCGGCCGCTCAGGGACATTCGCGTCCGCCCCTCCCCTGACGAGACTCCGCCCCTCATGCGTCCCAGCCCTGGTCTCGTGCTCGCGGCTCTCCTCGTGGTCGTCGCCACGCAGGCCGTGCGATTCGCCATCCCCGGTCGCGGGCCATATCTGTGGACCCTTCTGCTGTCCGTCGCCGGCCTGATCGGCGGCGAGATCCTGGCCGCGGCGGGTCACCTGGCCAATCCGTCGGTCGGGGTCATCCACCCCCTGGCCGACGCGGTGGTGATGGCCGCTCTGCAACTTGGCGGGGCCGCGTTGATCACGGCAGGCCACAGCAGCGGCGAGTAGAGCAGTCTCGTTTGCGCCGCGATGCCCTCCTTCGGACCTTCCATTCATTATTTACTGACCGTCTGTATTTAATGTGAAGGACACATACCTCACGTGGCGAGCTCGACGCCTCACTTGAAGCTGCGGCCCGAAGCGAGAGGGCGGTGGCTATCAGGAAGCTCCTGTCCGGAGCGGACCAAAGTATCTAGACAATTCAGTAGCGATCTGTAAGATGGCGACCGTGAGTGAGCTCGTCGCCCCTCAGACGAACCCAGCGAACCACGTCGACGGCCGCAACCTTCGCGGCCAGAACACCCGAGAGCGCATCATCCAGAGCGCCCGAGACCTGATCTCGACGGCCGGCTTTCACCGTTCCAGCCTCGAGGACGTCGCCCGGCGTGCCGGGGTCACGCGGGCCACCGTGTACCAACACTTCGGGTCCAAGCGCGGGTTGCTCGAGGCTGTCCTGGCGTCGTCGGCGCCGCCCGCCCATGGCAGCACCCGGGAGCGGGAGTCGGTGGCCCTTGCCCATCCCGGCCCGGCACTGCGGTCGCTGATCGCCGCACAGGTCCGCACCTGGGCGGCGAACGCGCCGATGCTCCACCGGGTGCACACCCTCGCTGCGGTGGACCCAGGCGGCGGCGGATCCCCAGAGGCCGATACGCCACGCCGCGTCGAACTGGCGATCATCGTGATCGGCCTCGCCGAGCGAGGTCAGTTGCGGCCCGGCTGTACGCGGCGAGAGGCCTTCGAGGCGCTGTGGATGGTCACCGGCTTTGCCAGCTTCGAGCACCTCCATCTGCGCAGCCGGTTGGACCTGGGCGAGGTCGAGAACACCCTGCTGGCCCTGGCTGGCGGCATCGTCGACTGGGATGCGACCCTGGGGGAGGTTGGCGGGTCGCCCGTATAATCCGCCGCACTCGCGGCGATCAGGGGCGGCCGGTGCGCCCCGGAGGGAAGCACATGGCATCGCGCACCTCAATCTCTCGCGCCGGCGTCGTCGCCGGGGTGGGTGCGGGAGCCGCCGCGGCGTGGCTGCTTGGCACCGCGGCCGGACGGAGCCGGCTCGCAGGTCTGTTGGGCCGCCACCGGTCCGCCGACGAGGAGCACCGGATCACCCACATCGAGCTTCCCGACCGGCCGTGGCTGCGTGACATCGGTATCTCCGTCGATGAGGGAATCGCCGCCGGCACCCGCATCAGCGGCGCGGAGGAGGCGACCGCCACCCCCGCGTGACCGGGGCCCGCTCGCGTTTCGACTCCCGGGCGCTCGGGTATGAGCCCAGTGCGATGACTGGTACGGCGTCCGAGCTGCGCATTCCCGCCGATCCCGAGTACATCGTCGTCGCCAAGCGGGCGGCGGCCGGTTTCGGCGTCGTCGCTGGTTTCGGCGTCGAGGCTGTCGACGACCTGGTCATCGCCGTGACCCAGGCTTGTGAGAACGCCATCGCCGCGACCATGCGGGCGGTCGGCCGGAATCGGGGCCAGGTGCGGCTCACGTTCCGGCTCGAGGATCAACGGCTCGAGGTGCAGGTCCGCAGCCTCTGCGGGCGAGGCGAGGATGCTGCCGAGTGTCCCCCTGAGGTCGGCCAGCCAGAGGTGGCCGGGGCGCCGGGCAAACCTGTGGCGACGTCTGGGCAGGCGCTCATCGACGAAGCGGCCAGGGTGCGAGAAGCCGCCGCCGCCGCCGACCTTGCGCTGCGAGTCATGGGCCTGTTCGTCGACGATTGCCGCTACCGCGTCGACCAGCGCACCGGCAGCCTGCGTGTACGTCTGACCAAGTACCGGGTGTCGTGACGCCCGGCCCGACTGGGGCCGCCAGCGCCGCGACGGGGGAGAAGGGCGGAACCAGCACCTCTGGCGAGCGCGCGCGTCCAAGGACCATGGCCAAGCCGGGTCCTGACCCGGTGCGCGACGAGGTCCGCCGCCTCCTGCGCGAATACCGCGAGACTCACGACCGCGCCGTCCGTGAGCGTCTGGTCGACCTCAACGCCGACCTTGTCCGCTTCATCGCCCGCCGCTTCGCCAACCGCGGCGAGCCGCTCGAGGACATCGAGCAGGTGGGCTTCCTCGGCCTCATCCACGCCATCGAGCGCTTCGATCCGTCGCTGGAGAACGAGTTCAGCACCTTCGCGACGCCGACCATCATGGGAGAGATCCGGCGGCACTTTCGCGACCGCTCCTGGGCGGTACGGGTGCCTCGCCGCCTGCAGGAGAACTACCTCCGGGTGGTACGGGCGCAGGACCAGCTGCAATCGGAGCTCGGCCGCCAGCCCTCCATCTCCGAGATCGGCCAGCGCCTCGGCCTCGACCCCGACGACGTCCTCGCCGCGCTCGAGGTTTCGCCTGCGCAGCACACCCTTTCGCTGGACCAGCCCACCGCCGGCGAGGCCGGCGATTCCGTCGAGCTCGGCGACCGCCTCGGCCACGAGGACGCCAACCTCGAGCGGGTCGAGATCAAGGCGATGCTCGAGCAGGCCATGGCCCACCTCACCCCGCGCGAGCGCCAGATCATGGTTCTTCGCTTCTTCGACCAGCTCCCCCAGACCGAGGTCGCCAAGCGGCTGGGAATCTCGCAGATGCACGTCTCCCGGCTGCAGCGAGCGGCACTGGAGCACATGCGCCGCGAATTCCCCGAGCCGCCGCCGGTGTAAGCGCACAGCCGGTCGCGGCTGTTCTCAGGGTCGCAGCGACACCCGGCCGGGTAGACTTCGACGAACTCCCGGCGCCGCTGCGTGGCGTGTGCGCCAGTGCCGGGGCCCCATCAACGAGCAGGTTCGTGCGCAGCCCAGAGATCCGGGAACGCTTTCTCCACTACTTCGAAGGCCGGGGGCATCAACGTCTGCCGAGCGCATCGCTCGTCGCTTACGACGATCCGACGGTGCTCTTCACGGTGGCAGGCATGGTGCCCCTGCAGCCCTATTTCCGGGGTGCCCGCACGCCCCCGGCGCCGCGGGTGGCCTCGTGCCAGAAGTGCCTGCGAACGGTCGACATCGAGGAGGTTGGCGACGCCAGCCATAACACCTTCTTCGAGATGCTTGGGAACTTCTCGTTCGGCGACTACTTCAAGGAAGGCGCCATCACCCTCGCCTGGGAGTTCCTCACAGCCGACATCGGGTTGCCCGGCGACAGGCTGTGGCCGAGCATCCACCCCGGTGATGCCGACGCCCTCGATGTCTGGGTCAGCACGGTGGGCGTTCCGCGTGAACGTATCAGCCTGCTCGAGGACAACTTCTGGGGACCAGCGGGGCCCTCGGGGCCCTGCGGCTTCGACAGTGAGATCTACTGGGATTGGGGGAGTCCCTGCTCGTGCGGACGTGCCCACTGCAGCCCCGACACCCAGTGTGGCGGTGATCGCTGGACCGAGGTGTGGAACCTGGTGTTCCCCGAGTTCGACCAGGACGAGACGGGTGGCCGCACACCGCTCCCCAAACCGGGGATCGATACCGGCATGGGCCTGGAGCGTTTCACCGCCGTGCTCCAGGGCGTGCGCAGCATCTACGACACAGACCTCTTCGCTCCCATCGTCGCGGGGTTCCGATCGCGCGCGGACCAGGCTGAGGAGATGGCCGAACGCCACCGGTCGTTCAACGTCCTCGCCGATCACCTCCGCGCGTCCGCCTTTCTCATCGCCGACGGGGTGGCCCCCTCGAACGAGGCGCGCGGCTACGTGCTGCGGCGGGTGATCCGCCGGGCGGCGCTCCACGGACGCCGTCTCCAGCTGCACGGCGGTCTTGCCGCGGGGGTGGACGACCTGGTGCAGATCATGGGCGGCGCATACCCCGAGCTCGCTGAGCACCGAGCTCTCATCGAGGCAACGCTTGGTGCCGAGGAGGAGGCGTTCGAGCACACCCTCGCCGAGGGGATGGAGCGGCTCGAGTCGTTGCTCGCCAGCAGCTCCGCCATCGCCGGCCGCGACGCCTTCCGTCTTCACGACACCTATGGCTTCCCCGTCGAGCTCACCGTCGAGCTGGCGCGTGAACGCGATGCCACGGTCGACCTGGCCGGCTTCGCCGAGGCCATGGGGCAGCAGCGGCAACGCAGCCGTTCCGGTGCGGAACGTGGCGCCTTCGATGCCGGTCACCCTGACCTCCCGCCGACCACCTTTGTCGGCTACGACACCCTGGAGTGCGACGCCCGCGTGCTCTACACCGGCGGCGGCGTCCACAACGTGGTCATCGAACCCAGCCCCTTCTACGCCGAGGCAGGCGGACAGGTCGGCGACCGTGGCGAGCTCACCTGGGAGGACGGCCGCGTCGACGTCGCCGACAGTCAGTTCTTTCCCGGCACCGAGATCCGCGCTCTGACACTGGTCCAGGGCGCCGACGCCATGCATCCGGGAATGAAGGTCCACGCCAGGGTCGACGCCGACCGCCGGGCCCGCACGGCGCGCCACCACAGCGCGACGCACCTGCTGCACAAGTCGCTCAAGCTGGTCCTCGGCGACGAGGTGGTCCAGCGCGGTTCCCTTGTCGAACCTGCTCACACCACCTTCGACTTCAACTTCTCGCGGGCGCTGACCGCCGACGAGGTGTTCGGCATCGAGGCGACGGTGAACGAGGCCATCCGCCGCAACCTGGAGCGCACCGCCACGGTGATGCCGATCGCGCAGGCGAGGGAGTCCGGCGCGGTCGCCCTCTTCGGCGAGAAATACGGCGACAACGTGCGTGTCGTCGACTTCGGCGGTTGGTCGCGTGAGCTCTGCGGCGGCACTCACGTGGAGCGCACCGGGGACATCGGCGCCGCCATCATCCTCTCCGAGAGCAGCATCGGCGCGGGAACGCGGCGCATCGACATGGTCGCGGGAGACGCCGCCGAGAGCTACTGGCGCGATGCCTCGTCGGCGCTTCGCGAGACGGCGCGAACCCTGCGCGCCCGGCCCGAGGAGGTTGCCGACCGAGTTGTCGCCATGCTTGGCCAGATCAAGCGGCTGCAGCGCGAACTCGAGGAGGCGCAGCGAAGGGCGCTGAGCGGCTCGGGGGTGCGCGGCGCTGAGGTGGAGGATGTGGCCGGGTACCACTTCGGCCACCTGCTCCTCGACGGCAGCAGCGACGCCCGTGCCGTCGACGCCGCGGTGGACGGCCTCTTCGCAGAGCGTCTTGGCGGCAGCGGAGTCGCCTTGGTCCTCGGGGACACGGCGCTGGCGATGAAGGTTGGCGGCGACGCCCTGGCCGGCGGCGTTCGCGCCGGAGACCTGGTGGCCATCGCGTCACAGGCGACCGGCGGGCGCGGTGGTGGACGCCCAGACTTCGCCCGGGGCGGTGTCGGCGACGCCTCGCGGCGCGACGCCGCTGTGGCTGCGGTGCGCGAGGCCATCGGCCGCGCCGGGAGCGACGCCGCATGAGCAAGCGCAAGTTCTCGCTGCTGCGCCGACGCGAGGAGTTCCAGAACCACTACACGGCGATCGACATCGGCACCGAGGTGGTCAAGGCGCTGGTCGTCAAGCGCGAGGGTGACCGGGGCATCGTCATCGGCGTGGGCAAGGTGCGCCAGGGACTCACCGACATGCAGGCCGGCGCCGTCGCCGACATCCAGGCGGTGATCGACAACGTCGACAAGGCGCTCACCGAGGCCGAGGACATGTGCCAGGTGGTGCCCGGCCAGGCGGTCATGGGCATCGCTGGCGAGCAGATCAAGGGCTTCAGCACCTCAGTCAGCGTGCCCCGGCAGCAGCCGCAGTCGCGGATCACCCAGGCCGAGGTCGCCAGCGCCCTGCAGGCGGTCCAACGCCGTGCCCTGCGCGAGGCGGTGCGCCAGATGTCCGCCGAGATGGGCGTCGCCGAGGTAAACGTCAAGCTGGTGCACAGCGCCATCACCTCGGTGCACGTCGACGGCTACGCGGTGAGCAACCCGCTCAACTTCCAGGGCCGCGTTCTCGACATCACTGTCTTCAACACCTTCGCTCCGCTCACCCACGTGGGGGCTCTTCAGACCATCGCCCACGAGCTTGACCTCGAGCTCGTCGCCACCGTGGCCGAGCCCTATGCCATGGCCCGCGGCTGCGCCACCGACGAGATCTACGAATTCGGCGGCATCTTCATCGACGTCGGCGGGGGCACCACCGACGTCGCGGTCGTGCGCAACGGCGGCATCGAGGCGACGCGGATGTTCGCCCTCGGCGGACGCGCCTTCACCCGCCGGGTGGCCACCGAGCTGAGCATGTCGCTGGAGCAGGCCGAGCAGTTCAAGATCGCCCACGGAGAAAACCGCCTGCCCGCCGATCAGCGCATCCTGGCGCACAACGCGGTGCGGCCCAACGCCGAGGTCCTGGCCCAGGGCGTGGCGCTGAGCCTCGAGGAGATGGCCCACGGCGAGATGCTGCCGCCGGCGATCTACCTCGCCGGTGGAGGCGCCGCGCTGCCCGAGGTCGCCGAGCAACTCGAGGCGCTGGAGTGGACGGAGTACCTGCCCTTCAGCAAGACGCCCGCGGTGCGCGTGCTCCGTCCCGACGACGTGCGTGGCATCTACGACAGCACCAGCCTGCTCACCGGCACCCAGGACATCACCCCGATGGGCCTCGCCTACCACGCGGTGCAGCTCGACGACGAGGACGACCAGCCCCTCGGCGGCGTCATGCGCCGGCTGATGAAGGCAATGAAGGTATGACGCTGTGAATCCCCCGAAGGTGGTCTACGTCGAGCCCGACGAGGAGATCACCGACCTGGTGGAGCGTATCCGCGACAGCGGCGATGTGGAGGAGCTCGCCTTCGTCCTTCCCCAGCGGGCGCGCGTGTTGCAAAGTCCCCTCAACCTGCGCCTGCTGCAGCAGTACAGCCGCTCCTACGCCAAGAAGACGTCGATCGTCAGCGGCGAGCCCCGCGTCCAGCTGATGGCCCGCGAGGCGGGTTTCAGCACCTACGCCTCAGTCACCGCGTTGGAGCGGGGCATCGAGGTCACCAGCCCGGTGGTCGACCTCGGCGCCAGCCCGGAGACCTTCGCGGTCGCCGATACCGCCGCTCCGGCGGAGACCATCTGGACGGCGCCGGTGGACGCCGCTCCGATGCGAGCACCGCGGACCACGGGCGCGCCCCTGCCGGCGGCAGTCCCCCGCGGCCCTCGCGGCCCGCACAACCGGCGTCCCTACTACTACGCGGCGGGCGCGCTCTTCGTCGTCGGGCTGCTGCTCCTCTTCCTGGTGGCGCCGTCGGCGACGGTCACGGTGACCATCAAGGCGAAGTCGATCAGCGTCAACAAGCTCATCCAGGGCACCACCGACGCCACCGCGGCGGCCGGCCCGGACCACGTGCTCACCAGCGTGATCGCCGCCGACGAGAATGATCAGTTCCAGGCAAAACCGACCGGAACAAAGGCGATCCCGGCGACTCCGGGCACGGGCAGTGTGGTGTTCGAAACCGATCGGATCCTCGGCGACTGCATCGCCAACATCAAAGCGGGCTCGACCTTTTTCCAGACTTCGGCGAGCCCGCCGGTGGTCTTCATCGCCGCCGCCGACGCGCCCAGCAGCAAAGAGTGCGCGCCGGACAAGGCTTTTTTCGTCCCCGCCGGACTGGGGACACCTGGCGGATATGGGCCGCCCAGCGCAGCGATCCCCATCAGCGCGCAGGTCGCCGGAGCTGCCGGCAACGTCTCCGCAGGCGCGGTCAACACCTGGCCGGCGAACCCTGACGCCACCAACACGATTGTCACCAACCCTGCGGCGACCAGCGGCGGCGTCGACGCCCACAACGTCACCGTCGTCAGCGACCAGGACAAGCAGGCGATGCAGGCCAGCCTCGACGACACCAAGAAGAGGCTCACCGACAAGGTCAAGGCGGATCTGCAGGCCAAGGCGTCGGGCAAGACCATCGCCCAGGATCCCAGCGGCGCCGGCCTCACCGTGACGCCGGATGTGCAACCGCCGCTGCCCAACTCTGGCGATCAGTACCAGCCGACCAACATCACCGTGACCATGCACGGCAAGGCCGCGGTGTACAGCGCCGCCGACCTCACCAAGGTGGTCAACGACGACCTCAAGGCGCAGGTGCCCAACAACGAGACGCTGGCCAGCAGCCCGGCGCCGAATGTGCCGCCACCGAAGATCACCCAGGCGGCTGACGACGGGACTGTCGTGTTCAGCGCGACGGGAACGGGATTCACCCAGCCGGTGATCGATTTGCAGAAGCTCAAGGACAAGTTCACAGGCAAGAGTCGGGGGACGGTGCGGACCCTCACCGACCAGGCTCTGGGGACTGCGGTCCAGAGCGTCGACGTCTCCCAGTCGATACCGTTCTTCGTCCTGCCCTTCTTCAGCAGTCGCATAGAGGTGAAGCTCACGGTCGTCGCGGGCAGCCCGACGACGTGACCGGAGCGGATCGCGCGGGGACGGCCATCGGCCTCGACGTGGGCTCGGTCCGCGTCGGGCTGGCAGCCACGGACCCGACAGGCACCATCGCGAGCCCGGTGACGACGCTGCCGCGCCGCAACGCCGCGGCGATGTGGCGGCGACTGCGCGACGAGGCCGCAAATCGCGGGGCGACGCGCATCGTCGTCGGCCTGCCGCGCCTTCTTTCCGGAGCCGAGGGCGATGCCGCGCTGGGTGCCCGGGCGTTCGCCGCCGAGGTGTCGCAGCGCACCGGCCTGGCCGTCGAGCTCTGGGACGAACGATTGACCACGGTGCAGGCCGAGCGATCGCTGATCGCCGGCGGCGTGCGACGTCGTCGTCGCCGGGAGGTGATCGACGCCGTCGCTGCGGCCTTGATGCTTCAGTCCTGGCTCGACGCCCGCTCATCGATGAGGCCGAGAGGGGCGTGAGCACCAGGCGACGCGGCAACCGCTGGCTGATCGCGGTGTTCATCTTCATCGCCCTGGTCATCGTCGTCGGCCTTCTCGGTGTGGGCACGCTGGTCTACGGTCGCACCCAGCTCGACGCCCCGGCAGCCGACCACAGCAGCCAGGTGGACATCGTGGTGGCGCCGGGAGAGTCGCTCGGCCAGCTGACCGACGACCTCAACGCTCACCACCTGATCAAGAGCAGCTTCTTCTTCAGCTGGTACGCGCGGTTCAAGGGTCTGGCGGACAAGCTGCAGGCGGGGAAGTTCCGTCTCGATACGGGTATGGGGGCGAGCGCGATCATCGCCGCGCTGGAGAGCTCACCCGAGCCCACCGTGACCGCCGTCAAGCTGGTCCTCGCCGAGGGTCTGACCGCGGCCCAGCAGGCGGCCAAGATCGAGGCTGCGGGCGTCGGCATCAAGGCGGTTGACTACCTCGACCAGGTGCAGCACGGTCAGTTCAAGGCGGCTTTCCTGGGGAGCAGGCCGGCGCAGGCCTCGGTCGAGGGTTTTCTCTTCCCGGACACCTATGACGTGCCTCCTGGAACCAGCGCGCACGCCTTGATCCAGATGCAGCTCGACACCTTCGGGCGCAAGGCTGGTCCACTCCTGGCCAGCCCTCCGGGCCATCTGACCGCGTATCAGATGGTCGTCCTCGCCAGCATCGTCGAGCGCGAGGCACGCTTTGACGCCGACCGGCCCCTGGTCGCCGGCGTTCTCTACAACCGGCTGGCCGACAACATGCTTCTCCAGGTCGACGCCACGGTGATGTACGGGGTGGGCAGACCCGGCCAGCAGCCGACGGTCGACGACCTGCACAAGGACACGCCGTACAACACCTACCTCCACACAGGACTGCCGCCGACGCCGATCAGCAACCCTGGGGTGGCCACGCTGACCGCAGCGGCGCAGCCGGCGCAGACCTCGTATCTGTTCTATGTTTCTGACGGTTGCGGCCATAACCACTACAGCACCACCGTCGAGCAGCACAACCAGCAGGCTGCGCAGTACGCCGGCAAGCCCTGCGCGGCGTGACCGCGGCGCTGCAGCTGTGGCTCATCGGCCAGGGCATCACCGACTCGCCGAGCCCGGTGATGCAGCGGGCGGCGTTGCGCGCTCGCGGTGTCGACGGCGATTACCGGGTGATCGACGTCGACGCGGCCGAGCTCGGCGAGGTGCTTGCGCGGCTGCGGCGGGGTGAGGCTCACGGCGCCAACGTCACCATTCCCCACAAGCTCGCTACGGCCGCAGCCTGCGATCGCCTCGAGGGCGACGCGGTGCTGACCGGCGCGGTCAACACCGTGGTCAACGAGTCGGGGACGCTCGTCGGCGACAACACCGACGCCCGTGGTCTCGAGGCCGCGCTGTGCGAGCTGGGCATGTGGCCCCGCTCTGGTGCCCGCGTGCTGATCCTCGGCGCCGGTGGCGCGGCCGCCGCCGCTGTGCTCGCCATGTCGCGCGTTCCCGCGTCAACCGTGGTCCTGGCGGTCAGGTCGGCGTCGCGTGGAGCGCCACTGGCAGCGCGCATGCGCTCGGTCGCCGACGTGCTCATCAGCGACTGGAGCACCGCGGCGGTGGCGCCCCATCTTGGCGACGTCGACGTCGTCATCAACGCCACGCCCGCGTCCTTGCACGACATGCCGTTCCACCCTCGCGACCTGCCCACGACGGCGCTGGTCGTCGACCTGCGCTATCGTCCTCGGCCTGTGGACCTGGTGCGCGCCGCTGCCGAGGCCGGGTTGCAAAGCTGCGACGGGTTGGAGATGCTGCTCCACCAGGGCATGCTGAGCTTCGGCCGCTGGACCGGTGCGGAGCCGCCCTGGAGCGAGGCTCGAGCTGCCCTGCTGCGGGCGGTCGAGGGGTGAGCGGCGTCGCGGCGGCAGTCGGGGCGGTCGCCGGCCTGGCCGTCGGCCTTGGCGCCGGCGCACTCAGCGTCCGCCTCGAAGAGGTGGAGAAGCTCGAGGATGAGGAGCTCGAGGAACGCCACGCATACGAGTCCGACGTCGCCGCCGCGGCGGAGCGGGCCGAGAAGGAGGGCAGGCCGGCGCCGACCGCGCTGCCCTGGTCGGGCGAGCGTTATGGCTGGACCTGGCTCGAACGTTGGCTCGCACCGTTGCTCTGCGCCGCGGGGTTCGCGGCGTTCGCTGCCCACGACGACCTCGGCGGTGGACTGTTCATCCACCTGCTCTGGGTTGCCGTCTTCGTCCACATCCTCATCTTCGACGTCAAACACCGTTTGATCCTCAACCGGGTCACCTACCCCGCCATCGCGCTGGCCATCGCGTTGTCTCAGGTGTCGCCCGGGGTCAACGCGCCGCGAGCAGTCGCCGGCGCGGCTGCCATCTACCTGTTCTTCCTCGCCCAGAGCCTGCTCTTGGGTGGCTCGGTCCTGGGTATGGGAGACGCCAAGCTCGGTGCGCTGGTGGGTGCCACCACCGGCCTGGGGCTTGACGCCGACCACCTCGGTGCGGTTTACGCTGTCATCGCCGCTGTGCTCAGCGGCGGCGCGGTGGCGCTGCTCCTGCTGGTCACCCGGCTGCGCCGACTGCGCGACCCGATCCCCTATGGGCCCTTCCTTTGTGCCGGCGCGGCCCTCATCATCTTCGTGGGCCCGGCCGGGTCCTGACTCCGCCACGAGCGACAAACCACGGAGGTACCCCGGTGCCGAAACTGCTGGACAACGAGCGGGAAGTCCGCGTCGCCCGTCAGCACTGGGCGGTGTTCGTCCCGGTGACGCTGATCAGCGCGCTGGTCTTGATCGTCAGTTTCGTCGTCCTGCGCGCCCTGCCTCACGACGTGCGTGGCCACGATCTCCACGACGTCAAGGTGATCGTCATCCTGATCATCGGCCTGGTCGTTCTCGCATTGCTGTCGCTGCACTACCTGCGCTGGCGCTTCACCACCTATGCCATCACCGACCGCCGGGTGCTCATCAGCCGCGGCGTCCTTTCGCGCTACACCGAGTCGATCACCCTCGACCGCATCCAGGACACCTCAGTGAGCCAGAGCCTTCTCGGCCGCATCTTCAGCGCCGGCAACGTCGAGATCGAGTCGGCGGGACGCGATGGCGCCGAGATGATCCACCTCATCCCCGACCCGATGGGCTTCAGCAATCAGCTGCAGCAGGCCGTCGACGCTCACCGCATGGGCATTCCCATGGCCGTGCCACAAGAGCCGCTCACCGAAGGCTACGTGCCGCCCTCATCGTCGGGGTATGGTCCGCCGCCGGGCTACGGACCGCCGCGCCAGGGAGGCGGCGTCTGATCGGCGGCTGAGCCGCCGCCCGGTACCATCGGGCGATGCTGCGATTCCTCGCCGCCGGCGAATCACTGAAGTTCGAATGAGCATTCCGTTGCTTGCCGGCGAACAGGCCGGCTCTTCCCGGCCCGCCGGGGCGGTGGAGCGGATCGCCCTTGTCGGACTCTCCGGGAGTGGCAAGTCCACCATCGGCGCCGCCCTGGCGAAACGTCTCGGCTGGACATTCGTTGACACGGACGCCGCGGTCGAGGCCGCAGCCGGCCGCCCGGTCAACGAGATCTTCGCAGGCGAGGGCGAAGACGGCTTTCGCCGGCGCGAGCTCGACGTACTCGGCGAGGCGCTGCGCCGCACCGGCCCGGTGGTCCTCGCCTGCGGCGGCGGGCTGATGGCCCAGCCGCGCGGCCGCGACATGCTTCTCGCCGGCGCCTGCGTGGTCTGGCTGGACGCCGACGATGACACCCTGCTCCGGCGGATCGGCGACACGTCGAGCCGGCCGCTGCTCGACGGTGATCCGCGTCGCCGGCTGGCGGAGATGCGCATCGCGCGACAACCGTGGTACACGGCCGCCCAGGTGCGCGTCGCCACCGGCGGCGTCGACGTCGAGACGGTGTGCGACCTGGTCAGCGACGCCGTCTCGGGAACGCGGCTGCCGGGCGCGCTGGCGCACCACCCCGCCGGTGACCTCGAGGTGGCGCTGGAGCGGCGCGCTTACCCGGTGATCGTCGGCCGCGGCGTGGCCGCCGGGATCGCCGACCAGCTTCCCCCCTCCGCGTCGCGGGTTGCGGTGGTCGCCGACCGCGCCGTGACGCCGTTGGCACGCAGCATCACCGCGGCGATCGCAGCCGGCGGTCGCGAGGCGACGCTGATCGCGCTGCGCGGCGGCGAGGGCGCCAAGACCTGGACGGCCGCGGGCAGACTCGTCGAGCGCCTGGCCACCCTCGCCCTCGACCGGGGCGACGCCGTCGTCGCCGTCGGTGGCGGCAGCATCGGTGACCTCACCGGTTTCTGCGCCGCCGCCTACCTGCGCGGCATCGCCTACGTGCAGGTGCCGACCACGCTCCTGGCCATGGTCGACAGCGGGCTCGGGGGCAAGACCGGGGTCAACCTGAGAGCCGGCAAGAACCTGGCGGGCGCGTTCTGGCAGCCCAGCTCCGTGCTCTGCGACCTCGAGGCGCTGGCCACGCTCGGCGACCGCGACTATCGCTCGGCGTTCGCCGAGATCGTCAAGTACTGTATGGTCGCCGACGCCTCGCTCTCGGCCGTGCTCGATGGTGGGCTCGATGCGCTCCTGGCCCGTGACCTCGATGCCTTGGCCCCGCTCGTCGAGCGCTGCTGCGCCGCCAAGGCCGCGGTGGTCGTCGACGACGAGCGCGAGGCGGGGCGGCGCGCCATCCTCAACTACGGACACACGGTGGGACACGCACTCGAGGCAACGACCGGGTTCGGCGACGCTCTGCGCCATGGCGAGGCAGTGGCCTGCGGCATGCGCGTCGCCGGTGCGCTCAGCGTGCGCGTGCTCGACTGTCCGCGAGCGGACCTCGCCTGGCAGGACGCCATGCTGGCACGCTGCGGCCTGGGCACGGCCCCCGATGTCGACGTCGACGACGTGTTGACATACACCCGCGCCGACAAGAAGGCGCGCGCCGGTGCGGTGCGCTGGGTGCTCGTCGAGCAACGCGGCCGGGCCAGTTTCGGTCATCTCGTGCCAGAAGACGTGGTCCGCCAGGAACTCCTCGAGGTACTGGCGCGATGAACCGTGTCCTGGTGCTGAACGGCCCCAACCTGGCGAGCCTCGGCCACCGCCAGACCGACGTCTACGGCACGACCTCGCTGGGCGAGATCGAGACCGCGGTACGGCAGCGCGCCGACGAGCTGGGTATCGAGGTGCACTTCGCCCAGAGCAACCATGAGGGCGAGCTCATCGACATTCTCGAGGTCGAGCGCGACCGCGCCGACGGCTGCATCGTCAACCTGGGCGCGCTGACGCACACCAGCCTGGCGATGGCCGATGCGCTGCGGATCTTCAACGGTCCTGTCGTCGAGGTGCACCTCTCCAACATCCACGCACGCGAGCCCTACCGTCGCGTATCGCTGACCGCCGAGGCGGCGACCGGGATGATCGCCGGTCTCGGCATGCACGGCTATGTGCTCGCCCTGGAGGCCGTCGCTGCGCTGCTGGTGCGGCAAAGCGCCGAATCGACGCCATGATCGATGCCGGCGACCTGCGCCCGGGTCACACCGTCGAACGCGGCGGTGACCTTCTCCAGGTCGTCGACTTCGCCCACGTGAAACAAGGACGCGGCACCGCGTTCGTGCGCGCCAAGTTCAAGAACGTCAACAGCGGGGCGATGACCGAGGAGACCTTCCGGCCCGAGGAGAAGTTCACCCGTGCCCGCATCGAGCGTTCCGAGGCGCAGTTCCTCTATCGGGACGGCGAGTCCTACGTCGTCATGGACACGTCGACGTTCGACCAGTTTCCCCTTTCGCCGCAGCTGCTCGGCGAGGCGACGAAGTGGCTCACGGAGAACGACACGCTGTACCTGCTGCAGCACGAGGGCAAGGTCCTGGGGGTCGAGCTGCCCATTGCGGTCGAGCTCGAGGTCACCTATACCGAGCCGGGGTTCAAGGGCGATACTGCCACCGGTGGCAGCAAGCCGGCGACGCTGGAGACGGGGGTCGTCGTCGACGTGCCGCTGTTCGTCAACCAGGGCGAGCGCATCCGAGTCGACACTCGGACGGGCCGCTACATGGAGCGGGTGTAGTGCAGCGGCGGCGAAGCAGCAGACCTGACCGATGACCTCGACCGAACCCGTGCAGCTCGGCGGCGCCGACGGCCGCGAACGCCTGGGCACGACGCGGGTGGCCAACGAGGTGGTCGCCCGCATCGCCGCCCTGGCAGCACTCGAGGTGCCAGGAGTGGCGGCGATGTACCAGGCGAGCGGTCAGCAGCTCGACCGCATTCTCCGGCGCCCTGTGGCGCATCGGGGCGTCCGTGTCGAACTCCTGCCCGACGACACCCTCAAGATCGACCTCAACGTCGTCATGGAGGCGGGCACCGACCTGCCGGCGATGGGCGGCGAGGTGCAGCGCCGCGTCGCCGACGCCATCGACAAGATGCTCGGCCTGGGCCTGAATGAGGTCAACGTATTCGTCAGCGAGGTGGTCTTCGGGTGAAGGCCGGCGTCGGTCGCCGCCATCGCGGCCGCGAACTGGCGCTCAAGGTGCTCTTCGAGCTCGAGGGCACCGATCGTGACGCCGCCGCGGCCCTCGACTACCAGATCGCCGACGCCGAGGCGCCAGACGACGTGGCCGCCTTCGCGCGCCAGCTCGTCTACGGCACGCTGACCCACCTCGACGAGGTCGACGAGGCGATCGCGTCGTCCAGCGCCAACTGGCGGCTCGCCGAGATCGGCAAGGTCGAGCGTGCCGTCCTGCGTCTCGGCGCCTACGAGCTGATCGTGGAGCGTCACACCCCCGTCGGGGTGGCCATCGACGAGGCCATCGAGCTGGCCCGCACCTTCGCCGGTGACGAGGCGGCCCGCTTCGTCAACGGGGTGCTCGGCCGCGTCGCCGAAGAACCGGCGTGAGCACGCGCACCGCCTGGTCGGTGTCCCAGCTCACCGACGCCGTCCGGGGTGCGTTGAGCACCGCGCCCGAGCTGGAGGATGTGCTCGTCGAGGGAGAGGTGAGCAACCTCAGCATGCCCTTCAGCGGGCACATGTACTTCACCCTCAAGGACGCCGCGGCCAGCGTGCGCTGCGTGGTCTGGCGGAGCACCCGCGAGCGCATTCCGTTCCATCCTGAGAACGGCATGACCGTCGTCGCCCACGGGCGGGTCGATGTCTATGAGAGGGACGGCCTGTATCAGCTGTACGTCGATGCCCTCGACCCCGCAGGTCTGGGGGCGTTGGCGCTGGCCGTGGAGCAACTCGCCCGGCGCCTATCCGCCGAGGGACTCTTTGACCCGGCGCGCAAGCGCCGCCTGCCCCTGCTGCCACGCCGGGTTGCGGTCATCACCTCGACGACGGGCGCGGCGATGCGCGATGTGCTCACCGTGCTGCGGCGGCGCGCGCCGCAGGTCGGCGTGGTCATCGTGCCCACCGCGGTGCAGGGTGACGGTGCCGAGCATGCGCTTGTGCTCGCGCTCGAGCGCGCTCAGCAGTTGCGCGATGTCGACGTCATCCTCCTGGTCCGCGGCGGCGGCTCGCTCGAGGACTTGTGGAGCTTCAACGGCGAGCTCCTGGCGCGGGCGATCCGCGCCTCGTCGATCCCCGTGGTGACCGGGGTGGGGCACGAGACCGACACGACAATCGCCGACCACGCCGCCGACCGTCGCGCGCCGACGCCGTCGGCGGCCGCGGAGACCGCGGTCCCCGAGACGGCGACGCTGCGCGACGACCTCGCCGCCCGGCAGCTCCGGCTGCGCCAGGCCCTGCGCCAGGAGATCGCCCACAAGCGAGCCGGGCTGGAGCGCGAGCTGTCACGCCTGGGTAGGGCGTCGCCGGCGCGGCGGCTTCCCGAGCTGCGCCAGCGCCTCGACGGTCACGTCATCCGCTTGCGCGGCGCTCTTCTCCAGGGCGTGGCCGCGCAGCGCCGGCGGCTCGATCGGCAGTCGTCACGGCTGCTCCTCGTGTCTCCGCAGAGGCGGCTCCCCGAAGAGCGCGCCGGGCTCACCTACCGCCTCGCCCATCTCGCCGGCGCGCTGAAGGCGCTGGTGGGTAGCAGGCGCGCCGAGCTGCGAACCGCCACCGGGCGCCTGGAGGCTCTGTCCCCGCGTCGGGTGATCGAGCGCGGCTATTCGCTGACGCTCGACGACGCCACCGGGGCCGTGGTCGTGTCGGTGGCGGGCTTGCGCCGCGGCCAGGTTCTGCGCACCCTGGTCGCCGACGGGCAGGCGCGCAGCAGCGTCCTGGCCACCACAGACGAGGATGATCAGGGATCGACATGAGCAGCGAACGGATGTACGATGTCGGCCCCGCCAGGAAATCTCGATGAGCACTGACGACATCGCCGCCATGACCTACGAGCAGGCGCTTGCCGAGCTGGACACGCTGATCACCCGGCTGGAAGGCGGTGCCGTCGAGCTCGACGAGGCCATCGCGTGCTACGAGCGAGGATCTCACCTGGCCCAGCGCTGCGCGGAGCTGCTCGACCGGACCGAGCAAGCCGTCGCCCAGCTGGTCGTCGGTGCCCAGGGCAGGATCGAGGAGCGGCCGCTGCCGGCCAATCAGCCGCCGACGCCGCCCAACGACGGGGGTGCCGACGCCCCCGGGGCGCGCCAGGTCCGCGCTCGAGCCGCCGCCGCGCCGCCGCTACCTCCGGGGATGCTGCCCGGGCTCGGCCCGGAACCATCGCGGCGCGGCGAGCCGGTGCCCATCGACCCCGACGACATCCCCTTCTGACCGGGTGAGCTCGCCGGCGATAGGTAAGACACGGCAAATCCACGAATCTGTGTGAGAATGTCGCCGATGACCGCCCCCACGCAGCGCCGCCGCCTCGATGTCGTCCTCGTCGAGCGCGGCTTGGCCCCATCGCGTGAGCGTGCCCAGGCGCTGATCGCTGCCGGGCTGGTGCAGATGGGCGAGGAGAAGGCGCGCAGCGCCGCCCAGGCGGTGTCACCGGCGACCCGGCTCGCGGTGCTGGGGCGCGATCGGGAATACGCCAGCCGGGCCGGGGTGAAGCTCGCCCACGGGCTCGACGCCTTCGAGGTGCCGGTGGAGGGACGGGTGGCTCTCGACGCGGGAGCCTCGACCGGCGGATTCACCGATGTCCTGCTTCGTCGTGGCGCGGCGTTGGTATATGCCGTCGACGTCGGCTACGGTCAGCTCGACGGCCGGGTCGCGCGAGACCCCCGGGTCCGCGTGCTCGATCGGACCAACCTTCGCGGCCTGCGCGCCGTTCCCGGGCCGCCGCCGGCGTTGGTGACCCTTGATCTCTCCTTCATCTCGCTGCGCCTCGTCCTCGCGACCGTGGGCGCCATCGCCGAGCCCGGCGCGGATGTCGTGGCTCTGTTCAAGCCGCAGTTCGAGCTCGGCCGCGGCGCGGTCGGACGCGGTGGCATCGTCCGTGACGCCGCGGCGGGGGAGGCGGGGGCGCGCCGGCTGATGCAGTGGGCGCAGACCGAGCTCGGCGTCGAGGCGGCCGGCCCGGTTGCCTCGCCGATCGCCGGCACGCGGGGCAACCGCGAGTGGCTCGTCCATCTGCGATTGCCGGTCGGGACGCAACCGTGAGCGAGGCGCGCAGGGTCATCGGGATCCTTCTCCATCCCCGCGAGACGGGTCACGAGGAAAGCCTCGAGCAGAGCCTGGCGCGTGCCGCGGCCCATGGATTTGCCACGTGGATCTGCCGCGACGAGCCGGCGGCAGCTATGGCTGAACACGCCTCCGACACCACGGTGCTCGTCACCATCGGCGGTGACGGGACGTTCCTTCTCGGCGCCCGGTTGGCGGCGCCCCTGGGCATCCCCGTGCTCGGCGTCAACCGCGGCCAGCTGGGCTTTCTCACCGACGTGGAGCTCGGTGCCCTCCCGGCCGCCATCGACGACATCGCCGCCGGACGCCACCGTCTGGTGCGGCGTTCGATGCTCGAGGTCGAGGTTCCCGGGACTGACGCCGCCGACGCACCGCTGCTCGTCGACCGGGCGCTCAACGAGGTGGTGGTCAAGTCGACCGGGAGCAACCTGGCTCGCATCCGCGTCGAGGCCGACGACGAGCTTCTCGGCGAGTTCGACGCCGACGGCGTCATCGTCGCCACCGCCACCGGGTCGACGGCATATGCGCTGAGCGCCGGGGGTCCGCCGGTCGACCCCCGGGTGCGGGCGATGGTCGTCGTTCCCCTGGCACCACACGCGGTGATCACCCGGGCCGTGGTGCTCCCTGAGGCGGTGTCGCTGTTCGTCACCGTGGTCCGCGGGCGTGCCTTTGCCGCCGCCGACGGCAGCGTCCAGGTGGCCCTTCGCGAGGGCACGCGGGTCACGGTGCGCCCCGGCGCCGACCTCCACGTGGTCGAGCTGTCCGGGTCACCCTCGTTCCTGAGACGCCTGCGTGAGAAGGTTCGCTTCGGACTGCCTCTCAAGGAGTCTCTCGACGAGCCCGACTGGCACCGCGCCACCCACGAGCAGGGGGGACCCTGATGGCGCTCGTCGAGCTCCGCGTGCGCGGCTTCGCCGTCCTCGACTCGGTCTGTATCGCGCCGGGGCGTGGTCTCACGGTGCTCAGCGGCGAAACCGGCGCGGGCAAATCGCTGTGCATCGCAGCCCTGCGCCTCGCCCTCGGCGGTAAGGTCGAGGGCTCACCGGTCCGCCCCGACGCCCCAGGGGCCAGTGTGGTCGCCGTCTTCGACGACGTGCCGGCGTCGCTGTGCGACCACCTCGCCGCCATCGGCATCGACGCGGACGATCTGCTGACGGTGAGCCGTGAGATCCCTGCGGACGGCAGGGCGACGTGTCGCGTCAACGGCGCGCTGGTCTCCCAGGCGACCCTGCGCCAGGTCGGCGAAGCGCTGGTCGAGATCACCGGCCAGGGCGAGAGCCACCGCCTCGTCCAGCCGGCACGCCAGCGACAGATCCTTGACACCTTCGGCGGTCCCCCGGTGGCGGCCGCTGGGGAGGCGCTCGCCGCCGCCTTCAACCGCTGGCGGGCAGCGCTGGACGCCCTCGAGGCCAGCCGCGCCGCCTGCCTGCGCAGCGCAGCGGAGGTCGAATGGGCGCGGCACGTCGTCGCCGAGCTGGCGCCGCTGCACCTCGACCCCGCCGAGGGCGACGCGCTGAAATCGGAGCGTGAGCGTCTCCGCCACGCCAACGAGCTCGCCGGAGCAGCCACCGCGCTGTGGCGAGCCTGCGGCGGTGACGACGACTCGCCGGGCGGAGCCGACGTCGTCGCCGGCGCCATGGCACAGGCGCAGACGCTGCGGGGCGTCGACGCCGCGCTCGACGCGCTGGCGATCGAGGCCGCCGAGACCGTGTGCCGCCTGCGCGAGCTCGCCGGCAGGGCCCGGGGGCTGCGTGACGCCCTCGATGCCGACCCCGCCCGCCTGGCCACCGTCGAGGAGCGGCTCGACGCCTTCGACCGGGCCCGGCGCCGGCACGGGGGCACGATCGAGTCGGCGATCGCCGCGCTGGCCGCCGCGGAGGAGACGGTTGCAGCCGCGGACGGCGACGGCGGAGCGGAGGCATCGCTCGTCGCCGATGTCGCGCGGCTGCAGGCGGAGGTCAGCGCCTGTGCTGCCCAGCTGTCATCGCGGCGTACCGCGGCGGCCGCGGTGCTGGAGCGCACCACCACCGCGCAGCTCCGTCGGCTCCGCCTTCCCCAGGCGCGGTTGCGCATCCTCGTCTCCCGCCTGGCCGACGGCCACGGCATCGACATCGACGGTGAGCAGGTCGCCTGCACCGCCGACGGCATCGACGCCGTCGACTTTCGATTCACCGCCACCCGGGACGGCGTTCCCCTGCCTCTCAGCGGCGGAATATCCGGTGGTGAGCTGTCCCGTCTGGCGCTGGCGCTGCGCGCCGTGGTCGCCCTCGCCGACGACGCGCCGTCAGTGGTTCTCGACGAGGTCGACACCGGAATCGGCGGCGAGACCGCCGCGCGTGTCGGCGAGGTGCTGGCAAGTATTGGTCAGGAACGGCAGATACTTGTGGTCACGCACCGTGCCGAGATCGCCGCTCGGGCAGGGTGTCACCTGGTGGTCGTGCGCGACCCGACCGCGCCGGCATCCAGCGCCACCGTCGCAGCCGTGGACGGCGAGGAGCGTGCCCTGGAGATCGCCCGGCTGATGTCAGGGCGGGCGACCCGGGTGGCGCTGCTGCGTGCCGCCGAGCTCCTCGAGGAGGGACGTGGGACGACGGCCGGCGCCGCCGCCCGTACCATTGCTCCGCGATGAGCGACGAGGCAGCCCGCGTCCTCCGAGCTGACGACCGCGGAGGTGCCACAGAGGCGACCGAGGAGGTCCGCTTCCCCGTCGACCTTCCCGCCTACAGTGGCGGACTGGAGCGGCTCGTGCAGCTCGCCCAGCGTGGCGAGATCGACCTCGCCGAGGTGCAGGTCAGCGAGATCACCACCGCGTTCCGAGCTCGCCTCGCCGACGAGGAGACGGTGCCCGATCCGAGGGAGGTCGCCGACTTCCTCACCCTGGCCGCTCGGCTGGTCTCGCTGAAGGCGGCCAGGCTTCTACCCGAGGGCGGTCTCGAGACGGCCATCGACGAGGAGGGCGACGAGGCCGTCGACGATCCCGGAGCTCGCCTCGCCGAATACCGCCTGTTCAAGGCGGCCGCCGAGGCGCTGCTCGCCGAGGTGGCCGAGGAGGGAGTGCGCAGCTTCCTCGGCATGGTCTCTCCCGAGGTGCTTCCCTCGGAGCGCCTGTCGATCTCGCCCGAGCGGCTCGCCGCCGCGTTCCGGGCTGTGCTCGAGAGGCTTCCGGCCGAGGAGCCGTTCACCGTCGACGTCGGTCGCTACTCGGTGGAGGAGAAGGTCGCCGAGCTCCGCGCCCTGCTCATCTCTCGCGGCAGCGTCGACTTCGAGGAGATCTTTGTCCAAGTGCAGTCCCGCCTCGAGGCGGTGGCCTGCTTCCTCGCGCTTCTCGAGGTGATCAAGTCCGGCGACGCGCGCGTGGCTCAGCGTGATCCCTTCGGCGCTATCACGGTGACCGCGCTTGGATGAGGTCGTGTCGCTCACGCCGGACGTCCCCGGAGCGAACGGCTCTGCCGCCGCCGATCTGCCGGCAGCGCTGGAGGCGGTGTGCTTCGCCCTCAACCGGCCGCTGACGCTTGCCGAGGCTGGCGCCATCCTGGAACGGCCCAGTGGCGCCGTGGCTGAGGCGGCGGAGGCGCTCGCGATCGCACTCCGCGGCCGGGGGCTCATGCTGCAGCGTCATCAGGGCGAGATCCAGCTTGTCACCCGTCCCGAGGTCGCCTGGGCGGTGCAACGAGCGCTCAACCCCGAACGAGCCGGACGGCTCAGCCGGGCGGCGCAGGAGACACTGGCCATCGTCGCCTATCGTCAGCCGCTGACGCGCGCGGCCATCGAGGCGATCCGCGGGGTGAACTGCGAGGCGATCATCGACAGCCTCGAGCGGCGCGAGCTGATCGCCGAGGTGGGGCGTCAGGAAACGCCCGGTCACCCACGCCTGTTCGCCACGACGTTGCGGTTTCTCCAGGTCGTCGGCCTGGAACGAATCGAGGACCTGCCGCCGCTCCCCGAAGGGACGCGGCTCCCCGCGCTTCCCGACGAACCATGGCACCTGGATGAGCCCGGCAGCGGCGGGTCGCCGGAGTCTGCCGTCCAGCCGTGAAGGCGGCGACCGGGGCCGAGCCTCTGCGGCTCAACCGTTACCTCGCCATCCGTGGCCTCGCCTCACGACGAGCCGCCGACCAGCTCATCGCCGCCGGTCGGGTGCGGGTCAACGGCGCGCCCGGCGTACCCGGCGCCAGGGTCGACCCATCGAGCGACACGGTGACCGTCGACGGTCACCCGGTACCGGCGCCGGTCGCCCAGCGCACGCTGATGCTCAACAAGCCCGCCGGGGTGGTCAGCACGCGTCGCGATCCTCAGCGAAGGGCCACCGTCTTCGATCTCGTCGACGACGCCACCGGGCTCTTCTGCGTCGGCCGTCTCGACGCCTCCAGCCGCGGCCTGCTCCTGCTCACCAGCGACGGCGAGCTGAGCCTGCGACTGACGCATCCGCGCTACGAGGTGGAGAAGATCTACCTGGCGGCCATCCGCGGGCACGCTTCGGCCCGGGCGCTGCGGGCCATGGTCGCCGGGGTGACCCTCGACGATGGCGTGGCCGCGGCGCGAAGCGCTGTCGCCGCCGGGTCGACCGCCTCCGGCGACGTGGTCGAGCTGGTCATGACCGAGGGTCGGCGGCGAGAGGTGCGGCGGCTCTTCGCAGCGCTCGGACTGATCGTCGTGGACCTGCAGCGCGTCGCCATCGGCGGCTTGCGGCTCGGCCGCCTTCACGAGGGACACGCACGTCCCCTGACGGTGCCGGAGAGAGCGCGCCTCTACCAGAGCGCGGGCCTGCAGCCCCCGCGATGAGCACCCGAGCCGGACGCGCGGCGGTCGTGACCGTCGATGGCCCCGCAGGCAGTGGCAAGTCGACACTCGGCCGCCGGATCGCGAAGGTCCTCCGCGTGCGCCTCATCGACACCGGGCTCTTCTACCGCGGCGTGATGGTGGCCGCGCTCCGAGCCGGCGTGGACCCGCACAACTCCACGGCAGTCGCCGAGGTCGCCGCAGCGGCGCGCATCGAGGTCAACACCGACCCGAACACGCCGCCGGATGGCTGGATGCTGCGCGTCGACGGCCGCCAGGTCGATGGCGAGGCCAGGGACCCCCGACACGCCCAGCTCCTCGCCCAGGTCAGCAGCCTCGCCGAGGTGCGCGCCGTACTCCTCCCGCGGCAGCGGGCGCTGGCAGACGGGGGCGCGGTTGCTGTCGGTCGCGACTGCGGCACCGTCGTCTTCCCTGACGCGCCGGTGAAGATCTACCTCGAGGCGTCGCCGGCTCTGCGGGCTGAGCGCCGCGCCGAGCAGCTGCGCTATTTGGGTACCGACGTCGACGCGGTGGGGCTCGAAGCCGAGATCACCGAGCGGGACGACCGCGATTCGACGCGCGCCGTGTCGCCGTTGCGACCCGCACCGGACGCCCATATCATCAACACCGGGGCGGTCGGGGTCGAGGAGATGGTGCGCATTGCACTCGATCTCTGTCGCGCCGCAGGACTGGTGTCTGACGCGGAGGTCTGAGGTGCTGCTGTACCACGCCGAGCGGGCGCTGTGTCGCTTCCTGGTCCTGGTGGTGCTGCGTCGAGCACTCCGAGTAACGGGACGCGAGCGGATCCCCAGGACCGGACCGGCGCTGGTCGTCAGCAACCATGTTTCCCTGTGCGACCCGGCCCTGGTAGGCCCGTTCATCAGGCGGCCCGACGTGTACTTCATGGCCAAGAGCGATGCGTTCCGCAAACGCTGGCATGCATACATCCTGCGGGGCTACAAAGCCTTCCCCGTGGTTCGCCAGACGGCCGACCGGGCCGCGCTCCGCCATGCCCTCGACGTGCTCGCCTCGGGGCACGTCCTGGTCATGTTCCCCGAGGGTTCACGGTCTTCCGATCACAAGATCGCGCGGCCGCATGCCGGTGTCGGCTTCATCGCCCGCCACTCCGGGGTGCCGGTCATACCTGCGGCCATCTGGGGGACGGAGAACGTCATGCCCAAGGACCGGCTCATCCCCCGTCACGCGACGGTCCACCTGACCTACGGCGAGCCATTCCACCTCCCTGAACGCAATCCCGACGGCTCGCGGATGTCGCACCAACAGAGCACCGATTACATGATGTCCAAGGTCGCCGAGCTGCTCCCCGAGGAATACCGCGGCGTGTATGGGGACCAGCAGGGCGGCGCCGCCGTGAGCAGCTCACCGGCGGCCTGACCGGGGCCTCCGCGCGAAGGCTACGCGAATTCGGGCATCGAACATACGGCCGTACAATCGGGCCACCGTGACAAGGCCCGAGTTCGTCGCCTTCGACCTGGAGACCACCGGGCTGTCGCCGAAGACCGACCAGATCATCGAGATCGGGGCGGTCCGTCTGGGAAGCGATCTGCGACCGGTGTCGCGATTCGAGACCGTCGTCGATCCCGGCCGGTCGGTCCCCATCGCCGTGCAGAGGCTGACCGGGCTCGGTGAAGCCGACCTAGCCGGATGTCCAAGCCCGCTGGAGGCGGTGGCCCAGCTCGCCGACTTCTGCGACGGGGCCCGCCTGATCGCCCACGGCGCCGGTTTCGACCTCGGCTTCTGCGCCGCGCAGGTGCCCGCCGCCTTCGACGGGCGGCCGGTGCTCGACACCCTCGAGCTCGCCCGGATCCTCCTTCCCCTCGAGGCCAGCCACAGCCTGCCGCTGCTGAGCAGCGCGCTCTCGATCGAGCACGAGCGACCCCATCGGGCGCTGAGCGATGCGGCAGCGACGGCATCGCTCTTCGGCCGTCTGGTCGAGGTGGGCGAATCGATGCCGGCGTCGCTGCTCGCCTCGATGCGTGCCCTGGTGCGGGGCAGCTCGGGTCCCCTCGCCGACTTCATGCTCGCCATCGTCCGGGGCGACGGCGATCAATACGCGCCGGTCCGGGAGGGAGCCCCGAGGCGAATCCCGGCAAGACGCGCTGCCCCACAAGCACCCGCACCGGCGCCCAGGGATGCGTCATTGGCAGCCGCGGCAGCGGCGATCCTCGGCCCCGTGGGGCCGCTGGCTTCAGCGATGCCTGGGTACGAACTGCGCCCCGCCCAGGTGGAGATGGCCCGGGCCGTGGCCCAGACCCTGGAACGCAGCGGGCGGCTGCTCGTCGAAGCCGGCACGGGCATCGGCAAGTCGCTCGCCTACCTGGTCCCGCTCGCGCTCTGGAGTGCCCGCACCGGGCGACGCGCGGTGGTGGCCACCCATACCATCACCCTCCAGGAGCAGCTCGGTGAACGCGACCTGCCTCGCCTCACCAGAGACCTTGGACTGGACGTCTCCCACGCCGTGCTCAAGGGACGGCAGCACTACATCAGCCTGCGCCGGTGGCAGCGAGTTCTGGCCACTCCTGACCATGGCCCGCATGGCACGGCGCTCGACATGCTGCGATTCAAGCTGAAGTTGCTGGTCTGGCTGGCGCAGACGGAGACCGGCGACCGCACCGAGCTGCGCCTGGCGGGCGCTGAGGAGATCCTCTGGCGCCGGGTTGAATCGACCAGCGACGATTGCCTCGGCAGGGCCTGCGCCAATTGGCGCGACGGACGCTGCTACATGGTTGCGGCGCGTCGCAACGCCGCTGATGCAGACATCGTTGTCACCAACCACGCGCTGCTGCTGGCCGACGCCGAACGGCAGGGGCAGGTGATGACACCCTACTCCGCGCTGGTCGTCGACGAGGCCCATCACCTCGAGGAGTCGGCAACGCGGCAGCTCGGTCAGCGAATTCGTGCCGCTGAGCTGCTGGCGATCATCGACCGCCTCGGCCCGGGCGACGGCAACGGCCAGGTCGAGGCGTCACTCGCGCACGCTCGCGAGGGGATTCTGAGGATCTTTGGCGAGGTCAAGGGGCTGATTGCGGCCATCGTTGGGTCCGACAATCCCGGCAACGCGATCATCGGACTGTCCCCGACGGTGCGTTCCGATCATGGCTTTGAGCAGCTGGTCAAGGCCGCCTGGCACGCGGTGCGAACCCTGCGCGAGGCGGCCGACGCGCTGCTTGGGGCGCGCGGGGCGGCGGCACTCCAAGGCGCCTTCTTCCCCCAGCCGGACCGCCTCGACGACGAGCTCGAGCTGGCCGCCGACGCACTGGGCGACGCGGCGGCCGCGATGGAGAGGATCATCTGCGTCCCTCGCCAGGGCCACGTCACCTGGCTCGAGCTCCGCGCCGAGCAGGCCGAGCTACATGAGGCGCCGATCAGCGTGGCCGAGCAGCTCGCCGAAGGGCTGTTCGAGCGAGCCGACGCCACCGTGCTGACCTCGGCGACGCTCGCTGTGGCCGGCTCATTCGGCTTCGTCAAGACGCGCACCGGCGTAGGGCTCGGCGCCGCCGAGCTGGTGCTGCCGTCGCCCTTCGACTTCCTCTCCCAGGCGCTGTGTGTCATCGCCGGCGACGTGCCCCCCTACGACAGCGAGGGCTACGAGGCGGTGCTCGCCGAGCTCTGCGCCGACGTCGCCCTGCGACTCGGCGGTCGCGCCCTGGTGCTCTTCACAGGGTATGCGCCGCTGCGCAGCGTCCACGCCCTTCTCCGGCCGCGGTTGGAGCCGGCGGGTCTTGCCGTCCTCGGCCAGGGACTCGACGGCACCCGCCGCCAGGTTCTGGCCAGCTTCGTGCAGAACCCGCGCACCGTGCTGCTGGGCACGAGCACGTTCTGGGAGGGGATCGACGTTCCCGGTGACGCGCTCAGCTGTGTGATCATCGCCAAGCTGCCCTTCCCCGTGCCCACCGATCCCCTGGTCCAGGCGCGCGGCGCCAGGCTTGGTGATCCCTTCACCGAGCTGGCGCTGCCGATGGCTGTGCTCCGTCTCAAGCAGGGATTCGGCCGGCTGATCCGTCGCGGCGACGATCGCGGCGCCGTGGTCCTCTGCGACGAGCGCATCGCGTCCAAGGACTACGGCTCGACGTTCCTTGCCGCTCTGCCTGAGGCGCTGGCGACCCGGACGCCACGCGGTGAGGTCGGTGCCGTCGTCGAGGCGTTCGTCCGCCACGGCGCCGTGCCTTCGGGCGCCGCCGAGCTGCGAGCGCTCGCTGAGATCGAGACCGGCCGGCTCCGCGGAGCCCTGGTCTCGGCGATGATGGGCGGCGGGCCGGTCAACGGCCGGGACCATGTCGAGGAGACAGCGTGACCACTCCCGCAGGCCAGTTCACGGGGACGCAGGCCACGCCTCCCGTCCCCGCGCCGGCTGAAGCCGTGCTCACCGAAGCGAGGCCTCGCCAGGCCAGCGACCCTCCCGACTCCGTCGTCGTCGTGCTCGCCCAGCTGGCCCCCCGCCTCGGTGACGTGGCCACCAACCTGGAGCGGCACCTGGCTATCCTCGGCGAAGCCCAGCGTGGCGGCGGCCACCTGGTGGTGTTCCCCGAGCTCTCGCTAACCGGGTACTTCCTCAAGGACCTGGTCCCCGATGTCGCCCTCCGCTTGACGTCAGCAGAGCTCGCCACCCTCGCCGACGCGTGCAGAGGGATCGACGCTGTGGTCGGCTGCGTGCTGGAGACGGAGGACGCCCGCTTCCACAACGTCGCCATCTATCTCAGCGGCGGTCGCATTCAACACATCCACCGCAAGGTCTACCTGCCGACCTACGGCCTGTTCGACGAGCTGCGCTACCTGGCGCCCGGCGACCGGTTTCGCACCTTCTCCGCACCGCTCGCCGCCGCCCATGTGCGCCGAGCGTGGAGCGCGGGCATCCTCATCTGCGAGGACATGTGGCATCCCAGCGCGACGGCGATCCTGGCCCGGCAGGGGCTCGAGGTCCTCTTCTGCCCGTCGTCCTCGCCGGGCCGGGGGATCGGCGAGGGTGTCGCCCTGGGGACCTCGCGCAGCTACGACCACATGACTCGCACATACGCTCAGCTGTTCACCACCTTCGTCGTCTACGTCAACCGGGTCGGGTTCGAGGATGGCGTGGGTTTCTGGGGCGGCTCGAGGATCATCGGTCCCGACGGAAGCGTCCTCGGCGAGGCCGGGGGCAGCGACGAGGCACTCATCTGGCAGCGCGTCGACCTTGGAGCGCTGCGCCGCGTCCGCCTCGCCTACCCACTGTTGCGCGACGAGCGCCACGACATCAACGACGATGAGTCCGATCGCCTCCGCCGCCGACGCCTTAGCGATTGACACCGGGGTCGTCACCCGGATCCTTTGCGGCTTCGTCCACGACGAGGTCAACAAGGTGGGTTTCGACCGTGTCGTGGTGGGGCTCAGCGGCGGCGTCGACTCAGCGTTGACCGCGGCGCTGGCGGCGCGTGCTCTCGGACCGCAGAACGTTGTTCCCGTGCTCATGCCCTATCGCACCAGCAACCCCGCGTCGGAGGCCGACGCCCGCGCGATCTGCGAGGCGCTGCGGATCGAACCCGTCGTCGTCGACATCTCCCCTCAGATCGACGCCTACTTCGAGCGTCACCCGCAGGCGGATCGCGACCGGCGGGGCAACAAGATGGCCCGTGAGCGCATGTCCATCCTCTACGACATGTCCTGGGTGCACCGCGCGCTGGTGATCGGCACCTCGAACAAGACCGAGCTGCTGCTGGGGTACGGCACCGTCTTCGGCGACCAGGCGCACGCCCTCAACCCCCTCGGCGATCTCTACAAGACGCAGGTCTTCGCCATGGCGCGTGCCCTGCAGCTGCCCGAACGCGTCATCGCCAAAGCGCCCAGCGCCGACCTGTGGGAGGGGCAGTCCGACGAGGAGGACCTGGGCTTCGAGTACGCCGTCGTCGACGTTCTCCTCTACCACCTCGTCGACGAGCGTCGCACGCGCGGTGAGCTGCGCGCCATGGGGTTCGACGACGACTTCGTCACCATGGTGGCCCAACGCGTCCGCGACAGCCAGTACAAGCGGCGTCCTCCGCTCATCGCCAAGCTCAGCGCCCGCACCATCGACCGGGAGTTCCGCTACCCCAGGGACTGGGGTCGGTGAGCTCGCTGTACGTCGTCGCCACCCCCATCGGCAACCTCGAGGACATCACCCTCCGTGCGCTCCGCGTGCTCCGCGAGTGCGACACGGTGGTGGCCGAGGACTCGCGGCGCACGCGAGCGCTGCTGACAGCGCACGGCATCAACGTGCGCGTCGTCTCGCTGCCCGCCCACGACGAGACCCGCCGCGTCCCCGGGCTGCTCGACCGCCTCGACGCCGGCGAGGTCATCGCCCTGTGCACCGACGGCGGCACGCCCGCGATCAGCGATCCCGGCGCGGCGTTGGTCCGCGCTGCCTGGCGGTCGGGACATCGCGTTGTTCCCGTGCCCGGTCCCTCGGCGGTGGTGGCGGCGCTGTCGGCGAGCGGATTGGCCGCCGACCAGTTCTGCTTCCTCGGGTTCCTGCCGCGGACGCCGGGGAAGCTGACCCGGGCGCTCGCCGGCGCGCTGGAGAGCGGCCGCACGCTCGCCTTCTACGAATCGCCGCAGCGGCTGGCGCGAACCCTCCGCCTGGCGAGCGAGGTCCTCGGCAGCCGCGAGGTGGTCGTCGCCCGCGAGCTGACCAAAGTGCACGAGACGTTCCACGTCGGCACAGCGCTCGAGCTGGCCGACGAGTTCGTCGCCAGCCCGCCACGCGGCGAGTGCACCGTCCTGGTGGGTTCCGGATGAGCAACGGCACCGACCCGCGCTTTTACGTGACCGCGGCCATCGACTACGTCAACGGCGACCCGCATCTCGGGCACGTCTACGAAAAGGTCGGCTGCGACGTCCTGGCTCGGCACCACGCTCTGCGCGGCGCCGAGGTGCGGTTCACCGTCGGCACCGACGAGCACAGCCAGTCGGTGGAGCGCGCGGCCACGGCCCGGGGCCAGAGCGCCGAGGACTTCTCCGCCGCGCAAGCCGAGGTCTTCCGCGACCTGTACCGCCGGCTCGACATCGCGTACACCGCGTTCGTGCGCACCAGCGGCGACAGCAACCGGCGGACATCGCTGCGCCTGTGGCGGGCCCTCGCCGACGGTGGCCACATCTACAAGGGGATGTACGCCGCCTGGTTCTGCCCCTCGTGCGAGGCCTACTACGCGGAGAAGGACCTGGTCGACGGCTGCTGCCCGCTGCATCTGCGGCCGGTGGAATGGGTGGAGGAGGAGAACTGGTTCTTCCGGCTCAGCGCCTTCCAGCAGCAGCTCCTCGACCATTTCGAGCGCAACCCGAGCTTCCTCACGCCTGAGACGCGCCGCAACGAGATGCTCAACGTCATCCGCGGCGGTCTCGACGACATCAGCGTCTCGCGCGCGTTCACCACCTGGGGGATCCCCGTGCCCGACGACCCGAGGCAGGTGATCTACGTCTGGCTCGACGCCCTGCCCGCGTACATCACCGGCGTCGGCTACTCCGACGACGCCGACTCCTTCGCCCGGTTCTGGCCCGCCGATGCCCACGTCATTGGCAAGGACATCACCCGCTTCCACACGATCATCTGGCCGGCGATGCTGCTGGCCGCCGGATTGCCCCTGCCACGCCGGGTGCACTCCCACGGCTACGTGACCCTGGGCGGGCAGAAGATGAGCAAGAGCCGGGGCATCTTCATCGACCCAAGCCAACTCATCGACCTCTACGGCAGCGATGCCACGCGGTACGTGCTCATGGCTGAGATCCCCTTCGACCGCGACGGGGACTTCTCGGTGGAGATCTTCGTCGATCGCTACAACGCCGACCTGGCCAACGACTACGGAAACCTGGTCTCCCGCACGGAGAAGATGGTGCAGCGCTACTTCGACTCCCGGGTTCCGTCTCCCGGTCCGCGCGAGGCGCTGGATGACGAGCTGCCGGGGCTTGCGGCCGAAGTCGTCACCAACTATGACGCGGCGATGCAACGATTCGACATCTCCGGTGCGCTGGCCCAGGTGCGCCGCCTGGTGGGTCGCGCCAACAAGTACATCGAGGAGGCGCAGCCCTGGACTCTGTCGCGCAGTGAGGATCCCCGCCTGGGAACCGTGTGTCACAACCTGCTCGAGTCGATACGGGTGAGCACGATGCTGCTCTACCCGGTGATACCCCGGGCCGCCGCCGCCGTCGCCGCTGACATCGGCGTGAGCATCACCGGCGACCTGAGCGCGGCGCTACGTCGCTGGGACGTCCTCGCCGGGGGTGATGGCGTCGGCGTCGGTGACATCCTCTTTCCCCGCCTGGATCGTGCCGCAGTCCTCGGCGACGAATGACACCCCTGGTCGACACCCACTGCCACCTCGCCCTGCTCGAGGACCGGGGACTCCTCGACCAGGCGATGGAATCCGCAGCCGAGGCGGGGGTCGAGCAGGTGGTCAGCGTCGGTCTCGATGTGGACGACAGTGACCGAAACCGTCAGCTCGCCGAGCGGTTCAGCGGCGTCTATTTCACCGTGGGCTGGCACCCCCACAAGCCCGCGCCTCCGGACACGGCCCAGTTGGCCGCGCTCGATGAGCTCCTCCGGCACCCGCGTGCCGTCGCCGTCGGTGAGATCGGTCTGGATGCCTACTGGCGCCCCGGCTACCACGACACGCCGCTCGAGGTACAGCGAACCGGTCTGCGGCTGATGCTCGAGCTCGCCGCTGCGCACGGCAAGCCCGTGGTGATCCACGACCGCGACGCCCACGCCGAGGTCCTCGATGAGCTGTCCTCGTGGCGGGACCGCGGCGGTGTCCCCGAGCAGCCGCTCGGCGTCATGCACTGTTTCAGCGGTGACGCGGAAGTGGCCGTTCGTGTTGTCGCCCTGGGCATGCTCTGCTCCTTCGCCGGGACGGTCACCTTTCCGCGAAGCGACGCCGTCCAGGACGCGGCTCGCACGCTGGACGCCGGCGCCATCGTGGTCGAGACCGATGCACCCTTCCTCGCGCCGGTGCCCCATCGTGGACGTCCCAACCTTCCCGGCTACGTCGCCGACACCGCGGCGGCGGTGGCCCGGTTGCGTGGCGTTGACGCCGCCTCTTTCGCCGCACAGACGACGGCGAACGCCCGGCGTCTCTTCAGCCTCCACGATGGCGTCGTCGACGCCGCGGCCACGCATTGAGCACGCCGGGGACGTCTCGCGACAGGGTCCTCGCGCCGAGGCGGCTCGATCTCACCGATCCGCGCACCGCCCGCGCGGTGGCTCGTCGGGCGGGGCTCAGCCTCAAGCGTCGCTACGGACAGCACCTCCTCGTCGACCGCGACGTCCTCATGGCGATCGTCGACTCGCTCGACTGCCAATCGACGGACGAGGTGTACGAGGTGGGTACCGGTATCGGCACTCTCACGGTGGAGCTGAGTGCTCGCGCCAGGCGCGTGATCGGCGTCGAGCTCGACGAGGCCTGCGTTCGGGCGATGCGCGTCACCCTGGCCGGCCGGGACAACGTTCGCGTCGTCCTCGGCGATGCGCTTCGATACAACGCGTCGGACTTCGGGCTCGGTCCCGGATACCTTGTCGCGGGAAACATCCCGTACACCATCACCGGCGCGCTGATCAGCCACCTCCTCGAATCCGCCCAACCACCGCTGCGCGCCGTGATACTGGTACAGCGCGAGGTCGCGGCGCGTCTCTGCGCGCCGAGCGGCGACTGGAGCCTGGCGACGGTCGCGGTGCGATCCCTGGCGCGGGTGGAGCGGCTCGGCGACGTTGCCCCGGCGTCCTTCGATCCGCCTCCGGCGGTGCACTCCACCATCCTGCGACTGCTGCCCGAGCCTCAGCTGCCCGAGGGGGAGCGCGCCGCTGTCATCGCGCTGGCGCGGTCGCTGTTTCAACAGCGGCGCAAGATGTTGCGCAGCGGCGTGACCAGCGCCCTCGGCGATGAGACCAGGGCACGTGCGGCACTGGCTGCGGCGGGGATCGACCCGCGCCGGCGACCCGGCACACTCGAGCTCGAAGAATGGCGACGACTGGCGCAGGCCGCCGCCGATACGGACCACGGCAGGTGAGCACCGTCAGCGGTGAGGGAACGCCGGCGCCGCCGGTACACGCGGCGCGCCCGCTGCTCCCCGACCATCCCGAGGACGCGCGGGGTTTTCGCGCCGTGCTGCGAAAGGGCGATTTCCGTCTGCTCTGGGCGGCGCAGGCGGCGTGTCAACTCGGCGACAAGTTCCTCATGTTCGCCCTGATCATCGTCGTCTACGACCTGACCAAGCGCAGCTCCACGCAGTCGGCTTTGATGATCGCCTACACGCTGCCGAGCATCGTCTTCAGCGCTCCCGCGGGCGTCTACGCCGACCGGCACGACAAGCGCGGCCTCATGCTCGCCACCAACCTGCTGCGCGGTCTGCTGGTCCTGCTCATCCCCTTGTGCCAAGCGATCCCTGACCTGCGCGGCCAGGCCTGGCCGTTGCTCATCGTCACCCTGTTGTTCAGCTCGGTCGGTCAGCTGTTCGCCCCGGCCGAGGCGGCGAGCATTCCCTTCCTCGTCGCCAAGCCGCAGATCATGGCGGCAACGTCGCTGTTCATGACCACGGTCATCATCACCCTGGTCGTGGGCGTCCCCATGGCGACGCTCAGCCTGCGATTCTTCGGCGACCTGGCGCCGTTCTGGATCGCCAGCGGGCTCTTCGGCGTTGCGACCGTCAGCGTCTATCGAATGCGTGCACGCCTTCGTGCAGCATCACGCGCCCACGTGCCGAAGCGGCACATCCTGGTCGAACTCCGCGAGGGGGCGAAGATCCTCGGTTCTGACGCGGGGCTGCGCATCGGGCTGTCGCTGCTCACGCTCTCGCTGGTGGTGGTGTTCACCATGTTCGCGTTGGGTCCGGCGTACATGACGACCGTGCTCGGCCGCTCACCTGCGGACACCTACCTCGTGCTCATACCTGCGACCGTCGGCCTGGTCGCCATGGCGCTGGTCCTCGGCCAGTTGTCGCACCGGCTGTCGCGCGCTCACGCCTTGATCTGGTCGATGCTCGCCGCCGGATTGCTGCTGGTGGGCATCGGGCTGATTCCCGGCGCCCTGGACAGGGCCGGCTGGAATGCCGCGCTGGTGCCCATCGCGGTGTGCCTCTCGACGACCTTCGGCATCGCCCTGGGGGGACTGCTCATTCCCGCCTTCACAGTGCTCCAGGAGAGGACGGATGAGGACAGCCGCGGCCGGATCTTTGGGGGCATCTTCACCGTGATCAACACCTCGGTGGCCATCCCCCTGCTGCTCGCCGGCGGCCTCGCCGACGCCTTCGGTGTGGACCGGGTGGTCGCCGGAATGGGTGGGATCCTCGTGGTCTGTGGCCTGGTCACCGCCGGCTGGCTGGGCAGCCGTCTACGGATCCTGGACGAGCATCTCGTCTCCCACTGACCGAGCCCTGCATCCCGCCCGGCGTGGTCGGAAAGTCGCGAGATGCGCCACCGTGTGACTACTGCAACGGTCGGGTCGCGACTGCGACAAGAGCCGATGCGCGCCCGATCGAGTGTCTTTGGCGGGTGGCAGTGTGCGGTCATCGAATAGCGGCTTGCGCCGATGCCCCGCCGGGGCAGGACGAGCCCGGGGCCAGGAGACCATGCGAGCGATCGTCACCTGCGAGTGCTGCGGTCACCGTCAGACGGTGGCCCGGGCAATCCGCCGTCCCGAGTCCTTCTACCTCGTCTGCCACGAGTGCGAGCGCAGCCTGCGGGTGGAGGTCACCGCCGAGGACATCCACGCCGCCGAGGCGAGCACTGCACTGACCCCCTCGCGCGTCGGCTGAGGGCGCTCGGAGCCCATCGCCGGCCGGCCGGCTGTGTCGCGGGTGGTCGCAAATGGCCCTGCTATCATCGCGCCCGTGGGGCGCATAGCTCAGTTGGTACGAGCGCTGCGTTGACATCGCAGAGGTCTCAGGTTCGATCCCTGATGCGCCCACTCGTCGTAGCGGGCGGAGATCGGGGTCTGTTGGACATCCGCTCGTAGAAGCGGGCAGAGATCGGCCTGCAGGACATCGGCGCCGGGTGAATCCCGACCGCCTTCGTCGTCACCGGGTGCTGTGCACAAAGTCCGATCGCGGCTGTGCGCTCCGCGGCGTGCACAGGTTGTGCACAGCGAAGTCGCGCACGGTTGGACTTGCCGCGGCGATGTTGTCCACAGTTTGAACAGCGCCGCGGCACTCCTCCGTCCACCGCAAGAATTGCCGCATTGGTTAAGTAGAGGTGTTTGACCCATTGACAGGGTATGAAGAAGTCGGCGTAGACTTCTGCCCGCACATGAGGGAGGAGACCTCCGCGCCGACGACTCGCACCATGAGACTGCGTACTTGTGCACGAGTCGGGTGCAACGACGCGGTCCACAAGCCGACAGCGAAGTACTGCAGTGTACGTTGTTGCTCGCTCGACCCGGTGCGCAACGAGCGCCTGCGCGTCCAGGCACGACGGTCTTCGCGGACAGCGGTACTGCCTTTGGCGAGGCAGCTGTCGATGCCCTTCTCTGCGTCGGCGAATGCCGAGGCATTCCTCGCACTGCTGTGTGAAGGACGAGAGGACGCACCCTCGGGAATGTCGCGCCTCATCGGTTGACCGCCCGCGCGGGTGGGGTTGATCGCTCAGGCCACGGGTAGAATCCGCGGTCATGCCCGATGACGACGTCGATGACGCACTCGAGGCGGGACTGCCCCTGGAGACGCCCACCGAGCTGAGCCTCGACATCTTGCGGCACAGCGGAGCGCACCTCCTCGCCGCGGCCGTGGTCGATCTCTTTGACGGTGCGCAATACGACGTCGGTCCGGCCATCAGCGAAGGGTTCTTCTACAACTTCCGTCTCCCCGAGGGGCGCACGTTTTCCGAAGATGACCTCGTCGCCATCGAGGCGAGAATGACGCAGCTGGTCGAGCAACGGCTGCCCTTTGTGCGCGAGGTCATGACGCGCGGCGAGGCCAGGAAGCTGTTCGAGTCGATGGGTCAATCCTTCAAGGTCGACATCATCGACCGCATGGCAGATCAGGTCGAGAATGTCGGAATCTACCGGACCGGCGACTTCATCGACCTGTGCCGCGGCCCCCACGTCCCCGACACCGGCTGGTTGGGCGCGGTCCGCCTGCTCCGTGTGGCCGGCGTGTACTGGCGCGGCGACGAGCGCAACGAGCAGCTGCAGCGCATCTATGGCACCGCCTGGTTCGAAAAGGCAGACCTCGACGCCTACCTGGAGCGGCTTGCCGAGGCGGAGCGGCGCGACCACCGCCGGCTGGGCCGCGACCTCGACCTCTTCAGCGTCAGCGAGGAGCTGGGCGGCGGCCTGGTCCTCTGGCACCCTCGAGGCGGCGTCATCCGCAACGTCATCGAGGACTACTGGCGCGATGCCCATCGCCGCGGCGGATACGACCTCGTCTTCAGCCCGCACATCGCCCAGCGTGGTTTGTGGGAGACCAGCGGCCACGTCAACTTCTTCGCCGAGAGCATGTACGGACCGATGTTCATCGACGAACGGCCCTACCAGCTCAAGCCGATGAACTGTCCCTTTCACATCCTCATCTACAAGGGCAGAACACGGTCCTACCGAGACCTGCCCCTGCGTTTCGCCGAGCTGGGCACGGTGTACCGATACGAGCGCAGCGGCGTGCTCCACGGCCTGCTCCGCGTACGCGGATTCACCCAGGACGATGCCCACATCTTCTGCCGCCCCGATCAGATCGATACCGAGATCGGACGCGTCGTCGACTTCTGCCTGGAGATGTTCAACGGTTTCGGCTTCAGCGAGCTGGCCATCTATCTCAGCACCAAGCCGGAGAAGGCGCAGGGTCGAGACGAAGACTGGCGCCGGGCCGAGGCGGCGCTGGAGAACCAGCTGCTGCTGCGCGACATCGCCTACACACTCGACGAGGGTGGCGGCTCCTTCTACGGACCGAAGATCGACATGAAGGTCCTCGACGCCCTGGGCCGCGAGTGGCAGTGCGCCACGGTGCAGTTCGACTTCACGCAGCCGGAGAACTTCAGCCTCGAGTACGTCGCCGAGGACGGGTCGCGGCACCGTCCGGTGATGGTCCACCGGGCGTTGCTGGGGAGCATGGAACGGTTCTTCGGTGTGCTGGTCGAGCACTACGCGGGTCACTTTCCGCTATGGCTTGCGCCGACGCAGTGCGAGATCGTCCCGGTGCAGGACGACGTGCCCGAGGTCCTCGACTACGCGGCCGCGCTGGCCGCGCGGATGGACCAGGCGGGCCTGCGTGCCGCGGTGAGCGACAAGCCGGGTGAGCGCATGCAGGCGCGGATCCGTGACGCCGAGCTGCTCAAGGTGCCCTACATCGTCGTCGTCGGCCGCCGGGACGTCGAACGCGGCGACGACGTCGTCAACGTCCGCGATACGCGCCGCGGCGGACAGGAGAACCTGCCCGCCGGCGAGTTGGTGGAGCGCCTGGCTCGTGAGGTCGCAGAGCGGCGGCCGGCATGACGCAACCCGAGTTTGCCGTTCCGCGGACCCGTGGTATAGTCCCGCCCGGACGCCCGAGAGGGCTCCGCGAAGAGGGTGTCGTGCCGGTGCGGCCCACACCTCCCCGGGCCGGCCTTGGGGGGTCCAGAACCGTCGACTGGATAGCGGCTGCTGTCCAGTTCTTTTTTTCCACGGAAGCCCGGTCGCAGGCGACCGGAGCGGCCAACCGACATTGGAGGACCCCGACCCATCGCGTTTCGTGAGCTCCGCGTCAACGACCAGATCCGCATCCCCAACGTTCGTCTCTTCGATGACACAACGCAGGAGGCCCTGGGGATCGTCCCCATCGATAGAGCCCGGCAGCTGGCCGCGGAGCGGGAGCTAGACCTCGTCGAGGTGGCACCGCAGGCGCAACCGCCTGTCTGCCGTCTCATGGACTACGGGCGCTACAAGTTCGAGGCCCTGAAGAGAGAAAAGGAGAGCCGCAAGGAACACAACGTCATCCGCCTCAAGGAGATGAAGCTGCGCCCCAAGATCTCGGAGCACGACTTCCAGACGAAGTACGGCTACGTGCGCCACTTCCTCGCCGACGGTGACAAGGTCAAGCTGACGATCATGTTCCGCGGACGCGAAATGGTGCACCAGGAGTACGGCCGCAAGCTGCTCGACCGCATGGCTCTAGAGCTCAAGGACGTTGCCATCATCGAGCGCAACCCGCTGGTCGAAGGCCGCAACATGATCATGATCCTCAGCCCCCTGGCGAAGAAGCAGGCCAAAGGGACGCAGCACGCCGACTCGGCGAGAGCAGGTGGTCCGTCCGGCGGCAGGGTGCAGCGCTCCAGGGCCGGCTCCGACGAGGCTTCCCCAGCGATTGTGGTGGCCGTCGGCAGCAGCGCGGATGACGGTGAAACCAGCACAGCGCGGAGCAGTGAAGATGCCAAAGATCCGAACCCATAAGGGAACTCAGAAGCGCTTCCGGATCACCTCGACAGGAAAGGTGATGCGGCGGCACGCCTTCCGTTCCCACCTGCTCGAGCACAAGAGCGGTAAGCGCAAGCGGCTGTACAACAGGCAGCACGAGGTCGCGCCACAGGACGTGCGCGAGGTCAAGCGGGCCGCTCCGTACCTGTAGGGGCGAGGAGGAGATCTCATCATGGCCAGGGTGAAGCGAGGCGTCACCGGACGCGCACGGCACAAGAAGGTCCTCGAGCTCGCCGAGGGTTTCAGCGGCACGCATCGGCGTCTCTTCAAGCCCGCCAACGAGGCGGTGATGCATTCCTTGGCGTACGCCTACCGTGACCGCAAGCAGCGCAAGGGAGACATGCGCGGTCTGTGGATCGCGCGGATCAACGCGGCGGCGAGACAGAATGGGCTCGCCTACAGCCAGTTCGTCCACGGCCTCCGCGCAGCGGGTGTCGAGGTCAATCGCAAGATGCTGGCGGACATCGCCGTGCACGACGCCGCCGCTTTTGCTCAGCTGGTGGAGGTCGCGAGGGGCGCAACCGCTCCGGCGTGAGCGCCAACACCACGGCGGGGCGGGTGTCCACCGGTGACGGCGGCGGGCTCGAGGACGTCCACGCCATCGCGGCGCGGGCCCTCGATGAGGTCAACGGTGCCGCCGACCTCGCCGCGCTGGAGCGGATCCGCAATCTCTACCTGGGGCGAGGTGACGGCCTGCTCAGCGCGCAACGCAAGCGCATCGGCCAGATCGTTGACGCTGAAGCACGGCGACAGGCAGGACAGACGGTCAACGACCTGTATGCGCGCGTCGAGGACGCACTGGTCGAGCGGCGCCAGGCACTGGAGCGAGAGGCGGAGGCGGTGCGCGCCCACCAGGAGAGCATCGACCTCACCAGGCCGCCCCAGGCACTGAAGCGCGGCCATCTCCATCCCGTCAGCCGCTGCGCGCGGGAGATTCGCCGGATCTTCTCCCACCTGGGCTACCTGGTGGTGAGCGGACCCGAAATCGAGTACGAGCGCTACAACTTCGAGCTCATCAACATGCCGCCGGGACATCCGACCCGCGATCTCCAGGACACCTTCTGGGTCGACGACGCCCGGCTGCTGCGCACCCACACCTCGCCGGTGCAGATCCGCAGCATGATCGCTCTTGGTGCGCCGTTGCGCGTCATCGTCCCCGGAAAGGTCTTCCGGCGCGACTATGACGCGACCCACTTCCCCATGTTCCACCAGGTCGAGGGGCTCTGCGTCGACGAGGGCATCGCCCTGAGCGATCTCAAGGGAACGCTGGAGTTCTTCGCCCGCTCGATGTTCGGCAGCGAGCGCGCCATCCGTCTGCGCCCTCATCACTTCGCGTATACCGAACCATCGCTCGAGGTCGACGTCAGCTGCATGGTGTGCGGTGGCGACGGCTGTCACACCTGCAGAGGGAGCGGTTGGATCGAGATCCTGGGCAGTGGCATGGTCCATCCCAACGTCCTGCGCAACGGTGGCATCGATCCTGAGCGCTACAGCGGATTCGCCTTCGGCGCCGGTATCGAGCGCATCGCTCAGCTGGCCTGGGGCATCGACGATGGACGTCTCCTCTACGAGAACGACCTGCGTTTCACCAGGCAGGCATGAAGGTCTCCCTGCGCTGGATGCGCGACTACGCGGCCCTCGACGCACCCCTGACCACACTGGTGCAGGCGTTGGTCGACACCGGAACCGAGGTCGAGGAGGTGCACCACGAGGCTGAGGGAGCTGTGGTGGCTCGGGTGCTGTCGCTGTCGCCGGTTCCCGAATCGAGCAAAGGTGTGCTCTTCGCCGATATCGACACAGGCGGCGGCCCGGTTCGCGTCCTCACCGGCGCGCCCAATCTTCGTGTCGGCGACCTGGTCCCCTACGCCCCACCGCAGACCACGTTGCCCGGCCTGGACGAGCCGCTGGGAGTTCGTGCCATGTTCGGCGGTAAATACAAATCGCCGGGAATGCTGTGTTCGGCGGTGGAGCTCGGGCTCGGCGACGACGCCGACGGCATCATGGTGCTCGATCGCGGCGTCCCCGGGCAGCCACTGCACGAAGTGCTGAATCTCGACACGGTCTTCGAGGTGGAGATCACCCCGAACCGTCCCGATTGCCTCGGCCACGTCGGCGTCGCCCGTGAGCTGGCGGCGGCTCTCGGCGAGACGCTGCGGGAGCCGCCCGCCGAGGTCCCGGAGAGCCTGGTCTCAGCGGCCTCGATGGCAGGCCGCGTTTCCCTGCGAGTGGAAGACCCTGTCGGCTGCCCGCGCTTCTGCATGCGCATCATCGAGGACGTCGCCGTCGGTCCATCACCGGGGTGGCTGCAGCGGCGGCTGCGCACGGTGGGACTGCGTCCCATCAACAACGTCGTCGACATCACCAACTACGTGGCCGCCGAGCTCGCCCAGCCGCTGCACGCGTTCGACCTCGAGCGGTTCCGCGCAACCGCGGGAACCGGAGGATCGCTCGCCGAGGTGGTGGTGCGCCGCGGCCGGGGTGAGCGTCTGCTCTGTCTCGACGACGTGGAGCGCGCAGTCGGACAGGAGGACCTGGTGGTCTGCGCCGGCGAGGTCCCGGTGTCGATCGCCGGTGTCATCGGCGGCGCCGGCACCGCCGTTGATGGGGCCACGCGATCCGTTCTGCTCGAGGCGGCGAGCTGGGACGGCCCGGCCATCCGGGCGACCTCGCGACGGCTGGGGGTCCGCACCGAGGCCTCGTCCCGGTTCGAGAAGGGTCTCAGCGACACCCTGCCGCCTCTCGCCCTGGAGCGCGCCGCGGCGTTGATCGCCGAGCTGAGCGGCGGTCGAGTCCTCCGCGACGTCGCCGATGACCACACCGGCGCACTGCCCGCCCCGGCGACCATCGAGGTTGGGGGCGGAGCCCTCGAGAGCATCCTCGGCTGCGCCGTCGACCCCGAGGAGGCCGCGACAGTTCTGGCCCGGCTCGGCTTCGCCGTCGAGCAGGACGGTCACACCCTGTGGGTCACGCCGCCGCACTTTCGCCGCGACGTCAGCCTGGTCGTCGACGTCGCCGAAGAGGTGGGGCGGTCGCTCGGCTATGCCCGGGTGCCGGCCACCCTCCCCGGCCGGCGTACCACGGTCGAAGCCCTGGCACCGGCCTTCCCGCTCGAGGAGCGCGTACGCGACGTGTGCATCGGCGCCGGCTACGACGAGGCGATCACCTACGCGTTCCTCTCGCCTGCCCAGGTGGGGATGCTGTCGGGGATGGGCGAGGGGCTGGCGCCGATTCGCCTGCTCAACCCTCTGAGCGAGGAGTGGAGCGTGATGCGCACCTCGCTGCTTCCCGGTCTCTGCCTGGCGGTCGCCACCAACCTCAGCCGGGGACTGTCCGACGTCTCGATGTTCGAGATCGGCCGCGCCTACTGGGAGGGGCAGCGCCAATCGGCTCCCCTGGGATCGACTCCTGACGGCGCCGACCGCGGCCTGCCTCGACTTCCTGCTGAACCTCTGTTGCTGGCACTGGTGTCACAAACTGGTGACGGTGACGGCGATACAGCAGCGGCTCTGCTCCGCACGTGCCAGTCGGTGGTAGCGTTCCTCGGTCGCGACCTGGCCGATGCAGCGGTCACCGCTGACAACGCGGACATTCCCGGAATGCGTGCCGGCCGGTCGGGACGCCTGCTCATGGAGGGACGTGACGTGGGTCTGCTCGGCGAGCTGGACTCCGCGACCATGGCGACACTCGACCTCAGGGGGCGGGTGGTCGTCGCCGAGCTGCGCCTCGATGCCGTTGCCCCGGAGGTTCCCCGAACGCCGCGATTCCGTCCACCTCCGCGGATGCCGGCGGTGATCCGTGATCTGTCAGTCGTCGTCCCCGACGAGGAGCGCGCCGGCGTCGCCGACAGCGTGATCCGCGAGGCGGGAGGTCACTTGCTCGAAGACGTCGAGCAGATCGACGAATTCCGCGATCCCGCGCGCCTTGGGCCGGGGCGCAAGGCCTGGACGTTCCGCCTCACCTACCGCGCTGCCGACCGGACTCTCACCGGCGCCGAAGCCCAGCCCGTGCACGAGGCCATCATCGCCGCGCTGGCGATACGATGCCACGCCGAGGTGCGCGCGTGAGAGTTATTG
>DASZGL010000034.1:0-26454 GCA_035938875.1 Candidatus Dormiibacterota bacterium
ACCGGCGGGCGATGGAAGGCCCCGACACCAGCGCTTCCAGACAGCCGTAGCCGCCGCAGCGGCATGCAGGACCGCCCAGCCACCTCGGCCAGAGAACCTGGTGGCCGCCCTCGGTGTCGTGGCGGCCGGTGACCAGGCGTCCGTCGACGACCACTCCGGTGCCGACACCGGTGGAAACGGTGAAGTACACGACACGGCGCATTCCCCGTCCGGAGCCGACAACCGCCTCGGCGAGCCCGGCGCAGTTGGCGTCGTTCTCCAGGACCACGCGACACCCGTAACGCTCGCCCAAGCGTGCCGCGATGGGTAGGTGATGCCAGGCAGTGGCGATGTTTCGCGGCTCGAGTAGCGCGCCACGGCTGCGATCGAACGGCCCCGGCACGGCGAGGGCGATGGCGTCGAGGCTGGCGCCGCAACGGACGTCGTCGAGCATGTCCACGAGCGTCTCCAACGGCGCGGCATCCGGCGTGAGCCGGCGCAGCGATGGGCCGGGACGGCGTTCGCTGCCGGCGACCGCGGTCAGCAGCTTGGTTCCGCCGATATCGACGAGCCCGAACACGGCCCCGAGGGTAGCAGGGCGCCTTTGCGGTCACCCCTCGACTAGAGTTCGCGGCATGCTGCTGGCCATCGATGTCGGCAACACCAACATCGTCGCCGGGGTTTTCGACGGTGAGACCCTGGTCGCCGATTTCCGGCTCCACACCGACGATCGCGCCACCGGGGATGAGCTGGGCATGGTGGTGTCCGAGCTGTTGCGCCACCGCGGTGTCGAGCCGGCGCGCATCCGCCACGTGGTCGCCAGCAGCGTGGTGCCCACACTGTCAAGAAGCATCGAGGGGATGGCGATCGTGTACTTCGGCATGGCGCCGCTCATGGTCGGCCCCGGGGTGCGCACGGGAATGCGCATCCTCTACGAGGATCCTCGGCAGGTCGGCGCCGACCGCATCGTCAACTCGATCGCGGCCTTCCGCGCCTATGGTGGTCCCGCGGTGCTCGTCGACCTGGGCACGGCGACGACCTTCGACGCGCTCAGCGCCGACGGCGACTACCTGGGGGGTGCGATCGCGCCCGGCATCTTCATCAGCCACGACGCCCTGGTTTCACGCGCCGCCAAGTTGACCCGCGTCGACCTGGTGGCGCCCCCGGTGGTCATCGGCCGGACCACGACGGCGAGCATGCAGGCTGGTCTCGTCTTCGGCTACGTCGGCCTCATCGAGGGCATCGTCAAGCGCATGAAGGACGAGCTCGGCGGCCAGGCAAAGGTCATCGCCACCGGGGGCCTTGCCGAGGTCATCGCCGCTGAGACGGACTGCATCGACCATGTCGATCAACGCCTCACCCTCGACGGGTTGCGCCTGATCCACGAGCTCAACGCCTCTCCGTAGATAACCGCCGGTCGCGGTTGTGGGCGGCGCGGCGGGAATGTCCGGCTACCATCGGCGCATGGCCGTGGCCCCATCGACGCTTCGCCCCGTCCGCCTCGGCGACCTCGAGCTCTCGTCGCCGATCCTGGTCGCTCCCATGGCGGGGATCACCGACGTTCCCTTCCGCGCCATCGCTGTCGAGATGGGCGCCGGTCTGGTGACCACCGAGATGGTCGCCGCCGAGGCGGTGGTGCGCAGCATCGACGCCAGCCTCGCCTTGCTGCGATTTCCTCGCGAGGTGCGCCCGGTCGCGGCGCAGCTGGTCGGCTCCGATCCGGCTGTGATGGCGGATGCCGCGCAGCTCTGCGTCGAGCGCGGCGCGATGGTTGTCGACGTCAACCTCGGCTGTCCGGTGCGCAAGGTCGTCGGCATCGGCAACGGCGCCGCGCTGGCGCGCGACATCGGCGCCACCGCGCGTGTTCTCGGTGCCATGGCCAGCGCAGTCGACGTGCCGGTCACAGCCAAGATGCGACTCGGTTGGGATCACACCTCGATCAACGCTCCGCAGCTGGCGCGTGCCCTGCAGGATGTCGGCGTGCGCATGGTCACCGTGCACGGGCGCACGCGTTGTCAGGGCTATGCCGGCCTCGCTGACTGGGACGAGATCGCCCGCGTTCGCGAAGCCATCGACATCCCGGTGATCGGCAGCGGTGACCTCGGCGACGCGGAATCGGCCGCGCGCGTCATCGAGGACGGACGCGTCGACGGAGTCATCCTCGCCCGGGGCATGCTCGGCAATTTCTGGTTGCTTCGCCAAGCGGTGCATCGAGTGGCCACCGGGGAGGCGCTCGACGAGCAACCGTTCAGCGAGCGCGTCGCACTCACCCGCCGTCACCTCCAGCTGCTCGTCGACCACTACGGCGAGCGTCGCGCGTTCAAGCTGGGGCGCAAGTACGTTGCCTGGACGATCCGCGGCTGTGCCGGCGCCGCACGGCTGCGCGGCATGGTGCAGGAGCTCGACAGTCACGAACGGCTCGACGAGATTCTCGACCTCGCCGCTGCCGCCGGTGAGGGGCCGAATGGCTTCTTCCGTCCGGTGTTCACGAGCGGCGAGGGGTGAGTCGGCTCGACAGCGAGAGTCGCTTCGGCGAGCCGATCGAGCTGCCCTGGTGGGTGCTTCCGCTGGCGCTGCCGCCGGCGCTCGCGTTTGCGGCCGGCGTCATCGTCCACTCGCCGCCCGGCGCGCGATTTGTCGACCTCGTCGGCTCAGCGCTGATGGTCTACGTGGTGCTCGTCGTGGCGCGCAAGGTGCGCAGCCGCAACATGCAGAGCGTGTACATCTCGGCGGCGTACGCGTTCTGGGCCTTTGCGGTGCTCATCTGGGCGGTGGAGGTGGTCGCCGGATGATCACTGCTGCGCCGGCTCCGCCCTATTCGCCGCCTCGGATTGGGCCCTCAATTCGCCCCTCTGCGCCCGATTTCAAGAGCCCGCTGCAAGAAAAAGGGCGCCCCCGGTGAACCGGAGACGCCCCGAGAGGGGGGGCAAGGGAATACTGGCCATGAGCCAGCGGTACCAACTAAATGATATCGGGGTTATCACCCATTGTCAAGATCAAAACGGCGGTCCCTCACCGCCAGAGGAGCCGAGTAGATCGTGCGCCGGGGCCATCCCCAAGTCACCTGCGGCGCGAATCGGGGACATTCTACGCCTAACCTCGCCTATACTGCCGTGCCCAAGTTCACATTTCCCGTGGCCGTCTGCGCCCGCTCAGAGGCAGCCCTGCCGACGCGCCCGCCCGAGGTTCACCACGTCATGCTCGACAAACCCGTGCTCCTCACCAAGGAGGGGTTGGACAAGCTCCAGCGCGAGCTCGACGAGCTGCGCACCAACAAGCGCTCGGAGATCGCGGAAAGAATCAAGTACGCGAAGGAGTTCGGCGATATCAGCGAGAACGCCGAGTACGAGGACGCCAAGAACGAGCAGGGCATGCTCGAGGGCCGCATCCTCACCCTGGAGAAGATGGTGCGCAACGCCGTGCTCATCGAAGAGCACCACGACGGCATCGTCCAGGTGGGGTCGAAGGTCAAGGTGAAGGACGAGTTCGGCGAGGAGGAGTACACGATCGTCGGCCCCGCCGAGGTCGACGTCAACGCCGGCCGGATCTCGATGGAGTCTCCCGTCGGCCGCGCGCTCCTGGGCCACAAGGTCGGCGAAGAGGTGAAGGTGCAGACCCCGGGCGGCAGCCGCAAGCTCACGATCAAGAAGGTCGTCTAGGGGAGACCCTCTCAAGCGCACGTGGGGGGCCGGTCAAGGGACACATGCCCACTTGCTCAGACAGTCCTCGGCTGCCTGCGGCTGCCTGCGGAACTCGCCGCGGACACGTGTCCCATGCCCGGCCCAAGCGTGGCAGCAAAACGGCCCCGCTACACGGCCCCGGGCTGCTGGCGGATGCTGCTGGGCTCGGTGCGGATATGCGTGTCGCTAGGCTTCCGCCCCGTGCCTGAGGAGGATCTGATCGCCGAGCGGCGGCGGAAGGTCGACGAGCTGGCGGCGCTTGGGGTACCCGCGTACAACGTCGATTTCCGGCCGGATGCCACGCTCGCTGAGGCGGTGGCGCGGCTGGTTGCCTTCGAGGAGGCGGCGGGTGCGGCGTCTGAGGAGGGGAGTCCGCGGGAAGGGCCGGTGGTGGCGGTCGCCGGCCGGGTGGCCCAGCTGCGCATGCAGGGCAAGGTGTGCTTCGCCCACATCGAGGACGAGGAGCGTCGCATGCAGATGTGGTTCAGGCACGATCGCCTCGGCGCCGCGCAGTTCGCCGTCGTCGAGCTGCTCGACAACGGCGACATCATCGGTGTGCGCGGCCCGCTGACGCGCACGCGTCGCGGAGAACCCAGCGTGCTCGCCGACGAGTGCACCCTGCTGGTCAAGGCGCTCCGACCGCCGCCGGAGAAGTACCACGGCATCAGCGACCAGGAGACCCGCTACCGCAAGCGCTATCTCGACCTCATCGGCAGCGTGATGCAGCGACGCCACTTCGCCATGCGCAGCGAGGTGGTCCGTTCGGTGCGCGGCACCCTGGATCGTCGCGGCTACCTCGAGGTGGAGACACCGATCCTGCAGACCATCGCCGGCGGTGCTCGGGCGCGGCCGTTTGTCACCCACTGGAATGCGCTCAACATCGACGTCTACCTGCGCATCGCCATCGAGCTCCATCTCAAGCGCCTCCTCGTCGGCGGCTATCGGCGCGTCTACGAGATCGGCCGTGTCTTCCGCAACGAGGGCCTCTCGCCGCGACACAACCCCGAGTTCACCATGCTCGAGGCCTACGAGGCGTATGCCGATTACGCCACCATGCGCGCGCTCACCGAGGACATCATCGTCGACGCCGCCAACGCCGTCGGTGCGCAGGCCGATGACGACGGCGGTTCTCCGCCGTGTGACAACCCACTGGCGCGACACGTCGGTGGTCGCCCCATCGACCTCACTCCACCGTTTCGCACAGCCCGCTTGGTCGACCTCGTCGGCGAGGCCTGCGGTATCGACGTGCTCGGCGCCTGGGACAAGGAGACGCTCGGTGACGAAGCTCGCCGGCTTGGCGTCGAGATCGCTCCGGGGCTGGGGCCGGGGGCGACGTTGCTGGAGATCTACGAGCAGCGTGTCGAGCACACCCTGTGGGAGCCGACGTTCGTCCTCGACTATCCCGCCGAGGTGTCGCCGCTGGCTCGCCGCCGCGCCGACGACGGGCGCTTCGTCGAGCGCTTCGAGCTGATCGTTGCCGGGCGTGAGCTGGCCAATGCATTCAGCGAGCTCAATGATCCCATCGACCAGCGACGCCGCTTCGAGGAGCAGGCGCGGCTGCGTTCGGCCGGCGATGAGGAGGCGCCGCCGGTCGACGAGGACTTCCTCGAGGCGATCGAGACGGGGATGCCCCCATCGGGCGGGCTCGGTCTGGGCATCGACCGGCTGGTCATGCTCCTCAGCGACAGCCCCACCATCCGTGACGTGCTGCTGTTCCCGACGATGAGACCCAAACCGTGATTCCGCTGCAGCGCATCAGGGACGAGCCTGAGGCGATTCGAGAAGGAGCGCGCCTCAAGGGCGAGGCGGCCCCGGTCGACGAGATCCTCGAGCTCGACGCGCGCACCCGCTCGTTGCGCGCTGCCATGGAATCGACTCGCGCCGAGCAGAACGCCGCCGGCAAACAGATCAGCGGCCGGCCATCGCCGGAGCAGCTGCAGTCACTTGCGACGCTGAAGGACCGCGCCAGGCAGCTCGAGTTGGAGGTCAATGCCCTCGAGGCTCGGATCGCCGAATTCCTGCTCACCGTTCCCAATCCCCCACATCCCGACGTTCCCGTGGGGAGCAGCGAGGCCGACAACCGCGTGGTGCGCACCTGGGGGGAGCCGGCGCAGTTCGATTTCTCACCGCTGCCCCACTACGACATCGGCGAGCGTCTCGGTATCTTCGATTTCGAGCGCGCCGCCAAGCTGAGCGGGGCGCGGTTTGCCGTGCTCCGTGGTGCCGGGGCACGGCTGCAGCGGGCGCTCATCTCGTTCATGCTTGACATGGCCACAACTCGTCACGGATACAGCGAGGTCGCGCCGCCATACCTGGTGCGCCGCCAGGCGATGATCGGCACCGGGAACCTCCCCAAGTTCGAGGATGACGCCTTCCATACCGACGGCGACTTGTTCCTCATTCCCACCGCCGAAGTTCCCGTCACCAACCTCTACGGCGATGAGATCCTCGATGCTTCCGTGCTGCCGATCAGGCACGTGGCGGCGACCCCGTGCTGGCGCCGCGAGGCAGGCGCGGCGGGAAAGGACACGCGCGGCTACATCCGCCTCCACCAGTTCGACAAGGTGGAGCTGGTCAAGTTCACCACCCCGGACACGTCGTTGGATGAGCTGGAGAGGCTGGTCGGTGACGCTGAGGCGGTGCTGCAGCAACTCGGCCTGCACTATCGGGTGCTGCTGATGTGCACCGGCGACACCGGCTTCGCTCAGTGGAAGAAGTACGACCTCGAGGCGTGGGTTCCGGGGATGCAGAGCTGGCTCGAGGTCTCGTCGTGCAGCATCTATGCGGACTTCCAGGCGCGGCGTGCGGGGATCCGGTACCGTCCTGCCGCAGGCGAGAAGCCGCGCTACGTGCACACTCTCAACGGCAGCGCCCTCGCTGTCCCCCGCACCTTCGACGCCGTGCTGGAGACGTATCAGCGCGCCGATGGCAGCGTCGACGTGCCCTCGGTGTTGCAGCCATACATGGCGGGAACCAGTCGCCTCGTGCCCTCATGAGCGATGCGGCAGAGCCGTTCCTCGACGAATCCTGGCTCAACGACCGCAGCGACTACCAGCTGAACTACGTCCACGGGTTGCGCAACCCAGTTGGCCTGCACGTGCAATACACCATGGAGCGGGTTGACGGTCCACCCGGTCACCGGGTTGTCGGCGAGTGGGCCGCCGACGAACGCCACATGGGATTCCCCGGCGTCGCCCACGGCGGACTGGTCGTCGCCATCCTCGACGACGCCATGGGCCGTTGCGCCGCCCTGCGTCACCGTTGGGTGGTCAGCGGTCGGATCGACACGCGATTTCGGGCCGCCGCGCCGATCGGCGTCACCCTCCGTGTCGAGGGCTGGATCACCCGCTACCTACGCCGCCAGGTGAATGGCCGCGCGCGAATGTTGCTCGCCGACGGCACCGTCATCGCCGAGGCGGACGGTACCTATCTGCCGATCCCGCGCGCCCTGGAGGAACAGATGCTCACGCAGTGGCCGGGGTTCGCCGAGTACCTGGGCCGCGAGGACGCGCCCTAGCGGCGACGCGCCAGCGGGCTAGCGGGCGGCCGCCGGGACGTCGACTGACCGGCCCATCACCCTGATCACGGGGACTCCGCGGCGCATGACCGCCCGGAGGATGTCCGCCTCGGCGATGACGCCCAACACCTGGCCGTCCTCGACGACCATGATGTGGCGAAAGCCGGCGACGATCATCTGGACGATCGCCTCGTCGAGGTCGTCCCCCAGGGCAACCCGGCGAGCCTCGTGAGTCACGTATTCGAACGCGGGGGTGGTGGTGAGGTCACGCCCATCGGCGATCGCCTGCCGGATGTCCCGGTCGCCGATGATCGCTGCCGGGGAGTAGCGGGGATCGACGACGGCGGCGACCTCGGCGTCCGCCTGGTCGAGCAGCATGGCGACATCCACCAGCGAAGCCTCACGTTCGACCACCACGAACCTTGGCGGTAGCGCGTCCTTGACGATCACATCCCCCTCCTTCCACCGTCTTGGCGACGGGTACCACTGACAGTACCTTGTTCTAGCCGTGGCGACAACCCCAATCGGGCATTCTGCTGCCGCAAGCGCCTCCGACAGAGGCAAATCTTGCGGTAAGGGGTCAGCTCGAGGCGGCGGCCAGCCTGTTCGACAGCCCCGCGCGGACCACGTCGCGCATCGACACGACCCCGGCGAGGACGCCCTGCTCGTCGACGACGAGGAGGTGGCGGAAGTTGTTGCGCACCATCTCGTTGGCGGCGGTGTCCAGGTCCCAGGTGGTGGTCGCGGTGCGCGCCTCGAAGGTCATCGCCTCGCGCACCGGCGTGCTCGCCGGGTCCCGTCCGTCGCCGACGCAGCGCATGATGTCGCGCTCGGTGATGATCCCCGGGCCGGGGAGCTCGTCGTTGACGACCACGGCGGCGCCGACATGCCGGCTGATCATCAGTCGTGCCGCCTCGGCGACGGTGTGATCAGGCCTCACGGTGAGCAGGTTCTTCGCCATCGCGTCACGGACAAGCATCGACGGCCCTCCGTCCCACAGCCAACTCTTGCCTCGACACTACGCCTCCCCGGTCGATGGGGCAAGGGCATCGCGCCGCGACCGACGAGGTTCTGCGGCTCAGGCCGGGCTACGGGCCGACCGGTCCTGGCCCCGCCTCGGACCCCTCCGCCAACTGCCACATGGCGATGCGATTCGCGGCATTGCGCGAGACCCGGGCGAAATGGCCGGGGTCGACGCGGACGAAGAGTCCCCGGGCCGCGGCGTACACCGTGCCGTCGGAATCGCGCAACTCACCCTCGGTCCACACCTTGCGGCCCTCCGTGGAAACGATGCGGGCAACGGCGTCGACCTCCACCTCGAGCGGCAGCGGGCGGCGAAAGTCGATCTCCAGCCGGGCGGTGACCATCGGCGCGCCGAGGTGATAGAGGAGGAAGCCGAGCAGGTCGTCGAGGACCGCGGCGACGATGCCACCGTGTGCCAGGCCAGGACCTCCCTCGTGGCGCTCCTCGAGCATGAAGCGACCGGCGACGCCGTCCTTTGTGGCGTGGCAGCGGAGGTGGAGGCCCGCCTGGTTGCGCGGGCCGCAGCCGAAACAGTTGGGCTGGTGCGCGGGCAGGTCGGTGCCGGGAGGAAACAGTGGGGGCACTGCCGAGGATCGTAGCGGCGAGGATCAAGCTGCTTGGCCGCCGGCGCCGCACGGGGTACTATCCGCCCACGGCTCCAGCCTGGCACTGCGGGTGCCTGGCCCATGCAGTGGGCCGCCGTGAGAGGGCGTAGCGCGTGGCAAGTGGGGGGCCCCGCACCCCGGCGAAGCGACTGGCCGCCGTCGCCGTTTGCTTGGGCGTGGCTGCGACGGCGTATGCCGGTCTGTTCATGCCCGGGCGTGTCGGAGCGGCGTCGCCGCCGATCACGCCGCCACCGACCGGGCAGACCACCCTCGTGCTCAATCCGTCCTCGGGCAACCCGGGCGACAGTTTCGCTGCGACCTACAACCCGCAGCCGTGTCCCAACAGCGGCACGGCTCAGTTTTCCGCGTTTGGCACGGTGAGCAACGTCACCTTCACGGGGTGCCCGGTCTCGCAGGACATCACCGTGCCGCAGGACGCGGTCCCGGGAAGGCGCTACCCGGTGACGGCGTGCCTGGTGAGTGGCGGCCATAGCTGCAGCCTGGGGAAGTCGGTGGACTTCCGCGTCCTCGGCGGGCCGACTCCTTCGCCATCACCGACCTCCACCCCCACGCCGCCGCCCACGCCGACCCCGACGCCGAGCCCCACGCCTATTCCCACCGACGCGCCGCTGTCCCAGGTGCCGCCGGAGTCGGCCGCGCCGGATCCGCTGGTCTGTCCCGGCGGCCTGCTGGTCACGCCACCGGCGACCACCTGCCCGACACCCACCGGGGAGGTCAAAGCCGTGGGACCGATCCTGCCGGTGAGCCCGCCAGGCAGCGGCTCGACACACACGGGGACAGTCGCCGGCATCGTGCTGACCTTCATCGCGCTGCTCATCGTCGCCCTGTTCTCCGCTTTTCTTGCTTCGCGAAAGCGCCGGCTCACCCAGCTTCCCTCGGCGCGACGCAGCCGATCGATCACCACGCCCACCGACCTGGCGGGCGGCGGCGTGGTGACCTGGCCCGGCTACACGGTCACCTCACCGCGCTCGCTGCGCGGCCGTTCTGTGGGCGGTTCACTGCCGCCGGCTGATGGACCGGGGCAGGGGCAGGCGCCGCAGACCTAACGCTGGGCATCGACACATCGGCCGAACGCTGGGTGTGCGTCGCGATCGGTCGACGTCGGAGAGCATCCTCGGCGGCAAACACGCTAGTGTCCCGCCGCGCTGAGAGCGTCTGGGGGGCAAACTGGGAGTTCCATGGATCCCGAAAAGTTCGCCACGGGGACGCTGACGGAGAGGCGCGACCTCGCCCACGACCTGTGGATCATCAAGGTCAAGCCGGAATGCGAGCTCAGCTTCCGGCCGGGGCAGTACGCGACCGTCGGCGTCCAGGTCAACGGCAAGCTCGTCGAGCGCCCCTACTCGATCGTCTCGTCGCCCGAGGAGCCGGAGCTGGAGCTGTTCATCGAGCTGGTTCCCGAGGGTGACCTCACCCCGCACCTCTACGAGCTGGGACAGGGTGCCGAGGTGGTGCTACGGCGCAAGACCAAGGGTCTGTTCCTCAAGGAGGCCCCGGTCGAGGCGCAGGACCATCTCTTCGTCGCCACCGTCACCGGCATCGCCCCGTTCACCAGCATCCTGCGCGTCCTCGCCCGGCGCTGGCGCGACGGCCAGTGGAACACCGACCGGCGCATCGCCCTGCTGCTGGGCGCCAGCCGTGCGCACGAGTTCGGCTACCTCGAGGAGATGCGCGCGCTGGAAGCCGAGCTCCCCTGGTTCGCCTTCATCCCCACCGTCAGCCGGCCCTGGGAGTCACCCGAATGGGTGGGAGAGACGGGGCGCGTCGAGGATGTGCTGCGCAAGCATGCCGACGGCCTGGGCATGGAGCCGGGCAGTGGCGGCGTCTTCCTCTGCGGCCACCCGGAGATGATCCACAACGCCCGCTTGATCATGCAGCGCCGCGGCTACGACGACAAGGCGATCCGCGAGGAGCAGTACTGGCCCGAGGGCAAGTAAGCGGGGCGGTTCCGGACCCTGCAGAGCATCGCGCCTAGAATCGATGGGCGATGAACTTCGACGGTCTGACCACCCAGCTTCCCGACATCGACCCCGACGAGACCGCGGAATGGCTCGAGTCACTCGACCAGGTCCTCGCGGTCGAGGGACGGACGCGTGCCAGGTACCTGATCACCCGCCTGCTGGAGCGGGCGCGCGCGCAACAGGTCGGCCTGCCGTCGATGGTGTCGACGGATTACATCAACACCATCGCCCCCGACCAGGAGCCGTGGTTCCCCGGCGACGAGGAGATGGAGCGCCGCATTCGCCGCATCGTGCGCTGGAACGCAGCGGTCATGGTCACCCGGGCCAACAAGAAGTCGGAGGGCATCGGCGGTCACCTCTCGACGTACGCCTCATCGGCATCGCTCTACGAGGTGGGCTTCAACCACTTCTTCCAGGGCAAGGACGACGGGCGCAGCGGTGACCAGGTCTACTACCAGGGACACGCCGCACCGGGGATCTATGCGCACGCCTTCCTCGAGGGCCGGCTGACCGAAGCGCAGCTCGACAACTTCCGCATGGAGAGCGGCGGCAACGGGTTGAGCTCCTATCCGCATCCGCGGTTGATGCCCGACTTCTGGGAGTTCCCCAGCGTCTCCATGGGAATCGCTCCGCTCAACGCCATCTATCAGGCCCGATTCAACCGCTACCTCCTGCACCGGCGCATCGCCGACACCAGTGAATCGCGCGTCTGGTGCTTCGTCGGTGACGGTGAATGCGACGAGCCCGAGGCGCTGGGCGCGCTGGGACTGGCAGCACGTGAGCAACTCGACAACCTCATCTTCGTCGTCAGCTGCAACCTGCAACGACTCGATGGCCCGGTGCGCGGCGACGGCAAGATCATCCAGGAGCTCGAAGCGGTCTTCCGCGGCGCCGGCTGGAATGTCATCAAGGTGATCTGGGGCCGGGAATGGGACGAGCTTCTCGCCCGCGACGTCGACGGCGTGCTGGTCAACAAGATGAACACCACCGTCGACGGCGAGTTCCAGAAGTATGCGACTGAAACTGGCGCCTACATCCGTGAGCACTTCTTCGGTCCCGACCCGCGGCTGCGCAAGCTCGCCGATCATCTGTCCGACGATGACCTGCGCAAGCTGCGGCGCGGCGGCCACGACTATCGCAAGCTCTACGCGGCGTACAAGCTGGCCACCGAGTACGAAGGCGCACCCACGGTCATCCTCGCCCACACCATCAAGGGCTGGACGCTGGGAGCGGACTTCGAGGCGCGCAACGCCACGCACCAGATCAAGAAGATGAGCGAGGCTGAGCTCAAGGCGTTCCGTGACACCCTCGAGCTGCCCATAGCCGACAAGCAGCTGGAGCAGGGCGTGCCGCCCTATTACCATCCCGGAGCCGACTCGCCGGAGGTGGAGTACCTGCACGTCCGCCGCCGCATCCTCGACGGTCCGGTGCCGAGACGCGTGGTGCGCGCCAAGGAGCTGACGCCTCCTGGCGACGCACCGTACGCCGAGCTCATCGCCGGCAGTGGGGGCCGCGCCGCGTCGACGACGATGGCCTTCGCCGGCCTCCTCCGCGCGCTGCTGCGCGACAAGGGCATCGGCCGTCGGATCGTCCCGATCATCCCCGACGAGGCGCGTACCTTCGGCATGGACGCGCTCTTCCGAGAGGTGAAGATCTACGCGCCGTTCGGGCAGAAGTACGAGCCCGTCGATGCCCAGATGCTGCTCTCCTACACCGAGGCGAGCGACGGCCAGCTGCTCGAGGAGGGCATCACCGAGGCGGGCTCGATGGCCAGCTTCACCGCCGCGGGCACGGCGTACGCGACGCACGGCGAGCCCATGATCCCCTTCTACATCTTCTACTCGATGTTTGGTTTTCAGCGCGTCGGCGACCTGGTGTGGGCGTTCGGCGACGCCCGGGGTCGCGGTTTTCTGCTCGGCGCCACGGCGGGGCGCACCACGCTCAACGGCGAGGGACTACAGCACGAGGACGGCCACAGCCACATCCTCTTCAGCGTCGTCCCCAACGTGCGTGCATACGACCCGGCGTTCGCCTACGAGCTGGCGACCATCGTCCGCGACGGCCTGCAGCGGATGTACGCCGACAACGAGGACGTCTTCTACTACATCACCCTGTACAACGAGAACTACGCCATGCCGCCGATGCAGGCGGGCATCGGCGACGGCATCCTTCGCGGTTTGTACCTCTACAAGCCCGCTGCGGAGAAGCGTGCGCACCACGCACGGATCCTTGCCTCAGGGACGGCGATGATGGCCGCGCTCGAGGCCCAGTCCATGCTGGCCGACAAGCACGACGTCGCCGCCGATGTGTGGAGCGCCACCAGCTTCCCCCTGCTGCGCAACGACGCCCTCGAGGTCGAGCGGTGGAACCGGCTCCATCCCACCGAGAAGCCACGCACCGCCTACATCACCGAGCAGCTCGGCGGCAGCGACGGTCCCATCGTCGCCGTCACCGACTACATGAAGTCGGTCCCCGACATGGTGTCACGCTTCGTTCCCGGTCCCTTCATCCCCCTGGGTACCGACGGATACGGCCGCAGCGACACTCGCCCGGCGCTGCGCCGCCACTTCGAGACCGACGCCGCGCACGTCACCGTGGCCACCCTGCAGGGCCTGGCGCTGCAGGGCGACCTCGTCAGCGCGGAGGTCGCCGAGGCGATCGACCTCTACGGCATCGGCACCGAGCTGCCCGACCCGCGGCTGCGCTGAGCCTCGCCGCGCCGGCGGCGGAGCAGCAGCGCCAGGAGCGGGAGACCGAGCAGCGGCCAGCCGGGTGACGCGGCGGGAGCGGCGGTGTCGGGGATACCGATGAGCAGGCCGCCGGGCAGAGCCTCGGCGACGAGGCGGCCTTGGGCACCACCGCATCCGGCGAGGGTGACCTTCACAGGACCGTCGGAGGTGATGTTGAGCTTGGCGTTGCAGTCGACGTGGGCGCGTCGCGGGTCGACGACAACGGTGGCGATGTTGGTCGCGGTGATGTCGAGCGTATCGGCAACAGGCGTGGCGGGAAGAGGGCCCCAGGACTGCTTGGTGCTGGCGTAGGCGATCGCGGGGATGTTGCCGCCGGTGAGCACGCCGACGCCTGGTTGAGTCCCCGAAGGCGCCGGATCACCGACACCGAATCCCTCGGAGCGCACATCGATGCGGCCGCGCGGCGCCGCTCCGCTGCCGTCGCGCAGATGCAGCCCCGACAGCCAGTAGGCGTGGTCCGCGGTGGTGCCGTCCTGGGGGAAGTCCATGGTGGGGTTGACCACGTAGGTGACGTGCGCGGGGTTGCGATCGACCCGGGTGGTGCCGAGGAAGTCGGCGGCGGGCTGGAACTGGTCGTTGATCGCCAGGCCGAGGTGATCGCCTGGGGTGAAGACGTCGAATTCATAGCGATAACCGAGCGCGTCGAAGCCCTGCGACTGCTTTGTGGTGCCGGCGATGGGCACCAGCTCGTCGGTGGCCTCGACCCAGATGAGGAAGGGGATGTTGCGCAGCGAATCGAGCATGTTGAAGGTGTTGGACTGCGCGCCTCCCGTCGGGTCTGCAGGAGGAACCCAGATGCCCAACCCTGGTGGGCCCACCGTCGGCTGCGCCTTGGCGAACAGGTCGGGGAACTGGGTGGCCAGCTTGTAGGTCGCATAGCCGCCCATCGAGTAGCCGGTGATCACCGTCCAGTCGGGATCGAGGTGATAACGCGCGGCGACGTCGGCCCACATCTCAAAGGTGTCGGCGCCGGCCTGGTCGTAGTACCAGCCGTCGGGACCGCGACCTTCGGCGGTGATGACCAGTGATCCGGTGCCCCGGTCGCCGAACTGTGACTGGTTGCGGCTGCCCAGGTACTGGTTGTAGTTGGCTGACAGTGAATGGAGCAGTAGCGTCAACCCGTACCCGCTCTTCGGTGGCGTCTTCTTGGGCACGTAGACGGCGTACGGCTGCAGACGGCCGCGCAGCTCGCCGAGACATGCCGAGCTGACCCCGCAGGCGACGCTGTAGTCGGCGCCCTGCTTGGTCTCGAAGTGACTCGCCATGATGCGATCGATCGGACCGGTGGTGGGGATCATGCTGTCGTCGGTGACGGCCTTCGCCAGCTTGTTGAAGTCGACGTCGTCGTGGAATGAGCTGATGTCACCGCCGGCCAGCGCAGTCCCCTGGGCGCGGTCGCGCCACCAGGAGGGGTTGCTCGAGGTGCCGGCGACGTCACCGACGTTGGGGATCGGCTCGTTGTGACGGAAGGCGACGTTGAAGAAGGCGCTGGGTGCCTGCAGCGTCCCCGCGCCGCCGGGATGCGTGGCGTCGGCGCTGAACTGCGGCAGCAGGTAGCGATTGTTGGCGACATCCCACAGACCCACTCCGGCGGCGAACCGCACCACGCCGCCAGGAGTCCAATCGCTGTGTGGAACCAGGACTTGGATCTGACGGCGTAGCGTGTCGACCTGGACAGCGGGCGCCGCCTTACCCACCGTCACACCAGCCGCGTCGAGCAGATCCGCGGTGCTGCCGTGCACCGTGAGGAACAGCTGCCCAGGCGCACGGGTGTTGGCGCCGTGCGGCAGAGGCACGGGCGCGCCCGTGCCGCCGATGACGATGGTCGTCGCCACCAGCGACGCATCCTGCAGCGTGTTCAGCGTGATGCGAAACGCCGTCGAGCCCGCCAGCGGCTTGACGCGCAGCTCGACGAGGTCGGCGGCGTTGTTTGCGTACACCGCTGATGTCGGATACGTGTACGTGCCGTTGGGCCTGGAGAAGAGGTCCCCGTCCGCCGAGTTGCCGCCGGGATCTCGTCGCGGATCGTTGGGATCGGCCTGCTGGCCGTTGGCGCCGTGGTCGTCGTAGAGGAAGTCCTGGTAGAGGTACTCGCCGCCGCGGTAGGCGCTTGCCCCCGAGACGAGTATGGGCGGCGCCTTCCAGACCCCGGCGTTGCTGAGCTGCGGGGCTTGGGCCGGTGAGGCGTAGAGGATGTCCGGGCCCGGCCGCGGCCCGGTGCCGTGGTAGAGGGAGCCGCTGTCAGCCCTGGCCCCGGTGGAGTTGAGCGTCAGGGCGGCGGCGAGGCCGAGGCCGGTGGCGAGCAGGCGGCGCGATCGGGTCAGCGTCTGTTCCTCCTTGCCCCCCCGCCTCTGTAGACGGGCGCGATGCCGCCGGAATTGCACTCGCGCGGCACGCTATGGTTCGCCCGTGGAGTACTTCGGCAGAGCCTCGGTCGAGGCCACCGAGCATGGCGTCTTCGCCAACGTCCACGAGTGCCCGGCGATCGAGGTCGAGCCCGGTGTGGTCCTCCGGCCGGTCGTCGGCACCGCCCTGCTCCTGTCCCACGTCACCATCGAGCCGCACAGCCGGGCGACGGCGCACTCGCACGATGAGGAACAGGCAGGGCTTGTCATCGAGGGGACCTGCGAGTTTGTCCTCGGCGCGCAGACCCGGATGCTGGGGCCGGGCGACGTCTACCTCATCCCACCGGGAGTCGTCCACGAAGTGCGCACCGGCGACGCCCGCTGCGTCTTCCTCGACGTGTTCTCTCCACCTCGCGCCGCGTTGGTCGCGCTGCTCGAGGCACGCGAGCGATCGTCCGAGTAGGAGACGGAGCGGCGGAGCGCGGCGACATCGACCTGCCGTCGTCGGCGCGGTTGGCGATCGACGCGGTGCGCCGCTGGGAGTCGCGCTGGTCGCCGGTCGCCGCGCATCCCAGCGTGCAGCTGCAGCAGGCCGACGTCGACCGAGTGCTCACCGAGCTGGCCGTGCGGCTCGAGGACAACTACCCGTTCTTCCATCCCGACTACGCCGGGCAGATGCTCAAACCGCCGAGCCCCATGGCCGTCGCCGCATACCTGATGACCATGCTCATCAACCCCAACAACCACGCGCTCGATGGCGGTCCGGCGACGGCCGCGCTGGAGAAGGAGGTGGTCGCCCATATCGCCGCGATGTTCCACCTGCCGGCCGCGCACCTCGGCCATCTCACGTCGAGCGGAACAATCGCCAACCTCGAGGCGTTGTTCATCGCCCGCGAGATCCATCCCGGCGCGGCGATCGCCTACAGCGAGGAGAGTCACTACACCCACGAGCGCATGTGTCGGGTGCTCGGTGTGCGCGGCATCAGCATCCCTGCCGACGGGCGCGGCCGCATCGACCTTGACGCGCTGGAGCAGACGCTGCGCAGCGAAAGGGTCGGCACGGTGGTCCTCACCGCGGGCACCACCGCGCTCGGCGCTGTCGACGAGATCGACCAAGCACTCCGCCTGCGCGACGAGCATGGCGTCCGCATCCACGTCGACGCCGCGTACGGGGGCTTCTTCGCCATCCCCGCGTGGTCGAGTGCCAGCGATGTGCCCACCTCGCCCTTCCGTGCCATCGCCGCCTGCGACTCGGTGGTCATCGACCCGCACAAGCATGGGCTGCAGCCCTATGGCTGCGGCTGCGTGCTCTTCCGCGATCCGGCGGTGGGGCGCTTCTACAAGCACGACTCGCCGTACACCTACTTCACGTCAGAGGAGCTGCACCTGGGCGAGATCAGCCTGGAGTGCTCGCGCGCCGGTGCCGCGGCCGCGGCGCTGTGGGCCACGCTGCGGCTGTTTCCGCTCGACGAGCATGGCCTCGGTGCAGTCGTGAGCGCCGCGCGTCGTGCGGCGTTGGCCTTCGCCGAGCGCTTGCGTGCGTCGACATCGCTGCGCCTGTACCAAGAACCCGAGCTGGACATCGTCGCCTACTTTCCCATGACGCGTGGCGCGGGACCCGACGACATCGATGCGAAGAGCCAGGCTCTCTTCGAGGCGGCGATGCTGCTTACCGATCCGGTGTATGTGAGCGTGGCACGGGTCAGCGCGGCGAACATGCGGCGCCGTCACCCCGACATCGCCGACGGGCGCGATGAACCGGTGCGAGTGCTGCGCAGTGTGCTGATGAAGCCAGAGCACGAGCATGCCGGCGATGGCATCGTCGAGCGACTCGATGCCATCGCCACGAAACTGTCGCCGCGTTTGCAATGAGCGACGTGCCGTGGCATACTCGCGGGGCAACCAGTCGCACCTCGTTCGGTGAGGCGGCTGCACGGACACAGGCCACTGACCCCATCCGTGGAGACACGCTACGGGTCAGACCAGGTCTCCCCGGCACAAGGGGTGACCCGAAGTGGCTGGCCGCGAGGCCCACGCCGTGCAGCGCCAAAGCTCTGACGAGAAGGGGTGTACCGGCGGTGACGCACCGTCGGTGAGCCTGGAGCCTACGGGCGCCACCCCTTCAGCGGCGCGTCCTGGGCCAGCGGGCGCATCGGAGGACGTCATGGACGAGGGCAGTAGTCCGCGTCAGATCGTCTCTTCGCGCACGCCCGCGCTGGAGGATTGCACCGCTCGGTGACCTCATGGCGTGCGCGATCCATCGCACACGCGTCGCCCGACGGCGACATGGAGGTTGTCACCGTGACCTGCGCAATTCTGACTCTGGCGCCACCGGGACGTGCCCCGGCGCGCGCACCGACCCGCGATCAGGCCGCGAGGGTCGATCAGCATGCGATCGATCGGAGGGCATTGAGCGATGTTGTCTACCGCGCGGTGTGGCGCTGCGAGTTCGTCGACAGTGTGCCGAGCTGGAGCGTGCGTTTCGAGAGCGACGTCGTCGAGCTCCACGTCGTCCGCGCCGCGCCGCTTGACGGGGCGCGACGGGGCACTCGTCCGCGGGCCGGACGGGTCAAGGAGTTGGTCATCAACCCTGGTCCGAGGCGGCACAATGGCCGGATGCCAGCCATAGAGGGCCCGCTGCTCCCGGTCAGCAAGCTGATGCACGCCGATCTCGTCGACCAGTCCGGCGACAAGCTGGGTCGGATCGACGATCTCGTCGTGCGCCTTGCCGACGGCGGCTACCCGCCCGTCACCGGCCTCCAGGCACGCATCGGTGGCCGACAGCTTTTCGTGCCGGCGAGTCTTGTCGCCAGCCTCGAGCCGGGCCGCGTCAAGCTGTCGGGCGCCATCCTCAACCTGGGGCGCTTCGAACGCCGCCCGGGCGAGGTTCTGCTGGGCAGCGACGTTCTGTCGCGCAAGCTCATCGACGTCGCCAACGGACGCCTGGTGAACGCCAACGACATCGAGCTTGGCTGCGTCGACGGATGGTGGCGTGTCGTCGGTGTCGACCCGAGCCGGCGCACGATGTTGCGGCGGCTGTTGCCAGGACAGGCGAGCGAGCGTGTCGATCCCGGCCGCGTCATCGACTGGTCCGACGTCGAGCCTTTCGTCGGTCACGTGCCCACGGCGCGTCTGCTCCTGCCGCTGCGTCGTCTACGGCGGCTCCATCCCGCGCAGATCGCCGACCTCGTCGAGGGCGCGTCGCACGAGGAAGGCGACGAGATCATCACCGCGGTGCACGCTGATCCCGAACTCGAGGCCGACGTCTTCGAGGAGCTCGACACCGAGCACCAGGTCGAGTTCGTGCGCTCGCGCTCCGACGCCGAGGCGGCTGCAGTTCTCGCCGAGATGGGCGCCGACGATGCCGCCGACCTCATCACCGAGCTCGACCAGGATCGTCGCCTGCCCATCCTCGGGTTGCTGCCCGCCGAACAGCAGAAGCAGGTACGTTCGCTGCTCGCCTACAACCCGACGACCGCAGGCGGAATGATGAGCCTCGAGCTGATCATCGTGCCCGAGACCGCCTCGGTCGCCGACGCGCTGGCCAAGTTGAGAGCGGCCGACGCAGACCTTCCCTGGCAGGTGCTCAGTGCCGTGTTCATCACCGACGCCGACGGCCGGTTCAAGGGCTCTGTCCCCGTCGTCGACCTCGTGCGCGCCGGTCCGGACGTGCGGGTCGTCGACGCGAGAGAACCGGTCACCGCGCGGCTCGACGCGTCCGACGATCTTCCTGACGTCGCCCTGCTGATGACCGATTTCAACCTCGTCGCAGCTCCGGTTGTCGACGATGACGACCGGGTGCTCGGCGTGGTCACCGTCGACGACCTGCTCGAGGCGATGATGCCCAACGACTGGCGGCGGCGGCAGGCCGCTGAATCAGAGTCTTGATTCCGTCACACGCAGCGCCGCGCGCGCTGTCACATCTCCGCAGCGGTCCGATGCCGCTGGCAACAACAGCAGATGAGCTGGAGGAACCGACGTGTCCGTCTCTGAAAAGGATGTCCGCACCACGGCGCCAAGCGCGCATGGTCCGGCCGTCCTCGACGAGGCGCACATCGGTGACATCCGCGGTGCGCTGGGCACCATCCGCCTGGGCGACACCGCGCCGCGTCGCGGCATCAGGTCGCGCCTCCTGGCGCTGGCGGCGATCATGGGGCCGGGACTCATCGTCATGGTCGGCGACAACGACGCCGGCGGTGTGTCGACGTACGCGCAGGCAGGACAGAACCACGGCACCACCCTGCTCTGGACGCTCCTCCTGCTCATCCCGGTGCTCATCGTCAACCAGGAGATGGTGGTCCGGCTCGGAGCGGTGACGGGTGTCGGTCACGCCCGGCTCATCAACGAGCGCTTCGGTCGCTTCTGGGCAGTCTTCTCCGTCGGCGACCTTTTTATCCTCAACTTCCTCACCATCGTCACCGAGTTCATCGGTATCAGCCTGGCGTCGCAATACCTGGGCATCTCCTCCTACATCACCGTGCCGCTCGGGGCCGCGATGCTCATCGCCATCACCGCGAGCGGCAACTTCCAGCGTTGGGAACGCTTCATGTTCTTCTTCCTCGTCGGCAACCTCATGGTGCTGCCGCTGGTGATACTCAGCCATCCGGACGGCCATTCCGTCGCGCACGATTTCCTGGTGCCGGGTATCAAGGGGGGGTTCTCGTCCGACGCGGTGCTGCTGATCATCGCCGTCGTCGGCACCACGGTGGCCCCGTGGCAGCTGTTCTTCCAGCAGTCCAACGTGGTCGACAAGCGGATCACGCCGCGCTGGATCGGTTACGAGCGGGCCGACACCGTCATCGGCGCCTTCGTCGTCGTCATCGGGGCGGCGGCGATCATGATCGCCGCCGCTTTTGCCTTTAGCGGCACGTCCGATTTCGGCCAGTTCACCGACGCGGGCGGCGTCATGAAGGGGCTGGCTGACCATCTGGGGCGCAGCGAGGGAGCGATCTTCGCCTTGATCCTCCTCGACGCGTCGATCATCGGCGCGGGTGCGGTGACCTTGGCGACGTCCTACGCCTTCGGTGACATCAGCGGGCTTCGCCATTCCCTGCATCGCAGCTTCCGAGACGCCAAGTTCTTCTACGGGACATATGCCGGTGTGGTGGCCTTCGCGGCGGCTATCGTGCTGGTGCCGAGGGCACCACTCGGCGTGATGACCACCGCGGTGCAGGCCCTGGCGGGCATTCTGCTGCCCAGCGCATCCATGTTCCTGCTGCTCCTCTGCAACGACCCCGAGGTTCTTGGGCCGTGGGTCAACCGGCCATGGCTCAATGCGCTGAGCACGGTGATCATCGGCGTGCTGCTGATGCTCTCGGCGATCCTGGTGATCTCGGTTGTGCTGCCAGGTGTCGACGTCGGCAAGCTGGTGGTGGTGATGGGCGCCCTGCTGGTGACGGCGTTGCTGATCGGTGGCGCAGTTCTCTTCAGCCGGCGTACTGCAGGACCTGCCCTACCTGAGGTGTCGCGCGAGGACCGCATGAACTGGCGGATGCCACCGCTGGCGCTCCTGCAGCGACCGGTGTGGTCGCGGGGGCGCTCCATCGCCATGTATACGCTGAGCGGCTACCTGGTGATCGCCGTCCTTCTGCTGATCGTCAAGGCAGTGGAGCTTGCCAGCGGGCACTAGCCGCAACGCAGGTGGCGGCAATCACGCCGCGGATCAGCGCCGCCGTTCGACCTGGTGCAGGGCTCGCTCGACGGCGATGCAACGGTCCTCGACATAGTCGAGGCCGGCACCCTCGGTGACGCGGCGCGCCTTGTCGGAGACGATGCCCTGCTGTAGCCACACAGCGCCGGCGCCCGCGGCAACCGCCTGCCTGGCGACGTCGGCAGCGTCGCGGCTGGGGCGGAAGACGTCGACGATGTCGACGTGGACCGGGATGTCGGCCAGCTTGCGGTAGACGCGCTCGCCGAACAGCTCGTCGGCGTACGGGTTGACGGGGATGACGCGAAAGCCGTGCGACTGCATGACGGACGGGACAGACCCCGCGGCCTTACCGGGATCGCGCGAGGCGCCGACGACGGCGATCGTCGTGGCGGCCTCGAGGATCTCCTGCGGGCTGCGGCTCACGCGCTCAGTTGACGCCGCCTCGCCCAGTAGGCGAGCAGCGAGCTCTCTTCCGCCCTCTGGGCGGCGGCCAGCCATTGCTGCCAGTTGCCCTCGGCTGCTGCGGGTGGGCTGAACAGTGCCGTCCACTTCCAGCCGGGCTGTTCGGTGTCGACGACGGGGTTCTTGGGTTCCATTGCTGTGTCCATGTCGGGGCGGGACGAACCGCCAGGGCGTTCCGGTGGTGTGTTCCTCAACCACGGCGCCGGGCAAACATCGCCCCGGCGGGCCGGATCAGCGAGGCTCGCTGTAACGGATCGTCGGATGCCGCCTAACAAGGGTTTCGCGGTTCTTCATCACCGCGATGCGGGCCGCTGTCTAGCCTTCGCGAAGGCCGCGCGGAAGGGGGGCATCGGCATCATCGAGAGTGGGGGATAGGCGCGGTCTAGGGGTGGGGGGCCGCAGCCGTAGCGGCCACCCGCCTCGCCACCGCTGACCGGTTGCCCGTGTCGTGGACACGAGAACGACATCGCGCTGCCGCCAGGCCGTGCGCAGCGCGGCTCCGTAAAGCAGTGCCATTCCGGCAAGGTTGACCGAAGCCGCGGCGACGTAGACCAGGACGCCGACGCCATGGGGTGGGTCGAATCCGCCACGCTGCAACATCGTCGCCAGGTCCAGCTGGTTGACCGACATCAGCGCCAGGCCGCCGATCGCCGCTGCCCACGAGACTGTGCCAAGCCGGAGCGACGGAGCCAGGAGCACGAACGCCAGGGCATCACTCTCCTGGTGGTGATCCCATGTCACCGGCGAGGTGATGGGCATGATCGCCAAGAAGGCGGCAAATGTCGCAGCCCGGCCTGCGGGCGTGGTGATGGTCCGCCGGCACACCAGCCAGGTGAGCACGAGTCCGCCGAGCTCGAGCGCGTGGAACGCGGAGGCGAGGATGGATGGCGGTATGTGTCCGGTCACCGTGTAGGTGCGCAGGACGACGCCGGCGAAGGAGCGGCTGTAGTCGGACGCCACCCCGCCGGCGAACCGGGGAAGCACCTCGGTGAAGTAGCTGGGCGTCTCGCTGACGAGGGGCCACACCAGCAGCAGCGGTATCGCCGTTGCCAGGCCGAAACCGATCGCCGACACCACCGCCCGTCTTCGCCGGTCGGTGAGGAGCGCCGCGAGCATCTGCGCGGGAGCGATCTTGAGCGCAGTGGCCAGGCCCACCGCGACGCCGCCGAGCGCACCACCACGCGCGTGCACATACCCCCAGGCGGCAAGGGCGAAGAGAAGCAAGAGGAAATGGTCGACCTGCAGGCCGAAGTTGGCGGCGTGGATCGGCTGGAAGAGCAGGACTGCGGCGAGCAGCCACACCTGCGTGCGCTGCGGCAACATGCCACGAACCGTGCGCTGCATGACGACGACCGCGGCGACCAGCGCGAGCTGCGAGGCGCCGAAGAAGATGCGTCCGGCAACACCGACAGGTAGAGCGGTGAGCGGTGACATGACAACGGCGAGCACCGGCGGGTAGGTATATCCGTCCATCGCCGCGGGGTTGAAGCAGCATCCCGAGTAGTCGGGATAGATGTGGTGCCCTGCGGCGAATGCCTGAGCCGCGCGGTAGTAGACGTCGAAGTCGATGGCGTCGGGCCTCACCGTCACCATGTAGGTGGCGACGCCCCGGACGTAGTGAAACGCCGCCAGCGCAGCTGCCACGTATGGCAGTGCAACGCGTCCCCCTTTGAGCCACGGGCGCGTCCTCGGATGAGCGCCGCTTATCGTCGTCGTGGCGTGGCACGCAATTGCGTGTCCGTCCATTGCACGCGGCCGTCGCTCTCGTGATCCACCTGTAGGGTTGTGTGATCGATGCCGAAGCGGTCCCGGAGAAACCGCTCGAGCTCGAGACGGATGGCATGACAGTCGTCGCCCGGGTGGACGATGACGTGCGCGCTCAACGCACAGAACCCAGATGTGATCTCCCACACGTGCAGGTCGTGAACGTTGGCGACATGGGCATGAGACGCGAGCGCGTGACCGATCTCGTCGGGACTCATCCCCACCGGTGACGCCTCCATCAACGCCCGTCCGGCCTGGCCGATAAGTCCCCAGGCGGCACGCCCCATCAGCACGGCGATGAACAGCGAGACGATCGAGTCGGCCCGATTGAACCCGGTCGCCAGGATCACGATGGCCGCGATGGCAGTGCCGATGAATGCGTAGAGGTCAGTGAGAATGTGCGCAAAGCTCCCCGCGACGTTGAGGCTGCGCCGGTTCGCCTGAGCCACCTGCCAGGTCGCCAACAGGTTGACTGCGATACCCGTCAACGCGACGATCAGGATGGCCCGCCCACCGACATCGAGCGGGCTCACCAGGCGGCGGACCGCCTCGACCACGATGAAGCCGCCGAGGACCACCAGCGTGACGCCGTTGACCAGCGCCGAGAGGATCTCGGCGCGCTTGAGGCCGTACGTGAACCCGCCCTCCGGCGGACGCGCGGCCAGGCGCATGGCGACGATCCCGAGTCCCAGGGCGCCGGCGTCCGTGACCATGTGAGCGGCGTCGGAGAGGAGCGCGAGCGAGCCAACCAGGATGCCCGTGACGACCTCGGCGACCATGAAGCCCAGGATCAGCCCCAGGGCCGCACCGAGGTGCCGGGCGTCGGCGTCCGGGTTGCCCACCGCCGCGTGGTGATGAGCGACGGCGTGGCTGGGGTGATCGTGCGCGCGAGGTGCCACGGATACAGCGTACCCCGACCCTTGCTCGGTCGCGCTAAGCGACGCCTCGACGTACCTGTGAGTCGCCACCCGGACAGCCCTGCGCCTCGAAGGCGGCGGTCGACAGGTACGTCGTCGCCGGGTAGAAGGCGCCCATGTCCTCCGTCTCATGGCCGAAGCGCGCAGCCTGGATCGATTTCGTGAAGTTCGGACGCGGCAGCATGTTGCGCATGATCACCAAGCTGGCACCGCTGGGTCCCCATGGCAACCAGCTGACGCCACATTGCGCCGTGGCGTTCGCCGGCCGCCCCGCCGCAGTTGAGACGACGACGGTGTAGAACCCCGCCTCGTCGACAATCACCTGGTCATCGGCGAGGCAGCCGTAGAATCGCTGGCTGGGACCGTCGTTGGTGCAGAGCGACCAGTAACGCAACTGGCCCGTGCCCATCACCGGCTCCCCACCCAACGTTTGCGGGAAGGTGGGCAAGCGGGCGTGGATCACCGCAATATTTCCGTATCCGTGACTCAACTGCGCAAACACGTAAGCGTTATCGAGATTGTCGAGAACGCCGCCGTGGGGAAGTTGCATCGTGTACGGCGTGACCACCCCGCCCAGGGTCGTACCCGTGTATCCGTTGTCGGTGGCGCCCTGCGCCGTCGAGGTGGGCTGGTTGAAGAACTTGTGGTAGGTGGGTGGGTTGGTTCCCGGGAATTGAACGAGCGGTGTCGAAGAGGCCGACCCGGAGTCGGCGATCGCCGGGTTGACTCCGTTGGCCGGCACCACCGGGAGGGGACACTGGGGAAGAGTGACGCTGGCACCGCCCGGTGCGTTGTAGGTCACGGAAGGTAGCCCCTCGCCGCCGGCGATGTCGAGACCGCCATCGGGTCGGAACACACGGTAGGCGAGAAAGAAGACCTGCGAGCTTCGCGAGCCGTCGGCGCTGGTCGTGAAGAGGACGTTGTCTGGCGCAGTGGCTGGACGCTGTCCGAAGACCACACTCACCGTGTAGTGCCGTCTGTCATCAATGGTGTCACGAGCAGCGCCCGCGATGAACGGATTACCACTGCCAGGATCTGGATCGATGCGCTGGTCGTTGAGCCCGTCGACAGCGCGCACCCCGGCGTCGTAGCTGGTGAAGGACACGTAACGCGCGTGGGCGTACAGGCCGTGGATGGTGAGCGTCGCACCGGGTGCTGCGGGAAGGAGGAGCAGCCAGTAGTTGGCGGCCTCGTCGGGGTAGAGCGCGTTGAGGGCGGTCGGATCGAGACGCGCCTCCCAGGCGCAGCTGCGCGGACTCTCCCCGCCGTGAGCGTGAATGGGGCCAGGCACAGCAGTGGCCAGCAATCCGGCGACAAACGCCGCGCTGATCGTGCGTCGCGCTCTCACAGAACTCAAGCTCACAGCCCTTCGCAAGCGTTAACGCGAGAGAGCGGCCCCGTCCTGCATCTACAAGGCAACTCGGGGTCGCGCGTTGCACCGGCGACGGGCGCCACAGAGTGCCCGGCCTATGCGACAGCGAAAACTGGCGGAGGGAGAGGGATTCGAACCCCCGAGGGCTTGGCGGCCCTTGCGGTTTTCAAGTCGGGACACGCCCCTTGCCACGCGTGATCGCACCTGGTCGCCTGAGTTCAGCGCGAGCACGGACCTTGCCCGTCGTGGCCGCCCCCGACCTCGGGTCATCGGTCGAGCAGCCGGCCCGCCTTTAACCGGTTGAGGGAAGTTCGACTCCTCCAGGCGGCGTCGCTGTACTCGGCTGAGCCTCAGCGCACTCGTCGAGATGAGATGAGCCAGCGGGCAATGGCCACCCGTAGCTCGCCC
>DASZGL010000035.1:0-10548 GCA_035938875.1 Candidatus Dormiibacterota bacterium
CGACCGGCGAAGGCGTTGCGGCACCATCGCGGCGTGGACGTCCTGCGCACCCCCGACGAGCGTTTCAGCGACCTCCCCGGATACCCCTTCGCCCCTCACTACATCGACGTCGACGGCCTTCGCATCCATTACGTCGACGAAGGACCCCGCGACGCCGCGCCGGTGCTCCTCCTCCACGGCGAGCCGTCGTGGTCGTACCTCTACCGCAGGATGATCCCGGTCATCGTCGCCGCCGGTCACCGTGCCGTCGCCCCCGACCTGGTGGGCTTCGGGCGCTCCGACAAGCCCAGCCGTCGCGAGGACTACACCTACCAGCGGCACGTCGACTGGATGCGCGGCACCCTCCTCGGCCTCGAGCTGCGCGGTGTCACCCTGGTGTGCCAGGACTGGGGCGGGTTGATCGGTCTTCGCCTGGTCGCCGAGCACGCCGACAGATTCGCCCGTGTCGTCGCCGCCAACACCATGCTGCCCACCGGGGACCGACACCCCGGCGAGGCGTTTCTTGCCTGGCAGCGATTCTCCCAGGAGACGCCGCGCTTCCACGTCGGCGGCATCGTCAAGGGCGGCTGCGTCGAGGATCCCAGCGAGGCGGTGATCGCCGCCTACGACGCTCCCTTCCCCGACGACTCGTACACCTCGGGCGCGCGGCAGTTCCCCATGCTGGTGCCGATCACTCCGGAGGATCCCGCCGCAGGGCCCAACCGCGCCGCCTGGGAGGAGCTCAAGCGATTCGAGCGTCCCTTCCTCTGCGCCTTCAGCGACAGCGACGCCATCACCCGCGGTGGCGACCGTGTGTTTCAGTCATTGGTGCCAGGAACTCAAGGGCAGCCGCACACGACCATCGTCGGGGCGGGTCACTTCCTCCAGGAGGACCGCGGCGAGGAGCTCGCCGCGGTGGTGGTCGACTTCATCGCGCATACGAACTCCTGACGCAGGCTATGCTGCCGCCATGGACGTGAGCCGGCGATCGCGGCTTCTCGCCCCCGGCGTGGTCGCCCTGGCCTTCGCGGGGGTCTGGGTCGGTCACACCCTGGAATACGCCCGGGTCGCCGGCTCGGCTGGTCTGAGCGCGGTGTGGCGTGGACCGGTGCACGGCTACATGCTCCCCGTCGGCGTCGCCCTGACGATCGCCGCGCTGATCGCCGGTACCGGCCTGGTGCGCGCCTGGCTCTCACTGGGACAACGGCTGGACCGCGTGCGTGCGTCCATCGCCGCGGCCTGGCGGGGCAGACCCGTCGGAGCCACACCCGCCGCCGCCGATACATCGACGCCCTCGAGCACGTCGCGGGTACTCGCCCTGTGGGGGACCCTGGCGGTCCTCCAGTTGTCGCTGTACGTGCTCCAGGAGAACCTCGAGGCCATGTCGGCGGAAGTGCGCCCTCCTGGCCTCGGGTCGGTCAGCGGGGTCCACTGGGCGGCGCCCCTCGTCCACGCTGCCGTGGCGTTGGTCTTGGCGGCATCGGTGGTGGTCATCACCCGAGCCATGGCCTCGCGCCGGCGCATCCTTGCCGCCTGCGAGAACCTGCTGCGAGCCCTCGTCGGTTCACCCGGTCGACAACTGGCCGTCCTGCCACGAGCGCAGGCTTGCGAAAGGACGCCGCTCGAGCGATTCGGCCGTCACATCTGGAGCAGGCCTCCCCCGCATCTCTCCGTCTGACGTTCGGGTCAGCGGGCCTTGCCCGCCCGGCATGCACATCGGCATGCCGCCAACGCATCGAGAAAGGAGAGAATCGTGATATTCGGTCGTTCACTGCTCAAGGGATCAGCCGCGATCATCGGCGGAGTACTTGCTATGTCCGCTGTCATGTCGGCGGCGGCTCATGACGTGCACACATTCGGCAAGGTCACCGTCGCGCTGGGCTGGCTGCACGAGCCGGCATACGTCGGTTTCGACAACGCCGTCCAGGTCCTGGTCAAGGATGACAAGGGCGCAGCCATCACCGACATCACCTCCAAAGACCTCACCGTCGAGGTCAGCCTCGACACTCAGAAGATGGCGGCGAAACCATTGCTGCCGACCGCCGACCCCGACACCGGCCTGGGCACCCCAGGCGAGTACGAGATGCACTTCATCCCCACCGTTCCAGGGAATTACACGTTCCACATCAAAGGAACCGTCGCCGGTCAGGCCATCGACGAGACGGTCACCGCGAGTGACACGACGTTCAACGCGGTCACCGACAACACCCAAGTGGAGTTCCCCACCAAGGTCCCTGCGATCGGTGACGTCGCCACCAAGGTTGACAAGGTCGGGCAGCGCGCCGACGCGGCACAGGCTCAGGCGAACAGTGGTGTGAGTGCGGCCAACTCGGCGAAGGACTCCGCGAACCGTGCGCTGGTGATCGGCATCATCGCCTTGGTGCTCGCCGTGGTGCTCAGTGGCGTGAACCTCGCGCTCGCCCGGCGGAGGTCGACCAAGTAGCGCGTATGCGCCGCCGCGTCCTCGCAGGAATCGCAGCCGTCGCTGCGCTCTGGGGAGCCCTCGGGTCTCCCCCATCGGTGGCTGCGCACGCCCTGCGCCAGTCGTCCGACCCAGGTGACGGCGCCACCCTGCAGCAATCACCGCCCGTGGTGAGCATCACCTTCGGTGAGGAGCCCGATGCCAAGCTGTCGACCATCGAGGTGCTCGACACCGCCGGGCAGCAGCACCAGCAGGGTGCCGCGCAGGCACTGCCGAACGACCCGAGGACCCTGCGCGTCGCGGTCAATCATCTCGACAAGGGCGTGTACACGGTGGCCTGGCGCACGGTGTCCGCGGTCGACGGGCACACCGCCGCAGGAGCCTTCACCTTCGGGGTCGGCGTCGATGCCGCCGCGGTGGCCGCTGCGCCACCGCCGAGCAGCGCCTACACGGGATCGACACGCCCATCCGACCTTGCCGTCGCCGGCCGGTGGCTGCTCTACATCGGCTTGTTCGCTCTGCTCGGTGCGACGTTCACTCGCATCGTGGTCGCCGACGCAGCCCGGCCGGCACCGCCTGTCGCCCTCGGCGGTGCGTGGCTGGTGGCGATTGCCGGGGTGCTCGTGGTCAGCGGCGCGCAGGCATCCGACGCCGGTGTCACATGGAGTCAACTGTTCAGCACATCCATCGGCCACAGCCTGACGCAACGGCTCGTGCCGCTGGCGATCACCGGCCTTGCGCTCTCGGTCAGCGTCGCCGGTCCTGTCCGTGTTCGTCGCGCCGCACTGGCCATCGCCGGCGCGGGCGCAGCAGCATCGTTGCTCGCCGATGTCGTCAACAGTCACGCCGCCGCCGGGTCGTACTCGGTCATCAATGATCTGCTGCAGTGGGTCCACGCGGTCGCCGGCGGTATATGGCTTGGCGGACTGGCCTTCCTGCTCCTCGGGGTACGCGGCGAACCCAGTCAGGTGAAAGCGCGCAGCGTGCGCCGATTCTCCGCAGCCGCGCTCGTCGCCGTGCTCGCAGTCGTGGCCACAGGGATCGTGCGAGCCGTCGTCGAGGTCGGTTCCTGGGGCAGCGTGCTGACCACAGACTACGGACGCCTCATCGTCATCAAGTCGACGCTGCTCACGGTGCTCGTCGTGTTGGGTGCGATCAATCGCTTGCGCAGCGTGCCCGCGGCATCGCAGTCGCTGCGCGGCCTGCGACGGGTCAGCACGGGAGAGCTGGCCGTGGCCGCCGGTGCGCTGCTCTTCGCGGCCGCCCTCGTCAACGTCGCCCCGCCTTCGTCAGCGCAAGCCGCGCCGCCCGGTCCGCCCGCCGTCGTCGCCCAGGGCAACGACTTCGCAACCACGGTGCGTCTCTCCCTTCAGGTCTCACCGGGGACGGCGGGCTTCAACCAGTTCAGCGGGACGGTCACCGACTACGACACCGGCCAACCCGTCGATGCGTCGAGCGTCGAACTTCGCTTCAGCCTGCCGGCGCAGCCGAGCCTCGGCGAGTCGACACTGACGCTGACCCGAACGAGCGCCGGCAGCTATACGGCGCGCGGTGGCAATCTCTCGCTCGACGGCACCTGGACGGTGACCGCGCTGGTCGTTCGCGGAGCCAGCTCGGTCGAGGTGCCGCTCCAGGTTACTCCCCGCGTGACCCCGCCGAAGATCGACGTGAGCCGGATAGCAGGACTGCCCACTCTGTACACCATCCACCTGACCCAACAGCGAACAGTCCAGGTGTACCTCGACCCCGATCGTCCCGGGAACGACATCTTCCACGCCACCTTCTTCGACGCCAACGGCAACGAGCTGCCGGTCACCTCGGCAAGCATCGCCTTCGCCCCAGCAGGGCAGTCAGCGGCGGCTCTGCAGACTCGCATGCTCGAGCCAGGCCACTACGTCGCCAACGTCAGCGTCGGCGCGCAGAAGTACGGATTCGACATCACCGGCACCACCAGCACGGGTGAGACTGTGTCGACGCACATCGACCTCACTCCTGGTTCATGAGGACACCAGCAATGCGACCAAGAGCAGTCGCACTCATCGGCACAGCCCTTCTCGCGCTCAGCGCCTGCGGCGCCGGGGCGGACACCGGCGCCAGCTCGACGGCGGTCACCTCGCCGACACCTGATCCGGCGACGCGCCCGGCATCGCCGGCGACTGTCGGCATCGTCCAGCCCGCCTGCGGCAGCCAGTCGACCAGCGGCACCACCCTGCACGTCGTCGTCAGCGTGGTCGGCGCGACCATCGTCAAGACGACGACGACCCACATCGTGCCCACCGAGGGCCACGTGCACCTCTACCTCGACGACAACCTCACCTACATGAACTACACGCTGGTCCAGGACATCCCTGTGCATCCGGGGACGTACAAGCTCAAAGCCGAGTTCGTCGCCAGCGACCACTTCCCCTTCAACCCCCGCGTCTTCTCGCCGACGCTGGTGTGCACCGTCACATGATGCTGCTCACCCACGACCACCGGGCATACTTCCACGCCGTGCTGAGCGAGACGGTCGCAGACAGCGCCCACCCGGGGGTAGCGGCGACCTCCATGGTGCGCCCGCTGTGAGTCGAGCGGGCAGTGGCACGGCCTGGCTCGTCGCCGTCACGATGGCCGCAGCCGTGGGGACGACGGGCTGCGGCGACGGTCAGGCACCCATCCGCATCGGTGCCCTGTTCCCCCTGAGCAGTGCGGCGACGACGCTTGCCAAGGAGCAGCTCGCCGGCGTCGACATCGCCCGTCAGCTGGTCAACGAGGATGGCGGTGTCGGCGGACGGCCGATCGAGCTCGACGTCCGCGACCTTCCCTCGGCGGACCGGGCTGGCAGCGTGGTCGGCCAGCTCCGCGACGCGGGAGTTACTGCTGTCATTGGCGCCTACTCGTCGGACCTGTCGATTGCAGCCAGCGCCGCGACGGCGAATGCCGGCCTGGTCTACTGGGAGGCCGGTGCGGTCGCCGACCGTGTCACCGGTCGTGGCCTGCCCACGGTTTTTCGCGTCGGCGCGACCGGCGGCAACCTGGGGACCAACACCGCGAGGTTCACCGTCGAGCAACTCGCCCCTCGCCTGCACCGCGACCCGTCGCAGCTGCGCGTGTCCATCGTCGAGGCGGACGACGAGTACGCTCACTCTGTGGCCGGCGCCGCGACTGTCACGGCAACCGCGGCGGGCATGCACATCGTCAGCACCAGCCTCTACAACCCGGGGGCGCCACGATGGCAGCCCGTGCTCGACGCGGTGCGGGCCGCTGCGCCGAACATCCTCATTCTCGTCTCGCACATCCCCGATGGGGTGAGCTTCGTCCACGCCATGCGGGCAACCGGCCTTCACGTCGACGCCTTCATCGGTTCGACGATGGCGGAATGCGTGCCCGAGTTCGGCACCCTGGCGGGGAGCGACGCCGTCGGAGTCTTCGCCTCCGACCGTCCCGGCACCGGCTTCGATCCAGGCACTCTTCGCCCCGAGGGCCGCGCCCTGTACTCGCGTTTGGCGCAGAAATGGCAGGAACGTTTGGGTGGGACGCCGACCGAGGAGGGCCTCTCCGGCTTCAGCGCGGCGTGGACGCTGTTCCACGAGGTGCTCCCCCGAGCGCAGGCCCACGGGACACTCGATCCCGCCGGCATCAGCGCAGCCGCTCGCCAGGTCGACCTTCCCGAAGGCAGCCTGCCCAACGGCGCCGGCGTCCGGTTCGCCAGCAGCACTGACCGCATGGGCCAGAACCTGCGCGCTGCCGCGGTGATCTGGCAATGGCAAGGCGTCGGGCACAGCGTCGTCGTCTGGCCGTCGGAGTACGCGACGGGGACCATCCGGCTGGCGTCGGCCGGCGGGTGATTCTCGCGCCCTCGCGCGGCGCAGTCTCACGCCTCGCGTCGCTGCTCGTCGCCATCTGTCTCTGTGCCGGCGTGGCCGCGGCGATGGCATTGCGCCTTGCGCTTGCGCCTGCCACGCGCGGCTCATCGCCGGCGGCGGTCGTGGTGTTCTCCGGCGCGCTGCTGCTCCTCGCCGTGGTCGCCGGGTGGCGCCCGTCGAGACCCACATGGCAGGGCGCGATCGTCGGTCTCGCCGGAGCCGCTGTGTTGTGCGCATTGCCGGTGTGGTCGCGCATCAGCGGGCACAACCTCGGCGGGTGGGGACCGTGGAGCATGTTTGCCGGCTTCGCCGGTGGCGTCGTGCTGGTGTCGGTCGCCGAGGAGGTGCTGCTTCGCGGCGCCCTCTACGACGCGGTCGCGGCGGCGCGCGGTGAGCCGGCGGCGGTGCTCGTCGCCGCGATCGCCTTCGGCCTGCTGCACGTCCCCCTGTACGGCTGGGCTGCGCTGCCGCTGGATCTCGCCGTCGGCGTTTGGCTCGGTGGCCTGCGCATGCTCAGCGGGGGTGTCACGGCGCCAGCGGCGGCGCACGCCGCGGCCGACGTCGCCGCGTGGTGGCTGTGGTGAGCGTCGACCGCCGATCGCTTTTCGTCATCTGTGGCGCCGCGGTGCTGCTGACAGCCGCCTGGCGGATGACGCCCCCCACCGCACCGCCGCTCTACGACGGTCTGCCGCTCACCGTGGACCCGTACCGGTATGTGAGTCCGCCACCCGGCCTCCAACACCCCAAACCCGACACGTTCTCGCAGACGCTGGTGACCGACAGCGGCAAGTCCCCGGCGATCGCTGAGGCCACCGACGAGTCGCCGGCGCAGGCGCAGCTGCTCGCGCAGGGGGACTCGTTCGCGCTGCCCCAGGGAGTCACGATGGTCACCGTCACCATCGCCCCGGTTGATGCTCCGGCGCAGAAGCCGTCCGCAGGATTCATCGACGGCAACGTCTACAGCTTCAGCGTCAGCGCCGGCTCGACGCCCCTGCCCATGAAGCCCGGCGCCGAGGCGACGGTCGTGCTGCGCGGGCCGCCCGGAGCCACAGGCGTCGATGTGGAGCAGTTCAGCGGCACCTCGTGGGCCAAGCTCACTACGACGCCTGTCGGTGCGCCCGACACCTACGCCGCCAACGTCACCGTCCTGGGCGACATCGCCCTGGTGGCAACCGGGGAAGCGCCGAGCACGCAGGCATCGTCGGGCGGCGGCGGAGCGGGCGGTGACGGTGGCGGGAGCAATGCGGCGGTGATCGCCGCCATCGCGGCAGGCGGGGTCATCGTGATCGTCGCCGCGGCGATCGCCGGCATCCGGGCGCGGGCCACGAGGGGTTCACCTCCACGCCGTGCCGGGGCGCCCCGCCCGCCGACCGCTCGCGGCCGAGAGCGACCCTCGTCGCCGCGCCGCAAGCCGCCCCGGCGCCGCTGATCGCCGGTGGCATGATGTCCGCCGCCGTGCCTGACCGTCTCACAGCCCTCGACGCCGCCTTCCTCCACTTCGAGCATCCCTGGACGCCGATGCACGTCGCCGGCCTGTACATCTTCGAGGGCACCCCGGAGATCCCCGGACGGCCGGGACTGCACGGGCTGTTCCACATGGTCGAGCAGCGACTTCCCCTGGTGCCCCGCTACCGCCAGCGCGTCGTCTCCGTGCCTCTCGGTCTCGGCCATCCGCTATGGGTCGACGACCCCGATTTCGACCTCAGCTATCACCTGCGTCGCGCCGCGCTGCCGGCACCCGGGGGAACACGCGAGCTGCTCGATTTCGTGGCGCGCATTCACGCGCGGCCCCTCGATCGCAGCCGGCCACTGTGGGAGATCTACGTCATCGAGGGGCTCGAGGATGGTCGCCTGGCGATGTACAGCAAGGTGCACCACGCCATGATCGACGGCATGGCGGGGATCGACCTGGCCACGGTGATCCTCGACACCACCCCCGAGGGCGCCCCGGCGCCGCCATCACGGCCGTTCGCGCCGCCGAAACTGCCCGGCCGCGCGCAGCTGCTCAGCGACGTGGTCAGAGGCGGCGCGGGGACCACGGCGGGTGCGTTGCGCAGCCTGCTGCAAAACCCGCGCGCGGCGATCGGCGAGGTCGCCTCGCAGGCGGCGGCGACAACCGGCATCCGCCGTTTCGCCGGGTTGCTGCGACCCGCGCCGACGGGACCGCTCAACGTGCCCGTGGGCCCGCATCGCCGCCTGGCTCTGGTGCCCATCTCACTTGTTCGTGCCAAAGCAGTCAAGAACAAGCTGGGAGGCACCGTCAACGACGTTGTGCTCACCGCGGTCGGCGAGGCGGTCGATCACTTCCTCGAACATCGCAACGTGGCGCACGAGGAGCAGACCTATCGGGTGATGGTGCCCGTGTCGGTGCGCGACGAGTCGCAGCGCATGACCCTGGGCAACCGCGTTGCCGCGATGTTCGTCGACCTCCCGGTGGGACCGATGCCGGCGCGACGCCGGCTGGCGACGGTGAGCCGGGCGATGACTGGCGTCAAGGAGAACCAGCAGGCGCTCGCCGCCGACCGGCTGATCGCACTCGGCGGGTGGGCGCCGGCGACGCTGCACGGACTCGCGGGCCGGATCGGCTTCTCCAGCCAGCGCGTGCTCAATCTCGTCGTGTCCAACGTGCCCGGGGTGCAATACCCGCTGTACGCCGGCGGCGCCCGGCTGCTCGAGACCTATCCGCTGCTGCCCCTCGCCGCAAACCTCGCGTCGGTGGTGTGCGTCACCAGCTACTGCGGCACGCTGTACTTCGGGCTCGTCGGTGACCGCGACGCCGTCCCCGATCTCGACGTGCTGGCGCGGGGTCTGCGACGCGGCTTCGACCGGCTCGAGATCGCCGCTCACCAGGCGCGCGACGAGGGCGACGCCCACCGGCCATCGCGCGGGAGAGCCCGCACCCGAACCCGCCGCGGCGAGCAGCAGCCGGCGTCGGTCTGACGCGCGCCGTCGCCCTCGGTTACAGGACGCTCGAGAGCAGACCCGCCAATGCCGCTTCTCCCTGCACGCCTTCGGGCAGATCAGCGACGCTGCCCGCGGCACGGCCCGCAAGGACGATGGGGACGTCGGGCCCGAGCCGGCGGCCGATCGCCTGCGCGGCCATCAGCGCAGCGGCGACGTGGCTGTTGTGCTCGATCGACATCGCCACGATGGCCGGGTGATGCGCGCTCACGGCGGTCGTCAGCTCGCCGACGGTGTCGCCGTCGACGACCACGGGTGACCAGCCGGACAGCGCCATGAGCAGGGCGATGGCTGCGGTGCCGGGGTCGCCGCCCTCGCCGGGTGCGGCGACGATCACCGCGCGCGGCCCCCGTCCATCGTCAGCCCAGGCGCGCAGCGCGTCGAGCCACTGTCGCGATGCGTCGAGGGCGAAGTCGAGACGTTCGCCAAGGGTTTCGTCGTCACTGGCGTCGACCCGGATGCGCACCTCGTCGATGGCTGGACGCAGCACCCGGCTCAGCATCCCCGACACACCGGACAGGGCGAGGGCACGGGTGAGAACGCTGAACACCTGCTGTCGATCGCGCGCTTCGAAGGCGGTGCTCAGGTCGGCCTGCATACGGCCGGCGTCGGCGGCGGTCGCCGGCGACGTGGCCGCCTCGGATTTCGCCTGGCGGGCTGCTTCGACGTGCGCCGCACCGGCGCGCACGGCACGGTTCATCCGCTCGATGAGCAGCAGGTCGGCGGCGTCATAGAGACGGTGCCGCGCCGCGGTGCGCGACGGAGCCGGGATGCCGTAGCGGCGCTCCCAGGCGCGCAGCGTGTGGGCGGGCACACCGGTGCGACGCGCCGCTTCCTTGATGGGGACACGACCCACAGGAGCAGCGTCGCCGCCACCCGCCGCCGACGATGCCGTCAACCCGTCGCCGCGGCGACTCAGAGGAGCCGCGCCCGAGGTGTCCGCATCCATCCCTCGAGCTCCGCGATCCAGCGCGGCCCGGGAGGTCCCATCCCCGCCATGGGCATTCCCACGCGCTGCATCAGCGTCCGGCGCGACTGCAGCCGGGTGACGATCCGCCGCGGTATGCCCGCCAGCTTCTGGGCTTCGTCGAGCGCCTCCTCCTCGTCGCAGACCGCGTCGATGAGGCGCAGCTCGACCGCCTCCTCGGCGAGCCACACCTCGCCGGTGGTCACCCGCGCCAGGCTGGCGTCGTCGAAGCCTCTGGCCTCGCGGACCACACCGGTGAAGCGGCGGAAGACGCCGTCGACCAGGGCTCGCTCCTTCTCCCTGTCCTCCTCCGTGGCTTCGCGCCAGGGCGCTCCCAGGTCCTTGAAGGGTCCGGTCTTGGTGACCAGCACCGA
>DASZGL010000036.1:0-30367 GCA_035938875.1 Candidatus Dormiibacterota bacterium
CCGTGCGTCGCGCCAGAATCCACAATGCCCCCATGGCAATTCGCACGACGGCCCAGCCCAGGTGGCTGCTGCTCGACTCGGCCGCGGCCGTTGCCGGCCCGGCGGCGCTGACCGCCATCCTCGTCCACCTCGACACCGGCCAGCGGCGAGACTATGTCTTCCTCTACCTGGGCATCGTCGCCGTTCTCGGGGTGACCCGGGGGCTGTGGCCGGCGGTCGTCGCGGCGGCCCTGAGCTTCCTGCTCGTCGACTACTACTTCGTTCCCCCAGTGCACACCCTCACCATCAACGACGAACAGGACCAAGTCAACCTGGCCGTGCTCCTCGGGGTGTCGGGGCTCGTCGGCGGCGTCGGTTCCTGGCGCCGCCACACCCAGCTGCGCGCGGAGGCTCTGGCACGCCAGCTCGACGCCGCCAACGCCGAGCTGACCCGGCTCAACCGCGAGCAGTCAGAGGCGGCAGCGGTGGCAGTGCGGCTGGCCAAGACGCAACAGCAGGTCAGCATCCTCGAGGAGAGCGACCGGCTGCGCCGCGACTTCCTCGGCAACGTGTCGCATGAGCTGCGCACTCCGTTGTCGAGCATCCTCACCGGGAGCACCGCCCTCCTTGCCCGGCCCGACCTGCCCAAGGGACTGCACGATGACCTGGCGTCGATCGCCGACGAGGCGCGGCGGCTGAACCGCCTCGTCGGCGACATGCTCGACATGGCGCAGATCGAGGGCAGCGGCCTCGAGCTGCGGCTCGACAACGTCACCCTGGTCGAGGCCGTCGAGGCCGCGGTGGACCGGCTCCACCTCGCCGCTCCGTCGCGCCGTGTCGACGTCAAGGTCGATGGCAGCCTGGCCGTCCTCGCCGATTGGGACAGGCTTGGCCAGATCCTCGACAACGTGCTGAACAACGCCAACCGTTTCAGCCCGCCCGAGACTCCGATAACGGTGCAGGCGACGAGTGGAGCGCGCTCGATGATCGTCATCCGGGTGATCGACGAGGGGCCGGGGATTCCCGCGGAGCTGCACGACCGAGTCTTCGAACGGTTCGTCCGTGGTACCAGCGGCGGCGCCGAACGCGCGGGAACGGGCCTGGGTCTGGCGATCGTTCGCGGCCTCGTCGAGGGTCACGCCGGCAGGGTCTGGCTCGACGACGCCGACGGCCATCAGGGCGCGGCGATCGCCTTCAGCCTGCCGAGTGCGTCGGTGACGTGACCGCACGCGGATGCGGGTGCTGGACGCGCAGCACACGAGCCAGTGCCGGCCCCAACGTCATCAGCACGGCACCGTAGACGCCGGCAATCCCCGCCGCTCGCGGAGCAACCGAGAACGCGACCGCCGCAGCGATGCCGAACTCGCGCATCCCCACGGGAAACAGAACCGCGTTGCGCATCGTGGCCGGCAAGCGCAGGCCGGCGCTCACCGCGGCACCCACGGTGTAGGCCACTGCCTGAAGCGCAAGGCACAGCGCCAAAGCAGCGGGCAGGCTTCGTGAGAGCACGAGGTCGTGCGCCTGGCCGGCGCTGACGAAGACGACTAGGACGACGCAGGCAGCGGACAGGTCGAGGGCGCGCGCTCCCTGGCGAGCGATCGCCGGCACCGCGGAGCGAAGCGCGACGCCGGCGACCAGTGGCAGGGTGACGGCGAGCGCCAGCTCGGTCAGCAGTGACACGCGGTCCACGCTGACATCCGATCCCAACGCGACCGACACCCAGACCGGCGTGAGAACGGTGCCGGCGGCCAGTGATCCGGCCATGCACGCGACGGCGACAGCGCCAGAACCTGCTGCCAGGAGTGCCACCAGGGCGCTGGTGATCTCTGCGGGCACGGCACCGAGGATGACGATACCGTCGGCCAGTGATCGATCCGGAGCCAGCCTTCCCAAACCGATCCCTGCGAGAGGTACAAGGGTCCACTGTGCGGTCAGCGCCATTGCAACCACGCGCACCGAGCGCACCGCCGACACAAACTGGGCAAAGGTCAGCGTCAGCGCGACGCCGGCAACCTGCCCGGCGAGCATCAGGGGAACGCCGCGCGACAGACGATCAGCAACGTCAGGCAACACCACCCCAGCGGTTGCAGCGACGAACACGTAGAGGAGAAGACGGTCGTGCAACGGGCCAAGCAGCGCTGTCAGCCAGCGAGCGCCCGAATCGTGGCCCTCAGCGGCGGCCGGCAGGCGCTGCCCTCCGCCGCGGCTCACCCGGGATCAGCGGCGAGAATGTGCACGTCGACGTCGGCGAGGATACGGATCAGCTGGCGCAGCGTGCTCGGCAGCAGGCGAAAGCGCTTCCTGCGGCGACGGCCGCCGACGATGATCTCGGTGGCGAACACTTTGCGCGCGTACTCGCAGATCGCCGGCGCCACGGAGCGCTCGTAGAGGGTAACGAATTCCCCTTTCATCTGGTGGGTCAACGCCGCATATTCACCGAGCAGCAGCTTCTCTTCGTTCGACCGGGGACGGGTACGCACCGTCAGCACGGTGAACTCACCGTCGACGTTGGCGGCGCGACGCTTGGCGCGCCTGATCACGTCCTCCATCCCAGGTCGCGGCGGGACGCACACGATGACGCGCTCACGCACCTCCCACGGCGCGTCGATCCGCCGCTCGCGCATGTAGGCGAGCAGCTGACGATCGGTGTGCTCGGCAATCAGCCGGAACGCGGATTCGCGCAACGCAGCGAGCACCTGGGGTCGGAACTCGCCTTGCAGCGCCCGCGCCGCGTCCGCCGAGTCCATGATCTCGCCGCGCCGCAGTCGCTGATCGATGACCGACGGAGTCACGTCGACGATCTCCATCTCATTTGCCAGGGTGAGCACCGAGTCGTCGACGACCCGGCGCCCCTCCCGCTCGCCGAGCAGCGACCCCATGGCCTCGACGGTGCTGCGCAGGTCGGCGAGGTGCAGGGTGGCGATGACGGTGATGCCGGCGTCGAGAAGACGGTGCAGGTCCTCGTAGCGCGTTCTTCCCGCAGTGTCGACTCCGGCGAGGTCGTCGATGCACGCCACCTCGGGGTTGCGAGCGAGAAGCGCATCCACATCGAGGACGCCATTCGCCCCCGGCGAGTTGAGCCCGCCGAGGATCTCCAGCCCTTCGACGGCGATGTCGCAGGGTCCTCGACCGCGCATGTCGATCGCCGCGACGATGGCATCGGTCCCGCGGCTCTTGCGCCGGCGCGCCTCGTCGAGCATCGCGCTGGTGGTGCCGCAGCCGTGCGCGTAGCCGAGGTAGATGCGCAGCGAGCCGTGGCGATGCTGTTCCTGCTGCAGCGAGCGCAGCAGCGCGTCGGGCTCGGGTCGCTCGCCGGCGACTTGATCGGGAGGCGGATGCGCCACTCCGAACCTGGCGATGACGTGCAGGTTGGTATCGGGTAGCTCGTCGATGAGACGGTCGACCAAGGTGGTCCGCCAGCGGCCGAGACGCTGACGTGTCGGTGACTCGCCGAGCATCAGGTGGTCCGCCTCGAGCTCGCGCGTGGCGGCGACAACGCTGGCAGCGATGTTATTGCTGTACCGCTCGATGAAGGCGCAGTGCAGCTGGTCGGCGAGGCTGCGCAGCCGCTCCAGGTCGGCGCTGGCAGCGTGCTGGTGCTTGGGATCGATGACGGTGACGACGGCGCACAGACCTCCCAGGCGGCGGGCCATGCGCGCCCCGCGGCGGATGAGCATCTCCGAGCCTGCGCTGCCCGACACGGCGACGACCACGTCCTCGGGAGACGGTCGTACCTCGCTGCGCGATGCGCCGACGGTCTGGGCGACCAGGCGCAGGGCGATCTCGCGGAGTGCGGAAAGGTTCCCCGGACGGAAGAAGTTGCTCAGCGCGGTCTCGACGCGGTCGCGTGCGTAGATGTTGCCGTGGCGCATGCGTTTGCGCAGCGCCTCCGGAGCGATGTCGATGAACTGGATCTCGGTCGACCGATCGAGGACCTCGTCGGGGATCGTCTCGCGCACGGGGATGCCGGTGATGTGCTCGACGACATCCTTGACGCTCTCGACGTGCTGCACGTTGACAGTGGTGATCACGTCGATCCCAGCGTCTCGCAGCTCCTCGACGTCCTGCCAGCGCTTGCCGTTGCGCACCCCCGGTGCGTTGGTGTGGGCGAGCTCGTCGACCAGGGCGATCTGGGGCCGGCGTGCCAGCACGGCGTCGAGATCCATCTCCTCGAGGACGGTTCCCTTGTACTCGACTCGGAGTCGGGGGACGACCTCGAGGCGATCGAGGGCCTCGACGGTCCGCGGGCGGCCGTAGGTCTCGACGAAACCGATGACCACGTCCTCGCCCTGCGAGCGCCGGTCACGCCCCTCGCGGAGCATGGCGAAGGTCTTCCCCGAGCCCGGCGTCGCCCCAAGGTAGACGCGCAAAGTCCCCCGGCGTGTAGCCGCCGGGGGACCCACAGGGGGAGTAAGCGATGTGGACGTGCTAGCCTGCGTCTCCATGGTCAAGTGCGAGGTTAAGCGTTAGCACGTTGACGTGAGGCTCGCCGAAGACCCAGAGGCTGCGGCCATCGACGTGGTTCTCGACCAGCTGGCGGACCTTGGCACCCTCGAGACTCCGCGCCTTGGCGACCATGTCGACCTGGGCCAGGGCGCCAGCCTCGCTGATGTCGGGATCGAATCCCGTGAAGTCGCCGGTGACCAGGTCGATCGGCACCGGCGCGTTGCTGCCGTCGGCATTCTTGGCGATGCCAACGCCGTGCAGGTAGTCGATGTAGCCCTGGATGCGATCGAGAAGCGCCTGGTTGCTCGGCCCCAGGTTGCTGCCCGTGGAGTTCTGGGCGTTGCAGGGCAGCGGGTTGCCGTTGCTGTCGACGGTGAAGGATGGCCGGCTCTGGAAGTAGCGCTGGTCGATGACGAAGACGGGGTTGCCCTTGCTGTCCTTGGTCGTGTCGTACACGTCGTTGCCGTTGCTGTCTTTGGTCGTCTTGTAGAAGCACTGGCCGATCAGCTTGCTGCCGACGACGTTGCCCGAGCTGTCGGTGATCAGCTGCCCGTTGGCCTTGTCCTTGAAGAGAGCCTGGGCCACGCCCGTCATCGCCAGCGGGTAGACGATCCCGGTGATCACCGCGATGATCAGCACGATCCTCAGCGCGATGAGGGTCTCTTTGCTGAAGTTCTTGAACATGGCTGCCTAGATCAGGTGAAGGTTGGTGATGACGATGTCGATGGCCTTGATGCCGATGAAGGGGATGATGATGCCGCCGACGCCGTAGATCAGAAGGTTGCGGCGCAGCAACGCGGCGGCTCCAACCGCGCGGTACTTCACTCCCCTCAGCGCGAGCGGAATGAGCGCCACGATGATCAGCGCGTTGAAGATGACCGCCGAGAGCACGGCGCTGTTCGGCGTCTGCAGGCGCATGACGTTGAGCGCGCCGAGCACCGGCAGGGTGCCCGCGAAGATGGCCGGGATGATGGCGAAGTACTTGGCGATGTCGTTGGCGATGCTGAACGTGGTCAATGACCCGCGGGTGATCAGCATCTGCTTGCCCGTCTCGACGATCTCGATGAGCTTGGTCGGGTTGCGGTCGAGGTCGACGAGGTTTCCCGCCTCCTTGGCGGCCTGGGTTCCACTGTTCATGGCGACGCCAACGTCGGCCTGAGCGAGCGCCGGCGCATCGTTGGTGCCGTCACCGGTCATCGCCACCAGCTTGCCCTGAGCCTGCTCGGAGCGGATCAGCTCCAGCTTGTTCTCGGGCGTTGCCTCGGCGAGGAAGTCGTCGACGCCGGCCTCGCTGGCGATGGCCCGGGCGGTCAGCGGGTTGTCGCCGGTGATCATCACCGTGCGCAATCCCATGCGCCGCATGTCGGCGAAGCGCTCCTTGATTCCCGGCTTGACGATGTCCTTCAGGTGGATGGTGCCGAGTACCTTGCGGTTCTCCGCGACCACCAGCGGCGTGCCACCACCGCGGGCGATGGTGTCCACCTGCTGGCGCACCTCATCGGGTAACTCGCCCCTGGCGGCGTCGGCGCACCAGGCCGCGACGCTGTCGGCGGCGCCCTTGCGGATGCTGTTGCCGTCGCGGTCGACACCGCTCATTCTGGTTGTCGCCGAAAAGGGCACGAACTCCCAGGTGGCATCCGCCTGGCCGTCGTCAGTGACGCCGAAGCGCCGCGCCAGGGTGACGATCGAGCGTCCCTCGGGGGTCTCGTCGGGGATGCTGGACAGCGCCGCCGCACGGACGAAGCGCTCCATGGCGACGCCCGGCGCGGGGATGAACTCGGTGGCCTGACGGTTGCCGAGGGTGATGGTGCCGGTCTTGTCGAGGAGCAGCGTGTCGACGTCCCCGGCCGCCTCGACCGCGCGACCCGACATCGCCAGGACGTTCTTCTGCAGCAGCCGGTCGATCCCCGCGATACCGATGGCGCTGAGCAGGCCGCCGATGGTCGTGGGTATGAGGCAGACGAGCAGGGCGATGAGCACGGTGACGGTCACGGAGCTGCCCGCGTAGATGGCAAACGGCTGCAGCGTCACCACCGCGAACATGAAGATGATCGTCAGTCCGGCGAGCAGGATGTTGAGAGCGATCTCGTTGGGCGTCTTCTGACGCGACGCGCTCTCGACGAGGCCGATGATCTTGTCGAGGAAGGTCTCGCCAGGATTCTGGGTGATCTCGATGACGATGCGGTCGCTGAGCACGGTGGTGCCGCCGGTGACAGCGCTGCGATCGCCGCCGGCCTCGCGGATGACGGGGGCGCTCTCGCCGGTAATGGCCGACTCGTCGACCGAGGCGATGCCCTCGATGATCGTTCCGTCCGAGGGTATGACGTTGCCTGCTTCACATACAACGATGTCGCCCTTGCGCAGCTGCGGCGCGGGGACCGCGTCTTCGACTCCTCCGAGACCACCTCGCAGCCGCCGGGCGATGGTGTCGGACCTCGTCTTGCGCAGCGTCTCCGCCTGCGCCTTTCCGCGACCCTCGGCGACCGCCTCCGCGAAATTCGCGAAGAGCACCGTGAACCACAGCCAGAGCGCGATCTGCCCGACGAAGCCGTGGTCGGTGCTGCTGCCACCGCCGCCGAAGAAGCTGGCGACGAAGAACCACGTGGTGATGACCGAGCCGATCTCGACGACGAACATGACCGGATTTCGAGCCAGCCAACGCGGGTCGAGCTTCGTGAAGCTGTCGCGCAGCGCGGGGATGAGGATCTCCGGGTCGAGAACGCTGCTGCGGCGCCGCCGGCGGTAACCGGTTGGCGACGGCATCTGGGCTGCTGGGTTGGCGACGGCCATCAGTGCGCTCCGATGAAGCTGGTCGCGGCGTGGGGCAGCTGCAAGTGCTCGAGGATCGGGCCAAGCGCCAGCGCGGGCAGGAAGGTCAACGCGCCGACGATGAGGATGACGCCGACCAGCAGACCGACGAACAGCGGCCGATCGGTGGGAAACGTGCCGGCGCTGGCGGGCACCAGCTTCTTCTTCGCCAGGCTGCCGGCGAGAGCGAGGATGGGGATGATCTCCATGAATCGCCCGATCCACATCGACGCGCCCAGCGTGGTGTTGTAGAAGAGGTTGTTGCCACTCAGGCCGGCGAAGGCGCTGCCGTTGTTGCCCTCGGTCGACGAATACCCGTAGAGGATCTCGGTGAACCCGTGCGGGCCGGGATTGCTCGGCCCCGTGCCCGGGTAGAGCGGGTTGGCCTGACCTCGGGCGGCGAGCACCGCCCACGCGGTGAATCCGAGGATGACCGCAGGCACGACGAGGATGGACAGCGCGGCGTACTTCACGTCGCGGCCCTCGATCTTCTTGCCCAGGTATTCAGGCGTTCGCCCGACCATCAGACCGGCGATGAACACCGACAGGATGGCGAACACCACGATGGAATAGAGCCCCGCGCCGATGCCGCCGGGAGCGATCTCGCCGAGCTGGATGAGAACCAGCGGCACCATGCCACCGAGCGGAGTCCAGCTGTCGTGCGAGCTGATCACCGATCCCGTGCTCGTGCCCGTCGTCACCGTGCCGAACAGCGCCGACTCCACCGAGCCAAAGCGCACCGACTTGCCTTCCATGTTGCCGCCCGACTGTGTCGGCGACATCGCCTGGGTGGCGCCCGTGGTGATCGCGGGATTGCCCGCCTGCTCGTAGTACGCCGCGATGCCCATGCCGGTGAACAGCAATACAGCCGCAGCGGAGAAGAGCACGATGCCCTGGCGCACCTTGCCCACCCATTTGCCGTACGTGATGAATAGTGCAAAGGGAATGAGCAGCATCAGGAAGATGATGAAAGCGCTGGTGAAGCCGTTGGGGTTCTCGAAGGGATGGGCGCTGTTGGCGTTGAAATAGCCGCCACCGTTGTTGCCCACGTCCTTGATCGCTTCCATCGACGCGACCGGGCCCTGGGCGATGACCTGCCCGATCTTGCCGAGGCCGCTGGCGTTGGTGTACTGGCTGAAGTTCTGAATCGAGCCGTTGGCGACGAAGATGATGGTGGCGATGAGCGACAGCGGGATCAGGATGTACACGGTTGCCCGGGTGATATCGACGTAGAAGTTGCCGATGGTCTTGGCGGTGTGTCGCGCGATGCCGCGCACCAGGGCGATGGCCAGGGCGATTCCGGTCGCCGCCGAGAGGAACTGGTGAAAGGCGAGAGCCAGCATCTGCGAGAGGTAGCTCATCGTCGCTTCGCCGGTGTAGTTCTGCCAGTTGGTGTTGGTGGTGAAGCTGATCGCCGTGTTGAGCGAGAGGTCGGCGGGAACCCCGGACTGGCCGGCGGGGTTGAGCTGTGACTGGAAAGGCAGCTTGTCCTGGTACCGCAGGATCACATAGGTGAAGACCAGGCTGAGCACGGTGACGAGCATCAGTGCGACGAGGTATCCCTTCCAGCTCTGTTCTTTCTCCTCGTCGATGCCGGTCGCCTTGTAGATGCCGCGCTCGACGGGGCGCAGGACGCGGTGCAGGAAGGTGCGCTCGCCCTTGAACACCTTGACCATGAAGCCGCCCAGGTACCAGGCGCAGACCAGGAGCACCGCGAAGGTGACTACCGGCGCGATGATCTCGTAGGCCACGTCAGAATCGCTCCGGGAAGACCATCGCGGCGAACAGATAGATGGTGGTGACCAGCGCGATCACACCCGCGACCGCGTACGCCCAGACGTTGTCCATGTCAGATCTTGCCCAGTGCTGCGATGTAGACGAAGCTCAGCAGCGTGAGCACCGCCAGGATGAGGATCATGAGAAGGTCAAGCGGCATGGCGTCCCCTCAGCTGTGACTCGCTGCAATCGACACCCGGCGGGGGCGCGCGTTGACGTAGACGCGCCCGCCCTCGATCCTTGCCTTCTCCAACGGCACCGCCGTGCCTCGGTGGAACAGCCAGAAGCGGCGCGAGACCAGCGCGCTGTGCAAGCCTGATGAGTGGTGCACCACGCCGGCGACGCGGCCGAGGTAATGCCCCTCCTCGTCGAGCACGCGCATTCCAAAGAGCCCGCGCCCAATCTCGCTCTGGATATCCACTGACTGGACGGTACCCAGGCCACCCTCAACGAAGGCTCAACGGACGCCGGGGCAGGGTCAACCGGGCAACGCTCCGGGGTCGGGTTGGGTTGCCGGCGGACCGAACCGGTATCCCTGGCGGCCGACGGTGACGACGACGTGCGGCGCGGCGGGGTCGGCCTCCAGCTTCCCCCGCAGCCGCTGGATGAACGTCCACAGGTAGTTGCGCTCTCCCGCATACTCGGGCCCCCACACCCGCTGCAGGAGGGTGCGGTGATCGACCACCCGGCCGGCGTCGCGGGCGAGCTCGGCGATAAGCGCAAACTCGGTCGGCGTCAGCCGCACCTCGACGCCTTCACGAAGCACCGTCCTGGCGCGGAGATCGACGGTGACGCCCGCAGCCCTGGCGACCACCGCCTTCTCGACATCGACAGGCCGCACCCTGCGCAGCACCGCGCGGAGACGGGCGAGCAGTTCGTCGGCGCCGAAGGGCTTGGCCAGGTAGTCGTCGGCACCCATGTCCAGGGCGCGCACCTTGTCGCGCTCCTCACCGCGGGCGCTGATGACGATGACCGCGGGAACGCGCCGTCCCTCGAGCGTCCGCAGCACGTGCCAGCCGTCCGCGAAGGGCAGGCCGATGTCGAGCAGGACGACGTCAAAGGTGCCCGAGCGCAGGGTCTCCGCCGCGCGGATGCCGTCACCGGCGATCTCGACGGCGTACCGCGCCTGCTCCAGCGCCGAGACCACCGCGTGTCGCAGCGCGCGGTCGTCCTCGACGACGAGGACGCGGACGGATTCGGGCGTGGCTTCGCCCAGCGCAGCCCGCGCTGCCGAATTCACGCCGCTACCCTAGCGCCTGCCGTGAGCATCCCATCCGCGCCGCAGCCTGGGGCTCGTCGGCCGGCCGACGTCGAGGCGATCCGGCAGCTCAAGTCTCGCTACCTCCGATACATCGACGAGCAGCGCTGGGCTGAGCTCGGCGACGTCTTCACCGACGACGCGGTGGTGGCGGGTGCAGATCACCCGCAGGGCCGGCAGGGGATCGTCGCACACATCAGCGACCTGCTCTCCGGCGGGCGCAGCGTCCACCACGCCGAGCTGGAGGCGTTGGAGTTCACCGGCGAGCGCACCGCCTCCGCGAAGTGGGCGATGTCGGACCGTGTCGAGCTTGCCGCGGGATCACCGCGCGCCGGCTGGTCGGGCTCGGGCCGATACCACGAGGACTACGTCAAGGACGGTGACACCTGGCGCATCGCCCGTCTGCGACTCACGAGGCTGAGGCGCGACCCCCTGGTCGACGAGAGGCGCTGATGCTCGACCGCTGGGCGCGAGTCATCCACCGCCACCGACGGATGGTCCTCGGCCTCAGCATGCTGCTGCTCGTCGCGTCTGTCGCGCTGCTGAGTATCGGTTCGGACTTCCATGGCGACAACACCATCGACGCGGAGTCGGCCAGGGCCGGCGACCTGCTCCATCGCGAACTGCCTTCCGGCGAAGCAACGACAACGCTGATCGCATCGAGCTCAACGTTGACCGTCGACCAGCCGAAGTTCCGCGTGGCGCTCGACCAGGCGCTGGCGCCGCTGGCGAACGACCACCTCGTCCTCGACACCACCACGCCGTACAGGTCCGACGGCTCGCTCGACTCGTCACGCGTTTCCGCCGACAAGCACCACGCATTGATCACCATCGGCACGATCAACAGCGGCCGCGTGGTCTATGAGGAGATCCGGCCCCGCATCACATCGCCGGTGCTCGACCTGGTCGCCACCGGCAACGGCGCGATCCAGAGCGACTACGACCGCGGCACCAAGAACGACGCGGCCACGGGCGAGAAGCTGTCGCTGCCCTTGTCGGTGCTCCTCCTGCTCATGGTCTTCGGCGGTGTCGTCGCAGCGCTCCTGCCGCTGGGGACTGCGGTGGTGGCCGTGCTCAGCGGGCTCGCGGTGGTGGCGGTGTTGACCCACCTGATGAACGTCGACGGCGCCGCCGAGAACGTGGTGATCTTCCTCGGCCTCGGACTCGGCATCGACTACTCGCTGTTCATCGTCGCCCGCTTTCGTGAGGAGCTGGGGCACGGCCGGGACATCCCTGATGCACTGGCCATCACCCTGTCGACCGCGGGCCGCGCCATCGCCGTCTCGGGGATGACGGTCGCCATCAGCCTGCTCGGGCTGCTCTTCTTCAAGGGCACGTTTCTCGCGCCGTTCGGCCTGGCGGTGTGCGGGGTCGTGCTCCTCGCCGTCGCCTACGCGCTGAGCTTCCTTCCCGCGCTGCTCGCCATGCTCGGCCCGCGCGTCGATCGTCTCCGCATCCGCAGGGTGCGCACCAGCGAACCTGGACAGGGTCGCTGGCATCGACTGGCGATGGGCGTCATGCAGCATCCCGTCGCTGTCCTGGTCACCTCCGTCGCCGTGCTCCTCGTCGCCTTCATCCCCTTCACCCAGATCCGTTTCGGCACCGACCACCTCGTCGTGCTGCCGTCGAGCTTCGAGTCGCGCCGCGGCGCCGAGCTGCTCGCCCAGCAGTTTCCCAGCACGGCGCAGACGCACATCGACGTGGTGCTGCATTACACCGACGGCCAACCACCGCTGACACCGGGGCATGTCGGGGCGCTGTGGGACCTGAGCCGGCAGCTCGAGCGGCAGCCTGGTGTGCTGCGGGTCACCGACGTCGTTCCTGCCGATCGCGGACTGAGCCGCGCGCAGTTCCAGCAGCTCTACGCCATGCCGCTTACGCAGCTTCCCGCCGAGGCTCGCACCGCGGTCTCCACAACGGTGGGCACAGACCTCGTCTTCATCCGCGTCGACGCCGCATCGACGGAGTTGAGCGACGCCTCGCGAGCGTTGGTGTCAGCGATTCGGTCGGTTCCGCCGCCACCGGGCAGCCAGCTGCTCGTCACCGGTCAGACGGCGTTCGACGTCGACTTCGTCGACTACATCAACCAGCGCATTCCCTTCGCCATCGGTTTCGTGCTGCTGGCGACCTACCTCGTCCTGCTTCTGCTCTTCCACTCGGTGGTGCTGCCGCTCAAGGCTGTGCTGATGAATCTCCTCTCCATCTCGACGTCGTTCGGCGCCCTGGTGTTCGTCTTCCAGCAGGGCCACTTCAGCGGCCTTCTCGACTTCACCCCGGCGCCGATCGACCCAGGGGTGCCGATCATTCTCTTCTGCGTGCTCTTCGGTTTGTCGATGGACTACGAGGTCTTCATCCTGACGCGCATCCAGGAGGAGTGGATGCGCGACCGCGACACGCGTCGCGCCATCGCCGCCGGCCTGGAGCGCAGCGCGCCACTGGTCACCGGCGCGGCCCTGATCATGATCGTCGTCGTCGCCTCCTTCGGGTTGGGCCAGCTGACGACGCTGAAGATCATCGGCTTGGGTGGAGCGCTCGCCATCCTCGTCGATGCCACCATCGTGCGCGCGCTCATCGTGCCCGCGGCGATGCGCCTGATGGGCGACGCCAACTGGTGGACTCCGCGCTGGTTGGCACCGTTCCTGGCACGTGTGCCTCGGCCCCACGCGGACCGCGCATGAGCGTCGACACCGATGTCGCCGTCGTCGGGCTGGGCGCGATGGGATCGATGACCCTGTGGCGGCTCGCCGAGCGTGGCGTCGCCGCCGTGGGCTTCGATCGCTTCGAACCGCCGCATGAGCTCGGCTCGTCGCACGGCGAGTCACGCATCATCCGCACCGCGTACGCCGAGGGCGCCTTCTACGTCCCTCTGCTGCAGGCGGCATTCGCGCTCTGGCGCGAGCTGGAGCGCGCCGGCAACGCCGAGCTGCTCACCGTCACCGGCGCGCTGATGATCGGACCGGCCGATGGCGAGATCGTCAGCGGTACCCTGGCCAGCGCTCGGGCACACGGTCTCGAGCACCGCGTCTTCGAGCGCGAGGAGGCTGCCGCACGCTACCCACAGCACGTCCTCGAGTATGGCGACGCCGTTGTCTGGGACGCGCAGGCGGGGCTGCTCCGACCCGAGCTGTGCATCGCCGCCGCGCTCGACGCCGCGCAGGCGCGTGGCGCGACCGTCAATCGCAGCACCGCCGTTCTCTCCCTTGACGCCGGTGACGATGCGGTGTCGCTTCACCTCGCCGACGGCAGCAGCCTGCGAGCCGGTCACTGTGTCGTCGCCGCCGGCGCGTGGACCGGTGAGCTGATTCCGTCACTGGCGCCACGGCTTACGGTGGAGCGCCAGGTGCTTGCCTGGTTCGAGCTCGACGATCCGAGCGCCTTTGAGCCGCAACGCTTCCCGGTGTTCGTCAGGGAGCTGGCCGGCGGGCGAATCCGCTATGGGCTACCCAGTCTCGACGACGAGACCATCAAACTTGCCGTGCACCACGAAGGCCGTCGCGCCTATCCCGACAGCCTCGACCGCAACGTGACGCCATCGGACCTCGCCCCGTTGCAGGAGTTCGCCGCGAGGCGGCTGCGCGGCGTCTGGTCGCGGTGCCGCCGCTCTGTGGTGTGCATGTACACCAACACACCCGACGAGCATTTCCTCCTCGGCTCGCCCGCAGGTCAGGAGCGCATCACCGTCGCCGGCGGCTGCAGCGGCCACAGCTTCAAGTTCGCCTCGGTGTTCGGCGACATCGCGGCAGACCTCGCCACGACCGGGCGCACCCAGCGGGATATCAGCGCGTTCCGGCTCGACCGCTAACGGGGCCAGGCGGCCACGGCGATGCCCACGGCCAGCACTGCACCGGTTGCCCCAGCGACCAGGAGGCTGATGCGGTCACGGAACATGGCACGTGGTCGCGCCCCCGGGGCCCACGATGGCACGGCTTCATCATCGCTCAGCCCTCGACTGTCGAACCGCCGACTGAGTTCGATGCACCCGCGCGAAGCTCGGGGTGCAGCGCTTCCACCATGCGGCGCATGCCGTCGCGCCAGTGCACCTGGGTTCGCCCCAGCACCTCGTGCATATAGGAGACGTCGGGCCACAACGCGTAGTACGCGTCTGCGGTGTAGTCGATGCGCAGCTCACGGCCGGCGAGCTCCGCCAGGTACGCGCAGTAGTCCTCGGCGCTCACCGTCTCGCTGCCCGCCCAGTTGACGGTGATCGGCGGCGTTCCGGCCACCTCGAGTGCGCGGATGCCGAGCGCGACGTAGTCGTCCTCGTAGATGGGGTTGTAGTTGTTCGGCGCCTGCGGGTGAAGCGGCACGGCCTTGCCGGCGAGGATCAGCGCCAGGCGGCCGGCCGGGGCACCGCCGAGCGGACCGTAGGTCGAGAAGATGCGGATGATCGTCGCCGGGATTCCCCACTGGCGAGAGGCAAAGGTGACGACGTTCTCGCCGGCGACCTTCGACCAGCTGTAGATGCCGAGGTGCTCGCCCGGAGGGTCGTCCTCGCGCAGCGGACGCTGTCCTTGATAGCGATACACCGAGCCCGACGAGCAGTAGACGAAGCCGGCGATGTCCCGATACCGCGCCATCATCCGTCCCGTGGCCTGGGCGTTGACCTCGAATGACCAGCGCGGGTCCACCTCGAACGCGGTCGACAGCGCGGCGCCGGCATGGAACACGTAGTCGACATCGGGAAGCGTGGCCATGTCGATGCGTCCCACGTCGCCGGCAATTGGGGTGATGCCCACAGCGGCAAGCGCTGCCTGCGCGCCCGGCGTCGACGTCCCGCCACCCTCGGCGAAGCGTGCCAGGCCGTACACCTCGTTGCCCGCCGCGGCGAGCGCGCGCGCGATGGGCAATGCGACCTTGCCCGATGCGCCGGTCACGAGGACGCGCATGCCGGTGATCACTGTGGCGGGGATTTAACCGGATCATGACCCCGACCCAGTCCGCGGTCCACAATGAGCCCATGCGGGAGGGGATCCGCGTCCGGCTGCTGGGTGCGTTCGAAGTCGAGGGCATCGACACGCAGCGGCTCGGAAGCCGGAAGGCACGGACGCTGCTCAAGATGCTCGCGGTTGCCCGCGGCGCACCGGTACATCTCGATGCCATCGTCGAGGCGTTGTGGGATGTCGAGCCGCCGGCGCGACCGGGCGACCAGGTGGCCGTCCTGGTGAGCCGGCTGCGCAGCGTCGTGGGGGCCGAGAGGCTTGTCCGGAGCGACGCCGGCTACGCATTTCGCATGGACTGGATCGACGTCGTCGCGGCCGAGGAGCTGGTGGACGAGGCTCGACGCCGATTCTTGCAGGGGAATCCGGCGTCGGCCCGTGCGGCGGTCGAGGGAGCTCTGACCATGTTCCGGGGTCCGTTGCTCGCCGACGAGCCCGACGCCGAATGGATCAGCATCCATCGAGGCGTGGCGGAGCGCCTGGTCGCCGGCGCGCGGCACCTTGGGTCGGAGGTCGCTCTGCACAGTGGCGATGCGGTCACCGCGGCAGAGTTCGCCGAGGATGCGCTGGATCGCGATCCCTACGACGAGACGGCGTTACGACTGGCGTTGGCAGCGCTCTCCAGCATGGGCCGGCGTGCGTCGGCGCTCGCCCTCTACGAACGCACGCGGGCACGCATCGACGACGACCTCGGCGTCGATCCCAGCGACGAGACTCAGGCCGCGCACGTGGCCGTGCTCAAAGGACTGCCGGTCGCCGGAGTCGTGATCGGAGTGTCGGCGCCCCAGCTTGCAGCATCTGAGCGTGGTGCACGGGCGGATGCATACCACCTCCCCGGACGTTCAGCGGAGCTGGCCGTCATCGATGGCGCCCTCGAGCGCGCTCGCGAGGGGCGCATGGTCATGGTCGGCGTCGAGGGCGAGGCGGGCATCGGCAAGACGCGCTTGCTCGACACCTGGGCGGCGCGCGTCTCGACGTCGGGAGCGCTGGTCCTCGTGGGGCGGTGCGACGAGCTGGGACGCGCGCTTCCTCTCCAAGCCGTCCTCGACGCGCTGAGCGCTCACCTGCGCTCGCTCGACGCCGATGAGGTCACCGCGCTTCTGGCATCCGATCGCCTTCTCCTGGGACCGCTCCTCGACCGTCGTGCGGTGACGACGGACGATGCCGCACCGGTGTCGTCACTTGCGGTGATTCCCGACCCGGGTGCCCGGCAGGCGATGCTCTTCGGCGCGCTCGCCAGTCTGCTCGAACGTCTGGCCCAGGCGGCACCCGTCGCCTTGATCATCGACGACGTTCATCTCGCCAGCGCCGCAACCTTCGAATGGTTGCAGTACCTGCAGCGCCGACAACCAGATGCGCGATTGGTTGTGCTGGTCAGCAGACGCCCCGAGGAGGGGCTACCGGTGCATACGCCCTTGTCCATCACGCTGGGACCCCTCGACCTCGCCGCCGTCGCGACCATCGTCGGCAGCGATGCCGCTGCGACACTGCATGCGCGCAGCGGTGGCAACCCGCTGCTGGTCGTCGAGCTGGCGCGTGGGGGTCCGTCCGAGGAGCTGCCCACTTCCCTCCTCGACGCCATCACCGAGCGCTGCGCTCGCGCGGGCGCAGCGGCGCCGACGCTCATGACCGCCGCCGTGCTGGGGCCAGAGGTGGACCTCGACCTGCTCTCCGCGGTGCTTCACGCTCCGGCTGCGACACTGCTGGACCATCTGGAGGAGGGCGTGCGACGGCACTTTCTCGCCGTCGGCGAGTCGAGCTTCGTGTTCCGCCATGCGCTGGTGCGCGAGGCGCTCGTCGCCGGCACCACCGCGCCGCGGAGGGCGCTGGTCCACCGCGAGGCGGCGCGATCGCTGGCTGCTCGCTCGCATGCCGATCCGCTCGATATCGCGTATCACGCCCGCGCCGGCGGCGACGAGGAACTGGAGTCAACGGCGCTGGTGAGCGCTGCCGTCATCGCCAGGCAGCGCTACGACTACCCCGAGGCCGAGCGGCTTCTCGATCGCGCCGTCGGCCTTCGCGCCACGCCCTCGTCTCTGCTCGACCGCGCCATCGTGCGAGTCATGTCGGGCCGATATGCCGCGGCCGGTGACGACGCCAGCGCGGCGTTGGCTCAGGGCGCGGGAGCACCGGCGCTCGAGGTCGCAGGCTTTGCCGCCTACTACCAGCGCGATTTCGTCACGGCGCGCCGGCTGGCTGAGCAGGGACTGCGCCTCAGCGACGAGGCGGTCACCCGCGCGTCGCTGCTCCTGCTCGGCGGTCGCGAACGCCACGCCGTCGGCGACCTTCCCGAAGCCGAACGGTTCATGGACGAGGCGATGGAGGTCGCCCGCAACTCAGGCATCGACGTTCCCTCGGTGTGGCGTGGGTTTCTTCGCGTGCACCTGGGTCGGCCTGAGGAAACGCTCGAGACCGTCGCGCCGACGGGCGGCGAAGGCAGCCTCGGTGGACATCTCTTCGCCTCGCCGCACGTGCACTTCACCCGCGCACTCGCCTACGGCGCCCTGGGCCGCTGCAGCGAGGCATTCCGCAGCCTCGCCGCACTCGACGATGCGATCGAGAGGCAGAACGTGACCCGCTTCCTGGGGCGCGGTGACAACACTCGCGGTTGGTTGTTGCGCAACCTCGGTGCCCTCGACGCGGCCGACGAGTGCAATCAACGGGGCCTCGAGACCGCGCGCCGTATCGAATACGTGGAGGCGCAGGCGCATGCCCTGCTCGACCTTGCCGAAGGGCGACTCCTTGCGGGGGATCTCGCAGCGACACGACGGCTGCTCGACGATGTAGCACCGCTGCAGCGCTTGCCCCAGGCGTATGCGTGGCGCCATGTGCTCCGTCGCCGGACCATGGAAGGGCGACTTGCCCTTGCCCACGGCGCCGGCGTCGACGCGGTGACCATCGCCGACGAGGTCGTCGAGGACGCCGAGCATGTCGGTGCCGTGAAATACGGGATGTTGGGCCGGCTTCTCGGCGCGCGAGCGCGGGCGATGATCGATGAACCGGTGGTGCTGGAGTCCGTTGAGACGGTGCTGCTCTCGCTGGACCGATGCGCCGGCCTCGAAGCCTGGTGGCTCACCGCCGAGGCCGCCCAGACGTTTGCCGTCGAGCGTTGGTGGGACCTTGCCGAAACACGGGTGGCGAGCCTCGCGGCCAACGCCGGTGAGCACGCCGACGGGTTGCGCGCTCATGCTGCGCGACAGATGGAGGCGCTGCGCAGGACTGCTGCGGTGCGCTGAGCGCCGCTAGGACCGCGTCCGCGCCGCGAGCATCACCGTGCGCAGCCCCAGGCGGAGGTCGCCACGCGCCACCGCAGCCGTCGCCTCGTCTCGAAGACGGGCGCGCTGCTCCGCGGAGAGCTGCTCGACGAAGGGTGCGACGTGGGCCATTCCCAACCGCCAACCAACGATCGCCTCGGCGGTGAGCACACCCATGTCGACCTCGCGCTCCTCGACCGCGACATCGCCGAGTCCCGCGGCGTCGGCGCGTTCGCGGAGAGCTTCGGCGGTGGCGATCGCCGGCTCTCCGATGCGTTTGTGATCGACATACCAGTCGGGAAATCGATAGCCGTGCTGCACCAGCACGCCGTCGACGATCTGCTTCACCGGTTGTTCGTTGGTCGCGCTGAACGTCACCGCAAGCACCGCACCATCGTGAAGCGTCACCCGTGCCATCTCACGCAGCGCGAGCTGCGGTTCGGCGACATGGGCGAGGACGAAGGCTGCAACGGACACGTCGAAGGCGTCGCCGGCGAAAGGTAGGTGGAGTATGTCGCCGGCCACCGCAGGACCCAGCCGGTCGCGCTGGTGGCGGAGCATGTCCAGCTCGACGTCGACGGCGACGGGACTGCCACCTGCGCCGGCGATCGCGCGTGAGGCCGCGCCTGTTCCGGCGCCAACGTCGAGAACGCGAGTGCCGCGCAGCGACACTGGCGAGAAGTCGACCAGAGCCTGCGCCAGGCGGTTGTAGATGCGCTCCGGCCCCTGTGCCCAGGCGTCGCCGCTGTAGCCGCTCAGCGTCGTCATCGGTGTCGCCGAAGGCGTTGTCACGGCAGGTAGCGTGCGGCCTCCAGCGTTCGGTCCTCCCACCAGCCGATCTCCTGTGGGTCACCGCCTGTCTTTGACCAGCCGAGCATGAGCAATCCACCCAGCAGGCTCAGCGCCAGCTGCGTCTGCCACCAAGACCCGGTGTCGATCCCCCGCCGCTCCAGTGACGCGCGGTAGGCGTCGATGGCCGCCTCCTTCGACATTGCCATCCTGTCGCAGTTGACGGCGAGGTACCAGGCAAGCTCGAAGCACGGTGGACCTTCGCAGGAGCGATCCCAGTCGACGAGGATGGTTCGCCCGTCGGGATGCGAACCGAGGTTGCCGAGCTTCCAATCGCCGTGGAGGAAGCTGGACGGTGTCTGCATCAACCCCTCGATGAGCGGTCCGGGGTCGGCGAGCAACGGCATGATGATGTCAGCTGCTCTGGGCGCTGCCGTGCGCAGACGTGCCCATCCAGGGGCGAGGGCCGGCGGGACGGACGCTGTTCCCGCGAGCCCCGCTTCGACCGCCGAGGTGACCGGAGTCAGCATCGTGTACATCAGGCCAAACGACATCAGTTCGATGTCGTCATGCCACCCCCAGAGCGATGCATGCAGCTCGGCCATGTGGTCGATGAAATGCAGGTGCTGCTCGTCGGGCAGCGACGAGCTGCCCTCGGCGACAAAGTAGCCGCCGACATCGCGCATCAGCAGAGCGACGCCATCGCGACCTGTTGGCGTGCGGTACCCGGCGAGACCCACGACTGTGTGATCAATGACTGACGGGAGCCGGCTGGGCAGTTCCGAGCGCCAGAGGAGGCCCTGGCGGCAGTGGATGTCGCCGCTGGCGCGCATGATCCAGTCGTCGTCGACGCACAGATACTTGACGACGTGCGGCTCACCGTCGAGGTACAGGTGCTCGAACCTGCACCCCGACAGCGAATCGCCCGTCTTCATCGGCCGTACGTCGGTTGCCCCGGCGAGGAGGTCCGCGACAGAGGATGCGACGCGGATGGCTGTCTCGGTCATGCTCACTGCGTCACACCGCGGCCTGCGCTGCCGCCTCCATCTCGGCAAGCAGCGACGCCGGCCAGCGACCACCGCACCAGACGGTGTCCCTGGTGATCAACCCGTTGGCGATCTCGAGCCGGTGCGCCTGGTGCGACGCGTGGGGCACACCGTCCTCCTCCCAGGCGAGCAGGTACTCGACGAGCTCACCATCGGGAAGCGGCGTGCGCCGCAGCTCCTCGAAACGGGCGGGATCCGCGTACCAGCGCGCGAACTCAGCCTTGATCGCCGCCTCGCCGCGGATGCTGAAGCGCCAGTTGGGCACGGTTGCATCGACGACAGCGTCCGCGCTGAACACGCCGTCCAGTGTGGCGATGCCTGCCGACTTGATGGCCTCGGTGAATGCGTCGACGCAGCCGCTGCTCATCCTCACGAGCCCTTGGCGTAGTTGCTGGCACCCCACCAGTCGACGAGGACGACCGGCTCGTCGCCGACCACCCATGCGTCGTGCCCCTGGGGCAGGGCCGTGACCTGGCCAGGTCCCGTATCGAACTCGGTGCCATCGGCCATCAGGATGTGCAGTGTGCCCGCTGCGTGGTACTGGAAATGCGGCGCCTCACAGAGCTCGGTGCCGGCGATCGGCTTCACGTGATCGCGCCACCGCCATCCCGGCTCCAGCGTGAGTCGGCCGATCTCAGCTCCGCCGATCTTGACCAGGTCGACGCGACCCCGTTCGAAGGTCCGCGTCTCGTCCGGATGGCTGAAGTCCTTGTTCTCTGCCTTTGCCATGCCGATTCTCCTCGTGGGTGGACCCGACGAGGGGATCATCGACCGGGGGTTTGCAGCCGGTTTGCAGCGGTTGCCGTCTGTCACCTGGCCCTCCCGGGTCGAGACGGCGCCTGCGGGCATCAGCGCGGCCCTCAGAAAAGGATGGGGCTCAACCCTATCCGCGCATTCGCGCCGCACCCTCGAACGCTCTCGTTGCCGCCTCGTAGTCGCCGCGCTGCCGGAGCATGTTTCCCTGCTGCATCAGCACCTGACGGACAGCGCGTCCGCTCGCAGCGTTCCCCTGGGCCAGTGCGTCCCGGTAAGCGGAGTCTGCCTGGTCGGCGTCGCCCAGACGCTGGCAGGCGTCTCCGAACGTCGCCAGAGCGCGGGCGAGGAGATCACCGTCACGAATCTCCCGGGCGATTCCGATCGCCTCCTCGGCCAGAGCGACTGCCTTGAGCGCCGCATCCTGAGCCACGTCCAAAGCTGCCAGCCGTTCGAGGGCGTACCCTCGTGGCGTGGCGTCGCCCATTGTGGTCGCTGCAGCAAGCGCCGCTTCAAAGTGGTGACGAGCGGCGACGACGTCACCTCGCTCGGCGCACACCTCGCCGAGGTTGTGCAGGTTGTGGACCTGAAGGTGGCGACTCTCGAGGCGATCGAAGAGGTCGACGGCCAACTCCATGTGTGCGATTGCGCGCGAGTAGTCACCACGCTCGCGCGACGCCTCACCGAGCCCCATATACGCGAGTGCCAGCGACCGCAGATTCTCGGCATTCTCGGCCGCTAGCCGTGCCTGCTCGTACGCAGTCGTGGCGGCTTCCGAATCACCGAGTCTCATCAGGGCGTTTCCTCGATTGGTCTGGATCCGCGCAAGCAGCGCTGGGTCGACGGTCTCGCCCTGGGCAAACTCCAACGCCGTGTCGTAATAGCGGATCGCTGCCGGAAGCCGATTGAGGTGGAACTGAGCTCGGCCAACGGCGTTATGGGCCAACGCAGCTTGTTCTGCGTCGTCGCTGTCACCCGAATGACGGCACGCGATCAGAGCATTGGTCAAGGCTTCCGAGGCGTTGCCGTGCGCGAGCTCAATGTCGGCAAGGAGCCGGTGGAACACGACACGTTGCGCCGGTTTGAGGTGAGTGCTCGTCAGCGTGCCGAGAGCCTCAAGAGCACGGTCGGGTTCGTTTGAGGCAAGCATGGCCGCTGCCGACCGCAGACCGTATGCGACGTCAGCGTCTCGGCCGCTGTAGGTTTCGAGCGTGGGACCGAGTAGGTCATCCACCCCCACCCGGAGACGCCCGGCGATCAGGGCGAGGCTCGTGGACGACGGTCGTGTCTGGCCACTCTCGATCTGCGAGATCAGCTGCTTGGTGAGCTCCTCCCCGGCAAGGACGGCTTGGGTCAGACCAAGCGCCTGCCGTCGGGCTTTGATGCGCTGGCCAACCTCAAATGCGGCAGCCTTGGGAATCGCGGCTCGCGAAGTTGCTCCTGCGGCCATGCTCGTCTTGTTCCCCCGGCGTGGTTACGTCCAACGATGAGGGGGCGTGGCTCACGCGCCACGCCCCCCCGTCAAGTGAACCGGTGGGATCGTACTGCAGGGCTGACGGCTGGACGCCGGTCCAGCCAACAACCGGGGTCCTCTACCTAGAGCGGGTGGCCGACGACCGGAAGCTCCGTCGGGGGCAAGATCCCCAAGAGCGAACTGAACAGGGCAAGGCCTACGGCGCAGCCCAGCACTGGAACGATCTGAGCCCGATGCACGAATAGCCAACGGCGCACGGCAACACCTCCGAGCGAGGGCATCCGTGCCCTCGGGATGGGTCCCGGCGGCCGTCAGGAAAGTGGGCAGTAAAGTACCATCCAGTCATATCACTGGACAAGCGGCCTGATGGCATCCGCCCGAGGGGATCGACCATGAGCTCAAGCCCATTGATGGCGCCCTTGTCGGAGAGCACCCTTGGAGCCGACGTACAGGTGATTGCAAGGGTGGCCGTAGCGCTACTCGACCCGCAGACAGTGGTACTGGCAGGACTGCGGGCTCTTCTCGAGCGCGAGCCGAACATCGAGGTCATGGGAGTCGCCTCCCGACTTGACGAGGCACTCAGTTTCGAGCCCGATCCAGACGTCATCGTCGCCGAGACCAACCTGCAGGGCACGCGCGGCCGCGTCGTCGTTGAGCGACTGCGTGACCGCTTCCGCCGGTCGGCGATCCTGGTTTTCACAACGGTGACCGAGGCCAGCGAGGTCGAGGCGGCGTTCGCCGCTGGGGCGAATGGATACAGCCCCAAGGATGCCTCGGCAAGTGATCTGGTCGACGCCCTCCGCAGCTTGCATCGCGGTGAGCGGTACCTCGCGCCCTCGCTCGGAGCAGTGCTGGCGCGGCGAGGCCACGAGAACAGCGACGTCGCCGGCGGCGGACTCACCGCGCGCGAGCAAGACGTTCTGCGACTGCTCGCCATGGGTCACACCAACCTCGAGGTCGCTGAGCGCCTCGGCGTATCGCCGCGCACAGCCGAGGCTCACCGTGCCAACCTGCTGGTCAAGCTCGGACTCCGCAGGCGGGCCGAGCTCGTGAGTTTCGCCCTGGAGAACGGCTATCTCGACCGACGCGGTTGGGCGTGAAGAGCAGCAAGGGCTGCGTCGAGGCGTTCGCGGAGCAAGCCGAGTCTCTCGACCGGTTCGTTGCTAAAAACGAAGCGGACGTGGCGATCGGCGACGGCCCCTCCCCACCCGCGCATCGGCGTGGCCGCGACCTTGTGCTCGAGCAGGCGTCCGGAAACCTCAACGCAGTCGAGACCGAGCGACGCGACGTCGAGGAGCAGCGACCAGCCACCGGCGGGCCGGACAGCGGGAAGTCCGGCAAGTTGCTCGATTGTCGCGTCGCGCCGGCGTTGACACTCAGCGTTGGCGTGAGTCAGGTGTTCATCTGACGCCTCGAGCGCCGCGCGCGCACCGATTTGAGCGAAGCCGCTCGGCACCAGCCCGTTGTAGATGTGAACGCGCGAAACGTCGTTCACGAGCTCGCCCGGCGCCACCACCCAACCGATCCGCCAGGCGATCATCCGCTGCTCCAACGTGACCGATCCGACAGTGATGGTGCGGTCGCGCATGCCGGACAACGCCGCGGGATGCTTGACGGTGCGGCCGTCGTACAGGACACTCTCGAAGCCCCCCCAGTAGAGCAGCCGCAGGTCGTGCTGCCGGCAGACGTCGGCGAGCGCGTCCCACTCCTCGTCGCTGGCCACCCAGCCGGTGGGGAACGAGGCGTTGTTGACGAAGACGACGCGCGTACGCTCGCCGACAGTGGAGCTCAGAGCGGAGAGATCAAGGCGCCACTCGCCATTGACGACGCGCAGCGGTACCAGCCTCGGGACAGCCCCGACGAGGCGCACCCGGTTGATCATGCCGGCATATGTGGGATCCGTGAGGATCACCTCGTCACCTGGGTCGGTGATACAGAACAGGGCATCGAGCATCGCGTCGCCCTCGCCGCAGGTGATGACAATCTCCCTCGGTCCATCGTACCGAGGCCCGCCGCGGCGAACGATGTGCGCAGCGACAGATTCCTTGAGGTCGTCTCGACCGGTGAACGGTAGCCAGCTGTTCGCCTCGTCCAGGCCGATCGCATCCCGAGTAGCCACGACTGCCTCGGCCGGTGGCGGTATGTCGGTATCCAGGTTCTCGAGGCGGAGCACATCCGGATCGTCCCCGGCCGCCGCGGCCACCCGGTCGATGTTGAAGCCAGGTATATCGTCGAGACGCCGAACGCTCATCGGCTGTGACCTCCGCTCTAGTCCTCGATGCGCTCCTCCAAGCGGACGGTCACGGTATCACCCGCTTCCTTGCCGATGACCTTGCGCACGTCGGCCTTGATCGGCAGCTTGTGCGTGCCGTCGCCGAGGGCCATGAATGAACCACGGAAGGGACGGCCATCAACCACGCCGCGGACCTTTACCAGGCCCCGAGTGCCAAAGAATTCCGCAGAGTCAGGCATGACCACATAGGTCCAGCCCCCTGTGTTGGAGCTCTTTTGAAGGGTCGCAGTGAATTGCTTCCTCAACATGCTCATGCCTCGACGACCTCCAGACCTCCTCGGCGCGATTCTTCAGCCAAGACTGCTGGCCGGCGCGAAACTCATCGCCCTGGTTGAGGAAAGTCGACAGCGGGAGACGGGGCTCGAACCCGCAACTTCAACCTTGGGAAGGTTGCACTCTACCGTTGAGTTACTCCCGCATCACCTGCCCCGGCTCGGGTTGCCGAGTCTACACGCCGTCGCGCCAGGCGGCCCTCGGGAGGCGCCATCGACCCCGATGGCTGCTGCCGCCGGCGCGGCCTGCGGTGCTACCGTCGCGGGCCATGATCACCGCCTTCCTGCTGATCGTCTGCGAGCCGCAGCGGATCCACGAGGTGGGGCAGGCGCTGGCCGACATGGAGGGGGTGGCGGAGGTCTACACCACGACGGGGAGCACCGACTTCATCGCCGTGGTTCGCGTCTCCGACCTCGACGCCCTGGCCAGCCTGGTCACCGAGCACATCGCCACCCAGCCGGGGATCCGCAGCACAGACACGCACCTGGCCATGCGGTCCTTCGGCCGCAACGAGATACAGGCCGCGTTCGACATCGGGCTTGACTGACCTCGCGGCGACCGGAGCGCAGCCGAGCGGCCATCCCGCGGCGCTGCAAGCGGTCGACGTCTGGCGCAGCCTGCCGCTGGGCGGGGAGACGATCGAGATCCTCCGCGGCGTCGACATGCGCATCGATCCCGGCGAGTTTGTGGCCCTGGTCGGCCCCAGCGGCAGCGGCAAGAGCACGCTGCTCGGAGTCATCGCCGGACTCGACAGACCCAGCAGGGGTCGAGTCCTCGTCGACGGCATCGACATCACCGAGTTTCCCGAGAGTCGCCTGGCGACGGTACGCAACGCCAAGATCGGCATGGTCTTCCAAGCCTTCAACCTCATCCCGACGCTCACCGCGCAGGAGAACGTCGAAGTCCCGCTCTACGTCGGTGACCATCCCGGTTCGCCGGCGACGCGAGCGCGCGAGGTCCTCGAGCTTGTCGGACTCGGCCATCGCACCGGTCACCGGCCGTCACAGCTCAGCGGCGGAGAGCAGCAGCGTGTGGCCATCGCGCGAGCGCTGGCAACTCGCCCGGCGATCGTCATCGCCGACGAACCGACCGGCAACCTCGACGCCGCCAACGGCGATCGCATCCTCGAGCTCATCGCCACTCTGCGCAACCAGCTGGAGACGACGTTTCTCATCGCCACCCACGACAGGACGATTGCGTCACGAGCGGAGCGGATCCTGACCATCGTCGACGGACGGCTGGTGTCGCCCGACGGAGCCAAGCCGTGATCAGCCGTCTGCGCATGTACTGGCGTTACGCGCTGCGCTCGTTGCGACGCGGTGGCAGGCGCTCGCTGCTGGCCGTCTTCTGCATCGCCGTCGGCGTCATGGCGGTGGTCGCATTGCGCCTGGCCGGAGACATGATCGCGCTGTCAGTGACCAGCAACGTTCGCGACGTCATCGGCGGCGACGTCTCGGTGCAGTCGACAGCGGTGCCGCTCGCGCAGAGCGACCTCGCCAAGGTGGACGAACTGCAACACCAAGGGGTGATCACCCGCTACCAGGCGCTCGGCATCGAGCAGGGAACCGTTCGCCGCGTCGACGGGCGCATCGTGCGCATCGCCGTCGACGTCATCGACGACCCGGCGCAGTTTCCGTTGGTGGGAAGCGGTGACTTTGCCGATCCTCAGGGAGGCAAGTTCGCCGATCTGCTCGGCACGCCGGGGACGGTGGTCCTCAGCGATTTCGTCGCCGGACAGGCGGGAGCCCGGCGTGGCGCCGCCGTGCACCTCAACCTGGTGCGAGGCAGCGGTGCGGACGTCACCGTCGCCGGTGTCCTCAACAACAAGGCATTCGTCGGCGGCTTCACCACCGCGTACATCTCCAAGGCGACGTACGACCAGCTGTCGACCCGGCCCGAGCGATACGGCCTCATCAACGTATTGACCGCCGATACCGACCACGCGGCGCAGGCGGCAACGGCACTTCGTGCCGACTTTCCCCAGGCCACGGTGCAGACGGTTCAGGAAGCGCTCAACGAGAACACGACGTTCTCCGACCAGCTGGACAAGTTTCTCACCATCGTCGGGCTGCTGGCCCTGCTCATTGGTGGCATCGGCATCGTCAACACCATGCAGGTCAGCCTCTCGCGGCGTCGCGTCGAGATCGCCATGCTCAAGACGTCCGGCTATCGCCGGCGAGACCTCTACGGCATGTTCGCCATCGAGGCAGGCATGCTCGGCCTCACGGGCGGAGTCGTGGGTACGACCGTCGGCATCGGCCTGAGCGCTGTCGTGCGCATCCTCGTCGAGCGCGTCTTCTTCATCAACATCAACTTCCACGTGTCGCTGCTCACGGTGTTGACCGGGGTGCTCGTCGGGCTGGTCACGTCATTGATCTTCGCGCTGCTCCCGGTGGTGCGCGCCGCGGCGGTGCGGCCACAGGCGGTCCTTCGCGACCTTGTGCGAGTGGCAACAGTCGGATCTGCGGTGCAGTCGATCGGGCTCTACCTACTGCTCATCGCCCTCTTCACCTCGCTGAGCGTGAGCCTGGTCGGCGACGTGGCGACGACGCTCTACGTGGTCGCAGGAACCATCATCCTCCTCGGGCTGCTCACCGGGGTGTTCGCCCTGATCGTTCTCGTCGTCGGCCATCTTCCCGTTCCCGAGCGACCGCGCCTCGGCTTTCTGCTCCTGGTGACGTTGGTCACGTTGATTGCTGTACGCATCGTCATCGCCGCGCCCGCTATCGGCGCCGCATTCCTCCTCGTTGCGCTTGCCGGATACTTCGTCGTCCTCCTCCCGCGCCGGGTGAAGACGTCGTTGAAGCTCGCGCTGCGCTCACTGAGCAGGACCAAGACGCGCACTGCGACGAGCCTGGTGGCGCTGTTCGTCGGCGTCTACACCATCGGACTCATCCTCGTCCTCGGGCAGGACATCAGCGGCAAGATCAACGACAGCCTCAACACGCTCTCGTCGTTCAACGTCTACGCGCTCGCCTCAGCGCAGGACTCCAACACCGTGCGCTCGGTCACCGCCTCGCTTCCCGGACTCCAGGAGCGCTCGATCACCGACGACGTCAGCGTGACCCCGCAGACGGTCGACGGAGCGCCGATCGCTTCGCGGGTACAGGGCATTCGCGGCGAGTCAGCGCAGAACCAGGCCGGTGGTCAGTTCCGCCTCTCGGCGCTGTCGGGGATCGAGGGCTATGACCTCGCCGCCAGCCAGGCTCCCGATTCCGACGTCAACATCGGACGGCTGCTGGCGCCTGGCGATGCCGGCACCGGCAACGTGCTGGTGCGCAACGACCTGCGCAACGAGCTGGGATTCAGCGTCGGCACCACGTTTACCGTCACCGCGCCGACCAACACCCGGCCGGTGACGCTGCACGTCGTCGGCTTCTACCTGCCGGTGCGCCGCTCTGGCGCATCACTGCGATTCAACACGTTCTTCGCGCCGATCCTCGGTGATCGGCAGATCGTCGACAGCATCGCCGGGCCCGATCTGCAGACGGTGGTATCGATGAAGCTGGACCCGTCACAGAAGGCCTCTGCGCTGCGACAGCTCGAGGGCGCAGCGCCGAGCGTGGTGATCATCGACCTCGCCGACATCGCCGCCTTCATCACCCAGGTGCTGAGCAATCTCGTCGTCCTCCTGGTGGCGATCGCCTCGCTGGCGCTCTTCGCCGGCATCGTCATCATCGCCAACACCGTCGCCCTGGCGATGCTGGAGCGTCGCCGAGAGATGGGCATCCTCAAGGCGGTGGGGCACTCCAGCAAGTCGGTGCTGTCTCAGGTGTTGCTCGAGAACGGCATCGTCGGCGGGATCGGCGCCGTCGCCGGCATGACCGCGGTCACCGTCGCCACATCCGTGCTCGGCAACCGGGTGCTGAAGACCGACCTCAACGTGGGCACACCCATCGTTGTCAGCGTCATCCTCGGCATCACCGCAATCGTGACGATCACCGCGTGGCTTGTCGCCTGGGGACCGACGAAGGTGCGCCCGCTCGAAGTGCTGCGTTACGAGTAGCCCGCCGATCCCAGCATCATTTTTGAGACAGAACTTGTCAGGACATCAGTGATCAAACAAACCGGCGACGCGTTCGCTGACGCGCCCAGCGGGTGGGCCCACTCAGCCTCGGAAACCGAGGCCTACGTAAAAGATCGTGGCCGCGATTGCGCCGGTGATTGTTTGAGTTTCGATATGCCCGTCTGGGTAAACCGACCGAGCGGTGAGCTGGAGCGGCACGAGCTCGTCGGTTGGCGTCCCAGAGGGGCTGATGGGCTCGGCGTGGTTCCATTGGATGGTGACGGGCACCCCGGCTACACCGCTCGAGCCTGTAGCCGAGGCCTCGCCGAGCGGCGCATCGGTTTGCGGGCCGAGATAGGTCCAACTGAGGGTCGTGGTGACGGCGTCGCCGACGACGACGCCGCCGACCGATTCGGTTCCAGGAACGACCACGAGGGCCTGCGGGTAGACAAGGAGGAGGCGACCCCGGATTGCATCCACGTGCGTCTGTGGTGCGGCTCCGGAGCTCGGGGCGGGGACGCTGCCGTCGCCGTGCTGGATGACGGCCACGCCGGCGACGACCAGCTGGGGCAGCGCATAGCCGACGGTGGTGCTGCCCTGTCCGGTCGCCGCCGTCTTGTTGCTGATGTCGATGTTGGCGGAGCGGGTGACGACGATGGGGTTGCCGTCAGCGTCGAAGTCCACCGCCTGCCCGCTGACGGTGAGATGAGCGATCGCGGTGATGTCTGAGGTCTGCGTTTGCGAGCCCGCCGCGGGATCGGCGGCGATCGTGTGGGTGTCGGTCGTGCCCTGGCGACCGGTGCCGGCTTTCTGATCGGCGGCGCCGTCCGACCAGCGCATGGTCCAGGCGCGGTCCTGCCAGTCGATGTTGGCAAGGCACGTGCCATCGGCGAGGCGATCTGCGAAGTCGCTGGCGAACGACGTCGTCACGGTGAGGTCGGCGCCCTTGCTGGGATCGTAGGTCGATGGCTGCAGGTCGGCTAGGAGCGACTGCGACGCCACCGCCTCCGCGTTGCACCCTTGCAGCGGCGGCAGGCCGGCAGGAACGTGGCCCGGTGGGAGGAGGGGACAGACGGAGAACTTGCCGCTGGCGTACAGGTTGTCGTCGTTATTGCAGCTCATGCGGATTTGAGTCGACACTGGGAAGATCTGGCGGTCGCCGTCGCAGGCGTTGTATATGTAGACACCATATTTGCGCTCACGGCTGACTGCGTTGACGCGGATCAGGCGCCACTCGCTGTAGTAGCAGTAGCGGCCAGGAGGTCGAGTAGGTAC
>DASZGL010000037.1:0-6409 GCA_035938875.1 Candidatus Dormiibacterota bacterium
CGCCCAGAAGCGCATCTTCGACCGCTTTTACCGCGTCGAGAGCAACGAGACTCGCGGTATCGGCGGCACCGGGCTTGGGCTCTCCATCGTCCAGGGCCTGGTGGAACTGCACGGCGGTCGCATCTGGGTGGAGTCGCGCGAGCCGAAAGGCAGCCGCTTCACCTTTACCCTTCCCTTCGCAGTGTACTTTCCGGCGCCGGCGGACTATTCGGCGATGGCCGATGCCGGCGCCGCGCTGGAGCACCGTACCCCGGCAGTGGCGGCGCCGGAAGATCGTGCCGCGCCAGATCGATTCATCGAGGTGACATGACCAGGCTTTTGGTAGTCGACGACGAGCCCTCTGTGCGCAAGCTGATCAAGCGTTTCTTCGAGTCCCGCGGTTTCGAGGTCTCCGTTGCCGACAACGGTATGCAGGGTTGGACGGCAACCCGAGACCTCATCCCTGACGTGGTGCTCACCGACGTGACCATGCCGGAGATGGACGGCTACGAGCTCACCCGGACGATCCGGCGCAACGCCGCCACCGCAGGCATCCCGGTGATCCTCCTCAGTGCGCACCGCGAGGCCGACGCCATGGTCGCCGGCTACGAGTGTGGCGCCGACGAGTACGTCGCCAAGCCCGTCGACATGGAGGTGCTCAAGCACAAGATCGACGCTCTGCTTCGCCGGGCACAGCGCAGCGACGCCATCTCCGGGCCGACGTTGGGGAAGTTGATCTGCGTGACCAGCGCCAAGGGTGGGGTGGGCACGACCACGGTGGCTGCGAACCTCGCCGTCCTCCTCTGCCGGCGCAACGAGACCGTCTGCGCCCTCGACCTCAACCTCGAGCATGGCGACCTGCCGGTGCTCTTCGACATCCAGCCCAAGGCGACCATCGCCGAGGTGGCGCGAGATCTGGAGACACAGGGCGAAGCCTTCCAGTGGGACGACTACCTGATGCGGCACGCCAGCGGCCCGCGACTCTTGGCGGCACCCTTCAAGCCACACGACGCCACCGTGCTCGACGAGGAGACAGTCACCGCGATCACCGCGCGGCTTCGGGCGCTGCACGACTACGTCTTGGCCGACCTCCCGCCGTCGTACAACGACACCGCACTCAACGTCTACGAGACCGCGGCGCGCATCGTCGTGGTCACCTCACCTGAGATCACGTCGCTACGGCGCACCCGCGAGCTCCTCGGCGTCCTGCAGAGCCTGCAGATCCCAGACGAACGCGTGCTCATCGTGCTCAACCGCACCGTCGAGGTTGCCGGCATCGACGAACGTCGCACCGAGGCCTTCCTGCGCCGGCCGGTGTCGATCACCATCGCCAACGGCGGCGAGGATTTCGTCGAGGCCATCACCACGGGCAAGCCCGTCGTCTCCAGCCACCCGGGCACCCCCGCTGTGGAAGCCATCACCGAGCTGGCCACGATGCTGTGAGCGCCGCCGAGCCCGATCAGGAGCGACGCATGGGCGTCGACCGGCGGCGGTCGGTGCGTGAGGTGCTCGACGAGCCGGTCCCTTGGACGCCTGGAGGCGATGTCGATGACCCCCTCGCCGAGCGCATTCGCCAGCGTCTCGAAGAGGAGGCGACGCGCGGACAGGACGACCGCCAGCGGCTTTCGGCGATGGTGCAGAAACTGCGTCGCGAACTGGCCCGCCTTCGCGGCGAGCTTCCCTCCGACGACGCCGCCATCGACCGACTGAGCACCGACGAGGAGCTCCACCGACAGCTGGCGGCCGCACTGGCCAGGATCGTCGACGGCGAGCAGAAGCTGACCGCGGCGCGCACCAGGATCAGCTATGTCGAGCGGGAGTTCAGCGAGACGCTGAGGCGCCTGGCTGCTGCCGAGCGGGCCGCCGCCGGTCAGGCCGAGAGCCCCGGTCCCGGACACGTGCCGCGCCTCGAGCACGAGCTCGCCGACGCCCACCAGCGGCTCGCCGCCGCCGAGGAGCGGGCCACCTTCGCCGAGGAGTACGCCGCGCTGGCGGAGAAGGCCAGCGGCGGAGGGGCCGAGGCTGCCACCAGGATCACCGAGCTGGAGATGACCCTTCTCGACGCCCATCGCGGGCTCGCCGAGGCGCGGGCCAGAATCGCCGAGCTGGAGCACGACAGCGCCGAGCACGCCGACTCTGTCGCTCTGTCGGAGGCGCTTGCCCAGGTCGACGAGCTGCGGGCCACCGTGAACGTCGCCGAGAGCCACGCCGCCGAGATGGAGCGCCGGGCCAACACCCTCGGAGCCCAGGTGCAATCGGCGGAACGCACCGCGGAAGCCGTCCGTGGCAGCGATACCGGCGCGCTGCTCACCGACCTCGAGGCTGCGTTGCGCCGAGCCGCAGACGCCGAAACCGAGGTCGCCGCCGCGGGTCGCCAGGCCCACGCCGCGGAGACCGCGGCCAAGGGCCTCGAGCTTCGCATCGCCGCGCTGGAGGCGGAGCTGACCGCGGAGCGCCGCAACGTCCAGACGATCCGCACCGAGCGCGACAGCTCGGAGGACGCCAGGCGTGGGCTCGAGACCGAGTTGAGCGCGGAGCGCGACGAGCGCCACGCCGCTGAGGTGGCCCGCGACGACCTCGCCGGTCGAGTCGAGCCCCTCGCCGCGCAGCTGGAGTCGGTCCGCGCCGACCTGAGCGCCCAGGTCGATGCGGTGAGGGCCGAGCTCAGCGCTGTCAACGCCGATCGCGACGGGATCGAGGCCCAGCTGCTCGGCGAGCGCCTCGCCCACGAATCGGCACTACAGGCTGAGCTGACCAGCCACGAGGCGACGCTCGCCGTCGAGCGTGCCGCCCACGCGGAGACACGAACCGCCCACGCGACCGTGAGCGCGAGCCTGGAATCCGAGCGCGAGGCACACGAGACCGCGTTGCAGGCCCAAGCCGAGGCGGCTCAGGCGCGGCGTGCCGACACCGCCGTGGCTCATCAAAAGGAAATCGAGCGGCTCGAGGCGCAGGCGGCCGATCAGATCGAGCAGTTGGTCGGGCGCGCCCACGACGCCGAGGCACGCACCGCCCAGCTCGAGGCCACCCTGGCCGCGCGGCTCGCCGAGCTGCAGCGGACGGCCGATGAGCTCGTGGCGGCGCGCGGCGAGGCGGAGGCCAACTCGCAGCGCACGCGAGAGGAGGCCGCGGCCCGCGCCGACGCGGAGGCTCGCCGCCAGGCGTTGGAGGAGGAGCTCGAGTTTGTCCGCGCCGAGGTGCAGATGGGCGGACAGTTGAAGCGCCGTGGCGGGCTGTTCGGTCGCGTGACCCCGGCGAGGGTGCCGCCGGCTCCCAAACGCCCGTCGACCCCACCGCCCAACGCGGCGGAGAGAGGCGAGGCGCCGGGCGACGAGGACGTCGACGCCGTCGTGGAGCGGCGCCTGTTCGGCGAGTAGCCAAGCGGCTGCAGGCGGCCCGGTCACCGGTCGCCGGTATCATCGGCACCCCCGTTCGCGGTCATTGACATGCCCACGACACTCTTCGACAAGATCTGGCGCAGCCACGTCGTCCACGACGACGACGGTGTCGTGCTGCTCTACATCGACCTCCATCTCGTCCACGAGGTGACCTCGCCGCAGGCCTTCGAAGCGCTGCGGCTGGCGGGACGGCGGGTGCGGCGGCCGGATCTCACCGTCGCCACTATGGACCACAACGTCCCCACGACCGACCGCTCGCTGCCGATCACCGACGCCGTCTCACGGCAGCAGATGGAGACACTCACCGCCAACTGCGCGGAGTTCGGCATTGCCTGCTTCGGCATCGGTGACCCGCGCAACGGCATCGTGCATATCATCGGTCCCGAGCTGGGGCTCAGCCTTCCGGGGATGACGATGGTGTGCGGCGATTCGCACACCTCGACCCACGGCGCATTTGGTGCCCTGGCCTTCGGTATCGGCACCAGCGAAGTCGAACACGTGCTGGCCACACAGACGCTGCCTCAGCGCGTGCCGCGCACCATGGAGGTGCGCGTCGACGGCGCGCGCGGCTTCGGCGTCACCGCCAAGGACCTCATCCTGGGCGTCATCGGCGCGATCGGTGTCGACGGCGCCACGGGACACGTCATCGAGTACACGGGCGCGGCTATCCGCGACCTCTCCATGGAGGGGAGGATGACGGTGTGCAACATGTCGATCGAAGCCGGCGCGCGCGCCGGGCTGATCGCCCCTGACGACACCACCATCGAGTACCTGGGCGATCGCCCGGCGGCGCCGAAGGGCGCGGCGTGGGACGAGGCGGTGGCTGCTTGGCGCGAGCTGCGTAGCGACGACGGCGCTGCCTACGACCGCGCGGTCATCTTTGACGCGGCCGAGATCGCGCCCCAGGTGACGTGGGGGACGAACCCCGCCCAGGTTGCCCCGGTGACGGGGGCGGTTCCCCATCCCGATCAGTGGGAGAACGCCTCTGACCGCGCCGCGGTGCAGCGCGCCCTCGATTACATGGGGCTTGCGCCGGGAGTTCCGTTGCAGGAGATCACCATCGACCGAGTTTTCATCGGTTCCTGCACGAACTCGCGCATCGAGGACCTGCGCGCCGCCGCCGACGTGGTTCGCGGCCACCGGGTGGCCGCGTCGGTGCACGCCATGGTCGTGCCCGGCTCCGCGCGGGTGCGCCGCCAGGCGGAGGCCGAGGGATTGCATCAGGTCTTCCTCGATGCCGGCTTCGAGTGGCGCGAGCCGGGCTGCTCGATGTGTCTGGGGATGAACCCCGACGTGCTTGCCGAGAGGGAGCGATGCGCCTCCACGTCGAATCGCAACTTCGAGGGGCGTCAAGGCAAGAACGGCCGCACGCACCTGGTCAGCCCGCCGATGGCGGCGGCGGCGGCGATCACCGGTCACCTGGTCGACGTGCGCACCCTTGGGGCCTCCCCGGTGGCGACGGGAGCGGTTTGATGGAGCCGTTTCGCCGCGTGGCCGGTATCGCCGCGCCACTCGACAGGCCCAACGTCGACACCGATCAAATCATCCCCAAACAGTTTCTCAAGCGCATCGAGCGAAGCGGTTACGGCCCCTTCCTCTTCAACGACTGGCGCTACCACGCCGACGGCAGCGAGAACCTGGAGTTCGAGCTCAATCGTCATCCCTGGCGCCACGCCCCGGTGCTGCTCACCGGGCGCAACTTCGGTTGCGGCTCGTCGCGCGAGCACGCCGCCTGGGCCCTCGAGGACTACGGCGTCCGCGCCGTCGTCGCCCCGTCGTTCGGCGACATCTTCCACACCAACGCGCTGAAGATCGGCTTGCTTCCCGTACGCATTCCCGAGGCAGTGGTGGCGCGCTGGATCGACCTGGCCATCGAGGAGCCCGGGCTGGAGATGGTCGTCGACCTCGAGCAGGGCTACGTCGAGTTTGCCGGTGAGCGGCAGCCGATCGACATCGACGAACACACGCGGGCGCGGCTGCTCGAGGGTCTCGACGACATCGCGCTCTCGCTGCAGCAGAGCGACGTCATCGCCGCCTTCGAGGCGCAGCGTCCACGGTGGCTGCCCCAGACCTCGGCGCTGCGCTAGATGGCGGACGATCCCCGGTCGAAAAGCCGAGTCCTCTACGAGGGCCCCGAGCGAGCCGCGGCGCGCTCCTACCTTCTCGGCATCGGCTACAGCGCAGAGGACCTGCGCCGGCCGATGGTGGGCATCGCCAACACCTGGACGGAGACGATGCCCTGCAACTTCCACCTGCGCGAGCTCGCCGAGCACGTCAAGCGAGGGGTGCGCGCCGCCGGGGCGACGCCGATGGAGTTCAACACCATCGCGATCAGCGACGGGATCACCATGGGCACCGAGGGGATGAAGACATCGCTGGTCTCGCGCGAGGTCATCGCCGACAGCATCGAGCTACTGGGGCGCGGGCACATGTTCGACGCCATGGTGTGCATGGTCGGCTGCGACAAGACGATTCCCGCCGCGGCCATGGCGCTGGCGCGCCTCGACATCCCCGGCGTCATCCTCTACGGCGGCTCGATCGGCACCGGCCGCTACCGCGGTCGCGACGTCACCATCCAGGATGTCTTCGAGGGCATCGGGGCGCTCGAGGCGGGACGCATCAGCGAGGCCGACCTGGGCGAGCTCGAGCGTGTCGCATGTCCCGGTGCGGGAGCCTGCGGCGGCCAATACACCGCCAACACCATGGCGCTGGTGATGGAGTTCATCGGACTCTCGCCGATCGGCTCGGCGAGTGTCGCCGCGCTCGACCGGCGCAAGGCCGAGGTCGGCGAGAACACTGGCCGGGTGGCCGTCGACATGCTGCGGCGCGGGCAGAGCGCGCGCTCATTGCTCAGTCGTGGTGCCTTTGAGAACGCCATCGCCGGTGTCGCGGCCACCGGCGGATCGACCAACGCGGTGCTCCATCTCATGGCCCTGGCCCACGAGGTCGGCATCCCCCTGGAATTGGACGATTTCGACCAGATCAGCCGGCGTACGCCGATCATCGCCGACCTCAAGCCCGGTGGTCGATTC
>DASZGL010000038.1:0-3614 GCA_035938875.1 Candidatus Dormiibacterota bacterium
GCGGGCGATGCTGGATTCGCGGCGGGCTCTGTGGTCTCGAGCACACCCACGCCATCGCCGACGGCCACGCCGACACCAACGCCGACGCCGACCCCGACGCCGACCCCGACTCCGCGGATCACACCGCGGCCGACACCCCGGCCGACACCAACGCCCGCGACGACGCCGACGCCCGCGGCGACGCCGACCCCGCCGCCCGCGGTTACGCCGACCCCGACGCCCGCGGCGACGCCGACACCGACGCCCAGTCCGACTCCCAGTCCCACTCCTAGTCCCACTCCTTGAGCGCCGGCGCCACAGCCGCCATGACCAGCGCGGCGTGGCTCTGCACCTGGGGGTAGTTTCCCAGCGGGCCGCCGCCCGCAGGATCGACCACCTCGCCGAGGAGGTCGAGGTCGCCGCGCGCGGCGCACGCGGCCGCGAACGGCGCCGCGCCATCGCCACCGCAGCGCTGCAGCGCCGCCGCCAGCCAGAACGTGGGAAACACGAACGGGCCGCAGGGGTCCGCCAGGCCGTCGGCTTCCGGCGGGTAGCGGTCGAGCAGGTGATTCCGTCCCAGGGTGGCGGCGATGTTGTCGAGAGTGGCGGTAACTCGAGGGTCACCGCAGGGGAGGAAGCCGACCAGCGGAAGCAGCGTCAGGGCGGCGTCCGCACCGCCGCCACCAGCGTGCAGAAGCAACGGAGCCGTCGGCGACCCGGTGCCGAGCACGGCATCACGGATGGTTGCGGCCGCGGAGCGCCAGGCGTCGGCGGATCCACTGACGGCGCCGTGGTCGGCGAGCGCGGCGGCGCGGCGAAGCCCGGTCCACGCCATCACCCGTGAGTGGGTGTGGTGTCGCGGCGGCACGCGTGGCTCCCAGATGCCGTGGTCGGGCAGCTGCCAGCGCCGCACCAGGGCGTCGGCGAGTTGTGGCACGGCCCGACGCAAACTGGTGGGCAGGGCATGCGCCCGGAACAGCGCCCAGGCGAGATCGAGGACCTCGCCGAGGACGTCGAGCTGCGCCTGGGTGGCGGCTGCGTTGCCGATGCGCACCGGGCGCGCCCCATAAAAGCCGGCGAGGTGATCGAGTTTTTCCTCAGCAGGTGCGGCGGTGCCGTCGACGCGGAGCATGGGCGCGGGGTCGCCGCCGGCACAGACATCGCCGCAGAATTCGCCGACGGCTGACGCGTCCTCCACCATGCCCAGGCGGAGCATCGCCAGCGCGGCTAGCGCGTTGTCCCGCAGCCAGGCGTACCGGTAGTCCCACGTTCGCGATGAGCCCGGCCACTGGGGCAGTGACGTTGTCGGCGCGGCAACCAGCGCGCCGCCGCGCTGGCGCAGCCCGGTGAACACCGTCGCCGAGCGGAGCAACAGCGAGGAGGCGACGGGACCGCCGAGGACACTGACGCCGAGGCTGTGCTCCGCCACGCGGTTGCCAGACGCGCGGCGCGCGACCGCCTCCCAGTGGGCGACGGTCGGCGCCAGGTCGTCGCTGAGCGAGGTGCCCGCATCGCCGAGGACGAGGGATGTGTCGTCGCCGTCGTCGAGGTCGAGGACGCCGCTTGCCATGCCGGCATCGATCCGCCAGTCGACCGGGGCTCGCAGGGCGAGGCGCACGCCGCCGCCGGAGGCCACGACGTGGTCGCCCGAGCGCTCCAGCCGGGCGGTCGCTCGAGCTGCGTCCAGGGCTGGCACGAACGTCACCCGCACAGACACCCGACCACCGTCGGCGTGCAGCCTTCGCACCAGCCGCTGTGGGCCGTCCCAGGCGAGCGCGTCGGTGACCGTCAGCCGTCCTGTCGGTGTTGTCCAGACGCTGCGCAACACCAGGCTTGCCGCGACGTAGTCACGCTCCGCCAGGCGGGCCGCGGCCGCCTCGGGTCGCACCGCGAAGCAGCCGCCGCGCTGCTCGTCGAGGATGGAGAGCAGACATGGCGCCGAGTCGACCCGCGGCCAACACAGCCAGGCGACGTCGCCGTCCGGCCCGACCAGCGCCGCGGTGCGTCCGTCGGCGAGAAGCGCGTGGGCGCCGATGGGTTGCTGCACCTTTTGGAGTCTAGGAAGCGCAGTCGCCGTGGTCCGAGATGGGCAGCTCCGTCGCCGTCACCTCGGCGTCACCACCTCTGAACTTTCGTTGACAGAGAGAGCGGTACGGCTTAACCGGGCGAAGTTGACAATCCCCCCCGGTGGAGTAGGTGCAGTCTTCGCCTCGGGGCTGGGGGGCCCGGGGGCATGGCAGGCGCCGCACCTCCTTCCTAGGAGACAGCGCCACCCACCTCTGGGGGGACGGCGGCCGCCGGATTCGGCGGCCGTCGACTTTTTTAACCCACCCGTACCGTGCGCGTCGTCGACCTGCGCGCCGCCCTGCTACTGTCGGCGGGCGTGGAGAACAGCAACCTCTGCTTGATGCTCGAGCCCCAGCAGGGCGGCACCTACGAGCAGTTTCTCTCCCTGGCCCTGACCGCGGAATCGGCGGGGTTTTCCGGTGTCTTCCGCAGCGACCACCTGGCGACCATCGGCGGTGAGCAGCGCGAGGCGCTGGAGGCTTGGACGACGCTCGCCGCCCTGGCCAGGGACACCCGGCGGGTGCGCCTGGGCACGATGGTGTCACCGATGACATTCCGTCAGCCGGCCGTCCTGGCCAAGGAGGCGCAGACCGTCGACCACCTGAGCGACGGCCGGGTGGAGCTTGGTCTTGGCGCCGGCTGGTACGAGGCGGAGCACGTCGCCATGGGCATTCCCTTCCCCACCACCGACGAGCGGATGCAGCGGCTCGAGCAGGGGATGGAGCTCATCGCCTCGCTGCTCAACCCGTCCGCCGGCGCTGAGTCGGCGCACCACATACCGCTGATCCTCGGCGGTCAGGGTGGGCCGCGCAGCGCTCGTCTGGCAGCGCGACTCGCCGACGAGTACAACACCACCGTGTACACACCGCACGACGTCAAGAAGGTGTTCGCCACCCTGCGGTCAGCCTGCGAGCAGCAGCAGCGTGATCCGGCGACGTTGCGCATGTCCTGGATGGGGACGTGCATCGTCGCCGGCACCGACGCCGAGCTCAACCGGCGCGCCGAGGAATTCGCCGAGCGCATGCTCGGTGGCCGCGAAGACGGTGCGGCGGTGGTCACTCGTCTGCACGACCGCGGCGTGGTCGGCACCTACGACGACGCCGCGACGAGCATGCGCGCCTACATCGACGCCGGATGTCAGCGCCTCTATCTGCGGGTGCTCAACCTCGACGACCCGGAGATGCTCCTCGAGATCGCCGACGAGGTCGCGGTCCGAGTCATCGATCACGCACCAGAGGCGGCATAGGTCACCATCGCCGGCTGATCATCCGCTGGCATGGGCGCGGGCGGGCGCGGGGCATGTGCTTGCTGCTCAGACAGTCCTCGGTCGCCGGCGGCGCCCTGCGGAACTCGCGACTGCGCACAAGCCCCACGTCCGCCCGCTGCGCGCGCAGGGTGTTCTGCCGCCGAGGCTCGTGAACGTGAGGACGGGGCTGGCGCGGGCGTCGTCGCAGGGGTCCCCCCAAGACGATGCCCCCTGCCGGCACCGCCATCGATCAAGGGGACGAGCCCTAGGGGATCTCCCTGGCGATGCGCGCGACTTTGTCCGCCCAGGTCTTGTCGCTGGC
>DASZGL010000039.1:0-37200 GCA_035938875.1 Candidatus Dormiibacterota bacterium
AGCGTCGGACGGCCGGCTGACCTGGACCTCCTCGGGGTGTGCCGGATCCGCTGCGTTGGCGAGCAGCGCCTGGACATCGGCGACGTGGTTGGGATCGGCGCGCACGTAGAGGCGAGTCGGGTTGCCGTCGAAGGTGCTGCCGAAGAGCTGCTGAGCAATAGGCCAGCCGATGAGCGCGGCACTGTCAAGCGACGGCGACAGGGCCACCGGCTTGAGAATGCCGATGACGGTGAACCAGTGTCCACCGATCCAGACCTGCGTTGTGTTGGCGAGGCTGGAGATGCCCAGCCGCTGCGCGGTCGTCGCGCCGAGCACCACCGTCGGGAAGCGGTCGGTGGCCCTGTCTAGAAAGCGCCCGCTGGCCACCGACGCACGGAGCACGCTGAGCAGGTCATCGCGCGACGCCACGGGGCTGATCCCGCCCGACTCCTCCGATGGGACCTTGTCGCTGCGGTAGACGCTGGCGGAAACAGATGCCGTCGCGCTCACTTGCTGCACGTTGTCCAGCCTACGCACCATGCCCGCGGAGTCGGCGGGAAGCTCGGCGCTCTTGCCGAAAAGCGTCTGTCCGGGCCCCAGCGAGAGCAGGTTGGTGCCCAGGGTGTCGAGCTGCGCTGCGAGATCGGCCTGCGACGACGAGGAGATGCCCAGCACGGCGACCACCGAGGCGATGCCGATCGCCACCCCCAATGCGCTGAGCGCGGCGCGCAGGCGGCGAGTGCGCAGACCGACGCCGCCCACGCGCAGAACGTCGGCGGCGCGCAGACGGCTGCGAACGCCGCGCATCACCGCCGCTCGATGCGATCGGCGACGATGCGCCCGTCGCGGATGTCGACGCGGCGTGGCATGGTCGACGCAACGGCGAGGTCGTGGGTGATGACCACCACGCTGGTGCCGTCAGCGTTGAGCTCGCGGAGCAGCGCGAAGATCGCCGCCCCCGACACCGAGTCGAGGTTGCCGGTCGGTTCGTCTGCGAGCACGATCGCGGGGTTGCCGACGACGGCCCGGGCGATGGCCACGCGCTGCTTCTCGCCGCCGCTGAGCTGGGCAGGCCGGTGGGACATGCGGTGCCCGAGCCCGACTCGCTCGAGCGCTTCGACTGCGCGGCGGCGGCGCTGCGGCGACGGTGTCCCGGTGTAGAGCAGGCCGTTGGCTACGTTGTCGAGGGCACTCATGCCGTCGAGCAGGAAGAACGACTGGAAGACGAAACCGATGCGTCGTGCCCGAAGTCCAGCCAGCTCGCGGTCGGACAGCCGTCCCGCGTCCTCGCCGACGACGCGGACGGTGCCGCTGGTGGGCCGCTCCAGTGTCCCCAGGATGTGCAGCAGTGTCGACTTGCCCGACCCAGACGGTCCCACGATGGCGAGCAGCTCGCCCGCGCCGATGGCGAGGGACACTGAACGCAGCGCCTCGACCGGCGGACTCCCCGGGTAGCTCATGCTCACCTCCTCGAGCTGGAGCACACCCGGCATCAGCGCGACGCGCAAATCCGGTTCGACGAACGCCGCCTCCGCGCTCACGACGACGGCACCTCGACCGCCTGTCCCTCGCTGAGCCCGTCGCCGGTGACCTCGACCAGGGTCTTGGAAAACAGACCGGTGGTGACCGGAACGCGGTGACGTGTGCCGTTCTCGATGACGTCGACTGCGTAGCCGCCGTTGGTCAGTGCGGTCAGCGCGGTGATGGGAACCGTGAGCACTCCCTTGGCGCTCTGCGTGATGATGACCACGTCAACAGGGGCCTGATCGAGGGCGCCGAGCTTCGACTGGTCGTCGATGGTGATGGTCACGTCGATGGTCGATGAGCCGCCGCCACCGCCGTTGTTGTTGCTCGGCGCCTTCGCCACCGAGGCGATCGCGCTGACCTTCCCCGTGACGCTTGCGCCGGATGGCAGGTCGATGCTCACGGCATCGCCGACCTTGACCAACGCCTGCTTGGCGACGTCGAGCGCCACGGTGACCGCCCGAGTCGTGTCGGTCGCGGCGCTGATCACCATCCCGGGATTGACAGAGGCACCGACCTCGACCCGGTGTGTCGCCACGCGAATCGGTCCAGGCAGGAAGACGACCGCGCCAAACTGGACGATCCCGGTTTGGTCGACGCCGAGGGCCTTCTGCCAGCGCTTCACCGCCGCCGCATCGGCGTCGCTGAAGTGATTGCTCGGCGTGAGGTTGGCGCTGGTCGCGTACCCCAACGCGATGAGGTTGTCATCAAGCTGCTTGACATCAGGGCCGTCGCTCACGCCCGCGCCGATCGTCCGCCATGCGGGCTTATCGCCATACATGAGCACGATCGGTGAACCGTCGAGCTCGTACAGCGTCTGCCCGCGGGTCACGGTCGTCCCCTCTGCGGCCAGTGCCGTGAGCGTTCCATGCGCCTGAGAGCTGATGTCGTGGCTGCCGGTGTAGCCGAGCGTTCCGTTGACCGACTCGGTGGTGGTCAGGTCGGTGCGCGTGACCGTCGCGGTCGCCGCCGGCGCCTGCGGTGTCGACGCCGCGGCCGCGCCGTTGCCGCGCTGCGTGGCGACGTACGCGCCCGTCCCCCCGCCGGCCACGAGCACGACGGCGACCGTGGCGGCGATGATGCTGCGCTTGCTCATCGGCGTCAGCCGCCCGAGATCGAGTTGGACGGGCCGCTCCCATGCCCCTTGCCGACGCTCGTCGAGAGGCCGGGACCGCCAGGGATGCTCAGGTACTTCTGGCAGGCCTGCTGCGCCTGCTGGAACTTGGGATCGTCCGGGTTGACGCCGGTGGGACCCTCGAGCTTGATGCCACCCCCGCTTGTCTGCGGATCGGGGACGTTGATGCCGTGGTCGCGCATGCACTGGGCGAACTTCAGCGCGTTCTGCTGTGCCTGGGCCTGCTGTTCGGGTGAGAGCGTTCCCCCGTTGGGCAGGTACTTCTTGCACGCCTCCTGCGCAGCCTGGAACTTGGGATTGTCAGGACTGAATTGATTCGGCCCCGACCCCGATTGGATGCGCACCCCAAAGCCCCCATTGCCGTTGCTCTGCGGATCGGGGATGTTGATGCCGTGGTCGCGCATGCACTGCGAGAACTGCAAGGCATCAGCGCTCTTGTTGGAGCTCGTCGACGACGATCCCCCGTTGGCGGCGGCGCCGCTGCCGCACCCGGTGAGAAGCGCGGCTGCCGCCAGGGCGCCGATCCCCACGGCGAAGCGCATCGCTCGGGCTTGACGCATGGTCGAGACGTGCATGGCGGTGCTCCCTGGTGAGCTGAGGTGGTGTGGCCGGCAATCACTCCGCCGGCCACTGCGCCATGACACGCCCCCAGTCTGAGAATCAGCTAAGCGTCAGAGATGAATCGCTTATGACGTGGTCCGCAGCCGCAGGCGGAAAAGCGCACCGCCGCCGGCGGCCGACTCCACGCTGACGTCGCCACCGTGGCTGCGCGCCACCTGGCGGACGATCGACAACCCCAGGCCGGACCCCGGTTTCTGCCGTGCCTCGGGTGCCCGCCAGAAACGGTCAAAGATGTGCGAAACATGATCGGTCGCAACGCCGGGGCCGTGGTCGCGGACCGTCACCTCTGCGCCCTGGACACCGACTGCGATCTCGCCGCCGGCGGGGCTCCACTTGGCGGCGTTGTCGAGCAGGTTGGCAACGGCGCGCTCCAGGCGGCCGGGATCGCCCTCGACGACCGAAGCCTGCGCGTCGACGGCAAAGTGGACGTCGGGGAACTGCGCTCGGGCGACGTCCACGGCGCCGGCAACCAGCTCGTCGAGCTGCACGTCGACGTGAACGATGCTGCTCGGCGCGTCGCCGCGGGCGAGATCGATGAGATCTGCGACCAACCGGCTGAGGCGTTCCAGCTGACCCTGGACATCCCCGAGCAGCCGGTCGCGCTCCTGCGGGTCCAGCCCCGGCGCACGGGCCAGCACCTCGATGTTGGTCCGCAGGCTGCTCAACGGCGTGCGCAGCTCGTGCGAGGCGTCGGCGACCAGCTGGCGCTGTGTCGCCTGCGACTCATCGAGGGCCTCGAGCATGCGGTTGAAGCTGTGCGCCAGCCGGCCGAGCTCGCCGTCGCCGGGCTCGGTGATGCGCTGACGAAGGTCCTGCGTTCCGGCGACGTACTCGGTGGTGCCGATGAGCCGGTCGACAGGCCGCAGCGTGGTCCGCGCCACCAGTCGGCCGAGGAACGCGGCCAGCGCCACGCCGATGATGCACACGCCGACGAGGATCCAGCGCAGCCGGCTGAGCACGGCGTCGACCTCGTCCAGCGGCCTCGCCACCTGGAGAGCCTGTCCCGGTCCAACCGCGGCGGTGGCGATGCGCACCGGCGTGCCGTTGATCGTTGCGTCTTCGAAGAGGATGTTCGGTGCGCCGGCGGCGGCGGCGCGGTCGGCTTCGGTCACCGGCAGGCTGACACGCTCCCCGGGAGCCAGGATCACCACCCCCTGGGCGGTGACGAACTGCGTGAAGCCACCCGCGCCACCGAGCGCGGGAGGGGGAATGGCGCGAAAATTGGCGGCGTCTGCCGGGCTGATACCGCAGATCGAGCCGCTGCTCTGCGGCGACGGCGTCGGCTGCGCTGTCGGGACCGTCTGGGCGATGCCGAGCTGACAGCTGGTATCGCCAGGTACCTTCTGCAGCGCAGTCGCGCATGACGTGCCAGCCGGACAGTTGACGACGAACGTCTTGACGCTGGTCACCCGATCGCGCAGTGCGGCATCGACCTCACCGAGCATCTGCCCCCGCACCAGGAAGTACAGCGCCACCGACGCGGCCACGACGCTGACCGCTACCGCAGCGGCAACCAGCGCGCTGAGGCGGGTGCGAAAGCTCATGGCGTGCGCAGCACGTAGCCGAAGCCGCGAACCGTGTGGATGACACGCGGCTCGCCGCCGGCCTCGAGCTTGCGACGCAGGTAGCCGATGTACACGTCGAGCGAGTTCGAAGACTCGCCGAAGTCGTAGCCCCAGACGCGGGTGAAGATAGTCGATCGAGTGAGAACGCGCCGCGGGTTGCGCATGAACAGCTCGAGCAGCTGGTACTCGGTCCTGGTGAGGTCGAGGAGGCGAGTTCCCCTTCGCACTTCGACCAGCGAGGGGTCCATGATCACGTCGCTGAATCGCAACGGTTCGCCGGCGTCGCCGGGTTCCGCCCGGCGGATGAGTGCGCGCACCCGCGCCAGCAGCTCGTCGAGGGCGAATGGTTTGACCAGGTAGTCGTCAGCACCGGCATCGAGCCCGGCGACGCGGTCGCCGACGGCGTCGCGCGCGGTGAGCAGCAGGATCGGTGTGCGCTGACCCTTGTCGCGCAGCCGCCGGCACACCGACAGGCCGTCGAGCCTCGGCAGACCGATGTCGAGCACGATCGCGTCGCGATCGATGGCCTCGAGCGCCGACAATGCGCTGAAGCCATCGCCGACGGCGGCGACGGTGTACCCCTCGAGGCGAAGCGCCCGGTCGACCGCGTCGCGGATCGCCGGGTCGTCGTCGACGACCAGCACCGAGTGCGGCATGACGACCGGGATTGTGGGTGGCCCACCTAAGAATCAGGTGAAATCGTCGAGGAGCGCCTCCAAAGGACAGGTTGGGGCGCCGGGTAAGGTTGGCGCCGTGCTCCATGTGCTCGACGTCGCCGAGGTCGCGGCCGGGTCACTCGACGAGTACGTGAGACTGCTCGTCACCGAGGTGCTGCCGGACACCGCACGCCGCGGCCTGGAGGTTGCGGGCTGCTGGACGTCGGCACGCGAGGACGGTGGGGCGGACGTCATCGTCCTGCTCGCGGCGACGAACTGGGAGGCGTGGGCAGCCGCGCGCTCGCTGGCCAGCCGCGACCCGGCGGTGGGCGAACGAGCCCGGCGGCTCCGTGCCATGGCAAAGTCGGCGACGCGTCGTTTCCTGGTACCGGTCGAGGCAGTCACAGAGTGACGCTGCGACGCATCGAGCTTCTCCGGGTTGCCGATGGTGCCCCGGCCGGCGCTGTCGGCGGACTCGAGAACGCCCTGCGCAACGCCGCCGATCACTGCCCAATTCGCCGAGTGCGGCTGGCGCGCAGCGTAACCCTGCGGCATGGCTGGACGCACGTGTGGGAGCAGGAATACGCGGATACGGCGGCCCTCGACGCCTACATGCGCGATTCGTACCACTGGTCGGTCATCGACCCGTTCTTCGACGCCACCAGCCCGACGGCGATCGTCGAACGGGTCAACGTCGTGACCTACGACGACTCCGACGCGGCGGGACCCACCGGCTGGCCCGAGGACGGACTGCGCCGCCTGCTCATCATCCGAATCGCCGATGGCGCCGATCCTGATGCCATCATCGCTTTGCGCGACGCCATCGTCGCCGGCGGGACCGAGCTGCCGCTCCGGGGATGGCGGCTGGCGACGGCGATGCCGCATCCCACCCATCGATGGTCGCTGGTCTGGGAACAGCTCTTCGACAACGATGACGCCTTGAGCGAGTACATGCGTCATCCGTTCCACTGGACCCGCATCGATCCCTTCTTCGATCCTGAGCATCCTGCGGTCATCGTTTCGGCCGTGACCATGGCCTACTATCGGATTGCGGCGACGGACGCTGCGTGACCATGCTCGTCGGGCCCTACCTGCGCTTTCGCAATCCCGCGCAATGGGCCCGCGATCCGGCGGAGCACTACGCACGCAACCTCGACATCGCCGCGCTGGTCGACGAGCTCGGCTACGGCAGCGTCTGGCTCACCGAGCATCACTTCGTCGACGATGCCTACACGCCGTCGACCATGCCTGTCGCCGCCGCGATCGCCGCGCGGACCCGGCGAGTGCGCATCGGCACCAACGTGCTGTTGGCGCCCTTCCACCACCCTGTGCGGTTGGCCGAGGACACATCGGTCGTCGATCTTCTCTCCGGCGGCCGGCTGGTCGTCGGCATCGGCAGCGGCTACCGGCCGCAGGAGTTCGCCGGCTACGGCATCGACCGTCGCCACCGCGGCGACCTGACCGACGAGGTCGTCGAGGTGCTGCTGCGCTGCTGGACCGAGGATCGCGTCAACCATGAGGGCCGATTCTTCCAGCTGCACGACGCGGCGGTGACGCCGAAGCCGCTGCAGCGGCCGTATCCGCCGCTGTACCTCGGCGGCGTCAACCCCCGTGCGCTTCGTCGCGCCGCCCGGCTCAGCGATGGACGTGTCGCCGGCGTGCCCAGCGCCGAGCTGCACCGGCTGTTGGTGCAGGAGATGGCCGCAACAGGGCGAGATCCGGCAGCCATCGGCTATATCCACCTGCTCTGGGTCTACGTCGGCGAGGACGACGACTCCGCCTGGCGCGAGGCCGGTGTCCACGCCGAATACGAGCATATGCACTACCGGCGCTGGTGGGCAGAGGTCGGCCGCGACGTCATGCGCGCGCCAACGCGCCAGCACTACATCATCGCCGGGCCGCAGACGGTGGTGCGCCGGGTGACGGAGTCGCTGGCCCGCGCCCCGGGGCGGATCGACCACCTGGTGCTCGGCATGGACCTCGCCGGTCTGTCCCCGTCCCTTCTCGAGGCGTCACTGCGCCGGTTCGCCTCCGAGGTCCTGCCGCACCTGCGCTGACCGAGCCAAAGTGGCCTGGGGCGACGGCGCCAAGCCGCTACGCGGCGGCGCGGGGGATGGGCACGACGGTGATGCGGCCGCTGGGGATCGCCCACGCCGTGCAGGCGATGGTGGCGTCGTCGTCCCAGAGCACGACGTCGTCAGACGCCGCGGTCTGCCGGTCGACCACGCCTGCGTAGCAGTAATCGACATCACCGTCATCATCGACGGCGATCAGCGGAGCGCTTCCGTATGGATGCATCTCAGATTCTCCAAAGGGTGCCGGACTGGGCTTCATGATCGTCCTGCCGCGTCGTCCGGGCATCGTGCGCGGTGACCAACGATCGCCGCAACGATCTTGGTCACCGAACGGCGTCAACCGCCCGTTGTCTGCTTCGAGCTTGCGGCCGCCGGCTTGGTCCCGCGGGCCAGTAGCAGCGAGCCGACGGTCGCCGGGATCAGCGTGAGCACGCCGGCGGCGACCAGCGCGGCGCCCTCCGCAGGGCTGAGGAGCTTGGTCGCCAGGCCCAGCGACGCGGCTGCCGCAGGCATGCCCAGTTGCGCCGACGCGGCCAGCCCGGTCGCCAGGTAGTTCTCGCGACCGGCGACGCGGGCTGCGACCACGTGGGTGACCACCGCCGCGGCTGCCAGTCCGATCGCCAGCAGGATGCGCGATGGCGACGAGAACAACGCGCGCAGGTCGAGCTCGGCGCCGAGCAGGACGAAGAAGATCGGCACGAAGAACCCGTTGGCCAGCCCGGTCAGCTGCACGGCGACGCGACCGGGCTCACGCAGCCGGACGATGACCATCCCCGCAAGAAAGCCGGCGACGAGTGTGCTCGCACCGGTGCGCTCTGCGATCGCCGAGAGTCCGACGAGCAGCAGCACCGATAGGCGTAGCTGCAGCGCCCAGCCGCGCTGCAGCGACTCGTCAGTGAGCTGACCAACCGGCCTGTGCGCACGGATCCTGGTGCACAACAGCAGCACGAGGACGCCGGCAGCGACGATGGCCGCGTCGCCGCCGAGAGCTTCGAAGACGTTCCCTGATCCCGCAAGCGTCAACGGCATGACCACGACCGTGACCGAGTCGGCGACGGCCACCCAGGCGATGAGCAGAGCGATGTTGTCGCCCGACAGCCCGCGTTCCTCGATGATGGGGAAGGCGACCGCCGCAGAGCTCCCCGCGATGAGCACGATCAAAAGCGTCGCGTGATTGAGGCCGACGCCCTTGTCGAGAAGGATCCCGGCGGGCACTGCGAGCAGGGCGACCAGCGCGAAGGCGAGGAGTCCGCGCACAAATCCCCGGCGGATCGACGGCGATCCGATGTCGACGTGCGTCCCCGCGGTCAGCATCAGCATCGAGAAGCCGATGGCTCGGAACACGGGCATCGGCTGCGAGGCGGCGTCGATGGCGGCAAAGCCCGTGTGACCGAGGATGACGCCGAGGGCGAGCTCTCCGATGACCACGGGGATGAGGCCGCGCCGCCCGAAGGCGAGGAACGGCCCGGCAAGCCCGGCCAGGAGGAGGATGGTGAGCTGGACGAACACGTTGGCGCCATGATCGCCCAAAAATTGCACTCATGACCCCCGATCCAGGACTCTGCGCAACTTGCCGAATGTCACGTTTAGTACCCGGATCCCGGTCGCAGTTCTGGTTCTGCGCCAGGTCCGCCGTCGACCCGGCCTACCCGCGGTATCCAGCCCTGCCGGTGATCAGCTGCGCGGGGTACGAGGCGATGCCTCGCCCCGGTGGAGCCGACGACGAGAGCCGTGCAACTCCCGCGCCCGATGACGACGGCCCGCCCGCGTAGACTCGACGCCGCGACGCGATACCAGCCCCCGGGCGCAGGAGGAAGAGGCGATGCCGGAGATCACCGAGTACAAGCCGGGCAACCCGATATGGATCGACCTGGGCACGTCCGACCTCGCCGGCGCGGTGACCTTCTACACGACGCTGTTCGGATGGAATGCCGAGGACATGGGACCGGACTTCGGTCACTACACGATGATGTCCGTGCGCGGCAAGTACGTGTGCGCGGTGAGCCCGCTGATGGGTCCCGAGCAGCCGGTTGCATGGTCGACGTACCTGTGCACCACCGACACCGATGAGACCGTGAAGAAGGTTAAGGCTGCCGGTGGCTCGGTCATCGCCGAACCGATGGAGGTGTCCACATCAGGCAAGCTCGCCGCGTTCCTCGATCCGACCGGCGCAGCGATTCTCACCTGGGAACCGCGCGACCACCCCGGAGCGCAGCTGGCGAACGAACCGAACACCTGGTCGTGGAGCGAGCTCTGGACGCGTGATGTCGACAAGGCAAAGGCGTTCTACGCCGCAGCTTTCGGCTTGGGCACGGAGGCGTTTGGCGACACATACACGATTTGGACTGTCGACGGCCGCGGTGTCGGCGGCGTGATCACGATGCCAAGCGACGTTCCTGCCGAGGTGCCGGCGCACTGGGTCACGTACTTCTCGGTTGACGACTGCGACGCTGCGGCGAAGAAGGTCGGTGAGCTGGGCGGCAAGACGCTGACGCCACCGATGGACATCCCCACGGTCGGGCGCTTCGCCATCGTCGCCGATGGCCAGGGCGCGGCATTCGCGATCTTCAAGCCGGAGCCCCAAGCGGCGAGCTGACCCCGCCGCTCACGGCGTCAGGCCTCGGTCGTTCCAGGGGCGCGCGCCTTGGCAGGCCGCAAGTTTCCTGCGCCCGTCGCGTTGAGCACTGGGAGGCGTCTGTGCACGCCCTCGACGACACGAGAGGAATCCAGTGAACCGTTCTCGCATCTGTCAACTGGTCGCCGTCGGGGGCTTGATCGCGGCGTCGATCGGAGGCGTCACCCACGTCGCCACCGCCGCAACCCCACCGTCGGGAGCGGTCAACGCAGCGACACCCGTGGCGTCGTGGAGCGGATCGGGGATGGCCGGGGCGATCGCGCCCACCCGCCGCAACACCGGGTGCGCCGCGCTACCCACCGCCTGCGACGACTACACCCTCAACATCGACCCCGGCACGGATCCGCTGGCCGGCGTCGTCGTCGATGTCAAGCCCAGCTCCGGTGCCCAGATGACGGTGCTGCTCTACGCGCCCGGTTGCGCCTCTGGTCCCACGGATGCCGGCTGCTACGCCATCGAGGGGACGAGCTTCTCGATGTACTCGCCGCCCAAGGGCGCCTACCTGCTGCGCACCGTCTGCACCCAGTGTCCAGCCACGAGCAGCTACGCGGCCACGGCAACGCTCAAGGACCTGCCCTCGGCGATCTCCCAGCCAGGGAACCAGTCGTTCGCGTGGTCGCAGCAACAGCTGGCTGCGTCCTCGTCCAACGGTGAGCCAGGCATCTCCGTCAACGACAAGGGCACCGTCATCGTCAACACCTTCGGTCCCACGGTCTGGATATCGCAGGATAACGGCAAGACCTTCGGCCAGCCAAACGCGAACATCGACACCACCGGTTGCCCATCAGGCGACGCCGACGCTGTCGTCGACAGCATCGGCACGCTGTACGCCGACAACCTCTGTCTCGGCGGTGGCACCAACCTCAGCTACACGTCGAAGGACGGCGGGGCAACGTGGAACGCCGACAAGAGCGGCCTGCCCTCGGCGGCGGGGACCGACAGCGACCGGCAGTGGTACGCGCTCGATCCCTTCCACCCCGGAACCCTCTACTTCTCGTACCACGACCTCCAGGGCCCCAACATCAACATGCTGAAGTCGACGGACTTCGGCTTGACCTTCACCCCGCTGACTCCGATCACCGTCGGCGCGGCGAATCAGACCGACACCGCGGCGGGCAACACCAGCGCCCGTCCCATCGTCGATCCCTCCGACCCGACGGGCAGCACCATCTTCGTCTTCTACACGTCGAACAGTGCGATCAACAGCGTCACCGCGTCGCCGCTGTCGCAGGACTTCGACCTGCGCCAGATGAACCTGGCCCGCTCCGTCGACGGCGGCGCCACCTGGACCAACTACCTACTCAAGGACTTCGGCACCACCGGCGGCTTCGACAACACCGTCGCCCATGAGTTCACCTCACCCGCGGTGGACAAGGCGGGCAACGCCTACGTGGCCATCTCCGAGCGCCTCGGCAACGAGACCATGACCCACATCGAGCTGGTCGTGGTTCCCAAGTTCGCCGCCACCGCGCAGCCGGTGGTCAGCTCGATCACCCAGGTCGACCAGGGTGGCCTACTTGCCAACGTATTCCCCAGCATCGCCGCGGGCGACGCCGGCAACGTCGACATCACCTGGTACGGATCACCGTCGGCGGACAACAACAACCCGTCATCGCAGTGGTCGCAGATGTTCGCGCAGACCACCAACGGGCTCGCGACGACTCCGCTGTTCACCCAGAGCCGTGTGACCGGTGGCAAGCCGATGCACACGGCGGACATCTGTCTCGCCGGGACGCTGTGCCTGCTCACCGGCGGCAACCGCAACCTCGCCGACTTCCAGACCGTGGCCGTCGACAAGTGCGGCGCGGCGCAGATGGTCTTCACGGATGACAGCGCCGGCGGAGGCACTACCCAGTTCTCCAAGCAGACCGCGGGGCGCGGCGTTTACAACAGCCCGCCGGCGGGATGCACGGTTACCGGGGCACCCGGTGCTGTCGTTCCCGAGTCTCGCTACACGGCGGTGCTCGCCCCCGCAGGCGTGGCGGTCATCGCGCTGGTGATGACGTTCCGCCACCGTCGTCGGAGTCGCACAGCCGCCTAGCCGATATCGCGCCGAGCTTACGCGGCGAGTGCCGCCGGCTCCACCTCCACGTCGATCCCTTCGACGTGCCGCCGTCGCACCATGAACCCGAGCACAACAACGCCTGAGGCGATCAGGAAGCCGGCCATGAGAAAGGCCAGCTGGAACCCGCTCACCAGCGCCGCGACACGATCGGCTGCCAGCGGTGCGTGGCCCAATGCGCCGAGGTTCCCCGACGTCCGATTTGCAGCCAGCGTGGCGAGCAGGGCGAGTCCGAGCGCGCCACCGACCTGCTGCGCGGTGTTGAGCAACCCGGAGGCCAGACCGGCATCGCTGGCGTCGACGCCGGTGGTGGCGATCAGCGTGATCGGCACGAACGTCAAGCCCATGCCGAGCGACATGGTGAGCAAGCCGGGCAGCAGACTGCCGAGGTACGTCCCGCCGACGGGCACACCGCTGAGCACGAACAGGCCCGTTGCCGCGAGGGTCATGCCGCTCATGGCAACCGCGCGGACGCCGAAGCGCCGGATGAGCTGCTGCGAAAGGCCGGCGCCGAAGATGATGCCGGCGGTCACCGGGAGGAAGGCGAGCCCCGCCCGCAGCGGGCTGTAGCCGAGCACTCCCTGGACGTAGAGCGAGGCGAAGAAGAACATCGCGAACATGCCCGAGGCGACGAGCAGCATCACCAGGTCAGCGCCGGCAAGCGAGCGCGTGCGCAGGATTCCCAGACGGATCAGCGGGCTGCGATGGCGGGCTTCGATGACGAAGAAGCCGGCGAGCAGCAGAGCCGAGATCGAGAACAGTCCAAGTGATTGCGTCGATAGCCAGCCGGACGACTGCGCATTGACGACTGCGTACACCAGCACGAGCAATCCGGCGGTGATCGTCACCGCGCCGCCGACGTCGATGCGACGGTCCGTACCCGGTGAGCGGCTCTCGGGGACGTAGCGTACCGAGAGGAGAAAGGCACCGATACCCACGGGGACGTTGACGAAAAAGACCCACTGCCAGGACACCAGGTCGGTCAGCAGCCCGCCGAGGATGAGCCCCACGGCGCCGCCCCCGACGGCGACGGCGCTCCACACGCCCAGAGCCCGGGTGCGCTCGCGGCCGTCGGCAAAGGTGGTGGTGATGATCGACAGCGCTGCCGGCGAGACCAGGGCGCCACCGAGTCCTTGCAGGGCGCGTCCCGCGATCAGCACCCCGGACGACGTGGCGAGACCGTTGAGCAGCGACGCTACAGAGAACAGCGCAACGCCGATGAGGAACAGGCGCTGGCGGCCGAAGAGGTCGGCTGCCCGGCCGCCGAGCAGCAGGAAGCCGCCGAACGTGAGGGTGTACGCGTTGACCACCCACTGCAGGTTCTCCGGCGAGAAGTTCAACCCGCGCTGGATCGAGGGAAGGGCGACGTTCACGATCGTGGCGTCGAGCACCACCATGAACTGCGCCAGGCCGACGAGAACGAGGACCAGCCAGGGGCTGACCTTGCGGGGCGACGGCAGTGTCAGCCGGCGAGCGGCTTGGGGCAGCGGGATCGCCATCAGGGTCTCCGATACCGGCCGCACCGCCACGGGCTCGAACGCCTGAGCGACCCAACCGTTGATTTGATCAAGCACCCCGTAGCCTACGAAGAATCCCTTGAGCTTGTCAACTATCTACTTGGTCATGTATGCTGGCGCCATGGGTGGAGGACCCTCGGCAGCTGGAGTGGGGGAGGCCGCGTCCCCGACTGCCCTGCAGAGCGAGGAACTCATCGCCGTCCTGGGGCAGCTCTTCAACCACGTCAAGGCTCACGTCGAGAGGGTGGTCGCGCCCTACGATCTGCCCCCGGCGTGCGCCAAAGCGCTGCACCTGATCGACGGGTCGATGTCGATGAAGGAGCTGGGCAACCGCCTGGCGTGTGACGGGTCCTTCGTCACCTCCATCGCGGACACCCTCGAGGGCCACGACCTCGCCCGGCGTGAGATCGACGGCGAGGACCGCCGGATCAAGAACCTGGTGCTGACCGGGAAGGGGCTTGAGCTGCGGGCGCGGCTGGTCCGGGACCTCTTTTCGGACGACTTCCCGGGAGTTCGTCAGCTGGACGCGCACGAGCGCGAGACCCTGCTGGCGCTGATGCGCAAGATGGTGGCGGGGGAGGACCGCGCGGCCGTCGGCTGATCAGCCGAGCGCAATTCGGCTGGCTAGGGCAAGATGGCCCTGACGTGCCAGGGGGAGAGACGACGGATCTCAACGCGCGCCAAGCACTTGGCTTGGCCCTGGGTCGGCGGGCCAGGGAGTGTGCCGACGAGGTCGAGCACGCGCTGCGTGACCAGATGGGCGGCGATCCCGCGCCGGCCGAGGAGTTCTTCGCCACCCGCCCGGCCGTCGTCTGGTTCTCGACCCTGCTGATCGCGCGGTGGCTGGCCAACGACATCAGCCCCGACGACGACGAGCTCACCTGGATCAGCCACCGAGGCCAGTTGGCGGCCGGCGACGAGATCTCGATCGTCCACCTGGTGCGCGCCAACCTCGTCTGGCGCGACGTCACCAACCGTATCCTCGTCGAGGAGGCGCAGCGACTGAAGACACCGCGGCCGGTCCTGATCACCGCGCTGGAAAGCGTGCGGCGCAGCTGCGATGCCGGGATCGTGCGCACCGCGCGGACGTTTGCGGCGCACCTGCGCGATGTCAACGCTCGACTCGAGGACGAGCGGACCGCGCTGCGCCATGACGCGCTGCACGATCCCATGACCGGTCTTCCCAATCGCACCCTTCTCTATGACCGCCTGGAGCAGGAGATCCGCCGCGCCCAGCGTGGCTCGATGTGCTTCGCGGTGTTGCTCGCCGATCTCGATGGATTCAAGGCGGTGAACGACAGCCTCGGCCATCGTGTCGGCGACCTGGTCCTGCACGAAGCGGCTGCGCGACTGGCGTGCGTCGTTCGCGACACGGACACTGTCGCCCGTCTCGGTGGCGACGAGTTCGTGGCCGTCCTCTCTGCGGCCGATCACCATGCGGCCGCGGCAACCGCAACGCGGATGCGCGACAGCCTGTCGCCTCCGCTGACCATCGAGGAGCACACCATATCGCTCTGCGCCAGCATCGGCATCGCCGTCTACCCCGCGGACGGGCAGACCGTGCGCGACCTGCTCATCGCCGCAGACCGTGCCATGTACGAGGCCAAGAGCGCCGCCGCGCGATCGTCAGATCATCCGTGAGCTTGTCGGCGCGTTCTGCTGACCGCCTTTCGCCGCGGCCTCAGCGGCTGGTCAGCGCTCCGGCCCTGGCGCCTTCGCGTGCATCGGACGTGCCATCGCCGTCGAATGCGGGCAGGCGGACGCGAAACAACGCACCGGACGCGCCGTCATCGAGCGTGATGCTGCCGCCGTGGAGCTCGACGATCACCCGACACAGCGCCAATCCGAGGCCCGCTCCGCCAGTCTGACGTCCCCGCGCTGGATCGCCGCGGGTGAAGCGTTCGAAGAGTGACGGCCGCTCGGCTTCGGGGACGCCCGGGCCCGTGTCCCAAACGGTGATCGTCCAATGCAGCGTATCCCGGATCAGGATCACCCCGACGGTACCCCCTGAAGGTGTGTGGCGCACCGCGTTGTCGATAAGGTTGTCAAGAACGCGGCGCAGGAGCTGAGGATCGGCGCGGGTAACGCCCTCGTCAAGCACCTTCGATTCCAAGCGGATGCTGTGCATCGCGGCGAGGGGCTGCCACCGCTCGACGGTCTCGTCGACGAGATCGCTCAGGTCGACGGGCTGCAGGTTGGGGACGAGCGCGCCCGCGTCGGCGCGTGCCAGAGTGAGCAGCTGGTCAGCAATGTCGGACAGCCGTTCGACCTCGGCGAGAGCGACGTGCTGGCTGGCTTGGTATTCCTCGGTGGTGCGCGCCTTCGAAAGCGAAACCTCCAGCTCGGCGCGCAACAGCGCCAGTGGGGCGCGCAGTTCATGGGCCGCGTCTGCGGTGAACTGCTGAAGGGTGGCAAACGCGGCCTCGAGACGAGCCAGCATGCCGTCGAACGTCGCAGCCAGCTCTCCAAGCTCGTCCGCCGGGAGGTCGAGCCCAAGCCTGCGGTGGAGGTCATGTTCGCTCAACTCGCGAGCTGCGGCCGCGATCGCTTTGACCGGCCGCATGGCACGTCCGGTGAGACGGTAAGCCAGGGCTGCAACGACAGCGGTGAGCATTGTCACGATTGCCACCAGCAGAAGGCCGAGCTTGAAGAGTGTGGCCCGAAGTTCGCTCACCGGGCGCGTCACCACCAGCACCGCGGCAGGGCCGCCGCCGGCATCGACGGGGGTGGCCAGGACCCGCACGTCGTGTGCTCCATCCGAGACCGTCGCGCTCACTGCCGAGTGTCGTGATCGTGCCTCGCTGGACAGGGGGGCGATCACCTCTGGCCGCGGCGCCGTTCCCGACCGGTCGAGCACGTGATTGCTGCCGTCGAGCAGGATGGCATCGATCGCGATCCCCTCTGGTGTCTCCGCGGGGAGCGGAGAACCACCCTGGAAGCTCACCTGCCCGTTGGCTTCATCCAGTTGGGCGACGAGCGCCTGAGCCTGCGCCGAAAGGCTGGCATCGATCCCGTTGTACTCGAGGCGGGAGAAGACCACCCAGACGCCGATGGCGGCGAGCGCCGCAACGCCAAGGAACACCGCGGACACGGTGAGCGCGAGGCGGACCCGAGTGCGCCTCAGGAAGCTGCGCACGGTCCAACGTCGAATCGGTAACCGGATCCGCGCACCGTCGTGAATGGATCGGTCGCGCCGGCGTCGGTGAGCTTGCGGCGGAGGCGCGCGACATATGCTTCGACGAGGTTGGATTGGCCGCTGAAGTCGTAGCTCCAGACGTGTTCCTCCACCTGGGTGCGCGTGAGAAGTCGCCCCGGGTTGTGCATGAAGTACTCGAGCACGGCGAGCTCCTTGGTGCGCAACGCCACCGGCTTGCCGTTGACGCTCACCGTCCGCGCCGCTGTGTCCAGGCGGACCCCGCCCGCCTCGAGGACCGCCGACCGGTCGTCTAATTGGCGCCGCCCGAGCGCACGCAGCCGGGCCAGCAGCTCGCCGAAGGCGAACGGCTTGACCAGGTAGTCATCGGCACCCGCGTCGAGGCCGCGGATGCGGTCGGGCACGGCGTCGCGGCCGGTCAACATGAGAATTGGTGTGCTGACCCTGGATCGGCGCAGCTCGGCACACACTTGGATGCCGTCCTTCACCGGGAGCATGACGTCGAGAACGATGAGATCGAATGGCGTGGCCGTGGCCGCGTCGATCGCTTCATCACCGGCGTGAGCCAGGTCGACGCTGAACCCCGCCTCCTCGAGACCACGGCGAAGCGCGTTCGCCAGCCCGTGGTCATCCTCCACAACGAGCACTCTCATGGAAGAATCATGACGTCCGTACGTGACCTGAACCTGACGATCAGGATGATGATTCAGGTCAGGAGGGGGTCAGCCTGCGTCCAGACCATGGGAAACACCGGCTCAGACAGCCGCGCCGACCCCCTCGGAGGATTCCCGGAATGAACATTGACGGCATCAGGCCCCGGCTTGGCCGCCGCCTCGTGATCCTCGGCAGCTCAGGACTGCTGGCGGCTGCCGGGATCAGCGGATACCTCGCACTGCAGCCCAAGGGCGTGCCATCGCCGGTCCGCACCTCCAGACCCCCGGCGGCATCGACACCACTCTTGACCGGCTCGGTGCAAACCGCCCCGGAGAAGGCCGACACCCCCGACCCTGCGGAGACGCCGTCCGTATCCGAGAACGCCGCCAACACCGCGGGGCCAAACACCACCACCGATGGACCCGACGCCTCTGCCGGCAGCTCCGCCGGCGCCCAGACCGAACAGACGGAGGGCCCAGACACCGCCACGGATGCACCCGGCGGCTTTGCGGACACGTCCGCCAACGCTCAGACCGAACAGCAGGGCGAGAACTAGCCTCTCACCCCTCGGCGGGTGCCGGCGCCGCTGCTTTGCGCCATCTCCTGCCGAAACGCAGGTACAGCGATGGCACCACGAACAGGTTGAGCAGCGTCGACGTGAACAGGCCGCCGAGGATGACGACCGCCAGGGGGTATTCGATCTCGTGCCCTGGCCGGTCGCCCAGTGCCACAAGTGGCACCACCGCAAGGCCGGTCGCCAGCGAGGTCATCAGGATCGGCGCCAGCCGCTCGCGCGCGCCGCGCAGCACCAGTGACGGCCCGAACGCCTCGCCTTCCTCGCGCTCCAGGTGCTGGCAGTGGTTGACCAGCAGGATGCCGTTGCGTGCGGCGATGCCGAAGACGGTGAAGAAGCCGAGCAGCGATCCCAAGGTGACCACGCCACCGCCGATGAGTGCCGCGAGCACCCCTCCGACCAACGCCATGGGTAGCGTGCAAAAGACCAGCAGGGCCAGGCGCCAGCTCCCAAACGCCGTTTGAAGCAGCAGGAAGATCACCAGCCCCGCCCCGATGGCGATGAGGAAGAGTCGGTTCTGAGCGTCCTGCCGGGTTGTGTACTCGCCAAGCAGCTCGGCGTGGTACCCACGTGGAAAGGACGTGGTCCCCAGTACGTTGCTGACGTCGCCGGCTACTGAGCCCAGGTCTCGCCCGCTGACATTGGCCACCACATCGATGCGCCGTGAGCCGTTCTCGCGTTGGATCACGTTGGGCACGGGCACGACCTTTACCTCGGCGATGTCACCGATGCGGACCGGGATGCCCTTGGGGGTGTCGATGAGCAGGTCGCTGATGCTCTGCACGCTGTTGCGCGTCTCCGGCGTGCTCCACACCACGACGCGGTAGTTCTTGCCGTTGCGGAAGATGTCCCCGACCTCCTCGCCCGCCACCAGAACTGCCGCGGCGCGGCGGACGTCGCCCGGCTTCATCTCGTACTTGGCCGCCTTCTCCAGGTCGACCGTGACCTGAACCTGGGGCGTGTCCACCTGCAGGTCGACGAGGTTGTCGGTGATCCCCGGGATGGGGCTGAGCTTCTGCTGGATCTCCGCCGCCTTGGCGCGCAGAACGTCGAGGTCCTGACCGTAGATGCGCACCACGATGGGCTGCTTCGCGCCGGTCAGCACCTCCTCGATGCGCTCGTTGAGATACGTCGTGGTGTCGCGGTAGATGCCTGGGTAGCTCTTCACCACGGCCTGGACCGCAGCCAGCGTCTTGTCGTAGTCAGCGTTGGGGTCGACGCTGATCCAGTTCTCGCCGAAGTTGACGCCGACTACTTCTTCACCCTTGAAAGCCTGGCCGATGTGCGAAGCGAAGCTGCGCACCCCCGGGATCTTGCGCAGGTCACGGCTTACCTGGGTGACGATACGTTGCTCCTCCGCCGCCGACGTGCCCGGCGCCGTGGTCCAGTGCATCAGAAAGTCGCGCTCCTTGAAGGTGGGGAACAGCGACTGCCCCAGGTGTGGCACGGCGAGCAGTGCCGCCAGCGTCAACACGCCGAACAAGGCGTAGGCGCGGTGTGGCCGGGTGATGATGCGTGACAGCCCGCCGGTGTACTTGCGCTGCAGCCAGCCCGTCAGCGGTGACGTGTGCAGCTCCACACGGCTGCGGTGGAGCATGATCAGCGCCAATGCGGGCGTCACCGTGAGCGCTATCACCATCGAGGCGGCGATGGCCAGCGTGTACGAGATGGCCAGCGGCTGGAAGAACGAGCCGGTGAGCCCCTGCAGCAGGAACACCGGCACCGCGGCCACGATGATGATGAGCGTGGCAAAGACGATCGGACTGCGCACCTCGAGCGTGGCGTCGAGGGTTATACGGAAGGTCGAGCGACCTGTTCCTTCCAGTCGATGCTGGCGTAATCGTCGGAGAATGTTCTCGACGCCGATGATGGCGTCGTCGACCACCGCTCCCAGGGCGATCACCAGCCCCGCCAGGGTCATGGTGTTGACCGTGTCGCCGCGCAAGTACAGGATCAGCATCGCCGCGATGAGTGACAGCGGAATGGCCACGAGGCTGATCAGCGCCACGCGCCACTCAAAGAGGAACAGCAGCAGGATCAGCACCACCAAGAGGAAGCCGAGCAGCAGCGACTGGGTTAGGTTGTGGATGGCGGTGTCGATGAAGTCGGACTGGCGGAACACCTGGGTGTCGAAGGTGATGCCGGGAAGCCCAGGCTGCAGGTCCTTGATGGCGTCGTCGACGCCCTTGGTGATCTGCAGCGTGTCGCCCCACGGCAGCTTCTCCACGACCAGCAGCAGCCCCGGTCCGTCGCCGACGACGGCGTCGCCGATCAGCGGCTGGTGATCCACCTTGACGTTCGCCACAGCGCTGATCGACACCGGCGTGCCCGCCTGGGATTGTGCGGTGATGCGCTCCAGGTCGGCGGGGGTGAAGATCGGCAGCACGTTGCGCACGTTGATCCGTTGACCTGCGGTCTCGATGTTGCCGCCACTGCCGATCACCGAGCCGCTGGAGAACTTGAGGAGCCCCGTGTCCACCGAATCGGCGGTCGCAGCCATGACGCTGTCCAGGGTCACGTTGTTCTGCTTGAGCTTGGCGGGGTCGACCTGCACGGTCATCATCTCGAGCTGCTCGCCCCAGATGGCGACGTTGGCCACGCCGGGGACACGGAGGATTCGGCCCCGGACTGTCCAGTAGGCCATCATCGACATGGCGATGATCGAATGCTCCTTGCTGGTCATGCCGATCTGCATAAGCCGGCTGGTCGCCGACACCGGCGGGTGCAGCGATGGAATACCGGCCCATGACGGCAATTGACCCTGGATTCCGGCAAGGCGCTCCTGCACCAGCCGCCGGGCATTCAACATGTCGGTGCTCTGGGTGAACACCATCTCGATGCTTGACAGCTGCGGTACCGACTTGGAGCGCATGGTGTCCAGGCCCTGTACGCCGTTCAGCGCCTGCTCCAATGGGACTGTGACAAGCTGCTCGACGTCTGCGGTGGTCAGTCCGATGCAGGCTGTTTCGATGACCACCCGAGGTGGTGCGAACTCAGGAAAGACGTCCACCCGCATGGCCTGCACCTGCAGGGCGCCGACCGTCATCATGGCGATCGCGGCAGCAACCACCAGGAAGCGGAACCGCAGGCTCGAGCGGACGATCCACCCCATGAGCGTGAGCCTGCGATTCACGGTCATCCACCGGTGACGCCGGTCTCGGTACCGTAAAGTTCGATGCCGCCGACGGTGACCACGAGCGCGCCCGGTGCCGGGCCCGAGCTCACCACCGTGACGTCACCAGCCGTGCGCGTGATGGTGACCTGCTGGCGCTCATACGTCAGCGGCGCGGGGTTGATGTAGACCCAGGTCGCTCCATTCTTGTCATAGAGCAGCGCAGCCGTCGGTATGGTTGCCGCTTCCGCCGTGCCGCCCACCTGCGCGACGGCGACGCCAAGTCGTACTGCAGCGTCGGCGCTCAGCACGATGCGGCTGCGGTCGGTGCCTTGGATCGGTTGCACCGTGGCTGGTTCCACCTTGGTGCCCACCAGGCTGGTGTCGGAGGTGCCGCAGGCGGCGAGGGCCACGCCGGTCAGCGCGAGCCCCATTGCCAGCCAGGCGTTGCGTCGATGCATGTCGGTGTCCTCGCTGTCGATGAATTTGGACCGATCTGCTCAGTCCAGCTCGGTGGCCGCGTTGTCGCTCCGAACGCGCCACCGCGACGGGGAGAGGCGCAGGTAGAGCGCGGGAAGAATGAAAAGCGTGTACAAGGTCGACGTCACCAAGCCGCCGATCACCACCGGCGCCATCGGGTGCAGCACCTCGGTGCCGGCGGCGTTGCCCAGCCACAGCAACGGGATCATCACGGCGGCGACCGCTGCATTGGCGAGCAATACCGAGCCGAGGCGCTTGCGCGCGCCCAGCAGGACGACACCCGGATCGCGGGCGACGTGGCCAATTGACTCGAGGTTCTGGTAGGACCGCACCAGCAGCGTCGCGTTGCGCGCGGCAAGCCCGATCACGGCGAAGAAGCCAATCAGCGCCCCCAGCGACATGGTGCCACCGGCGATGTAGGCGCCGACCACACCGCCGACACCGGCGAGTGGCAGGGTGACAAGCACGAGCGCGGCGACCCGCCAGCTGCTGAACGCCGCCTGGAGCAGCAGGAAGGCGCCGAGCAACGCGGCGATGGCAAGCCCGATGGTGCGCCGATTCTGGTCCTGTTGCGCCGTCACATCGCTGAGCACCTCGGCGCGGTACTCGAGAGGCATGCTCACGTTGCGCACCCGGTTGCGCACGTCGTCGAGCACAGCACCTATGTCTCGGCCCTGGACGTCGGCGGTGATGTCGAGGCTGCGAAAGGTGGCGTCGTGGGTGATCGCCGTCGGGTACGGCGCGACGCGGACGTTGGCGACGTCGCCGAGTCTGACCTGGCCGCCGGTCGGCGCGTCGATGAGCAGATCGCTGACGGTTGCCGGGGCGCTGCGCGTCCCCGGCGTTCCCCAGACGACCACGTCGAAAATCTTCTGCTCCTGGTAGATGCTACCCACAGGAAGACCGGAGAAGAAGGTCGCAGCTGCGCGGCGGATGTCACCCGGCTTGAGGCCGTAGCGCTTCGCCGTGTCGAGGTTGACCTCCACCTCGAGCGTTGGCTGCTCGGCGAGGTTCTGCACCGTTGGCTGGACCACGCCGTCGACGCTCGCGACGAGGTTGCGCAGCTGCTGCGCCGCGGTGCGCATGACAGCGAGGTCGATGCCATAGACGCGCACCACCAGAGGCTTGGCGCTGCCGGTCTTGATGGCGTTGACCTGGTCTTCCGGGTAGGTGAGCACGTCGCTTCGCAGGCCTGGGTAGAGGCTCATCACATGCGCGATCTGGTTCACGGTGCTGCCGAACGGCGCGGAATCGGTGAGGCTGACCCAGAGCTGGCCCGAGTTGACGTTGACCGTCTGGTCCGAGGTGATCGCCCGGCCGATGTGGGCGCCGACGTCGCGGACTCCTGGCAGGCTCCGTAGCTCCTGCGCCGCCCTCGTGGTGACGCGATCCATCTCCGGCAGGGAAGTGCCTGGCGTCGCTTCCCAGTTGACGAGGACGTTGCGGTCCTGCGGGGTGGGCAGCACCTTGGCCCCGCTGAGCTGTGGGGCCACCGCGCCGGTGATGGCCAGCAGAGCCAGCACCGACGCGAACGCCCAGCGCGGGCGGCGCAGGAACGAGACCGCCGCACGGTCGTACAGGTGGCGCGCCACGGCGGCCAACGGGCTGGTGCGCGGCGACAGCGACTCCCCGCGAAGAAGCAGGAAGGCGAGCACCGGCGCGACGATGAGCGCCACCACGAAGGAAGCCGCGATGGCGACGCTGTACGAGAGTATGGCGGGCTGGGCGAATGCGCCGGGTACACCGTCGAGGAACAGCAGCGGCAGCGGGGCAAGCAGCAGCGCCAGGGTCACGTAGCCAAGCGGGCCACGTACCGCCGCCGACACATCGGCAACGATGCTGGCGGTGGTGGTGGACGTGTCCCCCGAGAGCCGGTGCTCGTGCAGCCGCCGGCGCATGTTGCCGACGCCTGCGACGGCGTCGTCGATGACCACGGCCAGCGCGACCGTCATGCCCGCGACAACCATCACGTTGAAGCTGGCGCCGCGCAGGTAGAGCACGTAGGTGGCAATCAGCAACGACAGCAGGATGGTGCCGGCACTGACCAGAACCAGCCGCCACGACCACAGCACCAGCACCAGCAGTAGCAGCAGAGCGGCTCCGGCGGCGATGCCCCAGACCGTCAAGCTGTGGATCGTGGCGTCGACGAGGTTCTGGGCGCGGTAGACGTTGGTATCGATCTGGATGCCCGACAGGCCGGGCCGCAGCTGGTCGATGGCGTCCTCGACCGCACGCGTGACGTCGTGCGGGTTGGCGTCGGGGAAGCGCTGCACCACGAGCATCAGTCCGGGTCCGCCCGAGATCACGGCGTCGCCGATCAGCGGCTGGTGGCCCTCGACCACGTCGGAGACGTCGCTGAGGCGCAGGGTGCCGCCGGTGCCTTCGACGGTCACCGACGAGAGTCCCTGGGCGGTGGTGAACGGCAGCACGTGCTGTATCTCGAAGCGCTGCGTCGAGGTGTCGATGAAACCGCCGGTGCCCGGCGTCGACGCCTGTACGAAGGTCAGCGGCGAGACCCACAGCGCGTTGCCGGTCGTGGTGATCACCTGGTCCAAGGTGACCCCGTGCTGGCTTAGTCGTACCGGGTCGACCTGCACCTGCAGCTGGCGGTCACGCTGTCCCCAGATGGCGACGTTGGCCACTCCGGGCAGGCCCATCAGCTTGGGCTTGATCTTCCAGCGTGCCAGGATCGACATGTCGACCAGCGACAGGTCCTTGGCGGTAAGCCCGATCATCATGACCCGGCTCGTCGACGACAGCGGCTGGATCATCACCGGGGGGTTGCCGAAGTTGGGCACGCCGCGCGTGGTCGAGAGATTCTCGAGCACCAGCTGGCGAGCCTTCTCCAGGTCCGTGCCCCGCTTGAAGATCAGGTCGATGGAGGAGAGGCCAGGCAGCGACTCGGAGCGGATCTGGTCGAGCCACGCCACCCCGTTGAGCAGGTCTCGCTCCAGCGGGACGGTGATCAGCTGCTCGACCTCGGCGGCGGAGAGGCCCAGCGACTCCGTTCTTACCTGGACCTGCGGCGGCGCGAACTCGGGATAGGGCTCAACCGAGGCGTCGCGCAGCTGGACGGCGCCGACCGCCGTCACCACGACCACCGCGCCCAAGACCAGCACGCGGAACTTCAGGCAGACGTCGACGATGTGACGGATCACAGCGCGCTCCCCGGAGCGGCGTGTCCACCAACGTGGTGGCGCATACCCCCCGTCTCCCTCTGTCCAGCTGGCCAGCCGGATGCTAGCCCGCCCCGGACACCCCTCTTGTCACTGCCGGTCTGGGGATCATTGTCGAGTCAGGCTTGCATGTCAAGGACGAGTTGTTGATGGCTCCCGTCCTGGTGCCGCTACTCCTCGCGCAACAGCTCGACCAGCGGCACCCGGCGCAGGATTTCGCCAGCCACCGTCGATGCCAGCACGGCGAGCACAAGGATGGCGCCGCCGAGCAACCCCAGCTCTGCCGGCGGCAGTGTGACCGAGCGCGGCGGGATGGTGAACACCGACTGCAGGATCTGTACCGACATCAGAGCCATCAGCAGGCCGACACCTGTGCCGACCAGCAGGGAGATCACTGCGGCCAGGCCCGCCTCACCCAGCACGAGGGTGCGCAAGGAGCGCCCACGCAGGCCGAGGGCTCGGAGGGTGACGTGCTCCTTGCGCCGCTGCAGGAGCAGGCCGAAAACGAAGATGCCCACGCCCAGTGCGCTCATCAGCACCGTGAAGGCGATCTCCAGGCGACCCAAGCCATCGAGGTTGAGCGCGGCCAGCGTCGACTGCTCGCGGTTGACTGCTGTGGTCGTCGAGTCGAGCAGCAGCGTCGTGCTCCTGCCAGGACCTGCCTTTATTGCACTCACCACCTCGGAGTTCGTGGCGTCGCTGCCGTCGGTGCGCAGCAGGTACACACTGGGCGTGGTCGAACCCGTCGCGGCTTGGAATGTGGCCAGGTTGCCGACCAGGTCGATGCCCTGCGGGAAACCCGGGAAGTTGGTGAACATGCCGATGGCGTGCAGCGTCAGCGGGACCGGCTGGCCCGCCTGCGACGGCACCTGGATGTGCACGGTGTCGCCTGTCTGCACGTTGAACGTGCGGGCCAGCTCCTGGTCGATGAGCACCGCCTGGGGGTCCCTGTTCAGTCCGTCGATCGCCTGCTGTGGCGTGGTGTCCACGAAGAAGCCGGCTTCGAGGTGCGCCACCGACGGGAATGTTGCCGGGTCGACGCCTACCATCGAGCGCTTCTCGGTGCCCACGACCACCGAGCTGGATTGCGCGATCGCCGTGACCTGCTGGACACCGGGGACGACCAACCCGTTGGTGAAGGTGGCCGGAATCGTTGCCCCAAGACCGGGGGTGACCCTCACATCCCCGCCGACCACGAATCGAGCGTCGGCGAGCTGCTCCGCCTGGTAGGTGCTGACGAAGGTCATCAGACTGACTCCGAACGCCGCGGTGAGGCTGAGTGCGATGACACCGCTTGCCAGCGCCTGGGGCCGGCGCACCACGCTGAGCAGCACGGTGCGTCGCACCATGTGTCTGTCGAAGTCGGCGCCGCCGGTACGCGTGCGCATCCGCTCCAGCGCTGTGAGCAGGCCACGGACGATGATCAGCGTCCCGCCGACCCAGAAGAGCAGCGGCGCCAGCAGCACGTAGAAGGAGAGCGACACGCTCTGGCCTTCGGCGGCCGGTGTGGGCTTGTAGCCGCCGGTGAGCCAGGTGACCAAGCCGACGATCGCCGCCATCGCCAGTAGCGCGCAGTCGATGCGGGCGCGCATCCAGAAGGGCGTAACGGCGAGGGCAACCTCGCGTCGCTCCTCGGCAACCTCGCGCATCAGCGCGCGGCGCGCGGGTACGTAGAGGGCGACCGTGGTAGTGAGCACCGCACCGAGCAGTGCGATCGCGATGGAGATCACGTACGAGCTGGCGGGCGGTCGTGACGTCGCCGCGCCGCCCAGCCAGGAGACGAACGCGTAACCGAGTCCAAGCCCCAGCGCCGAACCGATCACGGTGATCGCCGCAGTGTTGATGGCCAGCGCGCGCAGCAGCATCGCGGGGCGGATGCCTCGGGCTCGTAGCGTCGCCCGCTCACGCCGCTGCGCCTCAGCGAGCAGGCCGCCCGCGTAGCGCGACAGGTAGGCGGCGAGCAGAACCCCCGGCAGCCCCAGGAAGATGAAGAGAACCTTGGCGAGAACAGTGTCTTTACCGGCAGCAGTGAGCGCATCGGTGAGGTTGTCGATGACCGTGATCTGTCCGGGAGCCACGCGCTCGATGGTTCGACGCAGCCCCTGTGTCGTGACCTGTGCGCTCGTCGGGTCGCTCGACAGGCGCTGCCGTGAGATGGCGACGTCAACCTCTACCACCGGCGGAGTTTTCACGGCGGGGCTGCTGGACGCGGCGTCTGCGCGCAGTGCTGGGATGATGGTGCTGCTGAACGTGGCGGTGTCGACGATAATCACGTAGGGAGATCCGCTCGCCTCGCCCTGGGTGTCGGGGCTGCGGCTGGTGAACAGCTGCGTTGCCTGGGACAGGTCGACGACGCCGGACACCGGCAGGCGTAGCGGGGTGCTGCTACCAGGAACGGCGAGCTCGACGCTGGCGCCCTGTGCTGCGGCGAGACGGTCGGCAGCGGGTCCGCTCAGCGCAGCCGATGCAGGGGCGATGCTTCCGCGGGTGACCTGGATCACGGGGAATGTGCCCAGAAAGTCGGTGTCGACGGCGGCGACGGTGACCGGCGAATCGACCACGTTGCCACCGCTGAGCAGAGAGCCGGCGGGAAGGTCGACGCTCATGAACGGCGCCGCGCCGCTGACGCCGGAGACGGCGCCGATGTCACGGCGGAGTGTGGCCAGATCGATTGGCTTCGGGCTGTTGGCGACCGGCGAACCCAGTGGCGCGGTCACCACAGCCTGCATGTCGATGGTCACGGGACTGATGGCTCGTGTCGTCATCTGCGCCGACGACGCGTCGACGAAGAACGCGATAGCCGACAGCAGCCCGACCGCCAGCGCAACGCCCGCCACCGACGCCAGCGTGCGCCGCGGGTTGCGCAGCAGGTCTCGCAGGACGTAGGCGAGCATCTAGATGCGCACCACGGCGTCGCCGATGATGCGTCCGTCGCGTAGGTCGATGCGCTCGTCGAACTGCTCGGCGACGCGCGGATCATGGGTCACCACGATGGCGGTGGCACCGAGGCGGCGCACCTCGTCGAGCAGCGCACGCACCACCGCCGCCGAGGTGGCGGTGTCGAGTCCGCCGGTTGGCTCGTCGGCGAGCACCAGGCGCGGTTTTCCCACCAGGCTACGCGCGATGCCGACGCGCTGCTTCTGTCCGCCGGAGAGTTGATCGGGCAGCTTGTCCATGTGGCCGTCGAGCTCAAGTCGCCGCAGCAGCGCGCGGGACTCCTCGCATCCCTGTGGACCGACGCGGGCGAGACCTGCCTGCAGGGCGACGTTCTCGAGCGCGGTGAGGAAGGGCAGCAGGTCGTACGCCTGGAAGACGAAGCCCACATTGCTGCGCCGCCACGCCGCGCGTCGCTCGTCGTCGAGGCGTCCCAGGTCGGTCTCGAGCACGGTGACGGTCCCTTCGGTGGCGCGCTCCAGCGCACCGATGAGCGCGATCAGCGTCGACTTGCCACCACCGCTCGGGCCCATGATCGCCAGTGCACGTCCCTGCGAGACCTGAAGGTCGACGCCGTCCACGGCGTGCACGTCGCCCGAAGGCGTGCGGTAGTAGCGTTTGACGCCGCGTACGTCGACTGCGAGCCGCTCGCCTCCTGCGGGTTGTGTTGCGGTCAACGGTTTTCGACCAGGCCGTCGACGATGGCCAGACGCCTATCAGCGCGGTCCGCCACCGCGGGGTTGTGGGTGACCAGCAGCATCGCCAGGCCGCGTTCGCGCTGAAAGCGTTGCAGCAGCGCCATCACCGCGTCGGAGGTGGCGCTGTCCAACTCGCCGGTGACCTCGTCGCCAAGCAGGATTCGGGGCTGGTTGGCTAGCGCCACAGCGATGGTGACGCGCTGCGCCTCGCCGCCGGAGAGCCGGCGCGGGTGGTCGTGCATGCGCGAACCGAGTCCCAGCTCGGTGAGCAGCCCACGCGCGCGAGCACCGTTGTCACGCTGCTTGCCGTGGATGCGCATGGCGAGCTCCACGTTCTCCAGCGCGCTGAGGAATGGGATGAGGTTGCCCTTCTGGAACACGATGCCGACGGTGGCGGCTCGCAGCTGGGCGCGCCCGGCCTCGTCGAGCCGGGTGATGTCGTGACTGTCCATCAGCACCGAGCCCGCCGACGGCAGGATCAGGCCGCCGAGGATCGACAGCAGCGTGCTCTTACCGCTGCCCGAGGGCCCCACCAGGCTGACAAACTCGCCGCACCGCACGTCGAGGTCGGCGCCACGCAGCGCCACCGTCTCGGTGAAGCCTTCCTTGTAGATCTTGAACAGGCCGCGCGCCGACACCGCGTTGCTGCCGTCTCGTGCAGATTCCAGCGGCTGCTGCGACCCCTCGACGCGGTCGCCTGAGGCGACCTCCATCACTGCCAGGCGAAGGTATTGGCGACGTCATCGGCGCCCTGCGGGTCGTACTGGTCGAGCACGATCGAGTAGGTGAGCACCGCCATCGTCGACGAGTTGCGGGGCACGTAATAACGCACGGTGACGAATGTCTGCGGCTTGCCCGTCACCGGATTGTTGGGGCCGGCGGCGGTCAAGACGGTCTTCACGCTTGACCTCGATGCGTTGAGATTGATGCCCTCGGGTCCGGACTTCAGCGAGAAGCCGGGCTTGGTGCGCAGCGAGCTCAAGTCGCCATTGGCGTAGCCGGTGGGGTTGCTCACCGAGCTATCGGTGCGCACAACGATCTCCAGGCTCTCCAACCCATGGCTGGCCTTTGCGGTGCCGTCGGTGCTTTCCGTCATGGCGCCGGGCGCGTCGACCTGGTAGTGGTAGCGCCCGCTGACGAAGCGGATCGCCGGGGCCTCGCCACCACCCGACTCGCCTGCTGTCTGCTCACCCTGCGTGGTATTGCCGGTAACCGCGCCAGCGCCCCCGCCACCGTTGGCTCCGGAGCCGCCCGACGTGGTCGGGGTGCCATTGCTGCAGGCGGTGAACAGGGCGGCGAGAACTGCTGCGCCGGCGAGCCCCAGGCCGCGCGTGGTCATGTGCTCAGGCGTTCGGTGTAGTCGGAGGTGCAGGGTCACGACTGGCCAGTCTGCCCTCCGAAGCTGACGTGATCCTGATGCGCCTGGCGATTGTCACATCCGCCGGCACTGGGTGGATCAGCCGGCGCAGCGCACGTTCATCGAGGCGTTGACGGCGTGCCGCGCGTGGGGCCGGTGCAGCAGCTCCTAGCGCAACCACGCCGAGCACGCATAACCTCCTGCCGACCCATGCCCGGTGCAACCCCCGCCGTCACCGCTCTCCGGCGCATCGCCTTCCTGCTCGAGCGCGCCCACGAGCCGACCTACCGTGTCCGCGCCTTCCGCCGGGCAGCGGAGACGATCGGCGGGCTCTCGCCAGAGGAACTCTCACGCCGGATCGGGGAGGGGACCCTCGAGCAGTTGCCCGGGATCGGCGACGTCACCGCGCGGGTGGTCACCGAGGCCCAGTCGGGTGAGGTACCGGTGTATCTACGGCGCCTCGAGGCAACCGATGGTGTTCCGGTCGCGGAGGGCGCCGCGGCTCTCCGCCAGGCGCTGAGAGGAGACTGTCACGCGCACTCCGATTGGTCCGACGGCGGCAGCCCCATCGCGGAGATGGCCGAGACGGCTCGCGAGCTCGGTCATCAGTACATGGTGCTCACCGATCACTCGCCGCGACTGAAGGTGGCGCACGGCCTGACAGCCCAGCGGCTTCGTGAGCAGCTCGGCGTCGTCGCCAGGCTCAATGTCGAGCTTGCTCCGTTCCGCATCCTCACCGGAATCGAGGTCGACATCCTCGACGACGGTTCCCTCGACCAGGAGCCGGACCTCCTCGCTGCGCTCGACGTCGTCGTCGCCAGCGTCCACTCCGAGCTGCGCATGCCCGCCCCGGAGATGACCAGGCGGATGGTGACCGCCATCGCCAATCCGCACACGGACGTTCTCGGCCACTGCACCGGGCGCATCGTCGTCGGTCGCGGCCGGCCCGAGTCGGAGTTCGACCCCGAGCAGGTCTTCGAAGCGTGCCGGCGGCACGACGTCGCCGTCGAGATCAACTCGCGGCCGGAGCGGCTCGACCCTCCAAAACAGCTGCTGCGCCTGGCCGTCGAGGCCGGCTGCCACATCGCCATCGACTCCGACGCCCACGCACCCGGTCAGCTCGACTGGCAGATGAACGGCTGCGAGCGCGCCGCGGCGTGCGGAGTATCCGTCGACTCTGTCGTCAACAGCTGGTCCGCGGATCAGCTCGTCTCCTGGGCAGCCAGCAGGCGGTGAGCCCAGGCTGGTCGCCGGCCTGCTCGCCCCGTGGGTTGGCGCCGGGTCCGCTCATGGTGGCACCATGCTTGGTGGCGCTCCAGGAGTACTAGGAGATGCCTCCCCCACAGCCGTCGTCCAGGAGCCCCCATGCCGCCACCAACCTGCAGCCACCTCGCAACCGCAGACTCCACCATCACCCCCAGTGGCAAGGGCTGTGTGGAGTGCCTCGCATCCGGTGACCGATGGGTGCACCTGCGTCTGTGTCTCGAGTGCGGACACGTCGGCTGCTGCGACTCGTCGCCGAACCGCCACGCCAGCAAGCACTTCCGCGCCACCCAACACCCGCTGGTCCGCTCATACGAGCCGGGCGAGGACTGGTGGTGGTGCTTCGTCGACGAGCTCGACTTCGAGGTCGACGACGACCCGTTCCGCGGCCTCCATCACTGAGGCCTCAGCTCCGCAGGGCGAGCGCAGTCGGGTGGCGAGGCTCATACAGCGACAGCTCGCCGCCTCCGGGGATGCTGAACGAGGTGACCCGGCCGAACCCCTGGTCGGCGACGGGCTTGGTGAAGGTGACGCCCTTTGCCTTCAGCTGTTCGACCGTCTTGTCGATGTCATCGCACAGGAGATAGATCTCGTGGTGGCCGGCGCCGTCGTCCTCCGGATGGACGCCCAGCTCCGCCGGAGGCAGGGCGAAGATCAGCCAGCCGCCTCCGGCGTCCACTGAATCGAATCCGAGGACGTCGCGGAAGAAGGCGCGGACGCCGTCGGCGTCGCGGCTGAAGATGAGCGCGTGGACTCCGTTGATCATCGAGTTACTCCCGAGGGTTGACGCTGCTCGACACGGTAGGCCTCCAGGCGCTCGACCAGCTCGTTCGGCCGGCTCAGCGCGGGCAGGTGACCGCTGTCCATCTCGTCCGGCGTGATGCCCAGTCGTTGTTTGACGACCCGGCGCATGAACTCCGCGGGGAAGAATCGGTCGTTGCGACACAGCAAGATCCTGGTTGGCACGTCAGGCCACGCGGCGAGCGGCCACGGCTTCTCGAACGGTGTGTTCGACTGAGCCCGCGGTGGGCTGGCGAAGGCCTCGGCCGCGACGTCGGGGGCGACGTCGTGGAAGAAGGTCACCATGGGATCGAACGGCGCGTCGGTCGGCCGTCCTTCGCGTTCATCCTGCTCGCGCCTCGCCTGCTCCCAGCCGGTGTTGGCCCACCAGTCGCCGGGCGGCTCACCCGGCAGCGGCACCATCGCCGCCAGCATCGCCAACAGGTCGACCGGCACCCGCTCGCACACCAGCGGCGCGGTGAAACCGGCCATGGACTGCGCCACCAGAACGAGGCTTCGGCGGTCACCGATGGCGTCGACGACAACGTCGGTGTACTCCGCCAGCCCGGCCGAGTCGTCGTCACAGGGCAGGTCCGGCGCCACCACGTCGTGACCCAGCGCCCGCAGCTGAGGCACGACAAGGTGCCAGTACCAGGAGCTGGATCCGGCGCCGTGGATCAGGACATACGTGGCCATGGTCAGCGGTCCTCCCACAGAGCTCGCATCACGAGTTGCGCAGTGCGGTCAGCGGCCGCACCCATGCGCCTTTGCGTGCAGCGACCCACGAAGTGAGCACCGTGACAGCCACCGAGGTGACCAGCAGCAGCGTGCTGATGCCCACGCTGAACGCGATCGGCGTCTGCAGGGTCGCGCTCGAGAGGATCGCCAGCGTCACCGCGATCGAGACCACTCCGACCGCCGCGGCAAGGAAGCCGGCGAGGCCGTATTCCATGAGCAGCAGGGTCAGCACATTCCCTGGCCCGAAGCCGACGGCTTTGAACAGCGCGACCTCTCGCGCTCGTTCGATCAGCGCCAGGGTGACGCCATTGGCCACGACAGCCATGCCGGCGACCACCACCATCGCGGTAACCACAGTGAGCACCAGTAGAAGGTTGTTGAGAGTGGTCCTGACCACCACGGTCAGGTCGTTGACGTTGGCGACGAGTGCGCTGGGCACGGCCCTTTGCAGCGCGACACTGTCGCTGTCGAGGCGATCCGGGGCGACGGTCATGCTCAGGACGGTCTGGATGTTGCCTTCAGCGAGCTGCTGCGCCGCGGCGACGTCGCCGTAGACGCGCGGCGAGTATCGCGACGTGAGCACACTTCGGAGTCCCTGGCGCTGGTACATGCCGACGACGGTCAGCGTCACCCGGTTTCCGGTGGTCGCGTCGGCGAGGGTCACGGTCGAGCCCGGGTGAATCGATAGCGGCGGGTCACTCAACGACTGGTCCACCAGCACATTGGTGGTCCCAGCGTCGTGTGCGTCGAGCGGCCGTCCCCGGTTCACGATGATGGATGGCGGCTGTTGACCCGAGGCGAGATCGTATCCCGTGACACCGTTGAGCGGGCGCAGGCGGTCGTCCTCCTCAGGGTCCGCCGATGGGCTGGGTGCCACCGCTGCGCTGAGTGCGTGGCCGTCGATGGCGGTCACACGTCCGCTGGCGATGAGGGTAGCCTGTGACGCTTGGACCGCGGGGAGCCGTGCTGCGTTGCGCAAAAGCGCGTCCCGTGACGGTTGTGCGGCTACGGCGACGAGGTTGGTGGTCCCGTTGTCGGCGATCGCCTGGGCGATCTGGTCGCGCAGCCCGGACGCCATGGTCATCGTCAGGCCCCCCGCGAGCGCGCCGGTGAAGAGAGCGACCAGCGTCACCGCGGTGCGTGCACGGCGTCGATCGAGGCTGCGCCCGGCCATGAGCAACCAGAGTCGCCAGCGCTGGGGACCCAGGCCGATTGCCGTCCACACCGCAAGGGCGAACAGCGCCAGCGGCGTCAGTGCCGGCTCGGTGAGCGCGGTGCCCGCCACCACGGCGCCGAGCAGAACAGCCACGAGCAGTGCAGTTGCTCTGCGGTCCGGCGATCGGAGCCGTGCGAGCGTAGCCACGACCGCAGCGAACACTGCTGCGAGGACGCCGCACACGATCACTCCCCCGGCGACGAGCAGAACCGAGACCACCGGATCTCCGGTGACGTAGCTCGCCAGCACGGCGAAGAGCGCGACGACCGCGAAGAACAGCCCGGCGTAGCGTGGAGCCGAGCGACGCACCGGCAGTGGCTCCCCGCGCAGAAGACCGAGGGGGCGAACGGACACGGCGCCAACGACTGGCAGCAACGAGAAGAGAACTGTCGCACCGATGCCCAGGAGGACACCTTCCAGCGCAACCAGCGCGTCGATGTGCACCGGCGCCTGAATAGCCGTCGCTCTGCTCAGAGCAGCGGTGACGGCGCTGCTCGCGCCGATGCCGGCGCCGGCGCCGATCACGCCGCCGACGGCGCCGAGCACCGCCGCCTCTGCCGTGAACACTGTGCCCACGCCAATCGGGGAATTGCCCAGAGCCTTGAGCATCGCCACTTCGTTGACCCGCGAGGCGAGCATCGATTGCATCGCGTTTTGAATGCCGACCCCCGCGACCAGTAGGGCCACCAGGCCTGCGAGAAGCGCATAGGTGTGGAAGTCGTGCACCTGCTGCTGTGCCGACTGGACCGCTTCGGCGACGGTTGTGGTCGACGCCTGAGGAAAGGCTTGTCGAAGAGCAGCTGCCGCCGGCGCTGAATCGCCACTTGTGTTCGCGTACACGCTGACGTACTGCGGCGGCGCAGTGGTCAGCGCGCCCTGGTCGGCGCGACGGACGAACATCGCCGCGGCGTGCTCGAGCGTCGCCTGGGCGAGGACGCCACGCACCACCGCTGTGAGCCCCGGGCCACCGATGCCGTTGACGGTGACCTGCCCACCCACGGAGGTGCCCAACTCCTCGGCGAGCACTGACGAGATGAGCACGTCCCCGGGAGCGCTCAGCAGATTCCCGACATTCCCACCGGTGGGTTCGACGAATGTCGGCTGACCACCAATGGGGTACGTCGGAGCGTCGATGACCTCGGCATCGAACGGGATGAGCAAACCGCCCGCTGCGTTGGCGGTGACGTGCACTCGGCTGACCGCGGTCCACTGCGTGATCAGGCCCTTCGCCTGCAGTTGCTGGAACGTCGTCAGATCGGCCGACGAGAGCGGTGCTGAGTTGCTCGCCAGCGAGATGTCGCCGCCGTTGGCCGCCCTGACATTGGTAGTCAGCGCATCACCGATGGAAAGCGAGGCGACCTCGAGCGCGACCACCGCCGTGACGCCCACCGCGATGCAGGCGATTGTCACCACCGCCCTTCGGCCGCCACGCAACAGGGAGCGAGGGACGTATACAAGGGCGAAACGAAGCAGGTTCACGCTTCGAGCCTTCCGTCGCGAACGCGTAGCACGCGGTCGGCCCGCCGCGCCAGGGCCTCGTTGTGGGTGGCGACGAGCACGGTGGTCCCATGCCGTCGGCGCACATCAAGCAGGACGTCGATCAGGGCCTCCCCGGTGGTGGTGTCGAGGTTGCCCGTCGGCTCATCGGCGACGAGCAGTGGTGGGTCGGTGATGAGCGCCCGCGCGACGGCGACGCGTTGCTGCTCACCTCCGGAGAGTTGCGCAGGCCGATGATGCAACCTGTGGCCTAAGCCGAGGCCGGTGAGGATCTCGGCGGCCAAGCCTGCCTGCCGTTTGCGTTGCCCCGGGACAAGCAGTGGCAGCTCAACATTCTCCAGGGCCGTGAGCGTGGGAAGCAGGTTGTACGACTGGAACACCATGCCAACGCGACGTGCCCGAAGTTTTGCGAGTGGCCGCTCCGACATACCCGTGACGTCAGTACCGGCGATGACGACTCGGCCCGCGCTGGGTGCGTCAAGGCCGGCTGCGATGCCCAAGATGGTGCTCTTGCCGCTGCCACTTGGCCCGACGAGCGCGACCAGCTCACCAGCGCTGAGTTGAAAACTGACACCTCGGAGGATGCGCACCTCCTGGCCGCCGGCCGACAGCGTCTTGTCGACCGCTTCGAAGGTGAGAGTCGGTGCCATGAGGGCTTCCTGCGGGTCGCCCTCCACATCGACGGCCAGCTCACTGCTCATCGCGGGACCAACCCGTTCGACTGGAGGGCCGCGAAGATCACATCGGCGAGGCGGGCATGGCCGGCGTTGCTGGGATGGAGCCCATCACCCGCAATCTCCTCCGGGTGGGCGATCAGCTCGCTCGAGAAGGGCTCCAAGCTCAGGTATCGAGCACCAGTTGCGGACGCGACCGCTTGAATCGCGGTGTTCCACTGCTCGGTGAGAGTGGCCAGGTCGGCACTCGACGCCGACCGCAACGCGGGGAGGTCGGCGAGCTGTGGCAGTCCGATGATCATGACCTGTGCGTGGGCGCGGATGAGCGTGGTGACCAAGTCAGTGAGGTCCGACTTGAACTGGGCAAGGGGGATACGGCCGCGAACGTCGTTGACGCCGAAGAAGACAGTACAAAGCGACGGTCGAATTGCAAGCGCGTTGGTCAACTCGGTCTGGAAGGCATCTGCCAGAGTCGCGCCGGGGATGGCCACGTCGGCGTAGGCGTCGCCGCTCAGATGAAGGTCGTCGCGGAGACGGTACGCGTAGCCGTTGGTGATGGGATTGGCACCGATGCCGTAGGTCTCCGACGCACCAAGCGCAGCGTACGTGAGACGTGACCCTCCCGGTCGCGTCTGCGCAGTCGTGGACGAGGACGGGACGACTGTGCCGGCCGATGTCGAGCCTGTTGAGGCGCATGCGCCAAGGACGATGGCGATGGCGACCGACGCACAGAGGGCCGTTCGGGTGCGCAGGCACCTCACGCGCAGGGATGGACGACGTGATCGACTGCTGGCATGCGCTTGGGGCCCCGAACCTACCATCTGGGCCCTTAACTTTCTGTGAAGCCTGGCACCGGCGATGAGTTTTCGGCTTGCCTCCAGTCTTCACTGCAAACGGCACGCTTAGAGGAGCCATGAGCAAGGTCGTCGCAGCGCTGCGGGTCGCAACCTGGCCGCCGGGGGGGCAACTCGTACCATGACCGTCGTGCACGAGCCATCCGTGGTTGGCGCTCCCCCCGACCTCGAGCAGGAGCTCGAGGGGCATCGCAAGGAGCTGACCGGGTACTGCTACCGCATGCTCGGCTCGCCGTTCGAGGCAGAGGATGCCGTTCAGGAGACGTTGCT
>DASZGL010000040.1:0-29763 GCA_035938875.1 Candidatus Dormiibacterota bacterium
GCAGCGTCATCGAGGAGGAGGACGCACCCGAGGTGTTCAACACCTCGCCGATCCGCGCGGTGATCACCGAAACCAAGAGCGGTGGCATCGTCCTGCTCACCGACAACTCGCGCTACGCGCTGGAGATCGTCGGCCGCTAGCAGAGCGCTTGGCTAGTCAGCGATCTCGTTCGGTCCGAGCCAGGCGCGCCTGAGCTGCGGCGAGACGGGCGACGGGCACGCGATACGGCGAGCAGGACACATAGTCGAGTCCCAGTTCCTCACAGAGGGCGATCGAAGCAGGATCGCCGCCGTGCTCACCGCAGATCCCCACCTTGAGCGACGGGCGCGCGGCTCTGCCCTCGATGACGGCGATGCGCATCAAGCGCCCCACGCCGCCGGCGTCGATCGTCTCGAACGGATTGAACGGAAGGATCTTGTCGTCGACGTACTTGAGCAGGAACTTGCCTTCGGCATCGTCACGGGAGAAACCGAACGTCGTCTGGGTGAGATCGTTGGTGCCGAAGGAGAAGAACTCCATGACCTGGGCAATCTCTCCGGCGGTGAGCGCGGCCCTGGGGATCTCGATCATGGTGCCGATCTTGTAGGCGAGTTGCACCTTGCTGCCTTCGAGCACCTGCGCCGCGGTGCGCTCGATGATCTCGCGAGTACGTCGCAGCTCCTCGACGTGGCCGGCGAGCGGAATCATGATCTCCGGCCGCGCGTCGACACGCTCCTTGCGCAGTCTCAACGCGGCTTCGAGTATGGCGCGCACCTGCATCTCGATGATCTCGGGAAACATCAAGCCCAGACGGCAGCCGCGCAGCCCCAACATGGGGTTCTGCTCGTGGAGGCTGCGCACCGCGTCGAGGAGGCGCTGCTGTTCGGCCCACTCGGCCGGTGGACGCTGCAGCGCCTGGGCGCGGGTCACCTCGACGAGAAGGTCCTCGAGCGAGGGCAGGAATTCGTGCAGCGGCGGGTCGATGAGCCGGATCACCACGGGGAGCCCCTTCATCGCCCGCAGGATCCCGTAGAAGTCCTCGCGCTGCACCGGCAGCAGCTTGTCCAGCTCCTTGCGACGTTGTGCTTCGTTGCTCGCCAGGATCATGCGCTGCACGATGGGCAGCCGATCCTGCTCCATGAACATGTGCTCGGTACGGCAGAGGCCTATGCCCTGGGCGCCGAATCCGCGAGCGCGTTCAGCATCGCGCGGGTAGTCGCCGTTGGCCCACACCTGGAGCCGCCGGATCTGGTCGGCCCAGCGCAACAGCTCCTCGAGCTCACGGCTGATCTCCGGCTCGATCATCGGCACAGTGCCCGCGATCACCCGGCCGGTGCTGCCGTCAATGGTGAACTCCTGGCCCTCCTTGATCACCCGCCCGTTGACGCTGAACTGTCGCTTGTCGAGGTCGACATGAACCATCTCGGCGCCGGCGACACAGGGCTTGCCCATGCCGCGAGCCACCACGGCGGCGTGCGATGTGCGGCCACCGCGGGCGGTAAGCACACCCTGGGCTGCGATCATCCCGTGGACGTCGTCGGGATTCGTCTCGATGCGGACAAGGATGACCTTTTCTCCGACCTTGGCCAACTCTTCGGCTCGGTCGGCGTCGAACACCGCCTTGCCGTACGCCGCACCGGGTGAGGCCGCCAGCCCTGTGGCGAGCACATCGACCTTGGCCGCGGGATCGATGCGCGTGTGCAGAAGCTGGTCGACCTGGGTGGGCTCGACCCGTTGCACCGCTTCCTTGCGGCTGATCAGGCGCTCCTTGACCATGTCGACGGCTATCTTCACCGCCGCCTGTGCAGTGCGCTTGCCGCTTCGCGTCTGCAGCATGTAGAGCTTGCCGCGCTCGATGGTGAACTCGAGGTCCTGAATGTCCCGGTAGTGCTTCTCCAGCCGCTTGGCGATGGCGTCGAACTGCTTGTAGACCGCGGGCAGCTCGCGCTTCATCACCGAGATGGGTTGCGGCGTGCGGATGCCGGCGACGACGTCCTCACCCTGCGCGTTGAGGAGGTATTCGCCGAAGAGAACCTTCTCGCCGGTGTTGGGATCGCGGGTGAAGGCGACGCCGGTTCCCGAGTCGTTGCCCATGTTGCCGAAGACCATCGCCTGGACGTTGACGGCGGTGCCCAGATCGTGGGGAATCTTGTTGAAGTTGCGGTAGTCGACCGCACGCTTGTTGTTCCAGGAGGAGAACACAGCGCCGATGGCGGCGCGCAGCTGCTCGTAGGGGTCGTCGGGGAAGGGGGCGTCAGCGTGTTCACGCACGATGCCCCGGTAGGCCTCGATCAGGGCTCGCAGCTGAGCCGGCCGCAGGTCGGCGTCGGTCGGTGCCTTGGCGCGCTGCTTGGCGGTGTCGAGAGCATGCTCGAAGAGCTGTCCGTCGATGCCGAGGACGATCTTGCTGAACAGCTGGATGAACCGGCGGTAGGCGTCGAGGGCAAAACGCTCGTCTCCGGTGAGCTTGGCCAGCCCCTTCAGCGTCTCTTCGTTCAGTCCCAGGTTGAGGACTGTGTCCATCATCCCCGGCATGGAAAACTTGGCGCCGCTGCGCACGCTGACCAGCAGGGGGTTGCGGGGGTCGCCAAAACGCTTCCCGGTCTTGCGCTCGATGGTCTTCATCGCCGTGAGCGCCTGCTCCCACATGCCCTTGGGGAACCGCTGGCCACGCGCGTAGAAGGCGTTGCACGCCTCCGTGGTGATGGTGAAACCGGACGGCACCGGCAGACCCGCCCGAGTCATCTCCGACACCCCCGCCCCCTTACCGCCGAGGAGGTCGCGCATCGAGGCGTTGCCCTGCTCGAACAGCCAGACCCACTTGGTCTCTTTCGGGGCGCGACGCGTCGGAGTGGCGCGCATGCTCGACGCCGAAGCGGCGCGGCGCGCCTTGGCGGCGGTGGATGTCTTGGAGCTCACCGGCATGGTGGACGACTCTCCGTTGGGGGATTCTCGCGGCGGCGAAGCGCCGAGCGTAGCATCGTCGCCCTGGGCATGAGGGGCGGTCAGCCCGCGGCCCGGCTGGAGGCGCGCTGACGGCTCTGGGCGAGCTGTTCGCCGAGCGCGTCCGCAAGTCCGTCGACGGCAACGCGCACCTGGGTCATGCCGTCGCGCTCGCGAATCGTCACCGCGCGGTCGCTCAGCGACTCGAAGTCGACGGTCACCGCCAGCGGCGTGCCGATCTCGTCCTGCCGGCGATAGCGACGGCCGATCGACTGTGTCTCGTCGTACTCGGTGGCGAAGTGCGGGCGCAGGTCATGCTCGATGCGTCTCGCGACCTCGGACAGCTCCGCCTTCTTGCTCAGCGGCAGCACCGCCACCTGCACCGGGGCGATGTCGGGGTGCAACCGGAGCACGACCCTGGTCTCGCCGCGCACCTCCTCTTCGTCATAGGCGTCGCAGAGCAGGGTGATGAAGATGCGGTCGACACCGACCGCGGTCTCGACCACGTAGGGGACGAAGCGCTGTCCGCTCTCCTGGTCGAAGTAACTGAGGTCGCGTCCGCTGTGCTTCGCGTGAGCGCTGAGGTCGAAGTCGGTGCGGTCGGCGATCCCCTCGAGCTCGCCCCAGCCGAAGGGAAAGCGGTACTCGACATCCGATGTCTGTGAGCTGTAGTGCGAGAGCTCCTGGGCATCATGGGGGCGCAGGCGCAGGTAATCGCGTCGCAGCCCCAAGTCGTCGATGTACCAGCGAAGCCGTTCGTCGCACCAGTGACCGAACCACTCGATGTCCGATCCAGGAATGCAGAAGTACTCCATCTCCATCTGTTCGAACTCACGAACGCGAAAGATGAAGTTGCTCGGCGAGATCTCGTTGCGGAACGAGCGGCCGATCTGGGCGATGCCGAAAGGCAGCCGGCGGCGCGTCGCGTTGAGCACGTTGGCGAAGTTGACGAACATCCCCTGCGCAGTCTCCGGTCGCAGGTACACCTGCGCAGCGGCCTCCTCCACCGGGCCGAGAAACGTCTTGAACATCAGGTTGAACTGCCGCGCCTCGGTGAGCGCTCCATCGCATTCCGGGCAGGCGGCGACAGAAGGATCCTTGCCTCGTGCTTGGCGCTCGGCGGGTATGTGGTCGGCTCGCCAGCGTCGCCGGCACGTGCCCGTGCAGTCGACGAGGGGGTCGCTGAACGATGCGACATGTCCGCTGGCAACCCACACCTGCGGATTCATGATGATCGAGGTTTCGATGCCGTCGATGTCGTCACGCAGCTCGACCATGCGGCGCCACCAGCTATTGCGAATGTTGCGGCGCAGCCGCACACCGAGCGGGCCGAAGTCGTAGAGCGCGTTGATTCCGCCGTAGATCTCGCTGGAGGGGAAGACGAAACCGCGCTGCTTGCACAGCGATACCAGTCGTTCGATGAGGTCGCTGCGCGCGGGTTCGGGATCGACAGCCATCGGGCATGCGAGTGTAGCCGAGGCGCTTGCGCTTGACCCCGGCGGCTGCTCGCGCCTACCGTGAAGCCCACAGGGTGGCCGCCGCGCGGTGTGCGCCGCCCGAGGCTGCCAGGTTGGAGGATTGCCACATGGCCGTTGCCCCGCAGGTCGGCACCGCCGTCGACACCAGCAAGATGCCCTGGGTGCCGATGCAGCCCAAGGACGGATCCCCGCCACGCTCCTTCGCCAAGATCCTGCACCTCGACGAGAAGCGCAACTTCGTGATCATGCTCAATCGCACGGTCAAAGGCACGGTGCTGCCATCGCACACCCACCTCTGTGAGGCGATCGGCTACACGCTGCGCGGCCGCTGGGCGTATCGCGACATCGACCTTGGCCCCGAGTCCTTCGGCGTCGAACCCACCGGGACGGAGCACGCCCCCGAGTACACCGAGGACACCGAGGCGCTGATCATCTTCCTCGGCGATTCACCCGACCTGCTGAAGACGCACCTGCCCGACGGCAGGACCATCACCACCACGATGGACACCTTCATCGAGCTGCGGCGCAAGCAGGAGGAGATGATCGCCGCCGCCGGCTGAGCGTCAGCAGGGCCCCGGCGAGAACACTGCCCGGAGCACGGCGAGAGACCGCAGCCGGCGGTCGACGTGCTGGGCGAGCTCGCGCTCGACCACGGCCTCGAGGGTCGTCAGGTCGGTGTCGTCGAGGCGCAGGCGCGCGTAGAGCGCTGCGTCGCCCGTGGCGATGACGCGCAGCACCTTGATGACCGTTGTCGAGCACTCGACTCCGCCGGGATCGGCGATTGCGCATGCCGGACAGAGCAGGCCACCACCGGCAGCGCTGAACAGCGCAGGTCGCTCGGTGAGCTCGTCGCCGCAGTTGGCGCAGCGCCGCAGCTCGGGGGCGTAGCCGAGGCGGTCGATCATCCGCCGGGCAAACCACGCCATGGCCGCCCGGGGATCACGGTGCGGATCGGCGCACGAGGTGATCGCCTCGGCGAGGAGCTCGAAGATCCCCTCCTCGAGCGGGTGATCGGGCTCGAGAACGGCGTCGGCGAGCTCGGCGCACAGTGCGGCGCACGCCGCCCGGCGGGCGTCCCCCGCGGGCGGTAGCGGTCCGCTGCGCTGTGCCTGGGCAAGCACCTCGAGCTGGCCCCGACCCTGGGCGAGCTGCATGGTGCTGCGCACGAAGAGGTCGGTGTGCGGCGCCAGCCGGCTCCCCGCCTTGCGCACTCCGCGCGCGATGACACCCACCTTGCCGTGCGCCCTGGTGAGCACCGTGAGGACGCGATCGGTCTCGCCGTAGTCGACGCGGCGCAGGACGATCCCCTCGTCGACGTACGTGGTCATGGCCGGTGTTAGTGGCCGGCGGCGGCGCGATAGTGGCGCAGCGTCACCGCGAGGATCGATCCGTCGCACAGCGCGCCGGCGAGGTACGGGACGCGCCGGGGCTGTTGGCCGAAGCGCAGCAGGAACATCCCCGATGACACCGCCTTGCTGACCAGCACGGGGAGGATGAGCGAACGGTGGCGCCGCACGTCGCTGGCGGCGATGCCGCACAGGGCCGTCAGCGTCGCCATCAGCGACACCGAGAGCGCATTCCAGAAGCGTTCGCTGCTCTGTTCCAGCGCGGTACCGGGGATCAGCCCCAGACTGCCCGTCGCGCGATCGGGTTGCATGGCGAAGCTCAGCGTGCCCGCAGCAAAGAGCGCCGTCCAGATGCGCAGCAGATCGCGGAGACGACGCTCTGCGTCGCTGAGCTCGATGTCGCTCACGTGGTCTCCTCCTCGCGCCTGCCCCCACCATCCTGCTCGGCACCCGGCTGCTCGCCGGCGTCATGCCGCTCGCCGTCGACCGGCTCGTCACGCCGGCCGTTGCGTTCGACGACGAAGGGCCGCGGGCTGGTGATGCGCACCGTGCGGATGCTCTGCCTGCGCACCGACTCGACCACCAGCGTCGCGTCGCCCAAGGAGACGGTGGCCCCTGGCTTGGGGATGTCGCCGAGGCGCTCGTAGACCAGCCCACCGATGGAGTCGGCGTCGGCGTCGGCGATGTCGATGTGCAGCAGCTCCTTGACGTCGTCGATCGACACCCGCGCATTCATCAGCACCTCGTGGTCGCTGAGGAACTGCACCTCTTCCTGCTCGGCGATGTCGTACTCGTCACGGATCTCGCCGACGATCTCCTCGATGAGGTCCTCGATGGTGACGATACCGGCTGTTCCCCCGTACTCGTCGACGACGATTGCGATGTGCACCTTGCGCTGCTGCATGTCATGGAGCAGCTCGCCGGCGCGCTTGGTCTCGGGAGTGAAGTAGGCCTCGCGGGCGATGTCCCGCAGCGTCACCGGAGTCTGCCGCTCGCGGTAGCGCAGCACGTCCTTGGCGTAGACGACGCCGGCGACATTGTCCATCGTCTTCTCGTACACGGGGATGCGCGAGTGGCCGTGCTCGTTGATCAGCCGTACCACGTCGTCGAGCCCGCTCTCGACGTCGACGCCGATGACGTCGACGCGGGGCACCATCACCTCACGCGCCAGCTTGTCGGTGAGCTCGAGGACGCCGTGGATCATCTCCCGCTCCTCCTGCTCGACGACACCCTCCTCCTCCCCCACCGTCACCATGAGCTTGAGCTCCTGCTCGGTGACGAACGGCCCGCGGACGTGCGCGTCACGGGTGGCAACGCGGAGCAGCACCGTGCTCACGGCGGTGAGCGCCGAGATGATCGGTCGCAGCAGCCGGGTGAGCGCGGCAACCGGCCCCGAAAGTGCCAGCGCCACGCGCTCATTGAACTGCAGGGCCATCGACTTGGGGGCGATCTCGCAGAAGATCAAGACGAGGATGGCGAATACGGCGGTGACGATGGCCTCGCTGTAGCTGTGCCCACCGCCGATGGCCAGCAGCGTGGTCGCCGTCGAGGCGACGATCACCGAGACGGTATTCACCGAAAGGATGGTCGAGAGGTATCCGTTGGGATCCTCGTGGAGCTTGGCCACACGGCGGGCGCGGCGGTTTCCCTCCTCGCACAGGGTGCGGATGCGAATGCGGCTCACGCTGGTCAGCGATGTCTCTGCAGCAGCAGCGAAGGTCGCCAGGATCAGACCCGCGACGAGGGCGATGATCTCCAGGGTCACGCTGGTGTCCGCAGTGCCGCTTCTCGCTCCGGAGTTGATCCACTCATCGGAAGAGCTCGCTGACGCTGCGTCCCTCGTGCACCCTGACGATCGCCTCGGCGATCAACGGCGCCACCGAGAGGATGCGCAGCTTGGGATGGTCGTCGAAGGCGCCTTGGCCGTCATGCAGCGGGATGGTGTCGGTGATGCAGATCTCGTCAATGGGCGCTCGGTGCAGGCGCAGCAGCGCACCATCGGTGAGCACGCCGTGGGTGGCGACGACGTCGACCATGGTGGCGCCGGCATCACGCAGCGCCTGGGCAGCTCCCACCAGCGTCGACCCGGTGCTGATGAGGTCGTCGACGACGACGCACTTCAGTCCGGCCACGTCGCCAATGACGTTGAGGACCTCCACCGAGTCGTCCTTGGGACGGCGCTTGTCGATGATGGCGATGGGCGCCTCGAGCAGCCGCGCCAGCTGGCGGGCGCGCGCGGTGCCGCCGGTGTCAGGCGACACCACGACGAGCTCGTGACCATGGCGCTCGCGGACATGGCGGGCGAGGATCTTCGATGCGGTGAGCGCGTCGACGGGGATGTCGAAGAACCCCTGGATGGCCTCGGCGTGGAGGTCGATGGTGATCACCCGTCCGGCTCCCGCCAGCTCGATGATGTTGGCCATGAGCTTGGCGCTGATCGCGTCACGCGGCTGGGTCTTCTTCTCCTTGCGCGCGTACCCGTAATAGGGAATGACCGCATTGACCCGCGCCGCCGATGCCCGACGCAGCGCGTCGAGGATGATGAAGAGCTGGATGAGGTTGTCGCTGACCGGGTGACAGGTGGGCTGGATAACGAAGACATCCTGTCCCCGCACCGAGTCGCCGATCTTGACGTCGAACTCGCCATCGGCGAAGCGGGTCACCTGCATGTCGGTCAGCGGGATGTTGATCTCCCGGGAGATGCGCTCACTGAGCTCGAGGTTGGCGGTGCCGGAGAGCAGGCGCAGGTCACCGTGCGGGCTGCTCATGCGCCGTCCTCGCTGACCGCCGCCTGGCTGCGCCGCCGTGCGGCCCAGCCTTCGACATTGCGCTGCTTGCCGCGCTCGACGGCGAGGGCGCCGTCGGGTACGTCGCTGGTGATCACCGACCCCGCTGCGACGTAGGCGCGCGCGCCGATGCGCACCGGGGCGACGAGGATCGAATCGGTGCCGAGGAAGGCACCGTCGCCGATTACGGTGCGGTGCTTGCCGACGCCGTCGAAGTTGCATGTCACCGTCCCGGCGCCGACGTTGACGTCCTCGCCGACATCGCTGTCGAGAACGCAGGAGAAGTGGCTCACCCGCGAGCCGCGACCGATACGGCTGTTCTTCAACTCGGCGTGCGTGCCCAGCTGGACGCCATCGCCGACGACGCTTCCCGGCCTGACACGGTCGTAGTGACCGATCTCGACATCGTCGCCGAGCTCGCACTCCTCGAGCGCCGATGCGCCGATGCGCACTCGGTCACCGGCATGGACGTCACGCAGCTGAGCCATGGGCCCGATGACGCAGCCGGTGCCCAGTCGCGTGGTGCCACGGAGCAGCGTCATGGGCAGCAGGACGCTGTCACGCCCGATGCGCACCGCGGGGTCCACGTAGGTCGTCGCCGGGTCCTCGATGGTCACCCCGTCGCGCATCAGCGTGTCGAGAGTGCGCGTGCGCATCACCGTCTCGGCGATGGCCAGCTGGCGGCGATCGTTGATGCCCATCGCCTCGTCGGCATCGCCGGCCACCAACGTTTCGACATCACCGTCGAACATCGCGACGACGTCGGTGAGGTAGTACTCGCCCTGGGCGTTGGCGTCGGTGAGCCCGTCGAGCGCGGGCCACAGCCGCGATCCGTCGAAGACGTAGACACCGGCGTTGCACTCGCCGCCCGCGTCAGCAGCGCCCTCGAGGTCGCGATCCTCGACGATGGCCACGACGCCACCATTCTCGTCGCGGAGGATGCGGCCCATCCCCGTGGGATCGTCGGGGACGACGGTGAGCAGCGTGCAGGCGGCGGCACCATCGCGGTGGTGTTGCAGGAGCGCGTCGACGGTGTCGATGCGCAGCAGGGGCACATCCCCACTGAGCACCAGCACCTCGCCGTCGCTGCGTGACGCGGCCGGAACGCTGCGCAGGGCGTCGCCGGTGCCGCGGGGCTCGGCCTGCTCGACGGAATCGGCCGTGCCCGAGATGAGGTCGGCGACCGCTGTCTGGCCTCTTCCGATCACCACCAGCGGGCGGCGATCGCTGACCGCGACGGCGAGGTCGAGCACGTGGAGGAGCATCGGACGGCCAGCCAGGGGATGGAGCATCTTGGGCACGTCGCTCCTCATCCGTGTGCCCCGCCCAGCGGCGAGCACGACCGCCTGGGGACCGTCAGCCACTGCCGCAGTATAGGTGGAGGGTGGCTTTACGACACCGCGGAGTCGGGGCTGTGGCGCCATGTACCCTGCGCCCGTGGCGCTTCATGTCGACCGCCTCGCACCTGGTGTGGTGACCATCACCCTCGACAATCCCGAGCGCCGCAACGCGCTCGACGCGGAGCACGCCGCCGCCCTGGTCGACGCCGTCGCCGGTCTGCGTGCCGACCGCACCGTTCGCTGCCTGGTGCTCACCGCCACCGGCTCGGCCTTCTGCTCCGGCGCCGACCTGGGGGCCTTTCGCGCCGAGCAGACCACCGGCGTGCTCGGTCGCCGCGAGATGCTCGGCCGCTACTACCGGGCCTTTCTCGACATCCGTGACCTCGCCGTCCCCACGATCGCCGCGGTCAACGGCGCCGCCATCGGCGCCGGCCTCAACCTTGCCCTCTGCTGCGACATCAGGCTGGCGGCCACCTCGGCGCGATTCGGGGCCACGTTCGTCCGCCTCGGCATCCACCCCGGCGGTGGGGCGACCTACCTGCTCACCCGGCTGATCGGCCCAGCCCTGGCCGCCGAGCTGCTCCTGACCGCCGAGATCGTCGACGCCGAGCGGGCCCTGGCCATGGGACTGGTCAACCGGGTCGTCGCCGATGCCGAGCTGGCCGGCGCCGCGGCGGCGATGGCGGCGACGATCGCCGGCAACGCCCCCGCGGTGGTCCGGGCGACCAAGCGAGCTCTGCGGGTCGCCGTCGACGCCGACCTCGCCGCTGCGCTGGAGGTCGAGGGGCTGGCCCAGGCCGCGTCGCAGGAGGGCGAGGACGCCGCCGAGGGCTGGACCGCCTTTCGCGAGCGGCGGGCCCCGGAGTTCCCCGACCGCTGACTCGGCAGCGCAAGGCTGGCCGTACCATGCCGATGGCCCTGATGGGGAGTCGCCAAGTGGTAAGGCACCGGACTTTGGATCCGGCACTCCTGGGTTCGAATCCCAGCTCCCCAGCCACAGTCCTGTGCAAGTTCGGCTGATGGGCGACAAAACGCCTTCGGCTGATGCTTGACAGTGTTTCGGTTGATGGTTGACAGCTACTTCGGCTGATTCTTGACACTCCCTCGATGAGATGCTCGCCGGCACAACCATCGACAAGTGCGACCTGCGCAACCTATGAGCGGGAGGTACACATGAACCAGGTAACGCACGAGGGCGGGCGCAGCGCTGCACAGATGCCGGCGGGACAGCCATGAACCGGCGGGTGGCGCTCTTGGGGACCGGGATCATGGGCGCGGGCATGGCCGAACGCTTGCTCGACCAGGGCTTCGCGGTCGACGTGTGGGACCGTACGCCGGCCGTCGCCGCCCGCCTCGCGGAGCCGGGCGCGATCGCCCACGTGGAGGCGGCCGAAGCGGTTCGCGAGGCCGACGTGGTCCTCACCATGCTGGCGACAGGCGACGCGGTGGCGGACGTCATGATCGGACGCGGCGCTCTGGCGGCTATCCGACCTGACGGCATCTGGGCCCAGATGGGAACGATCGGCGTCCACGCGACCGACCGGCTGATAGCCGAGGTCGCCGAGCGTCGGGCCGACGTGGCGTTCGTGGACGCGCCCGTCAGCGGCACGCGCGAGCCGGCACGCAACGGGCAACTGACGATCCTCGCCTCCGGTCCCGATCGGGCGCGCGCGACGCTGGAGCCGGTGTTCGCGGCGCTCGGGCAGCGTGTGCTCTGGCTCGGCCCGGCCGGGCAGGGGACGCGCATGAAGCTGGTGCTCAACACCTGGCTCGCCTTCGAGGTCGAAGCCGCGGCCGAGGCGAGCGCCGCCGCCCACCGGCTCGGCGTCCCTTACGAGGCCCTGCTGGATGCGGTGCAGGGCGGGCCGCTGGCTTCGGGGACCGCGCTGGCGCGGCTGGCGAAGATGGAAAGCTCGGACCACTCGCCCCAGTTCCCACTGGAGTGGGCACTGAAGGACCTCGACCTGGTGACAGCCGCAACGGGAACCGGTGCCGTTCCGGTCGCTGGCGCGATCGCGGATCGTTGGCGGAGCCTCGTCGGTCAGGGACTCGGGCGTCTTGACGTGAGCGCGGCGAGGTTCGGATTGAATGACGACACACCGGGAACCGCACAGTGATGGGGACGACCCCGCAACGGGGAGCTGATCCGCTCACCCGACTCGGAGGAGCGGTGCTGGCAGTGCTGACATCGAGGCACCGCCGTCGCCGCCATGAAGCGGGAACCAACTGGCTCTATGACGTCATCCTCGGCGGCCAGGATGGACTGGTCAACATTCTCGGCATCATCCTTGGGGTCATCGCCGGCGGAGGCTCGAATTCGGTTCTGCTGGCTACCGGCTTCGCGGCGTCGATCACCGAGTCCATCTCGATGGGTGCAGTGGGCTACACGTCGTCGCTCTCTCAACGTGACTACTACCGCGCCCAACGCGCTCGCGAAGCGACGCACATCAGCACGGACCCGCAGACGGAGCGACAGGACGTCCGCAACCTCTACGCGCAGATGGGCTTCTCGGGTGAATTGCTGGACGGCGTTGTCGACACGATCACCGCCAATCGTGAGACCTGGATCAACACGATCATGGACCAGGAGTTGCACATACAGCAGGTGGAAACCCCCAGCATCATGCGCGGCGCGGTTGTCATCACGATCGCCACGCTGATCGGCCATATGATTCCGCTGCTGCCGTTTCTCTGGCTGACGCGAACGCCAGCCCTGATTACCGCGATCGTGCTCGCCGCACTGGTGCTGTTCGGAGTCGGCGTCTATTCCGCCCTGTCGCTGGTGGGCGATTGGCGAAAGAACGGCGCGCAGATGGTGGTCATCGGCCTCGGCGCTGCCGGGGTGGGTTTTGTCGTTGGGCGGCTCTTCGGCGGATCCGGCGCATGAGTGAGGTCGGCAGCTGCGCATCCGTCACTGCCGTCGGACCGCGAGCCGTTCAACGCGACGAATGATCTCGTCGCGGACGGAGCGCACGACATCCAAGGGCTGGCCACCGGGATCGACCAGGTCCCACTCGACGTAGCGCTTTCCCGGGATGTAGGGACAGGCGTCGCCGCAGCCCATGGTGACCACCACCTCCGCCCACTCCGCGTCGGCGACATCGAGCAGTTGAGGGATCCGCCCCTCGAGGTCGACACCGACCTCGCGCATGACCTCGACCACCTCGGGGTGGACGCGCTCGGCGGGCTCGGATCCGGCGGAGCGGGCATCGCCGCCGAGTCGCTCCCAGAAGGCCTGCGCCATCTGCGAACGACCCGCGTTGTGCACGCAGACGAAGAGCGCGCGCGGCAATGGCGTCGGCGCACTCATCACGACACCTCGCGTTGCGCGTGCGGGACGACGACACGTCCCGCGGCGTCGTGCATGCTCGGCCAGAGCAGGCGCGCCGCCGTGTATCCCAGCGCACCGCCGACGAGCTGAAACGCCACGAACGCCGCCACAGAACCCGGTGCGATTCCGGCGAACGTGTCGGAGAGCATGCGCGCGAAGGTCACCGCGGGATTGGCAAAGCTCGTCGACGAGGTGAAGAAGTAGGCGCCGGTGATGTAGGCGCCGACGGCGAACGGCGCTGCGCTGCTGCGCCCGCTGCGGACCGTGCCGAAGACGACCAGCACCAGGCCGAAGGTGGCGACGACCTCACCAAGCCAGAGACCGCCGCTGCTGCGTTCGTGCGAGGAGAAGGTCACCGCTGACAGCGAGAACATCAGGTTGGCAACCACCGCACCGGCGACCGCGCCACTGACCTGAGCGGCGATGTAGACGGCGATCTCGCCCCGGCGCAAGCCGCCGAGTGCCGCGTCGACGAGGCTGATGACCGGGTTGAGATGCGCGCCCGACACCGAACCCACGGCGAGGATGATCGCCACCAGCGCCGCACCAGTGGCGATGGCGTTCTCCAGCAGCTGCAGGCCGGTGTCGTGCGGGCTGAGGCGCTGCGCGGCGATCCCCGAGCCGATGACGGCAACGAGCAGCAACGCGGTGCCGATCAGCTCGGCGACCGCCTTGCGGATCAGCAGCAACCGGGACCGCAGCCGACGGCGCCGCCCGGGGCGGCAGTGGCCACCGAGGCAGCGCTCCGCTGCGGGGCCAGCACCTCGGAGTCGGCGAGCACCGTGTAGATCTCCCACGGTGCGCGGTCGGGGTCCTCGACCCAGAACTTGTCCTGCTTCGCGTAGCAGCACTCGACGTCTTCCTCGATCGCCGATGTCAGACCCGCCTCCGCCAAGCGCCGCGACTCGGTGACGACGTCGTCGGCGGTGCCGACCTCAACTCCGAGGTGGTTGAGCGATCCCGGGTTGAGCGCGTTCTCGATGAGCACCAGCTTCAGCGGGGGTTCGTCGACGGCGAAGTTGGCGTAGCCCGGGCGGCGCTTTGCAGGCTCGGTGCCGAAGAGCTTGCTGTAGAAAGCGACGGCGGCGTCGACGTCGCTGACGTTGAGGGCGAGCTGGACACGGGACATCGTCAGCTGCCGCAGGGACACGGGCAGGGACACGGGAAGGGGCAGCGGCAGTGGCGGGGCATCGCGCTCTCCTATCGATGACTGTCGATTGCTGCGCGATGGTAGCGGATTCCATCGACTATCGTCAATGGGTACAATGACGGGCATGCTCGACGCCACCACCTCCACGGTCACCATCGAGGCGATGCGCCCCGAGGACTGGCCCGAGATCAGGGACATCTACGCCGAAGGCATCGCCACCGGCGACGCGACGTTCGAGACGGAAGCCCCGGATTGGGCGGCGTGGGACGCCACCCACCTCGCCGAGCACCGCCTTGTCGCCCGCCACGACGGCGCGGTCGTCGGCTGGGTCGCCGCCGTCCCGGTCTCCGGCCGCTGCGTCTATCGCGGGGTGGTCGAGCACAGCGTGTACGTCGCCGCATCGGCGCGCGGCCAGGGCATCGGCCGCCGCCTGCTCGACGAGTTCATCGCCAGCACCGAGGCTGCGGACATCTGGACGATGCAGACGGGGATCTTTCCCGAGAACGTCGCCAGCCTCGCCCTCCACGAGCGCTGCGGTTTCCGCCGTGTGGGTATTCGCGAGCGGATCGGCGAGCACCAGGGCCGCTGGCGGGATGTCGTCCTGCTGGAGCGGAGACGTCCGTGACCGTGCTCGGCGAGGTTCGCGACAGGGTGAAGGGATGCTGCCAGCCCGTGGCGACTCCCCTCCCGGGCGGAGTCGCGGACGATCTGGCGACGCTGTACAAGACCCTCGGCGACCCCACCCGCGTGCAGATGCTGCACATGCTCAAGGCGGCGGACGAGCCGATCTGTGTCTGCGACTTCACCGCCGCCTTCGACCTGGGCCAGCCGACGGTCAGCCATCACCTCGCCAAGCTGCGCGACGCCGGATTGGTGACCAGCTCGAGGCGCGGCATCTGGGCCTTCTATGAGCTTTCGTCGGGCCTCTCCGCCGCGGCCCGTGGCGCGCTCGACGCCATCCCGTAGCCGCAAGCAGACTCTCCTCCGGCGAGAATGACGCCGGCATGCCAGCCCTTCCCTGGACGCGTTTCGCCAGCCCAGCCGCCGACCAGCAATTGCTGGTCATGGCCACGCGTCTGCCGCTGAGGCGGTACCGCAGCATCCCGGGTTTTTTGCGACGGACCAACGCCATCCGCCATCAGCTCAGCAGAACTGAGGGGCTGATCGGCTACGGGCTCGACGCCAAGCCGCTGCGCAAACAGTTCATGACGGTGTCGGCGTGGATCGACAACGAGCACCTGATGCGCTTCGTCGCCGCCGAACCGCACCGGTCGACGATGCGAGCGGTCAAGCCGCTGATGGGCGAGACGCGCTTCATCACCTGGACCGCGACCGCCGCCGATCTGCCGCCGACGTGGTCCGACGTCGTCCGCCGCCTCGCCGAGGCGCCGACGAGCGGCGATGGCACGACCGCAACCTGAGGCACCGCGCCCCACGGCTCCGGCCGCCGCGAGCGGAGCAACATTCCACGGTCGCGCTCGAGTCCAGGCGGCGCCGTCGCGGCGCCGCGCTGGCCGGCTAGGAGCGCGGCCCAGCCGGATTACTGAAGCGGCGGGAGGATGCTCGCTGCGTGGACGTTGAAAACGCCACCGACGAGGCCGGCGGCGGCGAGGGCCGCGGCGACCCACATGGCGGCCGAACGGCGGTCCGGGCAGGCGATGGTGACGAGCCGGTGCATGACGGTCTCCCCTGGTGCTAGACGCGTTCCACATGACGCGACCACCAAAGGCTAGGCAGCGACCGTCCGAAAGCCCATCAAGTTCACGTCACGTCTGTCACATTCCGAACGCAGCGAGAAACGGCTGCCGTCACCTATGTGACAGCGGCGCACGCGACGTCACTGTTACGTGACAGACGAACTGCACGCGGTTAAGACGCCTTGGTCAGGCGTTGCCGAGTCGGCGCACCGCCCACGCGGTCGCCCCGACCAGCCCGGCGTCGGTTCCCAGCGCCGCGGGCAACAAGCGGCAGCGTGAGAGCGGCACGGCGAAGGCGATCTCGGGCATCGCCGCGCGAAGCGGCACGAAGAGCAGGTCGCCCGACTGGCTGAGGCCGCCGCCGATGGCGACCACCTCAGGGCTGAGCACGTTGATGAGACCGCCGATGGCCCGGCCCAGGGCGTGCCCCGCCTCATCGAAGAGGCGCTTGCTCAGCTGATCGCCCGCTCGAGCCGCGGTCTCGACAGCACGGGCGTCGAGGTCGTCGCCGTGACCGCCCAGACTGGTCGCCGCGCCCGCGGCGATCGCCGCTTTGGCGCGATTGGCGATCGCGGTTCCTGACGCGAGACCCTCGAGACATCCGGGGTGCCCCTCGGCGCACTTGGGGCCGTCGAGGCTCACCTGTTGGTGGCCCACCTCACCTGCGGTGCCGGCGCTGCCGGTGTAGAGCTCGCCGTCGAGGATGAGGCAGCCGCCGACGCCGGTGCTCACGGTGATGAAGACGAAGTTGCGCGTTCCCGTGCCCGCCCCGGTGGTCCACTCGGCGAAGCCGGCGAGCTTGGCGTCATTCTGGATTGCCACCTTGCAGCCCAGCCGGCGCTCCAACAGCTCGGCGACGGGAAGACCCTCCCAACCGGGCAGGTTGGGCGCATCGTAGACCACGCCACCAACCGGGTCCAGTGGCCCGGGAATGCCGATGGCGACGCCGGCCGGCTGAGCTCCCGCCGCGGCGTCGCGGACCGCGGCCGCCACGGCATCGAGGACGGCGTCGGGACCGGCTGCCGCGGGGGTCGGTCGCCGCGCCGGCTCGCCGTGCGTCGCCGGTCCGGTCGCCACCGCAGCGCGGATCAGCGTGCCGCCGAGATCGACGCCGACGAGGGTCAGGCTCACGTCCCCTCCTCCGCCATGTGCCAGTGACCAGGTCCGGCGATCGCCTCAGCCTCCACGGGACCCCAACTCCCCGCCTCATACGTGACCACCGGCGGCGGCGCGGTGAGCACCGGGTCGACGATCGCCCAGCCGCGCTCCACCTCGTCCTCGCGGATGAAGAGGGTGTGGTCGTCGAGAAGCGCGTCGTGGAGCAGACGCTCGTAGGCCTCCGGCGGGCTGGTCTTGAAGGAGGTCCCATAGCTGAAGTCCATCTCCACCGGCTGGGTGGTGAGAGCCGGACCTGGCTGTTTGGCGATGAAGCTCAGCGAGATTCCCTCGTCGGGCTGGACCCGCACCACCAGGCGGTTGGAGTCGAGACGTTCGATTCCGGTGTCGTGGAAGAGATGCAGCGGCGCACGATTGAAGCTGACGACCACGACGCTCTCGCGCCGGCATAAACGCTTCCCGGTACGCAAGAGGAACGGCACTCCTTCCCAGCGCCACGAGTCGATGAACATGCGCATCGCCGCGTATGTCTCGGTGGTCGAGGTGCGGGAGACGCCCGGCTCGTCGGTGTACGCGGCAACCTTCTGCCCGTCGATGGTCCCGGCAGCGTACTGACCACGCACCGTGTGCTTCGGATCCAGCGGTTGCGCAGCTCGCAGCACCTTGACCTTCTCGTTGCGCAGAGCCTCCGCGTCGAACGAGATGGGCGGCTCCATGGCCGCCACGGAGAGGAGCTGGAACATGTGGTTCTGCACGATGTCGCGAATCGCACCTGTCTCCTCGTAGAACGCGCCCCGGTGTTCCACGCCGAGCGACTCGGCGACGGTGATCTCCACTTGACTGATGGCGTCGCGATTCCACAGGCGCTCGAACACCGAATTGCCGAAGCGGAAGACGAGAAGGTTCTGCACCGTCTCCTTGCCGAGATAGTGGTCGATGCGGAAGATGCGCTCCTCGGCGAGGACCGCGTGCAAATCCCTGTTGAGCTGCGTCGCCGTGGCCAGGTCACGACCAAACGGCTTCTCGATGACCAGCGACGTGCCCTCGGCGAGGCCGGCGGCGCCGAGAGCGCTCACCAGTGTCGCGAACGCGGATGGGGGCACGGCGAGATACACCAGGCGTTGTCGCTGCTCGAGCCGGCTGCGCAGGACGTCCCAGCCAGCACTCGCGTTGATGAAGCGAAGCCTGGTGGCGAATCGTTGCCATGGGACATCAGCGATGCCGGTGCGCGAGAACTGTGCGATGGACTCCCGAGCGTGACTGCGAAAAGCGTCGTCGTCCCAATCGGACTCTGCGTAGCCGATCACCAATCCCGTACCCGGCAGCAAACCCTCGACCTCGAGGTTGTAGAGCGCGGGTAGCAGTTTGCGAGCGGCGAGGTCGCCGGAGGCTCCGACGACGACGATGTCCTGGTCCGGCGGCGAATACATTTTCATGGCAGCGCCGCGCCACGGTACGTCGCGGGGACCACGACCGTCACCGCGTGCCCGCGGCGATGCGCACGCCCACGGTGGCGAGGTACAGGGCGAAGGCCACGCGCAGCGGCGTCTCGGGAAGGCGGGTGGCCAGCAGCGCACCGACGAATGCGCCGGCGACGCCGAACACCCCGAGGATCGCTGCCGCACCGCGATGAAGATGTCCCATGCGCTGGTGTGTCACCGCACCGCTCAGGCCGGTGGGTACGATGGCCGCCAGCGAGGTGCCCTGGGCGAGCTGCTGGGAGATGCCGAAGCCGAGGGTCAGGATGGGCACGATCAGCACTCCGCCGCCGATGCCGAGAAGACCGCTGGCTACGCCGGCGACGACCCCGGCGCCGGTCAGTTCGACGCCGTGCAGCGCGGTGGCGGACACCGGCTGACCACCTTCGGCCAGGCCCGCGGGGATGACCAGGCGCACGGCGACGCCCAGACTGACCAGCGCGAAGACGATCGCCAGAGTGCGGTTGGGGATGTGTCTTGTGAGGCGGGCGCCGACGATCGCCCCGACCACGCTCCCCGGGATCACGCAGACCGCGGCGAAGCCGTCGACCTGGCGGGCGCCTCCGTAGGTCAGGGCGCCGACCACGGCGATGGGGACGATGGCCGCCAGCGACGTGCCCGCGGCGACGCGCTGGCTCAAGCCCACGCGAGCCGAGACCATCGCCGGGACCATGATGATCCCGCCGCCGACACCGATCAGCCCCGCCATCAGCCCGGCGAGCACACCGGCGCGGGCCAGCGGCGGGCGCCATCCTCGTCTGGCCACCGCACCCGCGGCCGCCATCGTGGGGTCAGCGCCCGGTGAGATAGCGGCGCGCCGCGTCGAGGAGCTTGAGCGCCACCGCGACGCCGAAGAGGCCAAGGCCGGCGAAGAAGACCGGCCGGAGGATGCCGGGCGTGTACCACGTGTACACCGCCAGGACGGCGCCGCTGATGAGGACGCCGATGGTGATCACCAGGATGGCCACCACCACCCGGGTCACCCCGTCCATGGCCGGTTTGCCGCGCAGGGCCACCGCCGGGCTGGCGCCCAGCCGGGGCATGGGAAAGGCGTGGCGGAATGCGGCACCGAGCACCTGGACGGCGACGGCGCCGCCAAAACAGCCGAGTACGCTGAAGAAGAGCGGGCGAAGGGCTGCCGGTGTGTACCAGGTGTAGACGGCGAGGAAGGCCCCGGCGATCAAGCCGCCGATGACACCGCACAGCAGCAGCACCGTGGCCCAGGTGACGAACCCCCAGTCGGGGAGCTGGGGCAGGGCGAGCTCGTACGGCTCAGACGTGGGAGCCAGCACCGAGAACAGCTCGGGCGTCGCAGTGAGCCCGGAGACCCGTGCCTGCCTGCCGGTCACCTGCTCGAGCGCCACAACGTCCGCGGCGGCGATCAAGCCCGGCTGCGGGCCTGGCCAGAGCCGCCTCTCCTCCTTGCGACCGTCGGGATAGGTGAGCCGGAGCAGCCCGCATACCTCGCAGTGCCAGGCGTCGATGGGCAGGCCGCCGACGACGGGGCCGTAGTACATGGTGGTGCGCCGCGTCCCCTCAGGTCCCCGGGCGCCACGGTACGGCGAGAACTCGTGAGCCATGATCCCGATCACGGGAGCGGGGTGGGAGCACTCCTCCGGAGTGGGATGCGCCACGGGCGGCGTGCTCACGGCGGTCACGCTGGCGGATTGTAGGACGGCCGTCGCCGTACTCCGGCAGGTTGACGGCGCCGTCAGCCGACGGTGCGGCAGGCACGGGCCACGAATCCAGCGTCCGCCGCCCGCGCCGCCAGGCGCCGCGCATCATCGGCGTCGACAGCGATGGCGAAGGCGGCGCCGCCACTGCCGGTGAGATGCCACTCGTCGCCCGGCGTCGAGGCGCGCATGCGAGCCAGGGCAGCGCCGAGCTGCGGCGACACCCGCCGTGCCGCCGCCTCGAGGCGGCTGCCCAGGAGGGCTGGGGCGGGACGCTCGCCGGCGGCCAGCGCGCGGGCCAGCTGTTCGGCGCGTCCGTCGGTGCCGATGTCTGTGTCACCGAGCGCGGCGTAGGTGGCGGCGGTCGAGGACGCACCGGCGACGGCGACGGCGAGGTGCAGCGGCGGCGCGGTCAGCGGTGTGACCACGTCGCCGCGGCCACGAATCAGGACACAGCCTCCGCGAAGAAGCGCGGGAACGTCACTCCCCAGCGATGACGCCATATGCGTCAGCGTTGCAGTGTCAGGGCGCTCGCCATCGAGCGCGAGCAGCGCAGCTCCGGCTCGCAACACCGCCGCGGCGTCGGCGGATCCACCGGCGAGTCCCGCCGCGGTGGGCAGGCGCTTGTCCAGCCACACGTCGATCACCCGCCTGTTTTCCGTCGTCCTGCCAAGCCGTTGCGCAGCCGCCAGGGCGAGATTCGCTGCCCCGTCGGGGACGCCCTCGGCGGCGCGGCCGGTCAGCCTGAGCAGCGGCGAGCGCGGCGACACGTCGCTGAGCCGCACGCCGACAAGATCGTGCCAATCGATGGTGGCGACGACGCTGATCAGATCGTGGTAGCCGTCGGAGCGGCGCGCAACCACCTCGAGCGCGAGGTTGACCTTGGCGTATGCGGGAACGACGACCATGGGTGCGTCTGACGGTAGCTCCACGAGCGGTGGCGCAGCGGGATGCGCGAAAGCCCCCTGCTATACTCCCGCGGTCGCATCGCGGTGGTGGTCGCACGCCCGCCGTCGCGCCTGAATCCCAGGAGCATCGTGGCCAATTCCCGATCCGCTCGCAAGCGCATTCGAGCCAACGAGCGCAAGCACGTCCGCAACCGTGCGGTTCGCTCGACGGTCCGCACCAAGGTCGCCAAGGCGCGGCGTGAGCTCCTCTCGGCAGACGCCACGGCAGGGCCCGAGGAACTTCGCCTGGCGATCAGCGCGCTCGACCGCGCCGCCGAGAAGGGCATCCTCCACCGCAAGAACGCCTCGCGGCGCAAGTCGCGGCTGATGTCGCTCGCAGCCAAGCTCGCCAGTGCCGGCGGCGCCGCCGGCGAGCAGGCGGCTGCACGCGCGCAGGCCGTCGGAGGCGAGAAGGGACGTTCGACGCGGGGCAAGGGCGCGGCCGCCAAGACGCCGGCCAAGACGCCGGCGAAGAAGCCGCCGGGCAAGTCGCCGGCGAAGTCGGCGCCCGCGAAGTCGGCGCCCGCCAAGTCGGCGCCCGCCAAGTCGACGACGACCCGCTCAACGACGCGCCCCAAGAAAGCCTGATCGGCGGCGCCAGCGGCGCTCGGGTCAGGCGGGTTGTGGCGACAGCTGCAGAGCGGCGCGAAGCATCATCGAGCGCAAACCGTCGGCGTCGTCGACCTTGCCCAGCTTGGTGTCGGCGTCCAGTCGCTGCAGGGCGAGCAACCAGCCTTGCACCTCGTCGAGGTCGACACGCGCTGCCCTTCGCGCCAATCGCTCGGCACGCCACGGGGGTAGGCCGAGCTCCGCGGCCAACGCCGCCGATCCACGGCCGCCGCGCGCCAGGATCTCGCCGGCGCGGAGCAGCTCGCGAAACTGGTTGGCCAGAGCTGAGATGAGGTTCTGCGTCGAGACACCCTCGCCGAGAAGCGCCTCGACGGCGGCCGCGCCGCGGGCGGCCGGGGGAGTCAGCAGCTTGTCGATGACATCCCAGACCTCGACCTGATCGTCGCCGGCGGCAACGGCACGCACCTCGTCGACTCCGATCTGAGCACGCCCATCCGAGTACGCGACAAGTTTGTCTAATTCATTGCCGAGACAGCCGAGGTCGCCACCGGTCACAGCAAGCAGATGGTCGACGGCTGCTCGAGGCAGGCGGAGTCGGCGTTCCGCGCAGCGCTGGTCGAGCCACTCCCGCAGCTCGGGGCGACGCAGCGGCTGGTGCAGCGTGATCCTGCCGCCCAGCCGCTGCACGGCGATCAGCACGGGGTGCGCCGGCGGCACGCGCACGTGGGTCACCAGGCAGAGCGACGTCGTCGGCGCTCGGTCGCTCAGCGCGGCGGCGAGGGCGTCGGCGCTGTCAGTGCCGCGACGGGCGCGCTCGGCGAGCTGCGGCGGATCACGGACGACGATGTAGCGGCGAGCATCGAGAAAGGGCACCTCGGCGATGCTGCGGCGAACCTGGTCGAGCTTCGACGGTGCTTCGATGACCTCGACGTTGAGGTCACTGACGCAGAGCTGGCGCGCCGCCTCGACCCACGCGTGTGCGGCGACGTCGACAAGGTGGCGCTCGGTGCCGTGGATCAGCAGTAGCTCCGCGGGCGGCTGGACGTCGCTCACGGGACCGTCTCCGCTGCGCTCATGGTGCTCAGCGTCTCGAGGAGATCGCTGCCGTAGAGCGCGAGCTTGGCTGGACCGATGCCGGGCACAGTCGCCAGCGCGTCGAGTGTTGCGGGCACAGCCGCGGCAAGCTCGACGAGGGTGCGGTCGGGCAGGACGACGTACGCGGGGACGTCACGCTCGCGTGCACGTCGCGTGCGCCAGGCGCGGAGATGGGCAAACCGGCGCGCTTCGTCGTCGCTCAGGTCACGGGTGCCAGCACCTGCACGCGTGTCGTGCGGATGGCCGCGGACGCTCAGCGATCGGCGGCGGGGGTCGGCGACGCGCAGAGCCTGGACACCACGCATCGCCTCCACGCCGAGCTGGGTGATCGACACCGTGGGATACGGCGGAGGCGAGAGCTGCAAAGCGCCGGCGTCGGTCAGCCGGCGGAGCAACTCCACGACGTCGGCCTCACGCCACCCCTGCATCGCCCCGTACGTGGGGATGTCGGTACCCCCGGGGACAGCGGCGACGCTGCGGCTGCGCGAGCCGACGAGCACACCAGCCAACCGCACCAGGCCGACGCGCCCGTTGAGCCGCGCCACCGCGCTGAGCGCACGGCGCACAGTCGTGTCGTCGACCGCCTCCACCGGGTCACCGCTGGGGTCGCGCCGGCGTGGTGCGCAGACGTCGCAGCCGCTGCCGCACACCTGGCCGGCACCCTCCTCGCCGAAGTGCCGGGTGATGAAGCGGTGCCTGCACTCGCGTCCGGCGAGATAGGCGAAGAACGTGTCGAGCCGGCGAAACGCCAGCCGGCGGTGGGTGGCTATGCGTCCATGGTCGACGGGGAGACGGCGCGGGTCGCAATCGACGACGCGACCCGACGGGTCGATGACCCCGGCATCGCGGAGCACGGCGCGGGCTGCGTCGCCGGCGGCGTCGCTGATCGCGGCGACCGCTGCGTCGGGCGCGCCGACCATGCTCCAGGCGCCGGGATCGATGCCGCCGCCGGAGCGCAGCGAGCGATAGACGCCGGTGATCGTCGGCGGCTCCGGGCTCGATGATTCGATGAAGAATTCGGGAAGCCGGCGGTCGGCGGCCGTGTAGAGCACCAGGCAGGTCGCCGGCAGCCCGTCGCGACCCGCGCGACCCGCCTGCTGGTAGTACTCCTCGAGCGACGCGGGCAGCGCGGCGTGGATCACCTGGCGGACACTGGGGATGTCGACGCCCATGCCGAATGCGCTGGTGGTCACGGCGATGCGCACCTCTCCGCTGCGGAAACGCTCCTGGGCGCGACTCCGCTCCTCGGCACCGAGGTCGGCGTGGTACAGCATGGTCGGGTAGCGGATGGCGATGCGCGCCGCCAGGGTGGCCGCCCGCGCCCGCGTCCCTGCGTAGACGATGACGTGGCCGTCGCCGGGATCGATGACCTCGTCGAGCCGCGACAGCTTGTCGGCCTCGCTTCGCAACCTCTCGGCGGCGAGGCGTAGGTTGGGACGCGCGAAGCCGTGGACGAAGCTGCGCGGCCGCCGCTGACCGAGTCGACCGGCGATGTCCTCGCGCACCTCGACGGTGGCGGTCGCAGTGCAGGCGACGATCTGCAGCGGCGCCAGCGCCGAGGCGACATCGCCGATGCGCAGGTAGTCGCGACGGAAGTCGTGACCCCACTCGGAGATGCAGTGCGCCTCGTCGACGACAAGGCGGCGCGGCGGTGTTTCCGCCAGCATCGTCTTGAAGTCGGGCCGGACGAGGCGCTCCGGAGCAACGTAGAGAAGACGCAAAACACCGGAGCGATACGCCGACTCGACGACACGCTGCGCCGACTGAGGAAGATTGGAATGGAGAGCGCCGGCAGCGATGCCTCGTGCCGTCAGGGCGTCGATCTGGTCCTTCATCAGCGCGATCAGCGGCGAGATGACAACTGTCGTCTGCTGCTCGAGCACAGCGGGCAGCTGGTAGCACAGCGACTTGCCGCCACCCGTGGGCATGACGAGGATGACATCGTCGCCGGCGAGCACGGCGTCGACCACCTCCCGCTGTCCCTCGCGGAAGTCACCGTGGCCGAAGCGGTCGCGCAGAGCGGCGTGCAGCGGGTCGGTGGGCACGGCGACCGCCATCGCGCCGATTATCCCAACGGCGGTCATGCGGCGACCAATCCGCCGCCGCTGCCGACGTAGTCGAGGGTGCCGTCGGCGCCGGTGCTGCGCAGCGCGACAGCGCCGAGCGAAGCAGCCGCTCGAACCGCCCGCGCGCTGGGGACGGCGACATGGTGGGGACGCGTGGCGTCGACGAGTGCCGGCGCCAAGGCGCCTCCGGGCGGCGCCACGACGAGATCGGCTGCCAGCGATTCACCGAACAGCCCGGCGAGCTCCTCCTGCTCGGCGCTGGCCACGTCGCCGAGAAGTAGGGCGCTGCCGCCGGCCCCAGCCAGCTGCACGGCGCACGCCGGCACCGCGCTCCCCTGCGACGTCGTCCCCGGGCCGGCGCAGACGAAGCGCCATGCCAGTCCGCCCCACGACCACGGCGACGCCGCGGTCGCCAGGTCGGCTCCCGCGGCACGCAAGCCGCCCAGCAGGGTGGCGGCGCCGCTGCTGAGGTCGGTGTCGGGAGCGACCACGTGGCTCACGCCGTAGTGGGGCTGGAGCCCGGCGACACCGGCGACGGCGCCGCGCTCGCCGCCGGTGATGATCAGCACGTCGATGGTGCGCACCGTCGGCGCCAGCGTGCTGCCCACCGCCTGGGCGAGCCGCTGCGGATCCGACCCTCCGTCGACCAGCACCAGCCCACCCTCGGGCGTCGTCACCAGGACCGCGGGCGCCGCGCCGACGGAGAGGACGCTGAGGTGCAGACGTCCGTCGGGGCGCCCCGAGGCGACGAGCACGGCGCCGGCGACCATCGCGGCGCTCAATACCGCCGCGATGACCACCCCAGCCCGCCCGGCACCCATGGAGGGCGCCGCCCAGCCGTCCGGGCCAGCCAGAGGTGCCGGCGGCGACCCGCCCCATCGCTTGAAGACGACGAGTGCGGCCGCCGCGGCGAGAAGCGCCGACATCTCGGCAACCAGCCACGCGTGGGGCCACACGCCCACGTGGATGGCGGCGAGCGGGACCGCCGATGTCGCCCGCGCGATCCCCAGGATGAGGCCGGCGATCAGTCGGGCGAGCTGGAGGGGAAGCCAACCGAGCAACGGGTTGAGCTGAGCCAGCAGCGCTCCGCACCAGCCAAGGCCGAGAAGGACGGGGAGCGCGGGGACCGCCAACCCGTTGGCCAGCGGCCCGACCAGGGAGACCACTCCGAACGCCGACGCCATCACCGGAAACGTCGCCAGCTGGGCGGCAACGGTGACTCCGATCGGCTCGGCGACCAGTCGCGGCCCCGGCAGGTGGCGGCAGATGGGATCTGCGAGCAGGAGGATTCCCGTCGTGCCGAGAAACGACAGCTGGAATCCGACGTCCAGGCACAGCCGTGGTGACACGGCGAGCATCAGAGCGCCGACGACGGTGAGCAGGGCGAGCGGCTGGGTGCGGCGTCCTGACGGCCCCACCATCAGCGCCACCGCCGCCATGATCGCCGCGCGCATCGCCGCCGGGCCGGCTCCACTGACGGCGACGTAGGCGGCGGTGACGAGGAGCACGACGGTCACGCGCAGCCTCGGCGGCGCAGCGACAACCGCGAGGACACGGAGCAGCAGGGCGATGAGCAGCGCCACCTTGAGTCCACTGGTGGCGACGAGATGGATGAGCCCGGCGTCCTGCAGAGGTGTGCTGACATCGGTGGGCAGCGTCCCCCGCACCCCGAGGGCAAACTCGTCGACTAGTGTCGCCGCGGGCTCGGGCAACGCCTGCGCCGCGGCTGCGGAGAGACGTCCGCGCACCTGGGCGATCCAGCGGTTGAGACTCGCAGCGCCGCTTGCTGTGACGGTCACTCGCGGTGACACGGCGACCGCCGCCACACCCTCGCGGTCGAGCGTCGCTGCTGATTCCGGCCCGGGTCGGACAGACGGCGGACGCAAGCCCGACGCGTCCACGCGCACGTGATCGCCAGGCAGGGCCACGACCGGGCCGGGCACCGCGGCGATGACGGCAATGTGTGGTCGCGATGTACCGGCCGCGTCGGTGAGCACATCGACGTCGACGACGACGAGCGATTCGCTGTGATGACGCGCCGGCGCTTCGCGAACGGTGCCCTGGATGACCACCGGTCCGCGGTCACTGCCGGCGGCGCTCGACAACACGTTCGGCGATGCCGAGCTGACGCCGCGCAACAGACCGCCGGCGACGGCGGCGACCATCAGCGACCCGACCAGCAGCGGCCGCCGCAGCTGTGTGTTGCAGGCCAGGGCGAGGACTGTCGAACCAAGTGCAAGTGCGAGGAGCGCAAGTGCCAGCAGCCAGGGTCCACCGGCGACTGCTCCCCATGAGACTCCGCCACCGAATGCGACCGCCAGCAGCGATGCGCGCACCGTCGCGCGCGTCGCCGGCAGCCGTGTCACGGCGCGACGATGATCACGCGCAGGTAGGGGCGAAGCGCACTGAGCGTCGTCGTGTCGACGTCGAGAAGAGTGCGCAGCTGGTTGATGTTGGTGAACGGTCCCCACGTCGTCCGGGCGTCGACAACCGCTTCGGGGAGGCCCGACGGCATTCCCGGGACAGCCCGGAGCTCATCAACGCTTGCGGTGTTGATGTCGAGCCGGGTCGCGGCGATGCTCGATGCGCTCCGCGATGCGCGGAGGTAGGGCACGTTCACCTGGCGTCCGTCGTGAACGCGCGCGGCCAGGTCGGGGAGCTTGCCTGGGTCGGCGTCAGGCGTCATCCCACCCGCGGCGGCCAGGGCGTCGGCAACGCGGGCGCTCGCCGAGAGGTGGTAGAGGCCCGGACGCGCCACTGCCCCGCTGACGAACACCAGCGCCTCGGCGGCCGGCGCCGGGTCGGTTCCCTGATCTGCCGGCAGCGGCGCTCCAGCGACACTGGCGGCGGGACGCAGCGCTGCCCAGCCGACCACCCCAGCGGCAACGACGAGGACGAGACCGAGGACCAGCGACACCACTGCCCATCTACTTCTGCGAAGGATTTCTGCCAACACGAACATGCAGGCGTGATGATATCGATGGCCGAACGGATGTGCAAGACCCAAGGACGGCTAGATCGACGAGGGCTTGGCGCCCCTCCTAGCGCACCCAGCTACAGGCTGTAACGCCTCTGGCCGTCGTCGCCGACGCTTATCTGAGCCCCAGCCTGCTCGGCGAGGAAGCGGACCGCGCGGCCGTTGACCGCAGCGCCGGATCTGGTGATCTCGGCGGCGATCTGCGACGCCGTGGCAACCCCGAGCTTGCCGATGGCGGCGCGGATCACCTGGGAGGTGACCTCCGGGGGCGTCGCCCGGCCCCGCCGGCCTCGACCCGGCACACGCGGGCGGCCGCGCCGGCGGGCGCCGTTGGCCGACGGAGCAACCGCGCGCCGCCGCGGCACGATGCCGTCGCCGAAGGCGGCGCCGGCCCGCTCCATCAGCGCGACCGCAGCATGCAGCTCGCCGCGCAGTCGCTGATTGTCCTGGCGCAGAGCCGCCATCTCGGCGACGAGAGCCTCGATCTGCCCCACCATCCGCTCGGCGGCCGCGAGCAGTGCCGACGGTTCATCGCCGGACGCCGACGCGGCATCGCTGGACCGTGACATTCCCCGAGTGCGTGGCATGACTGGACCTCAGGAGGTGCGCGGAGCAGTCGCGGCTGCACGCGTCAATTGCGCCGAGCAACGAACCGAGGCGATTGTCACCAATTCAGCGACGTGATTGCAAATCGCCGCTGGGATGGGTGTGATCGCGACGAGTACCATTGCCGCCGGGGCCATAGCTCAGCTGGGAGAGCGCTTGCATGGCATGCAAGAGGTCGGGGGTTCGAGCCCCCCTGGCTCCACCACTCCTCGCGCGGCGAGTTTCGCGGGACGCGGACGAGGCCTCAGTCGAGGCGGCACACACCCGCCGACGACTTTATGCGAGGCATTCCTCCGTTGAGTGGACGCAGGTACGGCGTCCGAAACGTCCAAGACACCGCCGTGAGACGTGGGCTAACGTGGCGAGCATGAAGTTGCGTCCGGCTTTGCTTGAGTTGGTGGTGTCCGACATGGGCACCACTCTTGCCTTCTATCGCCGCTTGGGGCTAGACGTCCCACCTGAGGCCGACGACCAGCCGCATGTAGACGTCGAGCTCGGTGACGGGATGCGCATCGCCTGGGACACCGAGGAGACCATTCGGTCCTTCGACCCGGGGTGGTCGCCGCCGACAGGGGGTGGCCACAGGGTCTGCCTCGCTTTCGCCTGCGACAGTCCGGCGGAAGTCGACGCTGCCTGGGCCGAGCTCACCGGCGCCGGCTACGTGGGCCACCTCCCGCCGTGGGATGCCTTCTGGGGCATGCGCTACGCCGTCGTCCACGACCCCGACGGCACGCCCGTCGATTTGTTCGCCCTGTTACCTACTGCCGAACTCCAGTAATAGTCCCGTCGGCGTAGTCCGGGCGAGAGCACGCGTCTCTCGCGATAGGTGCGCCTGGTCGGCATACCCGCACGCGGCCGCGACTTGCGCGAGCGGCACGCCGGTTCGCGACTGGTCGACAGCTCGGCGCAGCCGCAGAACCCGCGCCAGCCGCAGCGGCCCGTAGCCAAAGATGGGCAGGCACCGCCGATGCAGGTGTCGGGCGCTGAGGCCCAGTCGTTCGGCTATCAGTGTTACCGACGTCCCGGCTGCTGCCATCCTGAGGACCCGCGGTCCAAGCGGGTCCACCTCACTGGATGCGGCCCGCTCGACCACCCACGCCTCCAATGTCGCCACCGGGTCCTCCGCTACCCGCTCGGCCAACAGCCGCGCTTCGGCAGATGGCCATAACTCCCCGAGGTCTGGGG
>DASZGL010000041.1:0-67471 GCA_035938875.1 Candidatus Dormiibacterota bacterium
TGCCCGGTCGGCAATGAATAGGGGGGTGCATCCCCGCGCCGCAGGGCGCGTCGGCCGGCGAGGCCGGCCGGTGGGGGGTAAGGCCGATCCGGGCTTTGCCCGGTCGGCAATGAATAGGGGGGTGCATCCCCGCGCCGCAGGGCGCGTCGGCCGTCGAGGACGGCCGGAGGGGGGTAAGGCCGATCCGGGCTTTGCCCGGTCGGCACTGAATAGGGGGGAGCATCCCCCCTCCGTAAGATCAGTCGGGCAGGATGACGAACGCCAGGTCGACGGGCGTCAGCGGCTTCACCGTCACCTGGTACGCGGGCTCGTCGACGCCGCTGGGACCGGGGGCGACGATGGTCGTCCAGGCGCCGTTCTCCAGCACCTCGAAGATGAGGTTGCCGCCCAGAGGCACGCCGCTGATGGTGAAGTCGCCCCTGGGATCGGTGCGTGCGCTGTAGTACGGCGGCGATGTCAGATAGCCGCTGCCCGTCTTGCGGTAGTCGCTGCCCAGACGCACCTCGATGTCGGACACCGGAGTGCTGTCGCGGTGCACCACGGTGCCGATGACCGGTTGCGGGGCCTGCAGCAGTCCGCGCGCCGTCCCCGCGGCGGCTGAACCCGCGAAGTGATCGACGAGTCTCTGCAGGAAGGTCAGCGCGGTGGCGCTGTCATGGGCGTCGAGCGCCTGGCGTCCGGCGGCGATCAGGGCGCCGGGGAGCAGCGACGTCGCCTGGGCCGCCTGGGGCGAGGCGGTCGCCGAGCTGATCACCTCGTCGAACGCCGTCACCGCCTCGCGTGCCTTGCCCGCGGCGAGCAAAGCCTGTCCGGCGGCCACTCCGTACTGGGGGCGCAGCGAGTTGGCCGTGGCGGCGAGGTCGGCAGGCGGCTGTCCGGTGAGCACCTGGTCGAGGCGGTGCAGCGCCAGGTCGTACTGCTTCTGGTGCGACGCGGTGCGCGCCGCGTCCAGGGCGATCTCCGCCCGAGTTCGCCGGGCGTCGCCGACCACTGAGGCCAGGGTTACCCGATCGCAGGCGACTAGGGCCTCGTCGACGTGACCCGATGAAGCCAGCGACTGCGCCCAGGCGAGGAAGAGTCTGTCGGCGTCGGCGGGTGCTGCGTCGACCTGGTGACGGGCCAGCAGAAACACCGGTCCTGAGCGGGTGCCCAGGGCGCGATACGCGGCGATGGCGCTGGCGAAGTCACCACTGTCCCGGAAATGGCCGGCGTCGCGCTGCGCTCCGTTGGCTGCGGCGAGTCCGCCGAGGACGATGCAGGCGAAGCCCACCAGCGGACCGGCGAGCAACATGACCGCCGCGACGCGGGACCACTGCCGCCGCTGCTCAGCCGGGACCAGGTACCCCGAAGAGTCGATGACCGGACCGGTCACGGCGGAGATTCTCGGCCGGGCGCCAGCGATCGCGCGACGTGCAGAGCCAGGGCCATGATCGTCATCTGCGGGTTGACACCCGGCGCGCTGGGCAGCAGTGAGGCGTCGGCGACGGCGACGCCGCCGACGCCAAAGACGCGGCCGTCGGCACCGGCGACTCCGTCGGCGGCCAGCGCGGACATACGCGCCGTACCCGACGGATGGAAGGCGACCAGGGTGAGGTCGGCGGCGCTGGCGCGCTCCAGGACTGCGGGGTCCTGGTCCGCCTCCAGCACCGGCAGGCGTCGCAGTGGCGTGTACACCTCGCGCGCTCCGGCGGCGCGAAGCACCCGGGCGGCGTGGGCCAGGCCGCGCACCAGGCGGCCCGCCTCCGCGCCGCCGAGCCGGTACGTGACCAGCGGCTGCCCGGTGGGCAGCAGACGCACGCGTCCGTTGCCACCGTCAACGACCATGAGGCCGAGGAGCACAGCGTGGCCGAGCCGTGCCATGGCCGCTTTCAGCGGCATGCCGTTGAGCGGCAGGTAGCGGAGTCCTGTTCCCCCCGGCGGGAAGGTCGCCTCGATGGTCACCCCCGGCTCGGGATGGATCCAGTAGCTCTGCTGGACGCCATGCCAGCCGTCGACGCGCTCGTCGACAAACCCGGCTGCGTCGCTGCAGGGATGCACGGCGAGGTGACGTCCCACGTGCGGGCCACCGATGCCGGCGCGGAGAAGCAGCAGCGGGGTGAACACCGGCCCGGCGGCGAGCACGGTCAACGGGGCGCGCAGGATGATGCGATCGCTGCGCGCCCGGCTCAGTGTGCGCCCGGCGACGTCGACTCTGTCCGCCTCGACGCCGCGCACCGCGCCGTCATCGACCAGGAGCCGGCGCGCCCGCACCCCAGCGTGGATCGCCGCCCCGGCGTACTGGGCGCGGGGGAGGAAGGTCATGCGCATGTCCTGCTTGGCGCCTTGGGGGCACCCCATGGGGCACTGTCCCGAGCCGATGCAGCCGCGCTCGTTGCGATGGATGAGGCCTCCCCGCATCCCCAGCGCCGCGGCGCCGCGCTCGGCCGCACGGGCGTTGCCGCCCATGATGTCGCGGCCGATCTCGCGAACGCCGAGAACCGACTCCAGCTCGTCGAAGAGCGGCGCCAGGTTGCCCGCCGACAGGGCACCGAGCCCGCGTCGCGCCCAGCCGTCGAGCACGGCATCGGGAGCGCGAAAGCACGTGCCGCTGTTGACCGTCGTGGTGCCGCCGACGCACCGTCCCATGGGCAGCGCCAGCGGTGGCCGCCCCAGCGCCGCGCTGGTGCCGCTGTCGCGGTAGAGGCGGACCATGCGCTCGGCGACACTCCACCTGCGGACGTCGTCGGTGGTCACCATCGGTCCCTCTTCGACGACGATCACCTCGAGGCCGGCGCCGGCGAGTGTCGCCGCCACCACCGCACCACCGGCGCCGGAACCGACGACGACGACATCGGCGCTGCGCCGCGTCCCCGGCTCGAGGTCGCGCAGTGGTCCCAGCTCGGGATTGCCTGCCGGGTTTCCCTGGTGATGGTGGTGATGGGCCGGCGGGGCGACGTTGTGCGCGGCGCTCATCGGCGAATCAGTTGCGGCGGCCAGCGGTCATTGCCCATGCGCACCTGCATGCGATTGTCGGATGCGACCAGCACGAGCACCAGCGTCTTGACCCCCGCGTAGGCGCTGCGCAGCGGCTCGGGCGCGCGAGTCTCCAACGCATTGCACAGCCGCAGCCGGCGGTCGGCGCTGAGCCGGTGCAACCGGTGGCCGGTGCGCAGCAGCGACGCGGCGTCGAGACTGAGCAGCAGCGCGATCAGCGTTCGTCGCGCCGATATCTGCATCTGCGGCCACAACACGCCGAGAGCAGCGCCGCTGTCGATGGTCGTCGCGCCCTCGGGGAATGGCCCGCCCTGGGGCACCATGGTGTCGGCGAGGGCGGTGAAGGTCCGTGTCAGAGCGATGGGCAGCATCAGCCCGGCGTCCGCACGCAGCTACTTGGACGCGCGCCCGGCACCGCCGGGACGCGGGCGTGTGTCGCCGTCCTCGAGCCTTGCTTCGATCTGCTCGACGCGCTCGAATGCCGCCCAGACCGCGTCGCTGACCACGGTGCGCAGGCTGCCCTTCTCCAGCTGGTAGAGCGCGGCAGCGGAGGTGCCGCCTGGAGAGGTGACCATGTCGCGCAGCTCGGCGACGTGGCGGCCGCTCTGCAGGGCGAATGCCGCCGATCCCTGCATGGTGTCGAGCACGAGCTCGCGGGCAACGTGACGGGGAAAGCCGAGGTGCACCGCGGCGTCGACCAGCGCCTCGATGAACAGGAAGATGTACGTCGGACCGGTACCGCTCACCGCGGTAGCCATGGCGACCTGGCGCTCGTCGTGCACCTGGAACTCACGCCCCAGGGCTCCGAGAATGCTGCGTGTCTGCGCCTTGCCCTCATCGGTCACCGAGTCGGTGGCGTACCAGACGGTGACACCCTGTCCGATCTGCGCCGGGGTGTTGGGCATGCAGCGCACGACGGCGGGATGCAGCAGCCCTTTGCCAAGCGCGTGCGTGCTCGCCCCGGCGATGACACTGACCACCAGCTGGGATTCGCGCAGGGTGCCACGCAGCTCGGGCATCACCTGGGGAAGCACCTGGGGCTTGAGTGCGAGCAGAACGATGTCGGCGCCGTCGGCTGCGGCGGCGTTGCTCTCGACGGTGGCGACACCGTGGTCGGCGGCGAGTGCGCGCCGGCGTTCCTCTCGCGGATGGCTGCACACCACCTGCGCCGCCGTCAGCAGCCGCTGGGACAGCATCCCGGCGAGCATCGCCTCGGCCATCGCACCGGTGCCGACGATGCCCATCCTGACACCGTCGAGGGCCCCAGCCGCCACACCGCCATCAGGCATGGCGGGACTGTACGGGACGGCCCCCGCCGCCCGCGGCGCCAGGACGGCGACGGCGTCAGGTCAGACCGAAGACTCCGCCGCCACCGCCGTTCAGCCTCGGAGCGTTGGCATCGACGGTGGGCTTCTGCACGCTGATCTTGGCCCCGTAGTCGTAGAGGTGAACGCTGGAGTCGAGATTGACGGTCAGCTGGCCGTGGGGAGTCTGGCTCGATGCCGAGCCCCCGCCACCCGCTCCCAGCGCGCCGAACGCCTGCGTCAGCTTGTCGAAGTCGACGGTGATGCCGAAGCGAACACCGAGCCGATCGATGCGTCCCGTCGCCGAATCGACGTAGTCGTCGACCGTGGCGCCCTGGAAGGTGAGGAACTGCAACAGCAGCTGGCCGAGGCCGGTGCTGTCGCTGCTCGTCCCCAGCTGCTTTGAGATGAGCTTCTCCAGCTGGCCTTGGTCGAGCGTCGCCTGGAAGTGCTCGACCTGCAGACCGTCCTGGGCCGCGGGTCCCTTGTCGCTGACGGTGCCGACCCCGTCGAGGAACCCTGTGATCTGGCTCGGGTCGATCTGAACCCCGCTGGACAGGCCGCTCAGGTCTCCCTCGTAAAAGTGCGTGCCGTCGACACTGATGTAGCCCTTGCCGTCGTAGGCGACGACGGTGATCGGCTTGTCGCTCAGCGGCTTGGCGTTCAGCGTCATCTGGAACCGCTGCGCCGACTCGATGTCGCCCCTGCCGCCGAACGTGAGGCCGTTGCCGGCCACTTTGTCCAGCTGGCCGAGCTCGCCGGCAGAGAGGCCGCTGAGCTTGCTGGTGTCGAAGCCGACGGTGGCCGAGACCTCGAAGCGCATCGAGCCCTGCTTTGCCGCCGCAGCCGATGCTTTGACGATGTCGCCCGGGCTCTTGCCGGAGAGGACGTTGCCTGCCGACTTGCTGCCACAGCCGGCCAGGGCCACGGCAACGACACCGGCACAGGAGAGGAAGCGCACTGACTGGCGCATGGGCACCTCGGTTGGATCGGACGCGGACCTCACGATACCGCGCCCCCGGAGCACGGGCACGGGCGAGACGACGCTGCCACACTCTCGTTTCCCCGAGCTGTGTGGCGCGCTACCCTGCGCCGCGATGGTGGTCATCGACGGCACGCCGCTGACGATCGAACAGCTGGTGGCCGTGGCGCGTCACCGGCATCCGGTCTCGGTCGATGTCGGCGTCGCTGCGCGAATGGCGACCTCACGCCGCTACGTCGAGGAGCTCGATGCTCGCGGTGACGTCGCCTACGGGGTTACCACCGGCTTCGGCGCTCTCGCCGACCGGGCCATCGACGTCGCCGACCGGATCACCCTGCAGCGCGCCGTGGTCCGCAGCCACGCGGCCGGCATGGGTCCGGCGGTCGACGCCGAGGTGGTGCGCGGCATGATGCTGCTTCGCGCGCGAACTCTCTGCGCCGGTTACTCCGGTGTGCGCACCGAGCTGGTCGACGCCATCGTCGCCATGCTCAACAGCCAGGTGGTGCCCTTCGTCCCCGAGCACGGTTCGCTGGGAGCGTCGGGCGACCTCGCGCCTTTGGCCCATGCCGCGGCGTGCCTCTGCGCCGAGGGTGAGGCGGTGGCCGAGAACGGCGGCATCGAGCCCGCGGCGGCGGCGCTCGCCCGTGGCGGCCTGCGGCCATTGGAAATCGGCGTCAAGGAAGGCCTGGCCTTGATCAACGGCACCGACGCCATGACCGCGGTTCTCGCCCTGGCGCTGCACGACCTGGCGCTGCTCATGGTGGCCGCCGACTGCGTCTGCGCCATGAGCGTCGAGGCTTTGCTGGCCACGACGATGGCGTTCGACGATGAGCTGGTGCGGCTGCGACCTGCGCCCGGACAGCAACTGGTGGCGGCAAACCTGCGCGCCCTGCTGCGCGGCAGTCCCATCGTGGCATCGCATCGCGAGTCGCACCACGCTGTGCAGGATGCCTACTCGCTCCGCTGCGCCCCCCAGGTTCACGGTGCCGGCCGCGACGTGCTCGGCTTCGCCGTCACCACCGTCGATCGTGAATTGTCCAGTATTGTCGATAACCCGGTGATCCTTGGCGGTCGGATGCTGGCCAGTGGCGGCAACTTCCACGGCCAGGCCCTGGCCTACGCCGCCGACATGTGCGCCTCGGTGTGCGCCGACGTCGCCGCCATCAGCGAGCGGCGCGTCGACCGGCTCCTCGACCCGGCGCGGTCCCGCGGCCTACCCGCATTCCTCAGTCCGCATCCCGGGGTCAACAGCGGCCTGATGATCACCCAGTACACCGCCGCGGAATGCGTCGCCCGCCTGCGCGCCGCCGCGGCGCCGATGGCGGTGCAGAGCGCGGCCACCAGCGCCGGCCAGGAGGACCACGTCTCCATGGGCTGGGCCGCCGCGCTGCGCACCCGTTGCTCGGTCGACCTTCTCCGCCGGGTGCTCGCCGTCGAGGCCATCGCCGCCGCCCAGGCATTGGAGCTTCGCCGTCCGCTGCAACCCGGCCCGGCAACGGCGGCCCTCGTCGCCTCGCTGCGAGAGCGTTCGGCATCGCTGGCCGAGGATCGCATCCTCAGCCCCGACCTGCGCGCCGCCGAGGACTGGCTTGCAGGCGGCGAGTTCCGGCACAGCGCCGAGCCCGTGAGCGGTCCTCTGGCGTGAGCGCCGGCGCCCGCCCGGTCAGCGCGCCGCGAGGGAAGGCGCTGAGCTGCCGGTCGTGGCAGACGGAGGCGGCGCTGCGCTGCCTGATGAACAACCTCGACCCCGACGTCGCCGAAGATCCCGACAACCTCGTCGTCTACGGTGGGACCGGGCGGGCGGCGCGCAGCTGGGCTTGCTTCGACGCCATCGTCGCCGCCCTGCGCAGCCTCGCCGACGACGAGACCCTGCTGGTCCAGTCGGGCAAGCCCGTCGGCGTGGCCCGCACCCATGAGCTGGCCCCGCGGGTGCTCATCGCCAACAGCCTGCTGGTGCCGCAATGGGCCACCTGGGAGGAGTTCTGGCGGCTCGAGGCCCTGGGGCTGACGATGTACGGCCAGATGACCGCGGGTTCCTGGATCTACATCGGCACCCAGGGCATCCTCCAGGGCACCTACGAGACCTTCGCCGCGGTGGCGCGCAAGCGCTTCGGCGGCTCGCTTCGTGGCCGGATGGTGGTCACCGCCGGGCTCGGCGGCATGGGCGGGGCACAACCCCTGGCCATCACCATGAACGGTGGCGTCGCCCTGTGCATCGACGTCGATGAGGCGCGGGTGCGCCGCCGGCTCGACGGCGGCTACCTCGACGAGATGGCCGCAGACCTGGTCGATGCCGTGCAGCGCTGCGACCTGGCCCGTGAGCAGGGTCGCGCTGTTTCTGTCGGAGTCGTCGACAACGCGGCGACGGCGCTGCCCGAGCTGCTCGACATGGGGGTCGCCGCCGACATCGTCACCGACCAGACCAGCGCCCACGACCCGCTGAACGGATACATCCCCGCGGCCATGACCCTGGAGGAGGCGGCGCAGCTGCGCCAGCAGGATCCCAGCGTCTACGTCGAGCGGGCTCGCGAATCGATGGCTCGGCACTGCGCCTCCATGGTCACCTACCAGCAGCGCGGCGCCGAGGTCTTCGACTACGGCAACTCGCTGCGCGAGGAGGCACGACGGGGCGGCTACAGCGATGCCTTCGCTTATCCGGGATTCGTCCCCGCCTACCTCCGTCCGCAGTTCTGCGAGGGCCGCGGCCCGTTTCGTTGGGTTGCATTGAGCGGCGACGCCGAGGACATCAGGGTCACCGACACCGCTATGGCCGAGCTGTTCAGCGGCGACGACGAGCTGCAGCGCTGGCTGCGACTCGCCGGCGAGCGGGTGCGGTTCCAGGGGCTGCCGGCACGGATTTGCTGGCTGGGCGCCGGCGAGCGTCACCTCGCCGGGCTGCGATTCAACGAGCTGGTCGCGGCGGGAAAGGTGGCGGCGCCGATCGTCATCGGCCGCGACCATCTCGACAGCGGCAGCGTGGCCTCACCGCTGCGCGAGACCGAGGCGATGCGCGACGGCAGCGACGCCATCGCCGACTGGCCGGTGCTCAACGCGCTGCTCAACACCGCGAGTGGTGCCACCTGGGTGGCGGTGCACCACGGTGGCGGTGTCGGCATCGGCCGCTCCATCCACGCCGGCGCGCAGGTTGTCGCCGATGGCACGCCGCTGGGTGCGCAACGGCTCGAACTGGTGCTGCGCAACGACCCGGCGAGCGGGGTCATGCGCCACGCCGACGCCGGGTACACCGAGGCCTGGGCGGCGGCCGCGGCGCGCGATGTCCGCATTCCCATGCCGGGAGCAACGGGGTGAACGCCGCTGAGTGGCTCGCCGCGTCGACCGGTGCCGCGCCGCCGTACGACGTCGCCGTGCTCGGCGCGCCCATCGCCCGGGCGTCGATCAGTCCCTCGCACGCGCAGGCGACGCCGCAGGCGTTTCGCCAGGCGCTCGGCCGTTTCCCCACCTGGGACGGAGACCACGACATCGACCTGGTTTCGCTGCGCCTCCGCGACCTCGGCGACGTCGCTGGCGACGCGGCCGACAAAGATGCGACCGCCGCTCACCGGCGCATCGAGGCGGCAGCGCGGCAGGCGGCCGCTGACGCGACAACGGTTATTGTCATCGGCGGCGATAACTCGCTGACCCGACCGGCGATGCTGGGCATCAGCGACGGCGACCTCGGCGCCGGTTGGGGACTGCTGACCCTCGACGCCCACCACGACGTCAGGCCGCACGACAGCGGCTCGACCAACGGCAGCCCGGTGCGTGAGCTCATCGAGGCGGGACTGCCGGGCACGCGCGTCGCCCAGGTGGGCATCGCCGGCCAGGCCAACAGCCGCGAGCTCGCCTCGTGGGCCAACGCAGCGGGCATTCGCGTCACCCGCGTCGGCCAGGTGCGCCGCGATGGCGTCGCCACGGTGCTGGCCGAGGCCCTCGCCGCCCTCGAAGAAGCCGGGGCGACGCGCCTGTACGTCGACCTCGACATCGACGTCCTCGATCGCGCCTTCGCGCCGGCGTGCCCGGCGAGCATGCCGGGAGGGCTGCGCCCGGAGCAACTGCAGGAGGCGGCGCACATCCTCGGCGGCGATCGCCGCGTCCGCGGGCTCGACCTCGTCGAGGTCGACGCCACCGCTGACGTCAACGGCACCACGGTGCGCACCATGGCATCGCTGTTCGTCGCCTTCTGCGCAGGCATCGCCGCGCGAACGGTTGCGCCGCCGGTGGCGACATGAGCAGCGCGGCGACGCTGGTGGTGCGCAACATCGGCGAGCTGGCAACGTGTGATCCATCGCGAGGCGAGTCTCCCGGGCTGATCATCGGCGCCGCGCTTGCCGCCGAGGGTGATCGCCTGGTCTATGTCGGCGACGACGGTGGCCTGCACGGCATCGACATCAGCGCCGACGCCGAGGTCGTCGACGCCGGCGGCAACGCGGTCATCCCCGGCCTGGTCGACGCCCACACGCACGCGGTCTTCGCCGGTCATCGCGGCGGCGAGTACGCGCTGCGTGCCGAGGGGATCAGCTATGAGGAGATCGCCGCGCTCGGTGGCGGCATCCGTGCCACGGTGCGGGCGACGCGGCAGGCGTCGGTCGACGAGCTGGTCGCGCTGGCCCGGCCGCGTCTTCGCCGGATGCGCCGGTCAGGGACGACCACGGTGGAGATCAAGAGCGGCTACGGGCTGGAGCTCGACACCGAGCTACGTCAGCTCCAGGCAGCCCATGCGCTGGGTCGCGACGCGTCGCTGCCCGACGTGGCGGCGACGTTCCTGCCGCTGCACGCCGCGCCGGACGGCGAGCGCGCCGCATTCGTCGAGGAGGTGTGCCGCGACTGGCTGCCACAGGCAGCCCCGCAGGCGCGCTTCGTCGACGCCTTCTGCGAGTCCGGGGTGTTCACCGTCACCGAGTGCGAGACCCTCTACGCGGCGGCGCGCGACCTCGGCCTGGGTATCAAGGTCCACGCCGAGCAGCGCAGTCACAGCGGCGGCGCAGCCCTCGCCGCGCGCAGCGGCGCGGTGAGCGCCGACCACCTCGAGCACGCCGACGACAACGACCTTCGCGCACTTGCTGCGGCGGGAACCGTCGGTGTCCTCCTACCCGGCGCCGCGCTGACGCTCGGTGGCCCGCCGCCACCCGGCCGGCGGCTCATCGACGCGGGCGCGCGGGTAGCCGTTGCCACCGACTGCAACCCCGGCACGTGCTACACCGAGTCGATGCCGCTGATGATCTCCCTTGCCGTCTCCATCGCCGGGCTGCGCCCGGCCGAGGCGCTGGTCGCAGCCACCTCCGGGGGGGCCGCCGCGCTGGCGCTGCCGGATAGGGGCGTGCTCGCAGCGGGCATGCGCTGCGACCTGGTCATCCTCGACTCACCGAACTGGATCGACATCGCCTACCACTTGGGCGGCTGCGCGACCGCGACGGTGGTGATCGGCGGCCGGCGCATCGAGGACTGAGACATGACTCCGCCATTTCCCGAACTGATCGGCAACGACCTCGAGGTCCCCCTGGCCACGGGAGGCGTGCGCCGCTACCTCAACCTCGACGCCGCGGCCAGCACACCGGCGATGCGCGTCGTCGCTGAGGCGGTGGAGCGCGCTCTGCCCTGGTACTCCAGCGTGCACCGCGGCGCGGGATTCACCTCGCAGGTGTCGACGCGCCTCTACGAGACGGCGCGGCAGGCGGTGGCCACGTTCGTCGGCGCCCGCGACACGGATACTGTCATCTTCGTCCGTAACACAACGGAAGCGCTCAACCTCGCGGCGTGCTGCCTGCCCATCGCCCCCGGCGATGTGGTGCTGAGCACGGCGGTCGAGCACCACGCCAACATGCTGCCCTGGCGCCGGCGGGCGCCGGTCGTCTACCTGCAGCCACCGCCCAGCCGCGAGTCGCTGCTGGACGCGGTTGCCGAGGCGCTGCGCGACCCCGGCCGGCGGGTGGCCATCGTGGCCATGACCGGGGCGAGCAACGTCACCGGCGAGGTCTTTCCCGTCGCCGAGGTCGCCGCCCTCGCCCACGAGCACGACGCCCTCGTCGTCGTCGACGGGGCGCAGCTGGCGCCGCACCGCCACATCGACATGGCGGCGCAGGGGATCGACTGCCTGGCGATCAGCGGTCACAAGATGTACGCGCCCTTCGGCACCGGCGCGCTCATCGCTCCCGCCGGACTGCTCAGCGGCGCCGAGCCGATGCTCGCCGGTGGTGGGGCGGTCGACTTCGTCACCCTGGACGACGTCGTCTGGACCGGCCTCCCCGACCGCATGGAAGCCGGCTCGCCAAACGTCATCGGCGCGGTCGCCCTGGCCGCCGCAGCCGCGACCCTCGACGACCTCGGCATGGAGCACATCGCCGCGCATGAGCGACAACTCCTGGCGCACCTGGAAGGGCGCCTGGTCGGCGTCCCCGGCGTCACCCGCTACCGCCTCTGGGACGCCGACGGCACCGATCGCGTCGGTGTCTACACGTTTACCGTCGACGCGCTGCACCACGCGCTGGTCGCCGCTGCGCTGAGCGCCGAGCACGCCATCGGCGTCCGCCACGGCTGTTTCTGCGCACACCCCTACATCACCCATTTGCTGGGCATCGCACCGGACGAGGCGGAGGTGATCCGCGACCACCTGCGCCGCGGTGAGCGCGCCACCGTCCCCGGCGCCGTTCGCGCCTCGTTCAGCGTCGCCACCTCCGCCGAGGACATCGATCGTTTCGCCGACGCGGTCGCCGACATCGTCGAGCACGGACCGCGCCTCGTCTACGCGCAGGACCCTTCCACCGGCGACTTCGCTCCGGTCGCAGACCCCAGGGAGCTGCCGCGCATCCGGCCGCTGGCGCCGCTGGAAAGCGCGTCAAGTGGCGGCGGCTGCGGGCACTTTTGAAATGTCCTCCCAATGGGGGATCGACGCGAGTCCCAAAGCGTGGCTAAGATCGCGTCTCCGCCTCAGAGCCCAGCGAGCCCGGAATCGACAGGCGGAGAGGAGGAGAGGGTGCGCCACGCCGTCGGGGTGAGCACCGCCGCATCCTGTCGCGGCAGGAGCTCATGAGCCTCCTCGCTGTCGAGAACCTGACCGTGCGCTACGGGGGTGCGGTGCTGGCGCTCGACGACGTCAGTTTCGAGGTGCCCGAGGGCGGCGCGGTCGGCCTGCTCGGGGCCAACGGGGCGGGCAAGACCACAGTCCTCCGGGCGGTGTCCGGCCTGCTGCGCTTTCACAGCGGTGCCATCGTGCGCGGTTCGGTCACCTTCAACGGACGATCGATCGTCAACGCCGACGCTTCTCGGTTGGTCGCCGGAGGCATCGCCCAGGTGCTCGAAGGGCGGCGCATCTTCCGCGACCTCACCGTCGCGGACAACCTGCGCGCCGGCGGCTTCGCGACCTCGCAGCGCAGGGGAAGCCAGGACGAGGTGCGCGACCGTGTGCTCGAGCTCTTCCCCATCCTCGGCGAGCGACTCCACCAGTCGGCAGGGTTTCTCAGCGGCGGCGAGCAGCAGATGCTCGCCGTGGGCAGGGCGCTGATGGCCAGACCGCGGCTGCTCCTCCTCGACGAGCCATCCCTCGGACTGGCGCCACTGGTGGTTCGCCAGATCGGCAAGGTGCTGCAGGCGATCAACGGTGACGGCGTCGCCCTGCTGCTCGTCGACCAGAGCACCGCGCTGGCCCTCGAGGTGACCAAGTACGGCTATCTGCTCGAGACCGGGCACGTGGTGCATCAGAAGCCGACGGCGGACCTGCTCGCCGACCCGGCGGTCCGGGCGTCCTACCTGGGGACCGCGGCCGGCGACGAGGCGGTGCAGTCGCGCATCGAAGAGAGCGTGTCCCCGTGAGCGAACCGATCCTCGACGTCTCCGGGCTCACCCTGCGCTTCGGCGCGATCACGGCGTTTCAAGACATCACCTTCAGCGTCGCCGACAACGAGGTCTTCGCCATCATCGGACCCAACGGCGCGGGCAAGACATCCCTGTTCAACGTGCTCTCGCGGGTCTACCGTCCCCAAGCGGGAACCGCGCGCTACCTGGGACGTGACCTGCTGTCGTTGCGGCCGGCACAGATCGCCGGCGCCGGTATCGCCCGCACATTCCAGAACCTCGGGCTCTTCGGACTGCTGACGGTTCTCGAGAACGTGCTCATCGGCCGGCACCACCTGATGCGCTCGGGGTCGATCATCGGCGGCGTCTATCTCGGCTACGCGCAGCGCGAGGAGAAAGTGCACCGCGCCGCGGCGATGGAAACGCTTCAATTCGCGGGCATCGAGAAGTACGCGTCGACGCCCGTCGGACTGCTCCCCTACGGGATCCGCAAGCTGGTCGAGCTGGCTCGAGCGCTGGCCATGCAACCGCGTCTGCTGCTCCTCGACGAGCCGGTTGCAGGGATGACCGAGGCGGAACGCTGGCAGGTGACGGCGCTCATCCGGCGGATGCACACCGAGCGCAACCTCAGCATCGTGCTCGTCGAGCACGACATGGGCTTCGTCATGAACCTTGCGCAGCGCGTCCTGGTGCTCGACTTCGGCCGGCGCATCGCCCTGGCCACCCCAGGCGAGGTGCAGCGCAACCAGGCGGTGATCAGCGCCTACCTCGGTGAGCCGCTGGACGACACCGCATGACCGAGTTCCTCGAGTTCCTGTTCAACGGCATCGCCCTGGGCGGCATCTACGCCCTCATCGCCCTCGGCTTCACCGTCATCTATCGGGCCAGCTCGGTGATCAACTTCGCCCAGGGAAGCTTTCTCCTCCTCGGCGCCTACCTGGTCGCCTGGCTGCATGTCGACAAGGGCCTCCCCTTTGCCGTGAGCGTGCTCATCGCCATCGCCGTCACAGCGTCGGTCGGCGCGCTCTTCCAGATCGGAGTCCTGCGTCGCGTCACCGGCCAGCAGGTGTTCACCATCGTGATGATCACCATCGGTCTCAACGTTGTCCTGACGGCGTTGGTGCCGGCGGCGATCTCCAGCATCGGACAGAGCGGCAGCGATATCGGTGACCCGTGGGGCAGCTCGACGCTGGGCATCGGTGGCGTCACGTTGACCTACGTGAAGGTTTGGACGGTCATCACCACCCTCTTCGTGCTGCTGCTGTTCTTCCTCTTCGACCGCTACTCGCGGTACGGGCTGGCGATGCGCGCCACCGCGTCTGACGAGGAGGCTGCGCTCGCCGTCGGCGTCCCCACCCGCCGGGTCAACGCGCTCGCCTGGGGGATCGCTGGCGCTGTCGCGGTCGTCGGCGGGTTCTTCCTCGCCGGCTTTCCCTCGCGCGCGGATCCTGTGCTCGGACTCGCTTCGCTCCGCGCCTTTCCCGCGATCATCCTCGGCGGCTTGGAGTCGCCCACCGGCGCGGTGGTCGGCGGCATGATCATCGGCGTCGTCGAGGAGCTCACCGCCGGCTATCAACCCAATCACGCGTCGTGGCTGGGCACCAACTTCTACATCGTCGCTCCCTACTTGGTGATGATCCTGGTCCTGATGGTCAAGCCGTACGGGCTGTTCGGTCAGCGACCGGTCGAGCGGGCCTGACGTGTCCGCCGCAGCCGCCAGCATGTCGAGCACTTCCCCGCCGCGCACATTCCCATGGCGCGCGGCGTGGCTGATTGCCGTGGCCGCGCTGATGCTCTGGTTCCCCTTCTCGCCGATGGCCACGAAGTTCTGGCTGGTCACCGCGGTGTTCATCCTCATCTTCGCCATCGGCGCGCTCGGCCTCAACGTGCTCACCGGGTACACCGGGCAGGTGTCGCTGGGACACGCCTTCTTCATCGCCGTGGGCGCGTACACCGGCGCCTACCTCGGCGGTGTTGGCAGCCGCGACATCACCGGCCTGGGCCTGAGCGCGGCGATCTGGATTCCGGCGGCCGGCGTCATCGCCGCGTTGTGCGGACTCATCATCGGACCCACCGCGCTGCGCCTGCGCGGCCTCTACCTGGGCATCGTCACCATAGGGTTGGTCTTCATCGGCCAGCACATCTGGGTCAATGCCCCCCGGATCACCGGCGGACCCGGCGGACGCACCCTCCCCAGCATCACCTTCGGCAGCTTCGACCTGGGCCAGGATCAGACGATCGCAGGGATCACGTTCGACTCGAACGCGCTCAACTACTACCTCTGTCTGTTCATCCTCGCCGCGGCCATGCTGTTCGTGTGGAACCTGGCCAGAACCCGCATGGGCAGAGCCATGCAGGCAGTCCGCGAGCGCGAGTTGGCTGCCAACCTCATGGGCATCAACCTGGCGCGCACCAAGATCACCGCCTTCGTGATCTCCTCGTTCCTCGCCGGCATCGCCGGCGCACTGTACGGCTCGCAGATCCACTTCGCCGCGCCCAACCCGCAGACCTGGGACCTCATCCTCTCCATCCAGTTCGTCGCCATCATCATCGTCGGCGGCGTTGGCACGGTGTCCGGTGCCCTGCTCGGCTCGATCTTCATCGGCGCCCTGCCTCAGATACTCAACAATTACGCCGGGTCGATTCCCTTCGGCCTGATCCAGACCACCGCCGGCGGCGGCGGCTACATAAGCTACGGTGACGCCGCGGCTGTCGTGTACGGAGTGCTCATCATCGTCTTCCTCATCGTCGAGCCCCGCGGGCTGGTCGGCCTCGCCGCCCGTGCCCGCCGCCTCGCCGCCAGGTATCGTTCAACGCGCGGTGCTCCACCGAGCGTTCCAAGCCAGCGTCCAGCATCCGCGGAGGAGGTAGTGAAGTGACAGTGACCGACAGACTGGTTCGTCTTCGGGGCTTGGGGGCAGCGGCGATCATCGCCGGGCTCGCGGCCTGCGGCACCAGTGGCACAAGTAACACCAGCAGTGGTGCCGCCGCGCTGAAGACCGGGCCTGGCATCGACACCGCGACCAAGACGATCCATCTCGGGGTCCTGACACCACTGTCCGGCCCGGTGGCGGTCATCGGCAAGCCACTCACGCTCGGCCAGGAAACATTCTTCCAGCAGCTCAACGACAGCGGCGGCATCGAGGGCTGGAAGATCGACATCAAGGATCACGAGAAGGACACCAAGTACGATCCCCAGACTCAGGTCCAGCAGTACAACGCGGTCATCGACTCCGTTGCCTTCATCGCTCAGTCGCTGGGGAGCCCGACGACACTGGCAATCCAGCAGCTCGCCGACCAGGGCAAGGTGCTCATCGGCGCAGCGACGCAGTCGTCGAGCTGGGTGACCGACCCGGTCATGGCGGTGATCGGCAATCCCTATTCGATCGACATCGCCAACGGCATCGACTGGGTGGTCAACAAGCTGGGCAAGAAGAGCGCCAAGATCGCCATCGTCTACCAGAACGACGAGTACGGGCAGGACGGCCTTCGTGGCTACAAGGCGGCGCTCGACACCTATCACTTCAACGACGTCGGGCAGCTGACCTACGCCGCAACCGACACCTCGTTCACATCGCAGATCCAGGCGCTGGCGACAGCGGGCGCAGAGTACGTCTTCCTGGTTGCCACTCCGAGCCCCGCGGGCAAGCTGGTCGGCACCGGTGCCGCCCTGAAGTACCTGCCCAACTGGGTGTTCCAGGGTCCCTGCTGGTCCGGTCTGCTCATGACCAGTGACGGGTCGGCGACGGGCAAGCCAACGCCGCTCAACAACCCGGCGATCACCTCGCACATCAACGTGCTCGGCTTCCAGGCGCAGTGGGGCGATACCAGCGTGCCCGGCATGACCAAGTTCCTCGCCGACCACGACAAGTACGCGCCGACGCAGGTACCCGACCCCTACTACATGTACGGCTACGCGGAGGCGGAGATGGAGGCCGCGGTGCTCAAGAAGGCCATCGACAGCAACGACCTCAGCCGCCAGGGCATCCTCACCGCCAAGCTGAACACCGGCAAGATCACCTTCGGGGGCCTCACTCCCGACATCAACTACACGCCGCAGCTCGGCCCGGTCGCGGAGCAGACTGGGATCTCTGCGGTCGACATCACCGTCCCCGGGTTCCTCAAGATCATCCAGGCGCCGTTCCTCGGCGACGCTGCCAAGACACTGAAGTTCCCGGCAAGCTAGTTAGAACAACGGCACAACCAAAGGGGGTGCACCACGCACGGTGCACCTCCTTTCTTTTGAGGCCGAGACTGCAGCGCGAACAGGCAAAGCCCCGCGGCACCGCCTCCCCTGTCAGACCACGGTCAGCTTTACGTCGATGTTGCCGCGGGTGGCGTTGGAGTACGGGCAGACCGCATGCGACGCAGCCACAAGCTGCTCAGCCTGCTCACGATCGATACGCGGCGCGTTGACGACAAGTTCAACCGCAAGTCCGAAGCCCGGGCCGGCGTCGAGAACACCAAGCCCGACCTTGGCGGTCACCGTGGAGTCGTCGGCGTCGAGCTTCATCCGCTGCGCCACCCGCTTCATCGCACTGTGGAAGCAGCCCGCATAGCCGGCGGCGAAGAGCTGCTCGGGATTGGTTCCCGGCGTCCCCGGACCGCCGAGCTCCGGCGGAGGCACCAGGGTGACGTCGAGGTTGCCGTCCGAGCTGACAGAACGACCGTCGCGACCGCCGGATGCCGTCGCCTCGGCGGTGTACAGGACCTTGACCACGCGCTCTCCTCCATGACGTCCCCAGGGGGTGAGGAGGCAATGTAGCAGCCGGCATCGCCACGACCGCCGCCGCGGCGTCAGGGCATCGCCGCCTCCGCCGCGTCGAGCTGCGTCCGCAGCGCGTCCGGGTCGCTGACCGGCGCATCGCAGACAAATCCGCGACAGACGTAGGCGGTGGCATGCCCACCGCGCGCGGGGCGATCGGCGAGCAGCGGCACCCCGTCTGCCTTCCCCCAGGCGAGTACCGACAGCGGGTCGAAGCGTCCGCGCACGACGCGCAGCAGCGCTTTGGTGTCGTCGGCGCCGGCGTCGCCGGTGATGGCCACTTCGCGGCCCGGTGACACCGCCCGCTGCAACGCCCAGGCGAGGTTGCCCAGGCTCAGCGGTGAACGCGACACCGCCTCGGCGAGCGGGCCGACGGCGCGCAACGCGGCGTCGCGCCAGCGGGTCTCGCCGGTCTGCGCAGCAAGGCGGAGCAGCGCATGCGCCGCCATCGACTGGCCGGCGGGAACGGCGTTGTCGTCGAGGGTGTGGGGACGGATGAGCAACGGCTCGCCGTCGATGGCCGTGTCGCAGAAGCCGGCACCGGGGTCCAGGTAGCGGCCGACGATGTCGTCGCAGAGTCTCTGCGCGCTGACGAAGTACGCCGCCTCCCCGGTGGCCTCGTACAGCGTCAGCAGGGCATCGGCGAGAAAGGCGACGTCCTCGAGGAAGCCTACGATCTTGGCGGTGCCGTCGCGCCAGGTGCGCAGCACCGTGCCGTCACGGACCAGCTCGCTCAACAGGAAGTCGGCGCATCGCCTGGCGGTTTCGATGTAGTCGTCCCTCTCCAGGACCGCGCCGACCTCGGCGAACGCCGCCAGCATCAGAGCATTCCATGAGGTGATCACCTTGTCGTCGCGCGCCGGGTGGACGCGTTGCTCGCGCGCCGCGTACAGCCGCTCTCTGATCGAGTCGACACGGCCGCGCAGTTCGCCGGCGTCGATGCGCATCGTCGCCGCCACCTGGTCGAGCGCAAACGGCAGTGAGAGCACGGTGGTTCCGTGTTCGAAGTTGCCGCCTTCGACGACACCGAAGAGCCGCGCCGCGAGGGCTCCGTCGTCGTCACCGAGGACGTCGCGCAGCTGCTGCGGAGTCCACACGAAGAAGCTGCCCTCTTCGCCGTCGCTGTCTGCGTCCTGCGCCGAGGCGAAGCCGCCGCCGTCGAGCAGCATCTCGCGACGGGCGTAGTCGAGGATCTCCACCGCCACGCGCCGCCAACGCTCGTCACCGCTGAGCTGGTAGGCGTGCAGGTACACCGGCGCCAGCTGTGCGTTGTCGTAGAGCATCTTCTCGAAGTGCGGCACCGCCCATTGAGCGTCGACGCTGTAGCGGTGGAACCCGCCGCCCACCTGGTCGTAGACGCCGCCACGCGACATGCGGTCCAGCGTGATCTCCACCGCTGTCCACACCGACGTGTCGCGGTGTGCGGCGTACCAACGCAGCATCAGGTCGAGGGCAGCGGGATGAGGGAACTTCGGTGCGCCTCCGAAGCCACCGTAGCGACGGTCGGTCTGCTCGCCAAGACGGCGCACCGCGGTGTCGAGCTGAGCCGTCGACGGTTCCACGCCCTGCCTCAGCCGCGGTGGCGTCAGCGCCTGGCGCAGCTGCTCACCGGTGGCGTCGACGGCTTCACGGTTGTCGCGGTAGGCAGCGGCAGCGGCGCGGAGCACAGTGGGGAAGCCGCGCATGCCCATGCGGTCCTCCTTGGGGAAATAGGTTCCCCCGAAGTAGGGAACGCCGCGTGGCGTACAGAAGACAGTCATCGGCCAGCCGCCGCGGCCGCTCATGGCGACCACCGCCTGCATGTAAACGCCGTCGACATCCGGCCGCTCTTCGCGATCCACCTTGATGCTGACGAAGAGTTCGTTCTGCAGCGCGGCGATCTCCGGGTCCTCGAAGGACTCGTGGGCCATGACGTGGCACCAATGGCAGGCGCTGTAGCCGACGCTGAGCAGCACCGGCCGGTCGAGGCGGCGCGCCTGGTCCCACGCCTCGTCGCTCCACGGCCACCAGTCCACCGGGTTGTCGGCGTGCTGCCGCAGGTACGGGCTGGTCTCAGCAGCGAGGCGGTTGGCCACCCGATCACGCTACCAGCGCGTACGCCGGTGGCGCAGTCGCCTACCTGGGCGCGACCACCAGCGTGTCGGCGATCTTGTCGTGCCAGCCCTGCTTGCGTGGATCCCATGCGGCCCAGGCGAGGCCGACGCCGAAGGGCAGCGAGGCGATGATGAAGCCGATGTAGCGCAGCACCAGGCGGCCGATGGTCGGCCGGCCGCCGTCGACTACGCGCACCACGCGCAGGCGCAGCAGGAGCTGCCCAACGGTTCCCCCGTAGGTCCACCAGAGGAGCACGTAGTACACGCCGGTGATGAGAAACGGCCAGGGGCCGTCGACGGTGACCCCCGTTGTGTTCTGGTTGACCCCGTCGATGGTGCGCACCGTGGAGTCGATGTGGTAGCCGATGCTGGCGAAGTGGCCCAGGATGAAGAGCACGGCGGTGAGGATCAGCGCGTCGATGAACCACGCCCCGAAGCGAATCCAGAACCCCGCGTAGACCAGGGCTGTCGAGGGCCCCGGCCGGGGGTCGATCGGCGCATAGCCATACGGGGGTGATGGCGGATACTCGGGCTGGGGATAAGGACGGATGCCATACCCGGTTGGTTGCTGCCCGGGCGGCTGAGCCGGCGGCTCAGATGGCGGTGAAACACCGGGCGGCGGTGGGACCGCGCCCCACGGCGGCGGTGGGGAGGGATCCATCGTTTCTCCAGTTGGCGGCCTGGTTCGCCGTCATCGTACGGGCGATAGACTGGCCTGCGGTCACATGAGCGACACGAAGCACGCGTCCACGAACGGCACCGTCGTGGCAGATGTCATGACCCGCGAGGTGCTCACGGTGACCCCCGACCAGCCCGTCGACGCCGCCGTCGCGCTGATCGTCGAGCACCGTCTCACCGGTCTACCGGTGGTGACCGCGGACCGTCGCTGTGTCGGCATCGTCAGCGAGTCCGACGTGCTCGGCAAGCGCGGCCGGACCATCGGCAACATCATGACCACCGCGGTGATATCGGTCGAGGAGGACGTCCCCCTCAGCGAGGCGGCGGAGATCCTGCTCACTCGCCGCATCCGCCACCTGCCCATCACCCGCGAGGGCAAGCTCGTCGGCCTGCTCACCCGCATGGATCTGCTCCGCTACTTCGCGCGGACGCACTGGTCATGCCAGTGGTGCGGTCACACAGAGCGCGGGCTGCGCCCACCCAACGCCTGTCCCTCTTGCGGCGCGCAGACGTGGCGTTTCACGGTGGAGGCGCGCTGACCAGGCGGCGAAGCAGGACCAGCGCGGCCACCGAGCCGAGCAGCGTGACCAGGGCGGTGCCCCACTGCCGCCACTTGAGATCGTCAGGCAGGTACGCGGGGGCCGCGGGGATGGGCTGCAGGTGATGCACCCAGATGCCGTCGCCGGTTCCCGCGTATACCGCCTGAGCACGGCTGTCGGAGGTCAGCGCCAGGACACTGTCGGGAAGGCCGGGGCCGGCGCGGATCCAGTCGTCTCCGCTGTCGCGGCTGATCAGGACGGAGTAGCCGTCGGTGGCCAGGTAGATGGTGTCGGTGAGCGGTTGGTCGAACGCGGTCACCGCGGTCACCGTCGGGGCTCCCTGGACGAGGTTCTGGGGAAGCAGGACGAGAACGCGATTCCAATCCCCCCGGCCGCTGCGCCGCCACACGGTGTTGTCGTCGGAGATGGCCACAACCACCGTTGGCGAGGCTGCCGAGGCAGCGATGAGACGGGCGCCCGCGCCCAGGTTGGGGCTGCCGAGATCGATCTTGGGCACCGCGTCGGGGTAGGGACCATCGGCGTGGAGCACCCGACCGGCGCACAGCGACCAGTGGTCGCGGCCGGCGGCCACCTCGGCGTCGGGCGGTGACGTTGGTGATCCACCGGTCAGCGCCGCCAGCGAGCACGATGCGCTCGGCCGAGGTGCCTGTGCCGTCGCGGTGAATGTGGCGCCGCCGTCGATCGACGTGTAACGCGTGCCGCCGGCGACGGCGATGATGCGGTCACCGCTGGCAACAACGGTGGTTATTCGCTGACCGCGCAGGCCGACGGGCACCCACCAGGCCTCTCCGGCGTGCGGATTCGGCGTCGGCGCGGGGGTCGCGACGGGGGTCGGCGCCGGTGTCGCCGCGGCCGCTCCGTTGGCGGTGAGCGTCATCGCGAGAGTGGCGAGCAGCGGCGCGCACGCGGCGGCGCAGCCGTGGCGTAAACCGGTCACTGCCCGTACAGCCCGTCGAGGATGACCACCGCGACGCCGACCTCGAGCACGGCGTGGATGACGATCGCGGGCCACAGCGAACGGGTCCGCTGGGTGATGTAGCCGAGCACCAACCCGAGCACGACGGTGACCGGGACGAACGGTCCGGCCGGCCCCTCGTACTGCACGGCGATGTGGGCCACGCCGAAGAGCGACGCCTGGCCGAGGTTGGCCGCCCAGGGTGGCAGGTCGCGCTCCAGGGCGCCGAGCAGGAGTCCCCGGAACTGCACCTCCTGCGCGGCCGCCTGGAGAACGTACGCGGGTGCCAGCCAGGGCATGTCCCGACCCAGCGCCGCCGGTTCGATGCCTTCACGGCCGAGCAGCTGCGCCGGAATGGCGAACGCCGCCAGGATGAGCAGCGCGGTGCCGGCAACAGCCACGCCGAGCGCGAGCGGCGAGATGCTGCGCAGTCGCAGCGCAGGCCGCGAGCGCGCGGGAAGCAGCGTTGTCGCGGCGACGCAGATGGCCGCGGTCGCCAGCATGTAGGCGGTGTCGGCGGCGAAGACGCGCTGGTTGAAGCTGTACCGATCGGCGAAGACGAGGGTCATCAGTCGCGGCATCGCCGCCCACAGCGAGAAGGGCACCGCAATCCCGGCGACGCCGAGGAGCACCGCCCGGCAGCGTGTCAGTGGCGCCCAGATGACCGACGCGGCGACCAGCGCGAGGCTCGGCATGGCGAGCCGGATGTCGAAGGGGTCCACCGAGACGGGGTCGCTGAAGGCGCGGGGGACGAGCAGGGCGATTCCAAGAGCAAACGCGGCGGCGAGGAGCGCGGCGACCGGAGGACGGCGCAGAGGCATGGGCCGGAGCGCGGCGATGTGCACGCCTTCTGTATAGCGAGTTGCCGCGAGCGTGCCCGTGTGCGAACCGGCTCGAGCAAGCAGCGCCGCGGAAAAGCCGTCGTCGGGGTGACATTGCAGTAGGCTTCCCCGACGCGATGAGCGTGACCATCCTGGTGGGCGGCCAGTGGGGCGACGAGGGCAAGGGCAAGGTCATCGACCTGCTCGGCGACAGCGTCGACATGGTGGTCCGCTCGCAAGGAGGCAACAACGCCGGGCACACCGTGGTCAGCGAGGGTCGCGAGTTTCGCTTTCACCTGGTTCCCAGCGGCATCCTCTACCCGAGTGTCCTCTGCGTCATCGGTCACGGCGTCGTCGTCGATCCCAAGGCCTTTCTCGACGAGCTCGACCACGTCCACGAGAACGGCGTCTCGACCGAGAACCTCATCGTCAGCGACCGCGCCCACATGGTCATGCCGTACCACCCTGTGCTCGACCAGCTGGGCGAGCAGCAGCGCGGCGACGACCGCCTGGGCACGACCTGGCGCGGCATCGGCCCCACCTATGAGGACAAGGTGCGGCGCATCGGCTTTCGCATCGGTGACCTGCAGAAGATCAAGTTCCTGGAGAAGAAGCTGCGCTTTGTGCTGCGCCTCAAGAACGAGACGCTGACCCGGCTGTTTAGCGTCGATCCCTTCGACGAACAGGCCATCCTCGATGAGTACATCGGCTATGCGGAGAGACTCGATCGCTACATCCGCGACATCTACCCAGTGGTGCAGGGAGCGATCGCCGACGACCGGCGCATCCTCCTCGAGGGTGCGCAGGGAGTTATGCTCGACCTCGACCTGGGCACGTATCCCTACGTCACGTCGTCGTCGCCGACCGCGGGCGGGGCCTGCACGGGTAGCGGCATTCCCCCGTCACGCATCACCAAGACGGTCGCCGTTTTCAAGGCGTACACCACGAGGGTGGGATATGGCCCGTTCCCCACCGAGCTGGTCGACGGACTCGGCGAATTGATCCGCGAGGTAGGACGCGAGTACGGCACAACCACGGGCAGGGCACGCCGCGTCGGCTGGTACGACGCCGCCGTGGCCCGCTACGCGGTCAACACCAACGGCATCCAGTCCATCGTGCTCACCAAGCTCGATGTTCTGGACGACCTCGACACGATCAAGATCTGCACGGGCTACGCCAGCAAGGGTGAGCCATGGGACCATCCCATGGCCAACATCTCCCACCTCAAGCACGCCGAGCCCGACTACATCGAGATGTCGGGGTGGAAATCCTCGACGCGCGGCTGCCGGCGCTTCGCGGACCTGCCCGCGCCGGCGCGCGACTACATCGAGCAGATCGCCGAGCTGAGTGGCGCGCCGATCGACGTCGTCTCCGTCGGCCCTGACCGCGAGCAGACCATCATCCGCCGGCCGCTGCTCTAGCCCGCGGCGGCCGTGCCGCCCTCATGGTTCTGACGCGCCTGCCACTCGTCGCGCCCCAGCGCGAAATACTCCAGGTCGGATCCGTAGTGATGGCGCCGTCCCTCGAGGCGCATCCCCAGCTTGGCGATGACGCGCAGAGATCGGGGGTTGTCGGGGCGCACCACGGCGACGATGCGATCCAGCCCGACGGTGGTGAATCCATGGCGAAGCGCGCCCTCGGCGGCCTCGGTGGCGATGCCTTTACCCCAGGAGTCACGCGCCAGGTGATAACCGACCTCGATCTCCTCGGTGTCGCCGAGGGGCTTGAGGATGACCGCGCCGGCGACGCGGCCGCTGTCACGCTCCTCGATCGCCCAGAAACCGAGACCCGCTCCCCGCGCCGAGCGCTGCTCCGCGCTGCGCAGCCGCGTCGCCGTGGTCTCGACGTCGGTGTCGGGCTCGCCGAGGAGGAAGTGGGTCACCTCGGCATCCGAGTACATGCGAAACGCCGCTTCGAGGTCGCCGGGCCCCCAGGGGCGGACGATGAGACGCTCGGTGGTGAAGATGGCGTCGCCGGCGTCGCTCAGCTCGGGGTCACCTCGCTGGTGCAGAAGGCACAGCGCGAGGCCGCCACGGGGATGTCGCTGACACAGTACGGGCAGGGCCGCGTCGTCGCGATCGCCGTCTTGGAGCGCATCCGGTTGAGCCGCGTCATCGGCACCACCACCACGAAGTAGATCGCCGCAGCGATGAGCACGAAGGTGATGACAGCGTTGACAAAAGCTCCCCACCTGAAGTCTGCACCGCGAACCGTGAACTTCTCAGCAGTGAGGTCGAGACTGCCGGGAATGCCGATCAGCGGCGTCAAGAAGTCAGACACCAGCTCCTTCACCACCGCGCCGAAGGCGCCGCCGATGACCACCGCGACGGCGAGGTCGACGACGTTGCCACGCAGCAGGAATTCACGAAATCCCTTCATGGACCCACCTCCGGTGCACGCCTCTGCGCGCATCGGCTCGGTGCGCGCCCCCGGCCCCGGGGTGTAGGCGAAGCGCGGGCCGGTTGTCAATCGGCCCGCGCTCTCTGCGATCAGGCGGCGACGGCCGCCTCCTGCCTGACCAGCTCTGCCTCGGCGGTGATCCTCACCTTCTCGCCGACGAGCAGCCGGCCCGCCTCGAGAACCTGGTTCCAGTTGAGACCGAAGTCGGTCCGGTTGATGGTTCCGCTGACGCTGACGCCGACCCGGGTGTTGCCCCAGGGGTCTGTCATCACCTCGGTCAGCTCGACGTCGAGCTCGACCGGACGGGTCGTGCCGCGGATGGTGAGGTCGCCCTTCACCTTGTAGCGGCCCTCGCCGGCGGGAAGGATCTCCCTGGTGCCGAAGGTCGCCTTGGGGTGGTTGTCGGCGTCGAAGAAGTCGGCGCTGCGTAGGTGGGCGTCACGCTTCTCGTCGCGCGTGTTGAGGCTGTGGACGTGCACCTCGACGGTCCCTGTCGACCGGGTGGGGTCCTCTTCGTCGTAGTCCAGGCTGCCGGTGAAGGAGCCGAAGCTGCCCTTGACTGTGCTGATGCCCAGGTGGCGGGCAGAGAACTCGAGGACGGAGTGGCTTGGTTCGATGACCCAGCTCATTTTGGTGTCTCCCATGCGGGTTGATCCTCCGGGTCGGAGGGCCGGTGACCACCGGCTGATCGCATCACACCATATAGTGCTACAGTATGTCAAGTGCTAAATATGAGAAAGCGCAGCGTTCGACGAAGCGCTCAGCGGGCCGACGGTTGCGATACCCTTGACGCGTTGAGCGGGGGTACATCCATGGACAACGATTTCTGCCCGGTTTTCGAGGCCATCCAGCTTCTCCAGGAGAAGTGGACCCTCCATATCGTCCGGGCTCTGCTCGACGGCCCGGTCGGCTTCAACGAGCTGGCGCGCCGGGTTGGCGGCGTCAACCCTGCCACCCTGGCATCGCGTCTCGACCATCTCGTCGAACTCGGCTTGGTGCACAAGACGATCCACTCCACGATGCCGCCCCGCACCGCCTACGAGCTTTGCGATGCCGGCGTCGAGCTGCAATCGGTCGTCGAGGCCATCGACGACTGGGGCCGGCGCAACCTGACGGGGCCGTTGAGCACGCCGGTCAAGGTCTCGGCCTGACGCTCGGCGAGGTCTCGACCGGCGCCTGGGCCGCTACCGGCGCCGTCTGACGCCAGGCCCGCAGCACAGCGGCAACGCTCCACGCCTGCCATGGACAGCCCCGCGGGGTGTGCGGGGCGTCGCCGTCGGCGATCTCGGAGACCGAGCCCAGGCCGGCGTCGGCGATATGGTCGAGGAGGGGAATGAGCAAGCCACGCGCCGCCGCCGGGTCGCCGTGGACTCGGAGGTGGGCACCGACGAACGGGCCGATCAACCAGGGCCACACCGTCCCCTGGTGGTAGGCGGCGTCACGACCGGCCACGTCTCCGCGGTAGCGGCCCGCGTAGCCGGGCTCGTCGGGGCTCAGTGAGCGCAGCCCCATCGAGGTGAGCAGCGATCTCTCCGCGACCGCGACCACCGCGGCGACCTGCGCGGCGCTGAGCGGCGTGTGATGCACCGCGGCAGCGATGACCGCGTTGGGCCTGACGCTGGGGTCGTCGCCGGCGGGCGAGTCGACGACGTCGAAGCAGTAGCCCGTCGCCGGATTCCAAAAGCGATCGAACCCGGTGGCGACCCGCTCGGCGAGAGCGGCGTAGTCGTGCCCTGAGGTTCTCGAGCCTGCCCAGCCGGCGAGGCAACGCAGAGCGTTGTGCCACAGCGCGTTGATCTCCACGGGCTTGCCGACCCGTGGCGTCACCACCCAGGTGCCGATCCGAGCGTCCATCCAGGTCACCGCCACCCCCGGCTCCCCGGCGCGAAGCAGGCCGTCACCAGGGTCGGTGGCGATGCCGTGTGCGGTGCCGCGAAGGTGGCACTCGACGATGTCCTCGAGCACCGGCCACAACTCGTCGACCAGGGTGCCGTCACCGGTGGCCTCAACGTGGGCGCGGAGCGCCTCGACGTACCACAGCGTGGCGTCGGCGGTGTTGAACTCCGGGGCGCCCCCCCGGTCGGGGAAGCGGTTGGGCAGCAGACCGCCGGCGATGTGCCCGGCGAAGGCGCGCAGCAGCCCGGCGCTGAGCTCTGGCCTGCCGGTGTCCAGGGCGAGGCCGGGAAGAGCGATGAAGGTGTCGCGGCCCCAGTCCCCGAACCACGGATAGCCGGCGATCACGGTCGGTCCCCGTCGCCTCGCGACGACGAACTGGTCGGCGGCGAGCACCAGGCGGATCGCCACGGGATCCTCGCGGGCGCCGGCGCGCTCCAGCAGGCCAGTGGTCCGCGCCCGCTCGGTCACCTCGAGCTCGCGCCAGCTGCCGGGATCGAAGGACTCGTCGAGCGACAGGCTCAGCGCCAGCGACTCCCCTACCTCCAGTACCGCGCTGATGCTGCCCGCGGCGTAGAGGTCCTGGACGTCGGCCAGCCCGCGCTCGGTCTCGACGTCGAGCCGGAATCCCAGATGCCACTCACCACCACCGCCGGCGGTGCCCGAGCTGGCGCGGACGTGGATCGGTTCCCCCCAGGGGAATCGAACCGCAAGCCGCCGGCTGCCCACGGCCAGCGATGGCGCCTCTGTCTGTAGCCCCGGGGCATGGTGGTCGCGCCACGTGCAGAGCGGGCGGATGACGATGCGCAGCCCTGGATCGGGCGCGCGGCACAGCGTGTAGACGACCAGCGTCGTCGCCGGCGGCGTTCGCGGCATCAGCACCCGCTTCTCCAGGAGGATGCCGGCGAGCGCGTAGGTCCACACCGCCGACGATCCGCGCAGCTCGAAGGCCTCGAGCAGCTCGAAGCCGCGCGGGTCGACGGCGCCGTCCGCCCAGCGCTGGCTGTGCAGCGCCACGGTGCGGCCCGACGACGTGGTCAGCTCCTCGACCAGGCCGCCGACGAGCAGGGTGCGTCCCAGGGGTGGTTCGGTGGCGGCGATCAGGAGCCCGTGGTAGGCGCGACTGAGCGAGCCTGCGACGGTGCCCATCGCGTATCCGCCGGCGCCGTCGGTGAGCAGCCACTCGCGCCGAACCGCCGGCTCGAGGACGTCGACGATGCCCCGGCCGAGGCGGAGATGGGCCGGCTCCATGGCAGTAGATGGTGCCCGCTGTGGCCGCGGTTGGCCTGATTCCACCCCGCGCGGAGTCGGCGACCGCCTGCGGAGTCACCGCTGTATCCTGGCCTGCAGGTGTTCCTGTCCCGCGCGCCCCGGCGTGCCGTCGCAGCCAACGCACTCCTCGCCGGAGTTCTCGCCGCGGTCCCGCTTCTTTTCCTCGACGCGCGGGTCGCCGCCGACTGGACCCGGGTCGGCAATCCCCCGGGCCTCGGCTCCGGGCGGATCTGGAGCCTCGCCATCAACCCCGCCAATGCGAGCAACGCCATCACCGGCACCGACAACGGCGTCTACACCACCAGCGACGCCGGGGTGACCTGGGCGCCGACGCCGATCAAGGGAGTGCGCGTCTGGGCGGTGGGCTTCGACGCCCGCGCCCCCCACGTCGAGATGGCCGCCCTCGCCGGTGGAGGCGTGCGTCGCAGCGACGACGGAGGGGCGACATGGAGCGACGCGTCGGTGGGGCTGACCAACCGCAACGTGCGCGCCCTGGCGTTCGGCTTGAGCGCCGTCGCCGCGGGGACGGCCGACGGCGTCTTCGTCAGCGAGGACGGCAAGACGTGGCGCAGCGCGGGGCTTGGTGGCTACAGCATCAGCACCCTGGCGGTGGCCGCCAACACACCGGCGTTCACCCTGGTCGCGGGGAGTGACGGCGGCAGCGTCGGCCTGCAGTCCGGCTTCCTCTTCCGCAACGCCGGCCCGGGGCCGCAGTGGGAGACCCTGCAACAGGGACTGCCGGCAACGGCGGTGGTGTCATCGGTGGCCGCCGGACCGGTGCCGGCGTCGACGAAGATCCGGCCCCTCGTGGTCATCACGAACAAGGGCACCTTCTTCAGCGGCGACGGCGGCACCACCTGGACGTCGAGCACCGGACCCAACGCCGACCCGACGAACACGCAGCCGCTGCAGCTGACCACGGCGGTCTTCAGCGCGCTCGACCCCAACCTGGTCTACGCCGGCTTCGACTCCACGGGGAGCAGCGGCGGCAGCTTGCTGCGTTCCACCGACAGCGGCAAGACCTTCGCCGACGCCGCCAAGGGGCTGAGCGACCAGCAGCGCAACATCGCCGCCATCGCCGTGGCCACGGCCAACCCGCCGCAGTTGCTCGCCGGCATCGACCCGGCGTCGGGCCCGAGCGTGGTGGTGTCGGAGACGGACAGCACAGCGCCTGTGCCCGCCGCGATCATCGCCGAGGGCACCGCGCCGCCGCCGGCGACGCCAACACCGACACCGAGCATCCGCGCCACGCCAACGCCCGCTCCCACCCTGGCCGCGCCGCCCGACGAGCGTTCCTGGCTGCGCCGCGGCGTCGATCGCGCCACGAACTGGCCTATCCCCCTGGCGATGGAGGTCTTCGTCGTCATCGCCGCTGCTTACCTGGTGGTCCGCTGGCGCCAGCAGCGCTTCGACGTCGAGGGTCCACCGTGATCGGCCCGCAGAGCGGCGCGACATTCGACTCGGTGCAGCAGTGCGTCGAGGGGCTGGACGGCACGGGTTACCTCATCGACCACGACAGCGCCGTGGTCGTCTACCTCGCCGCTCGCATGGAGAAACCCATGCTGGTCGAGGGCCCGGCAGGGGTCGGCAAGACCGAGCTCGCCCGGGCGCTGGCCACATCCCTCGGCCGCGAGCTGGTCCGCCTGCAGTGCTACGAGGGGCTCGACGAGGCTAAGGCGCTGTATGAGTGGGAGTACGCCAAGCAGCTGCTCTACACCCAGATCCTGCGCGACAAGATCGGCGAGACCGTCGGCGACGCCGCCACCCTGCGTGAGGCGGTGGAGCGCATCGCCACCCAGGACGATGTCTTCTTCAGCGATCGCTTCCTGCTTCCCCGGCCGCTTCTCCGCGCCATCCTCAGTGACAAGCCGACCGTCCTTCTGGTCGATGAGGTCGACAAGTCCGATGCTGAGTTCGAGGCCTTTCTCCTCGAGGTCCTAGGCGACTTCCAGGTGACCGTTCCCGAGTTGGGGACACTGGTGGCGCATACTCGTCCGTTGGTGGTGCTCACCAGCAATGCGCAACGGGAGATGAGCGACGCTTTGCGCCGGCGCTGCCTCCACCTGCACCTCGCCTTCCCCGACGCTGAACGCGAGCGGGCGATCATTCGCAGGCGCGTCCCCGAGGTATCCGACCAGCTCGCCCGCCAGGTGGCCGCGGCGATGGCCAAGATGCGCACTCTGGGCTTGCGCAAGCTGCCCAGCATCTCGGAGTCGATCGACTGGGCGCGTGCCCTGGTCATCCTCAACGCACAGCAGCTCGACCCCGAGGTCGTCTCGCAGACGCTCTCGCTGGTACTGAAGTACGAGGGCGACGTCCGCAAGGGGCGGGAGAATCTCTCCGCCATCCTCAACTGAGGTAATCACTCAGCCCATGTCGACCGTGGCCACAGAGAAGAACGCGCGGGTGTTCTCTCCCTTCGTCATCGCGCTCTGCGCGCTCGGATTTCTCATGCCGTTCGTCAGCTTCTCCTGCGCCGGCACCAGCCTCGCCAAGGCAAACGGGACACAGCTGGTCGCCGGGGCGGACGTCAACCCCAGCTTCGGCGACCTCAGCAACATCGCCGGCGGCTCATCGGGGGTCACGCTCTCGCCGAACCAGAGCAGCGGCAGCCTGGGACCGTTCGGCTCCTCGTCGCAGCCCGGCAAGATCCACGTCAACTCCGACCCGGTCGCCGCGGTGGCCGCGGCGCTCGTGGTCATAGCGCTCGGCCTCTGCGTGCTCCGCGGGCGCACACGAGCCGTCCTCGTCGCCGCCGCTTCGGCCGGCGCAGCAGTGGCGCTGGTGGCGCTGCAGATCAAGCTCGCCAGCTCGTTCAACAGCGACGTCGATCGCCAGTCGGCGTTGCAGAAGAGCAGCACAACCTCGTCGGATTCGGTCAACTTCGACGTCAACACCGACATCAAGGGATTGGTCAGTCTCGAATGGCAGACCGGGTACTGGCTGGTCGTCGGTGGGCTGCTCGTGGTCGCCGGGTTCAACGTGTACGTCGTTGGTGCCCGACGTGACCGGTCGGCACCCGGAGGTCTGGCAGCAGCACCCGACGATGCGTCGCCACCGTCCTTCCCACCGCTACAACCCGCCACGGCGCCACCTCCCCCACCGGCACCACCGGTCTAGAAGGCCAGCAGGGAAACCCGCACCGTGGACCAGGCCATCCTGCGATTCGTCGCCGCGCTGCGCACCGCGGGAGTCCGCGTGTCCCCACTGGAGGCGGCCGACGCTCTGTCCGCGGCGGCGGCGATCGAGATCGACGACCGCAACACCTTCCGCTCGGCGTTGCGCGGCACGCTGATCAAGCGCGACATCGATCTCGACGTCTTCGAGCAGCTCTTCCCGCTGCACTTCTCGCCATACGGCAGCCGCGACGGCGACGTGCCCACCGCCGCCGGGGTCGCCGACCTGCCGCCGCTTCCGCTTACGGCGCTCGACGCGCTCGGCGCCGACCTCGACGCCCTGCTGCAACGGTTGATGGACGCCGGCGACCTCGAGCTCGCGCTCATGGTGCGTGAGGCCGCCGGCGACGCCCTCGGCCAGCTGGAATCGTTGCTCCAGCAGGGCATGGTGGGCCGGACCATCCTGGAACGGATGGGACTCGGCGCCGGCTCCGATGCGGCACTGGATCGATTCGTCGCCGCACTCATAGCCGCGGGTTTCTCCGAGGATGACGCGAGGGCCTGGCGCGAGCGGCTGCGTCAGCAGCTCGAACGGCTGCGGGCGACGGTGCGCGCCTTCGTCCGCGCCGAGTTCGAGCGCATCGACGTCCCCACGCGTCAGGCGCGACGTCGCGGCGACATGGCCGGCACCGCGCTCGGCGCAGTGCCGGCACGCGAATCCGCGGAGATGGCACGGCTGGTGGAGATCCTCGGTCGCAAGCTCGACTCCCTGCCCGAGCTGCGTCGCGCGCCGCGCCGCCGAGGCCACCTCGACATGCAGCGCACCTGGCGAAGCAACCTGCAGACCGGAGGCGTGCCCTTCCGCCTGCGCTGGGAGAAACCGCCGCAGCACAAGCCGCAGGTCGTCGCCCTGTGCGACATCAGCAACTCGATGCAGTCGACGGTGCGTTTCATGCTCCACTTCCTCTACCGCCTGCAGGATCGCTTCAGCAGGGTGCGCACCTTCGTCTTCGTCAGCGACACCGTCGAGGTCACCCGGGAGTTCGACGAGGCCGACGTCGACACCGCCATCGAGCGCGCGCTGCAACCGGACGGGATCGCCTACTACTCCTCGACGAACTACGGACGAAGCCTTGACCGTTTCTGGGCGATCTACCCCGACGCGGTGACATCGCGCACCATGCTCTTCGTGCTCGGTGACGCCCGGGGCAACTACACGCCGCCGCGCGCCGACCTTCTCGAGTCTCTGCGCCAGCGCGCCCGCCGGTTGATCTGGTTCAACCCCGAGTCACGTCTCAGCTGGGGACTCGGGGACTCGGCGATGCCCGCCTACACTCCGCACTGCACCCAGGTCGCCGAGGTGCGCACCCTGGCGCAGCTGGAGGCGGCGATCGACGCCATGGTGGCACGCACCGCCTAGACCGCGGCGGCGGTACAGGCGTTCCCCTCCGTGTACTGCATCCGTCGTCGAAAACCTTTACACCTCTTGGTCCTTTGCTGATGACGGGATTGACGCGCCTTGGGTAGCCTGCTCAGTGCAGCCATCTTTTGATCGGCTGCCGGATGCGTGGAGTGTCAGAACGTGGCCATCCAGCCAAAGGCGGGGACGGCGGTGGCGAGCGCTGACGTGCGGCTGGCGGAGCTGGGACTCGAGCTCCCTCAACCACCGGCGGCGCTAGGCTCGTACACGCCGGTGCACATCGTCGGCGACCTGCTCTACACGAGCGGCGTTCTCCCCGTGGTGAACGGGGAACTGCGCGTGGCCGGTGTCGTCGGCGGCGACCTGAGCATCGGCGAGGGCACCGAGGCGGCCCGGTTGTGCGCCCTCAACATCCTCGCCCTGGTGCGGGCCAACACGGGCTCGCTCGATGCCGTCCGTCACATGGTTCAGGTGGTCGGCTTCGTGCGCAGCGCACCCGCCTTCGCCCTCCAGCCGCGCGTGCTCAACGGGGCCTCGGATCTGTTTGTCGAGGTCTTCGGCGAACAGGGCAGGCACACGCGTACCGCGCTGGGAACCAGCGAGCTGCCCATGGGCGCCGCCGTGGAGATCAGCGCGGTGGTGCGCATCTTCCCCGACATGGTGCGGCCCGCCAAGGGCTGACCGCGCGGGGGCCGAAACCCGGGGCAGTACCCTACGGGTGTGCCGGCCCTCACCATCCATCTCAGCTATCCCCTGGCCTTGCTGGCCGGACTGGTGTCGTTCCTCTCACCCTGTGTCTTCCCGCTGGCGCCGGCGTACCTCGCCTACCTCGGTGGTCGCGCCGGTGAGCCGGTGCTGGTGGCCGCCGGCGGGGGCACCGCAGTCCTCGCCGGCGACGGCGACGCGGCGCTGCGCCGGGTCAACATCGTGGCCAACGGCATCGCCTTCGTCCTCGGCTTCAGCGCGGTGTTCATCACCTTCTTCTACGTGTTCACGGCGCTCAACGTGACCCTGTTCGTCAACCATCGCCACGCCATCACCGTGGCCGCGGGCGTCATCGTGCTGGTGCTCGGTCTGCAGACGCTGGGTCTGTTCCGCATCGGCTGGCTGATGCGCGAGCGCAGGATGCACATCGCGCCGCGCGGCTTCGGCCTGGCACCGTCGTTCGCACTCGGCGTCTCCTTCGCCGCGGGCTGGACACCGTGCATCGGGCCGCAGCTGGGCAGCATCCTCAACGTCGCCCAGCAGGGCGATTTCGCCGGGCTTCCAGTGATGGTCATCTACTGCCTCGGCCTCGCCGTCCCCTTCCTGCTCATGGCGGCGCTGACCGATCGCCTGCAGCCGGTGGTGCGCGCCGTCAATCGCCACATGGGCGCCATCAACCTGGTGGCCGGCTGCCTGCTGCTCCTCTTCGGGCTACTGCTGGTCAGCGATCGGTTCACCTACTTCAACGGTCTCTCGCCGCAATCGCCCTTCGACCTGTGAACGACATCCCCCGTCCCGTTGTGCGAACCCTCGACCTGCGCGGCGTCGCCTGTCCGCTCAATTACGTCAAGGCGCGCGTCGCCCTGGACCGCGTGTCACCGGGCGAGAGCATCGAGCTGTGGATCGACCACGGCGAGCCCGAGGAGAACGTGCCGCGATCGTGCGAGGAGGACGGCTACCCGGTGCTCCTCGTCGAGGACGCACCCGAGGGACACGTCAGGATGCTGGTGCAGCGTCCTGCGTAGACGCGCCGTCATCGGCGCCGCCGGCTGCGCCGGCCAGCGGCAACCAGACCACCACCGTCGTGCCGCCGCCCTCGCGACTGTCGATGGCGACGTCGCCTCCCTGGGCGCGGGCTAGACCCTGCACGATGCTGAGGCCCAGGCCGCTGCCACCCTCCTCGCGCGCCCTGGTCTTCTCACCCCGGTAGAAACGCTCGAAGATGTGGGGCAGGTCGGCCGCAGGGATCCCCGGACCCTGGTCGTTGACGGTGAAACTCGCCCGGCCGTCGTCGCGCGCGGTCGACCACCGCTGCACGGCGCCGGGCGCGTATTTGCAGGCATTGACCAGAAGGTTGCGCGCCATGGTGGTCAGGGCATCCTGGTCGGCGGTGACCAGCAGTTGCCCGCCGACGAACTGACGCTCGAGCTGCAGGGGCATGCCGGGAACACCGTCGTCGAGGACGGCGGCGAGCACGGCATTGAGGTCGATGGTCGACGGCGCCAGCTGCCGCTGCGCATCGATGCGTGCCAGGGTGAGCAGGTCGAGGATGAGCAGGCGCATGCGCTCCGCCTCGCGCGCCATGGTGGCCAGCGCCCCTTCCAGCGCCTCGGGCTCGCGCGACGCGCCGCGACGGAGGACGTCGATGTACCCCTTGAGCGCGGTGACCGGGGTGCGCAGCTCGTGGGAGGCGTCGGCGATGAACCGCCGCATCCGCGCCTCGCTCTCTCCCTGGGCGACGAACAGCGCCTCGAGGCGCTCGGCCATGTCGTCGAAGCTGTGTGCCAGAGCGCCGATTTCATCGCTGCGCGGCCCGAGCCGGCTGCGGGCCCGCAGGTCGCCGCCGGCTAGCTGCCGTGAGGTCTCGGTGAGACGGCGCAACGGGGTCAGCGCCCGCCCGGTGAGCAGCAGCCCGAGCACGAGCGCGAGGAGAAGCACCGCACCACCGCCGAGTCCGAGCACAAATCGCTCGCGGGAGAGGGTGTCGTCGATGGGCGACGTCGACGTCGACAGCTGCACGGCGCCGCAGGCGCGGTCGACGCCCTGCACCGGATAGGCGATGGCGAGCTCGGTACCACCTGGACCGTCGACGAACTGCGCCGGGCTGCGCCTCCCGGCGATCGCCTCATGCAGCGCCGATGAGTCGACGCGGGGGATGTCGGAGAGCTGCGCCTCCGGGTTGTGGCCGACGGCGTTGAGGTTGTGGTCGTAGACGATGACTGACACGGTGCGTCCCGACACGGTGTGCACACGCTCGGCGAGCGTGCTCGCCGCGAAGGTCGTCGTCAGCGACGCCGCGAGCCCTGTCCTGTTGCCGCACAGCGCGTCGCGAAGGGTGGCGTAGTCGATGTTGACGCTGCGCGACGGCTGGCCGGCGATGGCGGGAATGGTCACCCGCCCGCTGAGGCGCGACGCCTCGGCGATGTCGCCGTCGAGCGATGCGGCACGGACGTTGACCAGGTTGCGCTGCAGCTCAAGGTACTGGAAGGCGCCCAGGCCGGCGAGCAGCACGGCGATGAGAGCCACGTACACGAGCGTCAGCCGCCAGCGCAGGCTGCCCAGCGCGGTGCGCAGACGGCGCACGAAGCCGCGCGTCTTGGTCTATGCCTCCCTAGCCGGGGTCCCCGCGGATTCGCGGTGGTCGGGTGCGGAATCCGTGGGGTGGTCCGCCGCCGAGTGGTCCGTCGCTACGGTGTTGGTGCGCAGCCGGTAGCCGACGCCGCGCACGGTCTGGATGCGCTGGTGATCGGCATCACCGAGCTTGTTGCGCAGGTACCGGATGTACACCTCGACGTTGTTCTCGTCGCCGAAGAAGTTGTATCCCCAGACCTCGTCGAGGAGGCGCTGGCGGGGAAGCACCTGGTCGGCGTTGAGCATGAGGAAGTGCAGCAGGTCGTACTCGCGCACGCTCAGCTCGACGAGCCGCGCGCCGACGCGTACCTCGCGAGTGGCGGTGTCGATGCTGACGTCACCGGCGCGCACAACGCGCTGTAGGTCGGGCTGCCGCCGGCGCAGCACGGCGCGGACGCGGGCAAGAAGCTCGCCGAACTCGAAGGGTTTGACGAGGTAGTCATCGGCGCCGAGCTCGAGCCCCTCGATGCGGTCGTTGGTCTCGTCACGGGCGCTGAGGATGATGATCCCGCGGTTGCGTTCTCCGCTCAGGGCACGGCACAGCTCCCAGCCGTCCATCCGCGGCATCATCAGGTCGAGGATGACCAGCTGCGGCTTGAAGTCGTCGACGACGCGCAGGGCGGCATGGCCGTCCGCCGCAGTGCGCACCATGAAACCCTCGTGGCGCAGACCGAGGGCGATGAAGTCAGTGATGCTCGCCTCGTCGTCGACGACGAGGACGCGCACCGGGTCGCTGCTCACCGACCGAGTATATGCACGCCTCGTCGCCGCGACGGCACCGGACGTCGAGTTCTCATCGACTTCTCAACTCGGCGCAGCCCCGCTGTTATCAGGGCGTGACAGGCTCGACGCGGAGCACTCCCGACACGTGCGCCGGTGCCACCTGCCGTGCCGGCCCACCGCCACCGGCGAGATCGAGCTGGAGCAGGTCGCCGTCGGCGGCCGCCCAGAGCAAGCGCCCATCAGGGCTCAATGCCATGCCGAAGACGGCGCGACCACCGAAGAGCTCGCGCTGCAGGTGAAGCGTCGCGGTGTCGATGACCAGCACCGAAGCGTCGGCGACGCCGTAAAGCGTGGCACCGTCGGGGCTCAGCCTGGCACCGCCGAGCACGGTGCGCTTTGCCTGGGCGTCGACGACGCCACCGAAGCTGCCGAAGAAGCTCGCCGGTGTCGCCTGCGGAGTCGAAGCCGGCGTCACCGTCGCCTGACGGGCGAGGTTCGGCCAGCCGGAGGTGTCGATGACGGCGATGCTGCCAAGGGCGCCGTTGACCGCGTACAGGCGGTTGTGCGCCGAATCGAGCGCCAGTGACCAGAGCAGCTCCAGCTCCTGGTCGCCGGTGTTGCGGTTGTTGCCAGTGGGCAGGTCGATGCACGCGGCGACGCCGTGTTCGAGGTCGAGCGCGTGCACCACCGGACCGCGCTCACCGAAGGCGTACACCGTGTACTGCCATGTGCCGTCTGCGGAGTTGACATGCGCGATCGCGGTACCGCTCATGGTCACTTCGCTCGGTGACTGCTTGTCGACGATGACCGTCGGGTCGAGCTGCGCGGCGGACATGTCGTAGCGGCGGACGTGATACCCGATGCCGCCCGTGGCGCCCTGACCCAGGTTCTCGAGCAGGTAGAGATTGCGACCGCTGTTGCTGATCCCGTCGAAGAGAAAGTCGCCTGAGAGGATGACGCGGCGTGGCGCTGACGCGTACGTGGTGTCGACCACCACGAATTTGGTGGTCACCTGCGGTGTGCCACTGCGGTCGGTTCCGTCGAGGACCAGCCAATGACCGTCAGGCGAGAGTCCCCCGCGCTGAATACCCACATAGGGCAGCGAGTAATTGACGTCGAACACCTGACTGTGCAGCAGCGCACCAGTGTGCCCATCGATGACATGGAGCGCCCAGCCGCCCGGCGCCTGCGCGACCGTGTACAACCGCGAGAAGTCGGGCGAGAAGACGCCGTCGGGCATGGTGATCGCCGCCTTGCGCGCGGCGGCGTCGACGATGGTGACCCCGCTGTCCGGCGTGCCGTCGGCGAAAACCCACACGCGATAGGGAACCGCCGGTGCTGCAGGTGGCGTCGCCGTCGCCGTGGCCGCCGGCTTCGAGCCCTGCGGCACAGGCGTCGGCGACAGGGCGATGGTCGCGGCCTTGCTCCCGCAGGCAACAACGGTGGCGGCCACGAGGATGAGCAGCGGACGTCGCACGCGCATGGTGTAGTACCTCCACCGCATCTACACCGCCGCGGTCACGCCGGTTCCCGACGCCGCTGCGCGTTCGGTCAACGCAACGACTGAGCGATCGCCAGCGCCTGATCGCGCCCCAGGTTCGCCTCGACGCGGATGCTGACGTCGCCGCGCTCGAAGATCAGGGTGTTGCCGGCGAGACGCACCTGATCGTTGACGACGGCGCCGCCGGCGTCCCTGTAGGCAAGCTCATGTGGCTGGCCGGCGATGAAGTACCCCGCGCCGCCGTTGACACTGACAGGCTCGACGGTGGCGTCGGGTCCGACGAACTTGTCGAGGAACTCGCTTGCCAGGGTGCCGCGCAGCTCGGTGACCAGCAGTCCCACGCCTGTCGTCGGTGCCTCGGGCAAGCCGCTGCGGGGCAGGTAGACCAGGGTGACGAACTGCACCGGCGGCGACGCGCGGAGGTAGACGGCATCGGGCTCGCCGAGCGAGGCGGGAACGGCGATGGGGAAGTCGACCGCAGCGCGCGCCTGGGCGAGGGTGAGCCGGCGGCCGAGGAGAAGTCGCGCGCCGAGCGACGGCGTCGAAGTGGACGACGGCTGCGGCCGCGGTGTGGGGTTCTGCTGAACCGGCTCGATGACGATGCCCCTGATCCCCAGCCAGTGCGCCACCGTGGTGCGAACCGGCGGGACGGCCCCGACCATGATCGCCAGGGCGGCGAGCAGAGAGGTGGCCATGACCACCGGCCGTCGCTTCCACCAGGGTTGTGCCGGCACGCGCTGACGCACCTCGATTCCGGCGAGGCGCCCGGCGACGGCACCGGCCAGCGCCGGGGTCGGCGGATAGTCGAGGTGGGCGCCGAGATCGGCGAGCCGCGCTTCGAGGATCTGGTCACCCATCGGGCGTCCCCATGGCGAGGCGCAGCCGCGTCAGCGCACGCGAGAGGCGCGACTTGACCGTGCCCTGGCGACAACCAAGCGCGGTGGCGGTCTCCTCGACGCTCAGCTCGAGGAAGAAGCGGCAGGCGATCACCTCCCGATCCTCGTCCTTCAGCGAGCCGACGGCACGGAGGAGCGCGGTCCGCTCCTCCGCCACCTCGACTGCCCGCTCCGGGGATGGGGCCGCATCCCCGTCGGTGACAGCGTCGGCCACGCGAATGGCCAGCCCCTCGCGCCGGGTCGAAGCCCGCCGCCGGTTGCGAGCGGCATTGACCACGATGCGCAAAAGCCAGGGGCGAAGCGGCGACCCTGTCCGGAAGGAGGGCAGCGCCCGGTAGGCGGCGACGAATGCCTCCTGGGCCGCGTCCTCAGCGTCAGCCGCGGCGCCGGTGACCAGGTAGGCGGTGCGGAAGGCCAGGTCGGAATATCGCTGCACCAGCTCTCCATAGGCATCGCCGTCGCCGCGCCGCGCGCGCTCGACGAGTTCCGCCTCTTCCAGTGGACGGCCCTCCACGGGTTGTTGGCAGGTTCACCGACTGTGTACACCGGTGAGGCGGTGAGCGTTCCACAGGTGGGGCGCTCCGTGCCCCTGCGGCGAGCGCGCCGTGACCAGCGGGTAGACTGCCGCGATCGTGGTGAGCGAGTGAGCGCCGACGCGCCGCGCCGCATCGACTGCGGCCCTGGCTTCGGCGTGGCCGAGACTCATGCGCACACCCTGGCCAGCGACGGAATGGTCGACGCCGACGACCTGGTGAGCGCCGCCGCAGCCGCGGGGATCACCGTGCTCTGCATCACCGACCACGACACAACCGCAGCCCTCGACAAAGCCGTCGACCGCGGCGCGGCCCTCGGCGTCGAGGTGGTGCGTGGCGAGGAGGTCACCACCGCATGGCCCAGCGGCGTGCACGTCGTGGGGCTGTTCCTCGAGGGCCAGGTGCGCATGGGGTTGTCGGTTGAGGACACTGTTGACGCAATCCATGACCAGGGTGGCCTCGCCGTCCTGCCGCATCCCTTCATGCCCACCTACTTCGCCTCGATCTCCGCGCGCCGCGCGTCGCGCCTGCTGGAGAGCCACCGCGTCGAGGGCATCGAGCTGCGCCACACCGCGGTGATGGCCCCGTGGGGCTGGGGCGCGCTCGACGACTTCTACGCCGCGCACCGCGAGCGGCTCGGCGCCGCGCTCGGCGCCGGTGACAGCCACTTCGGCAGTCACGACCTGGGCCGTATGGTCACGGTCTTCCCCGGCCGCACCGCCGCGGACCTGCGCCGCGCCATCGAGGAGCGCACCACCTCGCCGCGCCGGGGCATCACCCCGACCCCGCCCCCGCTGCGCATGCGCCTCGCCCAGCAGCAGCGAGCGCTGCTCTGGCTCCCCCGCGAGCGCCGCGCCGGCCGGGTCGGCGGCGGCGCCGGCCGTGCCGGGGCGGACGCGTAGCCGACGCTACAATCGGTGCCCCCGAGCGTGCCCGCTTAGCTCAGTTGGTAGAGCAGGGGACTCTTAATCCCTTGGTCACAGGTTCGAGTCCTGTAGCGGGTACCAGCGCTCTGTGCAAGTTCGGCTGATGGGGACAAAACGCCTTCGGCTGATGCTTGAAAGTGTTTCGGTTGATGGTTGACAGCCACTTCGGCTGATTCTTGACACTCCCTCAATGAGGGAGATCAGCGTGGCGGAACAGCGGTATCAGGCAGTTTTGGCAGTGGTTGGAGAGGGGCGGACGGTCTGCGAGGTCGCACACGAAGATTCAGCGTTCCAGGACGGTTCCTCTAGCCCATGCCCAGAGCCGGCGTGCCGGGGGTACCCTTAGCCGACGGGTACTGTGCATTTGCCGGGGGGCGGATGGTCTGTTCGAGTTGCGGGGTGGAGAATCCGGCGGGCAGCAAGTTCTGCTGCGAGTGCGGAAGCCCGCTCGCGCGCTCCTGCCCCTCGTGCGGCTCTTCGGCCCCCTCGGCGGCCAGCTTCTGCAACGAGTGCGGCGCCTCCCTGAAGCTGAAGGGCGCCGTCGGGACTACGCCCCGCCGAACGCGTGAGGAGCCCATCGCCGAGCGGCGCCTCGTCTCCGTCCTTTTCGCCGACCTCGTCGGATTCACAACGCTGGCGGAGTCCCGTGACTCGGAGGAGGTCCGCGACCTCCTGTCCCACTACTTCGACACGTGCCGCACCGTCGTTGCGCGCTACGGCGGTGTGGTGGAGAAGTTCATCGGTGACGCGGTCCTGGCGATCTGGGGAGCACCGGTGGCTCAGGAGGACGATGCCGAGAGGGCAGTACGTGCCGCTCTCGACCTGATCGAGACGGTGTCAGCGCTCGGCGCAGAGGTGGGCGCTGACCTCAAGGCCCGCGCGGGCATCCTCACCGGGGAGGCGACGGTCAACCTGGGCGCGGTGGGCGAGGGAATGGTCGCCGGTGATGTGGTGAACACCGCCTCTCGGATCCAGTCGCTCGCCAGTCCGGGATGCGTCTTGGTCGGCGACGCCACTCGCAGGGTCACCGCATCGGCCATCGCCTACGACGACGCTGGGATGCATCAGCTGAAAGGCAAGGCCGAGCCTATTGCGCTGTACCGGGCACTTCGGGTCGTGGCTGGCGTCGGTGGAGTGCTGAAGGCTGAGGGCCTCGAGGCGCCTTTCGTCGGCCGCGACCGGGAGTTGCGTCTGCTCAAAGACCTCTTCCACGCATCCGCCGAACAGGGCAACGCGCATCTGGTCTCCATCGTTGGTTCCGCCGGAATCGGCAAATCGCGTCTGGCCTGGGAATTCTTCAAGTACGTCGACGGCTTGGCGACGAAGATCCGCTGGCACCGCGGACGATGTCTGTCGTACGGCGAAGGCGTGACCTACTGGGCACTGGCCGACATGGTCAGGACGAGAGCAGGGATCGTCGAGGGTGAGGACCCCTCGACGGCGATACCGAAGTTGCGCGAAGCGCTGGAGAGCACGCTTCCCGACGCCACCGAGCGGGCCTGGGTCGGGCCGCGACTTGCGCACCTGCTCGGACTCGAAGAACGGGTGGCACGCGAGCGTGAGGACCTGTTCTCTGCGTGGCGACTCTTCTACGAGCGCCTCGCCGATGAAATGCCGACGGTGCTGGTGTTCGAGGACGTGCAGTGGGCCGACCCATCTCTCCTCGACTTCGTCGAATACCTCCTCGAGTGGTCGCGCAGGCACCGCCTGTTCATCATTACCCTCGCCCGCCCCGAGCTTCACGAACGCCGCCGCAACTGGGGCACCGGCCGAAGCTCCACGTCTCTGTATCTCGAGCCACTGTCGCGTGAGTCGATGAACACGCTGCTGCGCGGTCTTGTCCCCGGCCTGCCGACGGATCTGCGGTCGCGCATCCTGGAGCGCGCTGAAGGGGTGCCCCTCTACGCGGTCGAGACCGTGCGGATGCTGCTCGATCGCCAGCTCCTGGTGCGCGAGGGTGACGACTACCGGCTCCCCGCCACCGTCGCGACCCTCGAGGTCCCAGAGACTCTGCACGCACTCATCGCCGCGCGCCTTGATGGCCTCGCTGTGGAGGAGCGTCGGCTTCTCGAGGATGCCTCCGTTCTGGGCAAGACGTTCACCAAGACCGCCCTCGCGGCCCTGAGTGGCGCCGCCCGGGACGGGCTCGACGAACTGCTGTCCTCGCTCATCCGAAAGGAGGTCCTGACCATCCAGGCTGACCCGATGTCGCCGGAACGCGGACAGTACGGGTTTCTCCAGGACCTGGTTCGGCGCGTCGCGTACGAGACACTCTCCAAGAAGGACCGCAGGGCCAAGCATCTGCGCATGGCCGCCTACCTCGAGACGACGGCAGGACACGAGGATGACGAGAGCGTCGAGGTGGTCGCCTCCCACTACAACGAGGCCTATCGCGCCGCGCCGGATGCGCCCGATGCGCCGGAGATCAAGGTCAGAGCGCGCGACATGCTTGTTCGTGCCGGCGACCATGCGGCTGCACTCGCCGCCGCCGAGGAGGCGCAGCGCTATTACGAGCAGGCCGCGGAGCTCACCGACGACGCTGTCGGGCAGGCGCAGCTCCTCGAGCGGGCCGGCGTGATGGCGTACATAGGGGGGCGGTCAGACGAGGCGACCACGCGGTACGAGCGAGCCATCGCACTGTTCGAGGCGGAGGGCAGGTCACACCCCGCCGCACGGGTGTCGGCGCGGCTTGGCGAGGTGGACCAGAGGAAAGGGCAGCTGGAGCAGGCGATCGCGCGGATGGAACCTGCGTTCGCGGTGCTGGTCACCGAGACACCAGACCCGGACCTCGCCTCCCTCGCCGCCGCCTTCGCGCGAGCGCTGTTCTTCTTCGGGCGCAGCGAGGACGCGTTCGAACCGATCGAGGTCGCGCTGAACCTGGCGGAGTCCTTCTGGCTACCCGAAGTCCTGTCCAACGCGCTCAACACCAAGGGCCTGATCATTCTCAGCAAGGGTCGGCGGCGCGAGGCCGAGGGATTGATCAAGCACGCGCTGGAGGTGGCGCTCGAGAACGACGTGTCCGCGGCGGCCGTCCGCGCCTACTTCAACCTCGCCGAGATCATCGCCCAGGCGGACGCCTACGAGCAGGCCCGGGCGTACGCGGCGGACGGCCTGGCCTTCTCGCGACGAGTGGGCAACCGGGCGTTCGAGTGGAGCTTTCTCTCGCAGGTGTATCCGCTGTACTGCCTCGGCCAGTGGGACGAGGTGCTAGCGCTGAGCGCGCAGCTCCCCGAGGAGAAGTTTCCCGAGCAGAGGGCCGCATTCCTCGGCTTCACCAACGTGGTGGCCATCTCGGTGCATCGCGGTGATGTCGACGAGGCGAGGAGGGTCCTGGAAATCGTCGCCGAAGTTCCGGCCTCCTCCGACGTCCAGGATCGCAGCAATTTCGCTGTCGCCCGAGCGCACCTGCTCCAGGCCGAAGGCAAGCACGTCGAGGCGCTGGCTGCCGCCGAGGAGGCGCTCCACGGACGTGAGCTCTTCGGCCTGGGCCATGAGGCGGTCAAGGGAGCGTTCGGCGAGGCGGTCGCTGCGGCATTCGAGCTCGGCGACCTCGGCAAGGTGGAGGAGCTTCTCGCGATTGTCGAGGGTGAAGCTGTCGGGAAACGGCCGCCCTTCATGCAGGCGCAGGCGATCCGCACCCGAGCCCGCCTCGCGGCGAGCCGTGGCAGCGACGGGGTCGACGAGGGGTTCCAGAAGGCAACGGCGCTGTTCCGCCAGCTGTCGGTTCCCTTCTGGATGGCCGTGACGCTCCTCGAGCACGGTGAGTGGCTGTTGCAGCAGACCCGTTCGGACGAGGCCGCGCCGCTGCTGCTCGAGGCGCGTGATGTCTTCGAGCAGTTGCGAGCGCGACCGTGGCTGGACCGCATCTCACGGCTCGCTCCGGTGGTGTCACGGCCGGAGGTCACCGAGCCGCTGAGCGTCTGAGGACACTGCGGCGGACTCGACGGCCCCAGTCCATACCCAGCCCCCGATGAGCGGCCGCTGCGCGCGGCATCGCGCCGAGCGTACGTCTGGCCGTCGTCAAGCGCAACTACGCGGTTCGGATGGAGGACACCGGGAGTAGCAGAGTCGGTCTCGAGCGCTACGCGACCGACGACGCGCGCACGTAAAACGTGCGCCGATAGCTCTGCGGCGACGTGCCCCGCCAGCGCTGGAACTGCTGTCGCAATGTCACCGCGCTGCCGAAGCCGGACAGGCGCGCCACCTCCTCGATGGGTTCGTCGCTGTCCTCGAGCAGCTGCTGGGCGAGCAGCAGGCGCTGCTGCTGCAGCCAGCGATGCGGCGTCGTGCCGGTCACCGCACGAAAGCGACGCGCGAAGGTGCGCGTCGACATCAGCGCGCGAGCGGCGAGTTCGTCGACGCACAGCGGCTCGTCGAGTCGGCCCGACGCCCAGTCGAGCACCTCGCTCAGCTCGTCGCCACGGCGATGTTGGCGCACCGGTGTCTCGACGTACTGCGCCTGCCCACCGTCGCGGTGTGGCGGCACCACCATGCGCCGCGCCAGCGCGTTGGCAACGCCCGCGCCGTGCTCGGTGCGGACGATGTGCAGGCAGAGGTCGATGCCCGCAGCAGTGCCTGCGCTGGTGAGCACGTCGCCCGCGTCGACGTAGAGCACGTTGGGGTCGACCATCGCCCGGGGGTACTTCGCCGCGAGCGCGGCGGCGTAACGCCAGTGCGTGCTCGCCCGGCGACCGTCGAGGAGGCCGGCTGCGGCGAGGACGAAGGCGCCGGTGCACACGCTCATCACCCGTGCGCCGCGATGCACCGCGGCGCGCAGTGCCTCGAGCAACTCCTCCGGCGGCTGTTCGTTGATGTCGCGCCACGCGGGGACGGCGATCAGGTCGGCACTGGCCAGGCGCTCCAGGCCGTGCGCCGGCTGGATGACGAACCCCGAATCGCAGCGCAGCGGCGGCGGCTCGGCAGCGCAGACGGCGAAGTCGTATGCCGGGAATCCGTCGGCGGTGCGGTCCATGCCGAAGACCTCACAGATCACGCCAAGCTCGAAGGCGGCGACCTTGTCGGTCACCACCACGGCAACATTACGGAGCACGCCGCGGAGTATGGCAGAAATCCATCGACAGATGCCTCTTCGGCCACTTTCGAGTTCGGGGCAGCGGGTCCAGGATGGCTCATGCGGATCGAAATCACGAGGCACGAACCCCATGGCATCCCAAATCCTGATCGCCGTCTCGTTCCTGGCCATGGCGCTGCTGCCGGCGTTCGTGGGCACCGACACGCGTGACGGCCGCGACTGGCAGGCGCCGTCGGACGCGCCTGCCGCAGAGCACTGATGCACCCCGATCTCCTCGCGGACCTCGCCCGTCTCGAGCACGCGCAGCGGCAACGTGCGAGTGAGGCGCGCCGAGCCACGATCATGCTCGGAGCCTCTGCGAATGGGTCGCGACCGCCACGGCCGCCGCGGACACAGCGTGCAGGCCGCGGTGCTCCTGTCAGGCTACCGGCGGGCGACCTCGCTCCTGCGCTGTCGTGCGAGTCGCCCTGTAGCGGATGATCGACCATCCTCTTAGTCTTCGATGACGGTCGCGTCGACGCTACGGTGGTACGGCGACGAGCTCAGTACAGCACCGACTGCCCGTTACGCCACCCGCGATTGTCGGCGTCGCTGACCCAGCGCGATCAGTCCCGCCGCAGCGACAACAACGAGCGCTGCCGCGGGAATCTCAGGAACAGTTGCCGAGGTCTGCAGCGCTGCGCAGGTGCCGGAGAGGTTGAACTCGATGTCGGTCGTGCCCGTCACCGGCCCCGACGCCTCGTCGAGAATCGAGCCGACGGATGGAGCCGGTACCCACGCCATCTTGTTATTCGGCCCGGAGAACGTGGTCCAGTCGACCGTCCCCGTGTCGAAGGTCACGTGCAGCGTTTCAGTGAAGCCCCCCTTGCCACCGTTGGCCGGTTCGACGAAGTGGAACCAGTCCTTGGTGCGGTCACCCGCCGGGGCGCTGTCCGTGCAGTCGGCGCCCCCAAAGCCGATCGCGGTCTGGTTCTCGTGGTCTTCCTTCAGGCACGCGTTGTGCGTGGTCGCGCTGGGATCGCCCGCCGTGCACTGCGGGTCAGAAAACGCCGCCGACACGCTGACGCTGGCCAGCGCGCCCCATGCGGCGACGCTCGCACCCGCGAGCGACAGCCCCAAGCCCAGATTGCGGATGAGCCGCCACTCCCCGCCGACAGCACCTCCCCTTCTCATGATCCAGTGCCCTCCTACCCGCTGGCGTCGCGCGCTCTTAGCACTGCAACCTCCAACGACGAGTCCGTGACGGTACGTGTGGCGCGGGCCAGGCCTCGGCGGCGGCGCAGCAGCTCGACGCCGCCAATGACTGCGACGGCGGTCAGCGGCAGCAGCAGCGACAGCGGCACCTCAGGCATGAGCGCCAGCGGCGCAACGATCGGCAGCACCCCCCCCGGGGTGTACGCGTAGACGCCGACACCCGTGGGACCGCCGTACTCCGACGTTCCGGTACCGAAGAACAGCGCGTTACCGGAGACGACGACACCGGAATCGCTGTCGGCGGGGCCGATGTGGATCGCTCGCAGGAGCGAGCCGTCGGCGGCGCTGCGAATCTGGATCTCCTTGGTGATGCCGGTGCCGACGAAGACCATGCCCGCCGCCACCGAGGTGGGACCGAAGGAGTTGGCGACCGGGTCGGTGTCGCTGACACCTCCGGACTCCCAGGCGAGGTGACTGCTCGCCGCCGCGCTGGTGTCGAAGGCGTGCACGCTCGGCTCCTGCACCGACGTGTCGCGGGGATTCCCCGGCTGGCAGGGATGCGGCACCGCCTGCATCTCGAAGCGCCCGAAGTCGCCGAGGGCGGTCGCGCCATAGACGCGGTTGCTGCCGGCGTCGTAGGCGGTGCTGCCGATGAAGCCGCCGGCGAAGCCGCCGAAGACGACGTTCTGCGACCAGAGCAGCTGACCGTTGGCAGGATCGATCGAGTAGTACGTGCCATCCTTGCCACCAACTCCGAGGAAGGTGACGTTGCCGTTGGCGTCGGTGCCGAGGTTGGCGGTGGCGCCGAAGTCCCAGTCGCAGTCAGGCGTCCCCTGGGGGTCCACCAGGCGCGGCGGCGTCCACACCCAGGCGATGGTCCCGTCGGCGATGCGCACGGCGAGCATGCGCTCGTGGTATGGGGCCGGGCCTAAGTACTTGCAGTCGGCGACGGCGACGTATTCCAGACCGCGCGTCTCGTCGATGCTCGGTGATGCCCAGACGTTGCCGCAACCGTCGTTGAGCACCTGGCCGCTGCTGTCAACGTCGAGCTCACGCGTCCACAGCGGGTTGCCGGTCGCCAGGTCGGCGCCGACCAGGTAGCCGCGGAAGCCCGACGAGCCGTCGGCGTCAGCGCTGAAGAGCACGGTGTGGCCGACCACCGCGGGTGAGGAGAAGATGCGGGTGTCGTCGCCAGAGGGGTTGGGCGGCAGGTCGGGCCGGCCGGTGTAGGCGTGCTTCCAGAAGAGGCTGCCGTCGGCGGCGTTCAGCGCGTAGAGGGTGTAGCCGCCGCCGAAGATGACCAGGTCCGGTCGGTGAGCGGTCCCCGGTTCGAACCACGCCGACGCGGTGACCATGCCCCCGTCGGAGGTGACGTCGGTGGGCTGGCGGTTGCCCGGCTGGGGGCTGACCGCCGGCTGCGAGTCGAGCGTGAACTTCCAGCGCAGCTGGCCGGTCGCCTGGTCGAGGGCGTAGAAGTTGCCGTCCCAGGAGCCGACGTACACCGACCCTGCCGCCACGATTGGCTGCGCTGTCACTGCGTCGGCGGTGGCAAAGAACCAGGCCTGGCTGAGAGATGCGACGTCGGCGGTGCTCAGTGTTGTCTGTCCGACGAAGGTGCGCTGTGGGTTCTGCCCATACGTGGGCCAGTCGCCGGCGGCGAGGACCGTGGGCTGGCCGTGGCCCGCCGCACGAGCCACGGCGATGCCCGGCCCCATGGCGGCCGCGACCACCGCGGCGACGCCGAGCATCGCCGTCCGCCTGCTGCCCATGCGCTCTCCCCAGTCAGGCGCCGCGCCATCCCTTCAACTTGGCAGCGGCCTACGGAGAGAGACTGCGCCGGGGTTCGATTCCTTGCGCTCTTGCCGCGATCAGCGCGTTCGCGGGTGTCTCAGGGTGTGCTCAGCGCCCCGGCGAACGTGTCGAGATCGGCTTCGCTGAACAGCGCGAAGCGGATCTCCCGCAGCGATGTTCCCGGATTCTCCAGCGCGGCCTGGGCCTCACGCAGCGCGATCGGCGCAGCACGATCGATGGGAAAGCCGTAGATCCCGGTGCTGATCGCCGGAGCACCGACGGTGGCACAGCCGGCCGCGGCGGCGAGGGCGAAAGCCGTGCGGTACGCCGAGGCCAGCTTCTCGGGCTCGCCGTGGTCGCCGTCGCGCCAGCGTGGGCCCACGGCGTGGACGACGTGGCGGGCGCGGAGCCCGTGGCCACCGGTGATCACCGCCGAGCCCACAGGACAGCCCCGCGGATAGCGCCGGCGCAGCTCGGCCTGCAGCTCAGCATGCCCGGCGGCGCGGTGGATGGCGCCGTCGACACCGCCGCCGCCGGCGAGCTCGGCGTTGGCGGCGTTGACCACGCAGTCGACGGCGAGCGTGGTGATGTCGGCACGCTCCAGGACGATCCGTCCCTGACCGGCGGCGTGCTCGTGGGCCTGCGCGGTCACCGTGAACCCCGCGTCAGGCGTCGACAGCCGCCAGGGCCAGGCAGGAGTTGTGTCCGCCAAAGCCGAAGGAGGTGCTGATGGTCAGCTTCGGCGCTGCGGTACGCCCCACGTTGGGGATGTAGTCGAGGTCACACGCGGGGTCGGGGGTGTCGAGGTTGATGGTGGGCGGCAGGTACTTGTCGTACATGGCAAGAACACAGACCATCGCCTCGAAGGCCCCGGCGGCGCCGAGCAGATGGCCGGTCATCGACTTGGTCGACGACACCGGGATGCGATAAGCGGCGTCGCCGAACACGGTCTTCAGCGCCTTGGTCTCAGCGACGTCGTTGAGCTCGGTTCCCGTGCCATGGGCGTTGACGTAGTCGACCTCGTCGGGGCGGCGCCCGGCCCGCTTCAGTGCGCGCTCGATGCATCGCCGGGCGCCGTCGCCGTCGGGATCGGGCTGGGTGATGTGATTGGCGTCGGCGGTTGCGCCGTAGCCAACCAGCTCGGCGTAGATGCGAGCGTTGCGCGCGATGGCGTGATCCCAGTCCTCGAGCATCATCACGCAGGCGCCCTCACCGGTGACGAAGCCGTCCCGGTCCTTGTCGAAGGGACGCGACGAATGCTCCGGGTCGTCGTTGCGCCGCGAGAGCGCCTGGGCCACCGCGAAAGCGGCGATGCCCACCTTGGTGATCCCCGCCTCCGTGCCGCCGGCGAGCATGGCGACGGCGTCACCACGACGGATGGTCTCGGCCGCCTCGCCCACCGAGTGGGCGCCGCTGGAGCAGGCGCTGACCACGCAGAAGTTGGGTCCCTTGAGCCTGTGGTCGATGGCCACCATGCCGGCGGCCATGTCGGGGATGAGGTTGGGCACGGTGAAGGGTGACACCCGCCGCCAGCCTCGCTCATGGACGGTGATCGAAGCCGCCTCGACGACATCGAGGCCGCCGATCCCCGAGCCGATGATCACGCCGACGTCGTCGGCGATGGATGCGGTGTCCAGGCCGCTGTCGGCCACCGCCTCGCGCGCGGCGATCAGCGCGAACTGGATGACCCGACTGGTGCGCCGCGCCTCCTTGTGACCCAGCGCCGCTTCGGGGTCGAATCCCTTGACCTCGGCGGCGATGTGCACCGGAAGCTCGCTGGAGTCGAACCGGGTGATCATCCCGGTGCCGCTGCGTCCCTCGCGGCAGCTCTCCCAGCTCGAGCGGACATCGTTGCCGACTGGGGTGATCGCCCCCAGTCCGGTGATGGCGATGCGCCCGCGCGGGCGCGCTCCGTTGTTCTCAGTCATCTGGTTCCTCGGGTGCCGCGCCCGCGGCCGCCGGCGCACCCTGTGCATGGTAGCCACCGTCGACGTGGAGGACCTCGCCGCTGATCGCCCGCGACATGGGGCTGAGCATGAAGACCACGGCGTCGGCCACCGGGGAGGCGTCGGCGCTGTCCCAGCCGAGCGGCGCCTGCCCCTTCCAGTAGTTCTTCAACCCGGCAAAACCGGGGATCGACTTCGCTGCCATGGTCTCCAGCGGACCCGCGGAGACGGCGTTGACCCGCACCCCGCTGCCACCCAGGTCGCGCGCCAGGTAGCGGACGATGGCCTCGAGCGCCGCCTTGGCGGGACCCATCCAGTCGTACAGCGGCCACGCCACCGAGGCGTCGAAGGTGAGCGTGACCAGCGACCCACCGGTTTTGGGCATCAATGGCGCGAACTCCGCGGCCAGCGTCTTCATCGAGTAGGCGCTGACGTGTATCGCAGTTGCCACCGACTCCCACGGCGCGGTCATGAAGCCGCCGCCCAGGCAGTCCTCGGGGGCGAAGCCCACGGCGTGGACGACGCCGTCGAGGCCACCCCACCGGCGCTTCACATCGGCAGCAACGGCACGGACCTGGTCGCTGGCCGTGACGTCCATCTCCAGCACGTCGGGCGATGGCGTCAGCCGCTTGGCGCTGCGCTGGGTGAGGCTCATGGCCCGGCCGAACGACGTGAGCACCACCTCGGCCCCAGCCTGCTGCGCCGCCTCGGCGATGGCGAAGGCGATCGATCGCGGGGTGAGGACGCCGGTGACCAGGACGCGCTGCCCGCTGAGCAGCCCGGCTGCCGGCGGCCGGGGGCTTGTGTCTGTCGTCACTCCATCAACCATAGGGCGCTCCCGTAGCGGGCGTTACGCGCCACCGCCATCGCCACGGCGGCGTGCCCGGTGGGCGCGAAGCGCCCGGATCCCGAGCGCCCCTGCCACCGCCCCGAGCACCACGGTGATGCCGCCGATGGTGGCGTGGACGATGAAGAAGCTGTCGAGGTGGTGGTCCGGGTACACGTTTTTGACAAAGGTGGCCCAGACGTAGAGGTTCCATATGGCGAAGCCGACGAGGAACCACGCGGCGCGCCGCGAGAGGGTCACCCGGCGACCCCCGGGGCAGCGGAGGCGTCGCTGGCACGGACCAGGTCGAGCATGCGCTCGTGCCAGGCGGGCGAGCCGGCGAGGATGTCGCCGCTGCCGTACACGGCCTGCGTGTCGCCGCTCCAGTCACTGACGACGCCGCCGGCCTCGAGCACGAGCAGGGCGCCGGCGGCGATGTCCCAGAGGGAAAGGCCGAGCTCGAAAAATCCGTCGAAGGCCCCCGCGGCCGAGTAGCTCAGGTCGAGACTGGCGGCGCCGGCCCGGCGCAGGTCCTCGACGTCGTCCATGACCGCCTCGAACACCGCCAGGTAGCGGGCGCGATTCTCCGGGCGGCGGAAGGGGAATCCCGTCGCCACCACGCCACGACCCTCGCCGGTCGCAGTCGCCAGCCGGCGTCCCCGCCTGTCGTGAGCGCCGAGGCCGCGAGCGCCGCTCCACAGCTCGCCAGTGAATGGCGAGGCGACCGCGCCAAGCAGCGGCATGCCGTCCTCGAGCAACCCGACGCTGACGCCGACGACGGGAAAGCCGCGGAGCAGGTTGGTGGTGCCGTCCACGGGATCGACCGCCCACATCAGCCCGCCGAGCAGGCCGCCGCCGGACGCCGACTCCTCGGCGCGTACGGCGATCTGGGGCGCTCCCTCGCGGAGCACGGCGAGCGCCGTCTCCTCGGCGGCGCGGTCGGCGGCGGTGACGTAGTCGTGGTAGCCCTTGCGCTCGGTCTGCAGCGCGATGCCCTCGTCCCGCCAGCGCACGACGACGTCAGCCGCGGCGCTGGCGGCTCGAACGGCGAGCTCGCGCAGCTGGGGCAGGTCGGTCAACTCAGCACGCGCGCGACGTCGAGAGTGGCTGCCATGGCGCCAGACGGTACTCGATCGGCGTTTTGCGACGACCCGCCCGTGGCGAGGCCTGGTCTGTGGAGTCGACCATATGGCCATGGCGGCTCCGATCCTGGTGGGCACGTGCAACTGGATGGACCACAAGAGCTTCTATCCCGCGCACCTGGAGCGGGGCCGGCAGAAGGAGAAGCTCACCTACTACGCGCGCTACTTCCCCATGGTCGAGGTGGACAGCACCTTCTACGGGATTCCCAGCCCCGCAGTCGTCGCCGGCTGGCTGCAGCGCACCCCGGCCGACTTCCGGTTCAACGTCAAGGCGTACCGTTCGCTCACCCGCCACGAGCGATCCGCCGGCGAAACCCGCCCTCCGACCGAGGAGGAGGAGCGTGACTTCATGGCGGCGCTGCTGCCCCTGCGCGACGCCGGCCGGCTGGTGGCGGTGCACTATCAGTTTCCGCCATGGTTCACCAATACACCGCAGTCGCGGGACGTCCTGCTCGAGGCCCGCGATCGCCACCCTGAGGACATCCTGGCGGTCGAGTTCCGCCATCGTTCCTGGTACGACAACGGCGCCTGGCCGAGGACGGAGGAGCTGCTCACCGAGATGGATGCCGTCTACGTCGGCGTCGACGCGCCCCAGCTCGGCAGCGGCACCGCACCGCCGCTCATGGCGGTCACCTCGCCGCGGCTGGCCATCGCCCGCCTCCATGGGCGCAACTACAAGACCTGGTACATCCGTGGTGCAAAGAGCAGCGGCGAGCGCTTCGACTACCTGTACTCGCCCGACGAGCTCCGCGACTGGGTGCCGGCGATCCATGCGGCGGCGGCGGCGGGTGTTCCGGTCCATGTGGTCATGAACAACAACCGCAGCAACTACGCGGTGGTCAACGCCTTCGACATGGCGGCGCTCCTGTCCCTGCCCCTGCCCCGCCCCCCAGGACCCATCCTGGAGACGCTGGAGCGGCGCGACGGTCAGATTCCCGCCTGGGTGACCCAGGCCGAGCCCCTGCCCGAGGACGCCGGCCGAGAGCAGCTCGCCCTCGGTCTGGACTCGCCGGGGCGGCCGCCCCGGCCCGCCTCTCCCTGAGGCGGCGTCAGCGTACTCCCCTCTTCATTCTGAGGCCGATTTGCGCCAAGATATGGGGTGCTGGCTGGCACGACCCGCGGCGCCTCGCTGCGCCGGGTTGCCCGCAACTCGGCAGCACGACACCCACACCGGACCCGGGTCCCACCCGCCGCCGGATTCGATCCGCTCCGCGAGGAGGAAGCGAAAATGGCCATGGCCGCACCCCGACGCAACGATCGCGGTCGGCGCCCCGCGCCGAGCGGTGTCGTCATGCGCAACGAGGCCGAGACCCACGAGGTCGAGGTCTCTCGCGCCCTCAGCCAGTGGGCGGTGACCGTCACCAGCCTCGCCGATGGGCGCATGATCTGCCAGGACTTCTTCAACCGGCGCTGGGAGGCGATGGCCCGCGCCGAGGATTTCGTCCGCCTGCTCAACCGCAAGGAGCCGCCCCCCGGCTGGTGACCCGCGGTCGGGTGCGCGCTCAGGTCGAAGCGGCTGTCTGTTCGGCGTCTGCGGTCGGCCGCGGGAATGTCACCACCACGCTGAGGTCCTCGCCACGGCGGCGCACGGTCAGGCTCATGGTGTCCCCGGGTCGCCGCGCCGCCACCGCGGTGCGGAACTGCGCGGCGCCGCCGCTCAGGGTGTAGGGGCCGATCCCGGTGATGATGTCGCCGGCGGCGATGCCCGCTGTCGCCGCCGGTGATCCGTCTGCCACCCTGCCCACCTCAACGCCGTAGACCGCGGGCAGCCCGTGCTCGCGGGCGACCTCGGGGCTCACCGAGCGGACCGCGGCGCCCAGCGACACCGGTGGCTGCTCGGCGCTCTCGTTGATCGGCGGCGTGTCCACGGCGGCTCGGGGTTACGCGGCCGGGGCGGTGCCGCCCTCGTTGGTGGGCGCCAACTCCGGGCTGCTCGCCGGCATCGGGGCTGCCTGGGACTGCCCCTGGCCGCCGTGGCGTCCGCGACGGCGCCGGCGGCGGCGCGGCCGGTAGGCACCATCGGGACCGACGGATCCGGGTTGCCCATCGCCCCCGCCGGCGCCCTCGGCGGCAGCGCCGTCGACGCCGCCCTCGGTCCGGACCTCGCCCGGGGCGTGGCCGCCTCCGCGACGGCGACGGCGACGGCGTCGACGGCGACGCGCCTGCTCGCCGGTGCCGGGCAGCTGTTCGCCTTCCGCGGTCCCCTCACCGGCCTGGGGCACGGGCAACCCGTCGGGCCCGATGATCGGGACAGTGGTGACCGCAACCCCGGATCGCTTGCGCCGCCGCCGGCGACGCTTGCGCGCGTGGTCGAGCTGCTCCTCGCCGGCCTCGCCTTCGCCGTCGATGATCGCGCCTGTCGCGGGGTCGCGCCGCCGGCCGCCGCCTTTGCGCTTCAACGGTGTCACCAGCTCGGCGGCGCTCACCCATCCGCCGCCGGCACGCGCCGCCTCGACGAGCTCGCCGTACATCGACTCCTCTCCGCTGCGCAGCGTCGCGCTGTCACCGATGCACGCCACCAATCGCTTGGCGCGGGATATGGCGACGTTGAGCCGGTTGGGTACGCGGAGGAAGCCGATGCGGCCGCGTTCGTTGCTGCGCACCAGGGAGATGACCACGAGGTCCTCCTCGCGGCCCTCGAAGGAGTCGACGGTGTCGATCTTGACGCTGCGCTTGAACTTGCGCCGCCCCAGGGCCTGGCGGAGCCGCTCCACCTGCTCGGCGTACATGGCGATCACCGCCATGGAAAGGTCGCGCGGGCAGCGTTCGTCGAGCAGCCGGACCACCTGCGCGGCGACGCGCACCTCAGCCTCGTTGCGCAGCGCGCCTCCAGGGCCGCGACGCTCGCGTCCGCCGCGCATGCCCTCGGTGTCGACGAAGTGGAGAGCGACCGGGAATGGCTTGCGGGTGACGAAGGCGTACGCCTGCACCTCGGGCGCATCCTCGAGCTGGCCGTCGTACGACGCCTGGGACACGTAGTCGGCGATCTGCGGGTGCATGCGGTGCTGGATGGTCAGCAGGCACTGCGCCTCGGAGGGAAGGCCGCCGTCCCAGCACTGCTCGAAGAGGCTGCGGTTGACCAGGTCCTCGAGTTGCGGATCCGTCTCGACGATGCCGTACAGGGCGTCGTCCTCGACGGGCGGCAGCTGCTTGTGGTCGCCAACCAGCGCCAGGGCGCTGCCGAGTCGCAAGGCGGGCAGTGCCTCGTCGGCGCGTGCCTTGTTGGCCTCGTCGAGGACGACGATGTCGAAGTTCATGTCGGTGATGGCCGACGTGGCCGCGGTGGCGCAGGTGGCGAAGTAGCAGTTGGCGGTGAGCAGGCGGGGGTCATCCTCGTCGTCACAGCGGAACTGGTCGACGGTGGGATGCACACGCTCGGCGCGGGCGACGCGCACCGCACGCATGCCCGGGGTGCCGGCGAGCCGTTCCAGTGCGTTGTCAACCGCCAGGTTGCTGTGTGACGTCACCAGGATGCGCTCGTCGGGATTGCGAGCCAGGCGGCGCTTGATGGCCTCGACGATGACCGTGGTCTTGCCTGTGCCCGGAGGCCCTTGGATGAAGACCGACTGGCCTGCGGCCAGGACGCTGAGCAGGGCAACGGCGCGGTCCTGGGGAGGGTTGGCGATCATCCCCGCGGTCAGCCAGTCGCCTTCTGTGTCGGCGACCGTGGGAGCCGAGATTGTGTCAGGGCTGACCAGAAGCTGGGCGAGCAGCCCGACGCCGAAGTCGCGGGTGGCGATGGCGGCGAGAACTGAACGCTTTGCCTGGTAGAGGGCGCGGTTGAACGACGGAGTGATGGTCCCTTCGGTACCGGCATGTTCGAAGGTGCGGCAGACGACCTCGATGACCCGCCGCTGGTGGTCGATGCGGCTGACGCGGCCGACGAAGTTGGGCTCGTCCTCGGGCTCGACCAGGACGGCGGCGTCGGGCTGAAGACTGATCGGCTCGCCCTCGGGGACGAGCAGCTCGACCTTGCCTACCTCGGGCTGCTTCCAGTCGGCCTCGGTGAAGGCCCTGCCGCACGACGGGCAGCGATCGTGCTCGGCGGGACGCCAGAGCGCACGGCACGTCTTGCACCGCCAGGACTCGCGCGCGCCGACGAAGCGTGTCCGCTGGGTCTGTGCGCGAGTCTTCTCGGCGGTCTCCAGCCTTTCGACGAGCTTGAGCGTGGCGTAGAGCTGCGCGGAGGCGGCGGCGCGCTCGCTCGCGGCGAGCCAGTCGAAGAGCCGGTAGGTGTCGCTGGCGGTGCCGTTGGCCGCGCTGACCACCGGGTGGTGGGCGGTGATGGTCAGCACCTTGGCGCCGTCAGGATGCCCGCTGATGGGCTTGAGCGCGTCGACGCGGAGCGCGAAGTGCTCGCGCCGGCCATCGGGCGACGGTTGGGCGCTGCACAGCAGGGTGAGATCGGGGAGGGCGAGGAGGACGCGCGGGGGCTCGCCCTCGGCAAAGGACACGGTGAGGTGGTCCAGCTCGCCCAGGCGCTCGGCGAAGACTTGGCGCGGATCGGCGCCGGCGCTGGCACCGTTGGCCAGCGTGGCCAGCACCACCATCGCGTCGCTGCCGTCGGGCACGACAAGGTGAAGCCGATCGATGGCGAGGTCGGGTGCGATCAGGGGACGGTCAACCTCGGGTTGCCAAGGGTGCGAAGACGCCAGGCAACGATGAATCGCGGAGTTCTCGGGCGCAGGCCGCCGACCATAAAGGGCGTTGCGGCGGCGGGGGCGGTCACTGAGTGTCCGCCGGGAGTTCGTCCCGTATCCTTCCGCGCTCCGGACTATATCCCAAAAGGAAGTCTGCTTACCAGCTTTCCCCGCAACGGCCAGGTGAAAACCTCGGTAGCCACGGGGCAGCGCCGCAGCGGGGGCAAACAGAAGAGCCGCCCCGGGTCCCCCCGAGGCGGCTCTGCGTCAAAACCAGTTGGTCGGGCCCTTAGACCTCGCCGTCGCGGCGACGCCTGCGGGTGAAGCTGATCGCCAGCATGCCGCCGCCGATGCTGACCAGCGAGAGGCCGGCCAGGAACGATCCGTCGAGGCCGGCGATGCCGGTGCCGGTGTTCGGCGCGCCGATCGACGTGCTGATGCCGGAGACGGACCCCGACGGGCTGTTGGTGGTGCTCGTTGGGTTGTTGCCGCCGGTCGGCGTCGAGCTGCTCACCGGGGTGCTGACCTGCGTGGTGGCAGTCGTCGTCGAGCAGTCGTGCTCGGCGCCTTCCTCGTCACCGTTGGCGGGTTTGGCCGATCCCTGCTCATCGTCTGCAGCGCAGGTGCTGGTGGTCGTCGAGCAGTCGTTCTCGGCGCCTTCCTCGTCACCGTTGGCCGGCTTGGCCGACCCTTGCTCGTCGTCAGCGCCGCAGGTGTTCGTCTCGGTCTTCGTCTCGGTCTTCTTGGTGGACGTCTCGCTCTCGGTCTTGGTCGAGCAGTCGTCCTTGTCGCCTTCCTCATCGCCGGTGGCCGGCTTGGCCGACCCCTGCTCGTCGTCACCAGTGCACGTGCTGGTGTCGGTCTTGGTCGTGGTGCACACGGGGACGGTCTGCAGGGCGGCGACGTTGCCGCACGTCGAGGGACCGTTCTGCACGGTGGAGGCGCCCGAGTTGGCCGAAGCCGGGGCGCCTCCGGCGCTCAGCGCCAGGAACCCTGATCCAGTCAACAGCGCGAATGCGCTGACCCCTCGGATCACAATAGTCCGAATCTTGGTCGGCACGACGGCCCTCCCTTGTGGCCCCCACTCGGATCTCTAGTCCGGAGGGCCCAGCACTCCTGCGCGTCGCAAGCATGACACAAAACTGGGCGAGTTGACAAACGAGTTCACAAACGTTCACAGACCAGTAACAGGATCGAACGGTGGCCAACCGCCCGCCGGCCCTGGCCTGACGGCGGTGTTGTGAGGTTTGCACTGCCGCGCGAGCGACTACCATCTGCGGCCGTGACCCCCTCGGCGGGCGAGCAGCCGTGAGCGACAGCCGAGGTGGCGAGGCAGCGGGCGACTCCGCGATCAACGACGGGGAGCCGGACCAAGGCCAGCTCGCCCAGCGGTCGACGTCCCATCGCCTGCCGCGGCTGTGGGTGCGGCTACGGTGTGATCCGAGGGTTCCACTGGCCGTGCTCGGGCTGGTCTCCGTGGCCTCGCTGATCGCCCGCGTCCTCTACCTCAACGAACCCACCGGCAACCCGCCCGGCCTCATCTTCGATGAGAAGTACTACGTCAACGCGGCCCGGCGCCTGCTCGGCTTCCCCGTGCCCTGCGCCAACGGAGTGTGCGACCCGTACTCGGACATCGCCGCGGGGACCGACGGCAACGCGGAGCACCCCCCGCTGGGCAAGCTCCTCATCGCCGCGGGGATGAAGGTCTTCGGCAACACCCAGCTCGGCTGGCGCATCGCGCCGCTCATCTTCGGCTCCATCGCGATACTGGCCGTGTACTGGCTGGTGCGCAGCGCCGGGGGCAGCGGCTGGTTGTCGGTGGGGGCGGCGTCGCTGATGGCCGTCGACAACCTGTCCTTCGTGCACGGCCGGATCGCCACCCTCGACGTCTTCGTCGTCGTCTTCATGATGGTGGCGGTGGCCCTCTATCTGCGCGGCCACCCCATCTACGCCGGCGCGGTCCTGGGTCTCGGCTGCTGCGTCAAGCTGGTGGCGCCCTTCGCCTTCATCGTGCTGGTTCTCGTCGAAATGGTCCGAATCCTCAGCCGGCGCGAGTGGCGCGTCGCCCGCATGGGGCAGATACTCGAGCACCGCCTGGTGCCGCTGCTCTACTGCGCAGCGGTGGGGCTGGTGGTGTACCTGGCGGTGCTCACCGGGCTCGACGTTTGGGTCAGGCCCTTCCACAACCCAGCGGACTCGTGCCCTGGTTCCGGCAACACCTACTCCAACGCCCTGGTCCACACCAGGTTCATGCTCTGCTACGCGGACAAGCTGACCAACCCCAACGGCGCGGTGGGCATCGCCTCCTACCCGTGGCAGTGGTTGGTGGGTCCCTGGGAGTGGCTGGTCGGGGGCAATTACTCCGTCGACAACTCGTTCGACACCTGGAAGTGGATCAACTACTACAGCGTTGAGGCCAACGGCAACGACAAGGTGCACTTCATCGGGGTGATCAGCCCGGCGATCATCTTCCTCGCCGTTCCGGCGTTCATCCTCGCGGTGCGCAGTGCGGTGGTGCGCCACGACGATGTCTCGGTTCTCGCGGTCTGCTGGTGCCTGGCCACCTTCATGCCCTTCGTCCTGGCCAGCTGGCTGCAGCACCGCATCAGCTACCTCTACTACATGGTGGTGGTGCTGCCCGGGATCTACGTCGCCGTGGCCCTGTTGGTGGCCTCGACCGTGCGCTGGCTGCGGCGGCGGCGCAGCCGGGTGCTCCGCCGTTTTGCGCCGGCCACGGTCGTGGTGCTCTGGGTGCTCGGCCTCGCCGCAGGTTTCTACTTCCTCTATCCGGTGAGGACCTGGACCGGTGGCTGATTCCAATGGCCAGGAATTGGGCGGTGCCGGCGATGGGTACCATCGTCTGGCGATGGACCAGCAGCAAGCGGGCGTCGACCTCAGCGGCCTGCACCGCGAGCTCGACCGACTCAAGCGCCAGCTCTGCACGTGCAACTTCAGCGGCGAGTGCCTCGCCTGTCGCGGCTTCGAGGTGCTCCGCCAGCAGTCGCAGATGGTCGTCGCCGCGGCGTCGCAGCCGGTGCTGATGCAGGTTGCCCAGGAGGCGTCGATCAAGGACCTCATGACCCAGCTCGGCGGCGCCGGTGAGAAGCTCGCCGAGGACAGTCGGGTCCAGGACCTGCTCGCTCAGCTGATGGAGCGCGTCCAGGAGGACCTCGGCGGACCCGAGGCGCTGGCCAGGATGCTGGGCAGCTTCGGCGGTTTCCCCGGATTCGGCGGTGGTCAGACGCCGCCCGACGATCGCCGTCGCGAGGACCCGCCGCCCGAGGAGCGACCGAGACACCCCGAGGACATGCCCCCCGAGGACACCTCCCGGCGCTGAGCTGTGCGCCGAGCCGTCAGGAGCCGCTGAGGTCGACCCCCCGCTGGTCGACGTGGCGCCAGATCTCGACGCCTGCGGTGCTCTCCGGGGCACGGCCGAGGAGCGCGGTGAAGAAGTCGACCATGGAGTCGCGATTGGACATCGGCCCGACGACCACGGTCTCGACGCGGCGCTCGCGGAGCGCCTGGTCGGCGAGGAGCAGCGCCTTGCCGGCGAACCGGACCCGCGTCCCCTTCTCCTGGATCTGCTCCATGGCGTCGGAGACGATGGTGGGGATCGCGCCGTACTGCGGCATGCCATCCCGTCCGGGGATGAAGAAGAAGCCTTGAGGCATGCGGAAGCGGATATCGGCGACCGCCGACCAGAGCATGGGATCCGCCTCGCCCCCGTCGCGGATGAACGGCGCCACCAGGACGACGCTGCCGTCGGGCACGCCGCTGCGGTCCCACTCGGCGAAGAACTGAGGGATCGTGGTGTCGGTTCTCGGGAAAGAGGTGGTGGGCAACAGGGGTACGAGAACGACCGCGACCGCCAGCAGCCCCGGCAGAGAAGCCCGCAGCGACATGGTGTCGACGAAGATGTCGGCGAAGACGGCGACGATGACCGCGACGGCGAGAACTGCCGGGAGCATCAGACGGTTGGGCAGGGCGTGGTCCATGAAGGGGATGCGGCTCACCGCCAGCCAGGGCAGGGGAATCCCCATTACCCTGCCGCCGACGTGGACATGCGGTCCCATCGAAAGGACGGCCAGCGCCGCCGCGGTGATCGTCGCCGCGCGAACCACCGGTCTCGACCACAGCCGGACCGCGGCGAATCCGAGGAGGAGCAGCAGGGGGATCCCCAGGTAGCCATTGAACTCGGGGCCGAGTCCCGTGAAGGTCTGGGTGACGGCGACGGCCCGCGAGGGCGCGATCAGCTGCACCTCGGTGGGGACCACGAAGTTGAGCGCATCGGTGACAAAAACATCGGTGGGGAAGAGCGTGCCCAGGACCCGCTGCCTGCCGAAGAGCTGCTGAGATAACGGCCACAGGCAGAGCAGCAGGAACGTGGGGACCCCCACGGCCAGCGTGGTGATCGCTGCTTCGGCGCGCTCGGCGAGGTGCTTGCGTCCGATCCACGCCAGCACGGCGACGAGGATTGCCGCGGCGATCACCTCGTCGACCAGCATCTCCTCGCCGCTGAGCAGCTGACAGGCGGCGAGAACGCCGAGCGCCACCCCGAGCACCATCGGAGAGCGTCGCCGGCGCACCAGGGTCTCGTCGATCACCATGAGCAGCAGCGGCGGCAGCGGCGCGAAGACCAGGTTGGCGTGGTCGAGTGACTGGGTGAGCATGTACGGCGAGAAGCCGTAGACGAGGCCGCCGAGGATGGCCGCCCAGTGCCGGCCGACGTAGCGGCGAATGGCCAGGTATGCGCACCACGCAGACAGCGCGACTCCCAGTGTGATGAAGACGTTGTAGGCGACCACCGGGCCCACAGTCAGCGTCACCGGCGCGAGCAGCAGTGACGGCAGGAAGATCATCGTCTGCCACAGCAGGTTGACGCCGTCGGGATAGTTGAGATGGTCGCTGAACCACGGATTGATGCCGTGGGCGATGGCGTACGGGGTCCAGCGGAGGAACCACGTCGTCTGCTCGGCGTCGCAACAGACGCCGACCCATGAGGTGCGTGGCGAGCTCCAGGTGCTGTGAAACAGCGCGACAGCAAGCACCAGGTAGACGAGGAGGACGCGCGGCGCCGGGCGTCGCGCCACTCCTGCCAGCACCGGCAGGACACCGCGCAGAGCGGGGAGGCGCAGCCGGCGGCCCACGGCGAGAGCTTACGCTGCCGGCTGCGCCGCTGCGCACGGCTGCGGGGGCGGCCCGCGGATCGCTCCGCGTAGAATGCCAGCACCGCCGTCGCCTCCCAAGCGCGGGGCTGGAGACGGCGGCGCACGAGGAGGTCCCGGATCGATGCCCCAGCGCCTGCGCCGATCGGTTTTGTCCGTCCCTGGCAGTAACCCGCGGATGATGGAGAAGGCAGCGGGCAGCGCGGCGGACGAGGTCTTCCTCGATCTCGAGGATGCCTGCGCTCCGCTGGAGAAGCCGGGAGCACGCGCCAAGGTGGTCGAGGCTCTGACCACTCACGAATGGGGCGACAAGGTCAAGGTGGTGCGCATCAACCAGGTGACCAGCCGCTACGCGTACCAAGACCTCCTCGACGTCGTCGGTGGAGCGGGGCGCGTCCTCGACTGCATCATGGTCCCCAAGGTGCAGAACACCGGCGACGTCGCCTTCGTCGACCGGGCGCTCACCCAGCTCGAGCAGGAGCTCGGCCTCGAGCCGCAGAGCATCGGTATCGAAGCCCAGATCGAGGATGCACTGGGACTGACCAACTGCGAGCAGATCGCCACCGCCAGTCCTCGCGTCGAGACACTGATCTTCGGCCCCGCTGATTTCAGCGCCAGCCTGCAGTTGCCGTCGCTCACCGTCGCCGGCGGATCCGCCGACTACCCCGGCGACATCTTCCACTACGTCCTCTTTCGTCTCGCCGTCGCCGCCCGCGCCGCCGGCATCCAGGTGATCGACGGGCCCTACCTGGCGATCCGCGATATCGACGGTTACAGCGTGGTGGCCAGGCGCGCCGCCGCCCTCGGCTATGACGGCAAGTGGGTGCTGCACCCCGGACAGATCGATCCCTGCAACCAGGCGTTCACCCCGTCGCAGGAGCAGTTCGACAAGGCGGTGCAGATCCTCGAGGCCTACCAGCAGGCCACCGAGGTCGACCGCCGAGGCGCGGTGATGCTCGGCGACGAGATGATCGACGAGGCATCGCGAAAGATGGCGCAGCAGTTCTACATGCGCGGCGTCGCAGCCGGGCTGCGCCCCCGCCATGCCGTCAGCGCAGTCGCCGGCTGAGCAAGGGGATGGCCACGGCCACGGACAGCCTCACCAGCGAGCAGCGCGACATCGTCAACCTGGTGCGCGACTTCGTCGAGCGCGAGATCCTGCCGGTCGCCCACGACCTGGAGCACGACGACATCTATCCCGACGACATCGTCAGGAAGATGAAGGAGCTGGGCTTCTTCGGCTTCGCAATTCCCGAGGAGTACGGCGGCGCCGGTCTCAACATGGAGACCTATGCGCTGGTCTGCGAGGAGCTCGCGCGCGGCTGGATGTCGATCACCGGGGTCATCAACACCCACTTCATCGTCGCCTACCTCGTCGAGCACTTCGGCACCGACGAGCAGCGCAAGCGCTTCCTGCCGCGACTGGCGACGGGTGAGTACCACGGTGGCTTCTCCATGAGCGAGCCCAACTGCGGCTCCGATGTCCAGGCGATTCGCACCCGCGCGGTGCGCGACAACGGCGAATATGTCATCAATGGCACAAAGATGTGGGCCACCAACGGCGAGCACTCCACCGTCGTGGCCACACTGGTCAAGACCGACCCCGAGGCGCGGCCGCCGTACAAGGGGATGTCGTGCATCCTCGCCGAGAAGCAGTACTCGGGGTTCGTCTCGAGCAAGCGCATCGAAAAGCTCGGCTACAAGGGCGTGGAGACGACCGAGCTGGTCTTCGACGACAACCGCCAGCCGGCGGCCAACCTTCTCGGCGGCGTCGAGGGTCGTGGCTTCCAGCAGATGATGGCCGCCATCGAGGTGGGGCGCATCAACGTCGCCGCGCGCGGCGTCGGTGTCGCCCAGCGCGCCTTCGAACTGGCCATTGCATATGCCCAGGAGCGGCATGCGTTCGGCAAGCCCATCGCCCAGCACCAGGCGATCCAGTTCAAGCTCGCCGACATGGCGACCAAGATCGAGGCGGCACGGCTGCTCACCAACATGGCGGCGCGGCGCAAGGATGCCGGTGAGCGCACCGACGTCGAGTCGGGGATGGCCAAGCTCTTCGCCACCGAGGCGTGCATGGAGGTGGTCAACGAGTGCATGCGCATCCACGGCGGTTACGGCTTCTCCAAGGAGTATCCCGTGGAGCAGCTCTACCGTGACGCGCCGCTGCTGGTCATCGGTGAGGGCACCAACGAGATCCAACGGCTGATCATCGCCAAGGGTCTGTTGGAGCGCCATCGACTCCGCTCCTGAAGCCGCGCGTAGCCCCCGCGCCGAAGGGCGCGGCGGCCGTCGAGGACGGCGGGAGGGGGGTAAGGCCGATCCGGGCTCAGCCCGGTCGGCAACGCATAGGGGGGAGCATCCCCCCTCCAAGGACGGGTAAGGCCGATCCGGGCTCAGCCCGGTCGGCAATGAACAGGGGGGAGCATCCCCCCTGTCAAAAAACCGGCGGCGGCAGGTAGCGTCCCTCGACGACGGCGCCACGGCGCACCGTGAACACCCACGTCGACGCCTTCTCCCAACGCAGGCCGCCGTGGAGCTCGACGCCGTGCTCGGCGAGCTCGAGCACCACCGCCCCGATGACGTCGGCGTGGCTGCAGAGAACCGCGTCCTCGTGCGAGCGGATCAACGTGAGCGTGCCCGCGGCACCGGCGCCCTCGGCGAGCGCGTCGCTGTCGTGCACCTCGAGGCCGTGCCCATGGGCAAGCGGTTGCACGGTCTCGCGGCAGCGTACTGAGGGACTGCTCAGCACCTCGGCGACGGGCATCGCGGAGAGGACCTTCACCAGCCCCTCGGCCTGTCGACGTCCCGCCTTGGTCAGTGGCCGCAGCTCGTCGGGATCGGTCCACTGCTCGCGGTCACCCGCCTTGGCGTGGCGAACCAGCATGACGCTCACAGTGCCGCGGTGATCTCCTCGGAGGGCGCATCACGGCTCAGCGAGCGCAGAAGAGTGCGGTCGCGGTCGTAGCTGAGCAGCGACAGCGCTTCGTCGAGCGGCAGCCAGCGGCACTCGTCGATCTCGTCGTGTGGGGTGAACTGTCCTGAGATGGCGCGCATCATCCAGTAGTAGACGATCTTGGGTCGCCCCTTGCGGTCGACGTAACTGGTGGTCCCGAGGGGTCGGCCCAAGCGGCAGCGCATCCCCGTCTCCTCCTCGACCTCGCGCAGCGCCGCCTCCTCCTCGGTCTCGTCACCGTCGAGCTTGCCCTTGGGCAGCCCCCAGTCGTCGTACTCGGGGCGATGGACCACCGCGTACTTGCGCCCTGAGCTGCGCGACGGACGCCACACAACCCCACCTGCGGCGCGCACCACCGGCTGGGGAAACGGTCTCACATCCACGACGTCATCTCCTTCCGTGAGAGCTGTTTCCACACCGCCGGCCACGCCTTGCGGGCGCGGTCGGCGGCGTTTTTCTGAAGTCCGCAGAGCTCGCCCGCGACAAAGGCGGTACGGCCACTGCCGGCATGTTCGCGAAGCCACTGTCCGAGCACCACGGCGTCGTGGAGCTCGCCGAGCACCTCCTGCAAACGGGCCACATCTTTGGCGAACGCGGCGGCGCGCTTGCCGGCCACCGGGGTCACCGCTTCTGCGGCGTAGCGACAGCGCTTCGCCTTGATGCGCAGAGCGTGCAGGTCGTCGTCGGGCGAGTCCGCGTCGAGCGCGCGCGCCGCCTTGCGCAGCCCGGCCCACGGACCACCGATGAGATCGCCGAGAAGCGCGCGCGCCGGCACCGGCGCGGCATCGCTGAGCGCGGGATGGTTGGCGGCCTCGACGAGGCGATCAATCAGGTCGACGTATCGGTCGCTGTCGAAGCCGATCAGCAGGTGCTTCCGCTTTGCCTCCACGTCGGCGTCGAGGGCGGCGACCAGCTTCTGACCGGCGACCGTGTCCGGCGCGGGCAGGGCGGTGACGCCGGCGCTGAGGCGATCGCGCAGCACCTCGGCGTCGCGGACGCTGCCGAGCTCGTCGGTGAGCCAGCGCACGTCCTCGCGGAGCGGTGTGGCCCAGTCGGCGTCGAGCACCGCCGCGAAGGTGCGCAGGTCGCTGCGCAAACGTCGCGTGGCCACCCGGGCCTGGTGCACCTCCTCGGGGTCGCCGCCGACGCGGACGCCCGGGTCGTGGCGGAGCAGGCGCGCCACCGACGCGGCGAAGGCGCGGCGAGCGAGATCGCCGGCGGTGGCGTGGGCGTCGAGCGTCTCGGGGCTCACCTCGGGGGGCTCGGTGGCCATCGATCCGAGGGCGCGAACCAGCTTGGGAGTCGGGTCCGGCTTGCCCGCGCCGCCGGCGTGGAGGCGCTCGAGCACCGCCTCGATCAGCGAATCCGACGTTCCCTCGGCGGCCTCCACCTCGACCTCGCGGAATCGCGAGGCCACGCGGCGCCCCTGGTAGACGGTGACCTCGTCGTCGTCGATCTCCACCAGCCGCTGGCCGTCGTCGCTGAGCAGAGCGACGACCTTGCGCACGGTTTGCAGCCGAGCCACCGGGGCGAGCGGAGCGTGGCGGACGTAGCCGAGGAGAAGGCGCACGGCGTCCTGTGGCGGATGCGTCGCCGGCCCGTCGAAGTGGTGCTCCTGGCGGACCAGCATGGTGCCGTCGCCGTCGTCGGGCAGCTTCACCGTCCAGCCCTCGCCGGCGCGGTGGCGCAGGCTGCAGCCCCAGCGCACCAGGCGCAGGTCGGGCGTGTCCCAGTACACCGTGGTCAGCCGCCGCTCCTCGCCGCTGGTGGCGACGACGTCGTCGGCGATCCCACCGAGGTCGAGGAGGCGGAAGCCCGGCGGAGCGGCGAGCTTGACCTCCCGCTCC
>DASZGL010000042.1:0-2180 GCA_035938875.1 Candidatus Dormiibacterota bacterium
CGCGACTGCGTCCTCGTCGAGATCAGCGATACCGGTCCGGGCATCCCGCCCGAGATCCAGCGCCGCATCTTCGACCCGTTCTTCACGACCAAGGACGTCGGCGAAGGCACCGGCCTTGGCCTCGACATCAGCTACCGCATCATCGTCCGCCGCCACCACGGCGACATCCGCGTGGAGTCAGAGCCGGGCGACACCCGCTTCCAGGTACTGCTGCCGATTGACCAGCCGGCGTCGGCCCAGGCTCCAGAGCCCTAGCGATCGCGTCGCGCGGGCCGTGATCAGGGAGTCGTGCGGCAAGCACCGTGGCTGCTGCTGTCGCGACCTTGAGCTCCACGGTCGCGAGGGTCGACACGACGCCCAGTCGACGTGAACGCGCCCGACCGTGACCTGGCGGCGGAGCTGGTGCTGGCTATCCATGCCGGCGACACCGACGCGGTCGGGCGTGTGATTGCCGAAGCGCCTGAGTTAGCCGCACACCCACTTGGCGGGCCCTTCAAGACGCGGACCGCGCTGCACGTCGTCGCCGACTGGCCCGGCTACTGGCCCAACGGACCGGAGAGCGTGCGGTTGCTGGTGGCCGCCGGCGCCGACCCCAATTTCCGGGACCCCGAGCCCCAGTCCGAATCGCCGCTGCACTGGGCCGCCAGCAGCGACGACGCCGACGTCGCCGCTGCGCTCATCGATGGCGGCGCCGACATCGACATGCCCGGCGGCTCGATCGGCTCCCCGCTGGACAATGCCATCGGGTACGCCTGCTGGCACGTCGCTCGGCTCCTTGTCGCACGGGGCGCGCGGGTGGACAAGCTGTGGCACGCCGCCGCGCTGGGCATGCTCGATCGGCTCGACGAGCTCCTCGACGGCCACCCGACCGGAGAGGAGGTCTCCCAAGCCTTCTGGCACGCCTGCGCAGGCGGGCAGCGCCGCGCCGCCGAGCGCCTCCTGGCCGCCGGTGCCGACCTGAACTGGGAGCCCGATTACGCCAAGGGAACACCCCTTGACGCCGCCAGCGGCCTCGGAACCCGTCAGACCAACGTCATCGAATGGCTGCGCGATCAGGGAGCCCGATCAGCCGACGGCCAGAGCGGCGCCCCATGAACTCGAGGATCTCGACGCCACGTTCAAGAATGACGCGAGGTGCGTCATCGAGCGCCTGAGCCTTGGTCGAGGCGTCTGACGGCTTCGCGTTCGGCCAGCACGGGGACGAAGTTGGTCACCTTCGCGTCCGAGAAGCCGGCGAAGGCTCGGCCCACCTCGCGCTTGATCATTCGCTCGGGCACGGCGTCATAGCGGCGGCTCAGGTTGCGCACGACGACCTCCGCCGCCAGGTCGAGGTCCCCACTGCCAGTTAGGAGTCCGCCGATCATCGCTCCACCACTTCCGCGGAGGTGGGTGCAGACGTTGGCGTTCTTGCACACGTCCGTCCATGGTTCGCGCGTACCCAAGCTGCTCGATTGGTCAGTTGCGCGGGTGAACGTCGTTCGTACACTCAGCCACGCGGCTGCAGCCAGCTGCGTGTCAACCCATATGGCCGAGTCGGGCTGTGTCAGCGGGGAGCATGGCCGCTGTGGACAACCTCTGGGCGCGCACCCGATACTTGAGAGGTGCCAGGGAGTCATCGCATCACCCGAGTGGAACAGAACGTCGGTGCTGACGGACGGGGCTTCCGCGTCAAGTGCTCCTGCGGCTGGCAGAGCCGTTGGGCGGCTTCCGCAACTCACGCGTCTGCCCTCGGCGAGCAGCACGTGCAACTGCAGCCTGCGTAACGGCCACATGGACGGCGCCCCGTAATCGGGCTGGCCACCAGGCGCCCCCCGTAGCCGTCGAATCCGACCTCCTCGAGATGGCGGAGCAGCGCCTGGACCGCCGGAGTCCACGGGCCCGTCGAACGATGGACCTGGCCGTCGATGAGCGTCGATCCGGCGACCGATGGAAAGCCGTCCGACAGCGCCACCGCCTCGGGCAACAAGTCGACGCTATGTGTCGTCGCGCAGGCGGCCGTAGACCACCACATCGCGCCAGGCCCCGCCGCGGAAGCCGCCCTGGCGCAGCAACCCCTCACGGCGGAACGCGCACTTCTCGAGAGAGCGCTGTTCGGCGACGTTGTCGGCCTCGGTGAGCGCGACCAGCCGGTGCGCTGGCGTCGTCGCGAACAGGTGCTCGGCGAGCAGGCCCTGGGCCAC
>DASZGL010000043.1:0-6349 GCA_035938875.1 Candidatus Dormiibacterota bacterium
TCGGAGTCGCCCCCAAGGACGCGGTGAGCGCCGCCGGTCGCCTCCGCCAGCACGCGGCGCAAACGCTGCCATCGGCACGGCTCGACGGCGTCCTCGTCTGCGAGCAGGTCGGCGATGGTGTCGAGGTGATCGTCGGGGTCACCCACAAGCCGCCCTTCGGCGCCACCGTCATGGTGGGGCTCGGCGGTGTGCTCAGCGAGCTGCTCGGCGACGTGCGATTCCTGGTCACGCCGTTCACCCGCGACGACGCCGAGCGAGCGGTGCGAGCGCTGCGCGGATTCCCCCTGCTCGACGGTTTTCGCGGCCGGCCACCGGCCGACGTTGACGCGCTGGTCGGCATGCTCATGGCCGTGCAACGGCTGGCCCTCGCCGCCGGCGAATCGCTGCGCGAGCTCGACCTCAACCCTGTCGCGGTGCGCCCGCGTGGCCTCGGCGCCGTCGCGCTGGATGCCCTGGTCGTGGCCCGATGAGCGTGGTCGCGCTGCGTTGCGGTGTCGTCTTCTGGTACGCGGATGCGCCACCACCGCGCGATCGCTTCGAGCACCCCTGGGTGGCGCTCTACGACGACGCGCCGGCGCGCTTTGCCGCCTATCTCGACGTCGACGATGTCACCGCCGTGCACGACTCTGCCGGCACCGTCTGGCAGCAGATCTTTCCCGACGGACCGCGCACGCTGCCGGCCGAACCGGAGTCGAGCGCGCTCATGGTGGTCCACACCAGGCCGCGTTCCGGGCTGAGCGACGACGAGTTCAACGCCTGGTATGACACCGATCACCTGCCTCCGCTGGCCGCGTCGGACAGCGTCGTCCGGGTACGTCGCTTCCATCGCGCCGGCGAGGAGTTCCCGTACCTCGCGCTGTACGACATCACCGACTGGGAGGCATGGACGCAAAACCCGGCTCGGCCGCTTGTTCGTTCCACGCCGTGGGCGAAGCGCGTCGTCAAGCTCTTCGACCGCACCGAGGGTTACTACAGGCCGCTGACCGCAACCGAGTTCCCATCGTGAACCGCCCACCGGACACCACCGGCCTGCCGCTGTCGGGCATTCGCGTCCTCGACCTCACCATCGTCTGGGCGGGGCCCTTCGCGTCGCAGCTGCTCGCCGACATGGGCGCCGAGGTGATCCGGGTGGAATCGCTGCAGCGCCCCGACGTCAACACGCGAAGCCAGCCGCGCATGCCCCAGGCGATGCTCGACGAGGGGCCATGGGGCTCCAACTATCCCGACCGCAAAGCGGGCGACCGTCCCTGGGAGCGCAGCAGCGCGATCAACCTGCACAGCCGCAACAAGCTCTCGATCACCCTCGACTGGGAGCGGCCGCGGGGCATGGAGATCTTCAAGCGGCTGTTCGCCAAGAGCGACGTCCTGCTCGACAACAACGCAGCCGCGACGCTGGAGAAGCTGGGGATCACCTACGAGGCCCTGTCGCCGCTCAACCCCGGCATCGTCTGGGTGTCGCTGCCCGCGTACGGCATGAGCGGCCCGTACAAGTACCACAAGGGATACGGCGCCAACGTCGAGGCGATCGTCGGCCACACGTGGCTGCGCGGTTACACCGACTCCGATCCGACGACGACGTACCCCGTGTACCACGCCGACGCGGCGGCGGCCTCGTCGGCGGCGTTCGCCGCGCTGGCTGCGCTGTGGTGGCGCCGGCGCAGCGGGCGCGGGCAGCACATCGACTTGTCGCAGGCGGAGAACATGGTCCACCACCTCTCCCAGGCGGTGATGGACTACAGCCTCAACGGGCGCAGCCAGTCGACGCTGGGCAACGGACATCCCTGGATGGCGCCGCACGACATCTTTCCCAACCAGGGAGTGGACCGCTGGGTCGCCATCGCCGTCGCCAACGACGCCGAGTTCGCCCGGCTGTGCGCCGCAATCGACCGTGGCGACCTGGTCGACGATGAGCGCTTCGCCACCATCATGGGCCGTCGCGCCAACGCATCGGCGCTGCGTGAGGAGATCGCCGGCTGGACGCGACAGCGGTCGCCGATCGAGGCGATGAACGTCCTGCAACACGCCGGTGTCCGCGCCGGAGCCCTGCACACCACGCGCGAGGTGCTCGACGATCCTCAGCTCACGGCGCGCGGATTCTTCGAGACCGTCGACATCCCCGACGTGGGCAGCTACCCCTTCTGCGGACCGGCGGTGAAGATGCAGGGGACTCCGCTGCACATCCGCCGTCACGCGCCCAAGGTCGGCCAGGACAACGACTACCTCTACCGCGAGGTGCTCGGCGTGAGTGATGCGGAATACGACGAGCTCGTCGCCGAGGAGCACATCGGCGACACCTACGCCGAGCTGCTCCACCAGCCGCAGACGGTGAAGTCGTGAGCGGGCCTTGGCTGAACGGCGACGGCGCCTCGCCGAGCGGTGCGCTCCAGGGCCTCCGTGTGCTCGAGCTCGGTGGCCGCATCGCCGGGCCGTGGTGCACCAAGCTGCTCGCCGATTACGGCGCCGACGTCATCAAGATCGAGCATCCCCACGGCGGTGACCCGGCGCGTGCCTGGGGCCCGTACCGCGATGACGTCCCCTCGATCGAATGCGGCGGCCTCTTTCTCCACTGCAACACCAACAAGCGCAGCCTCTGCATCGATCACTCGACCCGTCACGGCCAGCAGCTCGTCAGCACGCTCGCCGAGTCCGCCGACCTGGTCGTCGAGGCGGGACGCCCCGGCGCGTTGTCACGTCATGAGGTCGCATACGACGACCTGCGCGAAAGGAACGCCAAGCTGGTCTGGATCGCCATCAGCAACTTCGGCCAGGATGGACCCTACCGCGACTGGGATGCCAGCGAGCTGACCCTGTACGCCATGGGCGGAGCCATGCAGACAACCGGGCTGCCTGACCGTGAGCCACTCAAACTGGCGCACACGGTGCTGCAGTTCCACGCGGGTGCGGTGGCGGCCACCTTCGCCATGGGTGCGCTGTTCGCCGCCGAGGCTGCCGGCACTGGCCAGCTCGTCGACGTGTCGCTGCTGGAGGTCTTCACATCGTCACCCGACCGCGCCTCGCTCAACCTCGTCTGCGAGGCGTACACCGGAAGCGTCACCTTCAACCGCAGCGCGGCGCCGGGGTGGTCGATCCTGCCGACGGGCGTCTATCCCTGCGCCGACGGCTACGTACATTTCAACGCCCCGCTGATCTCCTGGTGGCCGCGTTTCGCCGAGGTGGTGGGCAAGCCTGAGCTGAAGACCGACCCGCATTTCATCGACAACCTCAACGACCTACGGCTCAAGCCTGAGGTCGACGCCATGCTGCTCGAGTGGACCATGCAACGCACCAAGAAGGAGGTGCAGGCGCACAGTCAGGAGCGTGGCTTCGCTGCCAGCGCGGTGAACACCATGGAAGACCTCTTCAACGACCCGCACATCGTCGAACGCGGCTTTTTCGTCGAGGTCGATCACCCCGAGGCGGGAACTCTGCGCTATCCCGGCGCTCCGTTTCGCATGAGCGCAACGCCGTGGCGCGCCGGACGGGCCCCGCTGCTCGGTGAGCACACCGCCGAGATCCTCGAGCCGCTGGGACTCGACCTCGCCGCGGTGGCGCGCATGCGCGAGCAGGGAGTGGTGTGATGGCGCAGACGGTCGACTTCCGCTCCATCAGCCTGCGCATCGACGACGGCGTCGCCACGCTCACGCTCAACCGGCCCGAGCGCCTCAACGCCATCGGCGCCTCGATGGGAGCAGAGCTGCGCGCCGCGTGGCAGCAGATCGACGACGACGAGGACGCCCGAGTGGTCATCGTCACCGGTGCCGGACGCGGCTTCTGCTCGGGTCTCGACCTCACCGACCGCGCCGGCGACGCGCCCGCCCCAGACGACCACGCCGGCTACGCCGACTCGGTGAAGCTCACCGCGCTGCACTGCGGCGTGTGGAAGCCGGTGATCACCGCGGTCAATGGCGTCTGCGCCGGCGGCGGTCTGCATTTCATCGCCGACTCCGACATCACCATCTGCAGCGAGGAGGCGACATTCCTCGATCCCCACGTCAGCGTGGGCCAGGTCAGCGCGCTGGAGCCGATCGGGCTGCTGCGCCGTATCCCATTCGAGGCGGTGATGCGAATGTCGCTGCTGGGAAGGGCGGAGCGGCTGACCGCCCACGAGGCGCTGCGCTGGGGCCTGGTGTCCGAGGTTGTCGAGGCCGGTGAGCTGATGGCCCGCGCCCGTGAGCTCGCCGAGGGCGTGGCCGGCAACTCTCCGGCGGCGGTCATGGCCACCAAGCGGGCGATCTGGGAGAGCCTCGACCACGGACTGAGCGCCGGCCTTCTGAACGGCTGGCGGATCCTCCAGGAGCACTATGTGCACCCCGACGTCGAGGAAGGACCTCGCGCTTTCGCCGAGAAGCGCCAGCCGCGGTGGGCGAAGCTGTCGGCGCGGCGGTCGGGGTCGTCGGAACAGTGACAATGACAGGAGTTGGAGTTGGAGGGACTAGGACAGCGTGAGTGACAACCTGCGTGACAGCGTCTGCATCGTCGGCATCGGTGAGACGACGTACAGCAAGAACTCCGGGGTCAGCGACCTCGTCCTGCAGCTTCAGGGGTTCAAGCTGGCCTGCGACGACGCCGGGCTCGATCCCAAAGAGATCGACGGCATCGTCGCCATGACCTACGGCGCGGTGTCCGAGGACTACATGACCAACTTCGGGCTCCCCGACGTCAAGTTCGCCGCCCGGCCGGAGATGGGTGGCGCGTCGTCGACGGCCAGCCTGCAGCTCGCCGCCTCAGTTCTCAATGCCGGCATCTGCAACTACGTGCTCTGCATCGTCGGCCGCAATCAGAAATCAGGGGAGCGGGTCGGTGGTGGTATGGCCACCGTTGCACCGCAGTTCCGCATGGTCGCCGAGCACGAGATGCCGTTCGGCGTCATGATCCCGGCGCAGTGGTATGCCCCGATGGCTCGGCGTCACATGCACCAGTACGGCACCACCTTCGATCAGTTCGCGGCCGTCGCGGTGACCACACGCGAACACGCGTCGCTCAACGACAACGCGATGATGCGCGAGCCCATCACCGTCGAGGATCACCACAGCTCACGCTGGGTCATCGATCCCTTCCGGCTCCTCGACTGCTGCCTGGAGACCGACGGAGTCGCCGCGGTCGTCCTCGCCCGCGCCGACCGGAGCAAGGACATGAAGAACAAGCCCGTCTACGTCATGGGCGTTGCCGAAGGACATCCGGACTCGCCGATGTCAATCACGCAGCGCGAGGACATGACCATCTTCGGCGTCAAGAAAGCCGCACCCCGCGCATTCCAGATGGCCGGCGTCGGACCCGAAGACATCGACGTCGCCGAGCTCTACGACTGCTTCACCTTCACCGTCATCAACCAGCTCGAGGACATCGGCTTCGTCAAGAAGGGTGAGGGCGGTCCGTTCGTCGAGTCGGGCGCCACCAAGCTCGGCGGCAAGCTCCCGGTCAACACCCATGGGGGCCTGCTCTCCCAGGGACACATCCAGGGCATGAACCACATCGCCGAGGCGGTCAAACAGCTCCGCGGCACCGCCGGTCGATCGCAGGTCGCCGACGCGGAAGTCGCCCTGGTGTCGGGCTACGGTGACTACGGCGACGGCTCCGTCGCCATCCTGAGGAGATAGGCGATGACCCAGACGCAGGCGGCGCCCGCAGGCCAGGCCGCGCCTCCACCGATTCCCAAGCCTGTGCCCCGGTACGGCAAGGACAACGCTCCGTACTGGGAGCACATGCGCGAACACCAGATCCATATCCAGAAGTGCGCCTCGTGCGGCAAGCTGCGCATGTATCCGCGCCCGATGTGCGACGCCTGCTACTCGGTGGACTACGAATGGGTGCCGGCATCGGGCAAAGGCAAGGTGTACTCCTGGTGCGTCGTGCACCAGCCGGTGCATCCCGGGTTCAAGGATGAGATTCCCTTCCCCATCGTCGAGGTCGAGCTCGATGAAGGTGTGCGCATCCGCAGCACCGTGGTCGACATCCCGCCCGACCAGCTGGTGGTGGGCATGCCGCTGGAGATCGTCTACGACGACGTCAGCGAGTCGGTGACGCTGCCCAAGTTCAGGCGGGCGAGCTGACGGCGATGACTGTGGAGCGTTCCCTCGGCGAGCACGCGGTGTCGACGGATCCCGACGCGATCCATGCGGCGACCGGCACCGGCAACGAGCTGGTGCTGCGCCGAGACGGAGGCATCGCCAGGTTGACGCTGAACCGTGCGGAAAAACGCAATGCGCTGACCGCAGAGATGTCCTGGGGACTGGCGCGCGTGCTCCGCGTGCTCAGCGAGGACGCCACCGTGCGCGCCTGCGTCATCACCGGTCAGGGTCCGGCGTTCTGCGCCGGCGGCGACGTCGGCGGCTTCCCGGTCAAGGGCCAG
>DASZGL010000044.1:0-36122 GCA_035938875.1 Candidatus Dormiibacterota bacterium
GCCAACGCGCAGGCGGTCGCCGATTTTCGCGGTGGCAAGCAGGCGGCGTTCGGGCGCCTTGTCGGTCATGTCATGAGCGCGACCCGCGGTCGCGCCGACCCCGCGCTGGTCAACCGCCTGCTGCGTGAGCGCCTCGCCCCCTGACGCTGCCCCACGGCAGTCGTCACGCTTCCGCGGAGAGCGCTTGCGGGTCCGCTGCGGGCCGATGGTCCATGGCGGTGGCTGCCTGAGCCGCGACGACAGCGGCGCGCCGCTGATGGTCAGCGATGCGCTCCCCGACGAGCTGGTCGACGTCGAGCTGACCAGACGTCGGGGCGGGCTCTGGTGGGCTCGTACGGTCGCGGTCGTCGAAGCCTCGCCGAATCGCGTCGAGCCGCCCTGCCCCTACGTCCCCGAGTGCGGAGGCTGCGATCTGCAGCACGTCGCCTACGCGCATCAGCTCGAGCTGAAGCGACAGGTCGTGGTCGACGCGCTGCACCGCCAGCATGTCGACATCCCCGACGCCGTCGGAGTCCACGGCATGGAGACGCCGTGGCGCTACCGCTGGCGCGGCGAGTTCCACGTGGTTCCCGGCGCCGCCGGTACCGCGGACGCCGCGCTGGGGTTCAACCGGGCCCGCAGTCACCGGCCCATCGCCGTCGACGACTGCCTCATCCACCACCCGACGATCACCGGCGCGCTCCCGGCCCTCCGTGACGCCGTTCGTCAGGGCGCGACGCCGGAGCTGACCGTGCTCCACCTCACCGCCGGGTCCGGTGGCGACGAGCTTCTCGTCAGACCCAAGCCGGCACGGGCGATGGACGCCGCGGTGATCGACTCCGCTGCCCTCGCCTTCACCGGCGCGGCGCGCTGGATGACCGACGCGACCACCCTGCACTGGCGCTCACGCAGCTTTCGGGTCACCGCCGACACCTTCATCCAGGTCAACCAGGAGCAGATGGAGATCCTGTACTCGTGCATTCTTGACGACCTTGGCGATATCTCGGGGCTGCGCCTGATCGACGCTTACGCGGGTGTCGGCATGCTCGCGTGCGTGCTTGCCGAACGCGCCGCCAGCGTGGTCTGCATCGAGGCGAACCGCAATGCCGCGCGCCTCGGTGTGCTCAACAGCCGCCTCAACGGTGTCGACGAGCGGGTGGAATACCTTGCCAGGCCCGTGGAGTCGGCGCTTGCCGAGGTGGCCGCAGCCTCGCCGATCGACGCCGTCGTGCTCGACCCGCCTCGGGCAGGGTGCAGCGGTGGCGTCACCGGGTGGCTGGCGCTGACCGGACCCGCGCGCGTCGTGTACGTCTCCTGCGACCCGGCGACCCTCGCCCGCGACCTCCACCTGATGGTGGCGTCGGGTCCCTACGTCGTCGAACGCCTCGACCTCGTCGACATGTTTCCCCAGACCCATCACGTCGAGGTGGTTGCATCCTTGCGCCGGCGCGGCTGACCCCGCGTTCCGCAGCCCACAGGAACCTCGAGGCCCGGGGCTATCATGGCCCGCGTTGGAGGAGCCGCCGCGCTGCAGCCGCGCGGCCTGGAGATCCCACGTGAGCGACGGACTCAGCCGCCGTGCCTTCCTGGCGGCGACCGCGGGTGTGGGCGCCGCGGCGTCGATGCCGCTGGAGCTTCTGCTTCGTGCCGCCGCCGCCGCTGCTGCGGCCAACGCGCATTTCTTCACCGCGACCGAGTACGCCACCTGCGATGCGCTCTGCAGTCGCATCCTCCCCGCTGACGGCGAACCCGGCGCCGGCGAGGCGCGCGCGGTCGACTTCGTCGACCTGTTCCTCGCCGCGTTCGAGCTGCCCGCATCGGTCGCCGACCATCCCGCGATCTGGCTTCACGGACGCTTCAGCGGCCGCAACGCCTATGGCGACAAGGCAACCGGCCGGCCGTCGTCGACGACGCCGGGTAACGACCTGGTCGACGCGGCCAGCGGTCAGCGGCACTTCCTGCAGCTGACGCGGTTGCAGGAGAAGTCGTGGCGCGCTCAGCTCTACGGACCCTCGGCGATCACCGACGACGCGTCGCTCCCCGCTGCGTACCGCGACGCGGTGCGCAAGGGATTGATCAAGATCCCGCCGCCGCTGCGTGACGTCTACCGCGCGGGACTTGCCGCGTATGACAAGTTCGCCACCTCGCGTCACGGCGTCGCATTCGCCCAGGCGACCGCCGCGCAGCAGGACGCCATGCTCGACGCCTCCGGTGCGTCGGCATTCGGTTCGTCGAACACCAGCGCCGCCCCCGCCGCGGTCGTCGCCCTCTACCCGGTACTCGTCAACCACACCTTGCAGGCGTGCTTCGCCCTGCCCGAGTACGGCAGCAACCGCGGTGGCGCGATGTGGAAGGTGCTGCGCTACGACGGCGACACCCAACCGCTGGGCAACAGCATCTATGACGAGAACCTCGGCGACTCCGAGCTGGGCGCCAACCAGGGACACAACGCCGGCTTCGGCGATGCCGCGGTGTATCAGCCGCGCGGCGGCTACCGTGAGTATCGCCCGGTGAGCGCGGCGGATACCGGCGCTGCCGATCCCGCGGTGGAGAAGGCTCTCGTCGATCTCTTCGGGCTCACCCAGTGAATCGCCGCGCCACGGGCGCTGCTGCGGGCGTGGTCGCTGCTGGTGTCGCCGCCGGGGTTGGCGTGGCCATCGCCCGGCGCGGTTCCGGACGCAAGCGCGCCATCGTGGTCGGCAGTGGTGCGTCGGGGTCGACAGTGGCTCGCCTACTCGCGCGCAGCGGTCAGTGGGACGTGCTCGTGCTCGAGAAGGGGCGCAATTTCCACACCGGTCTGGGCGGGGACATCAGCAAGGTCCAGGCGTTCTACCCCGACGACGAGCTGGCGTTCGAGGTGCGCACTCCGCCGATCGCCCAGGACCCCATCCTGGAGCCGCGCAGCTTCCGCGAGTCGCCCAAGTCGGGTGCGCGCAGCGTTGTCGGCGACGTCGACAACCTGCCCACCGTGGTCGGTGGCGCAACCGCGCACTACGACGCCAAGGCCCGCCGCTTTCGTGAGGTCGACTTCGTCACCAACACCCTGATGGGTGGAACCAGGGACAAGCCGGCGATCGCCGGAACGACCTACACCGACTGGCCGATGGAGTACCGCCACCTCGAACCGTTCTACGCGGTGATGGAGGAGGTGATCGGCATCCAGGGGCCGGCCTACCGCGACTCGTCAGGACGCATCGTCAACCCCAACCCCGCCGAATCACCGCGGAGCACGCCGTTTCCCATGCCACCCGGGGTTGCCATGTACAGCAACCTTCTTCTCGGCGATGCCGTCAACCGCCTCGGCTATCACGCCGTCCCCGTGCCGACGTCGGTGAACTCGCGTCCTTATCGCGGTCGGAATGCGTGCAACGACTGCTCCTTCTGTCTCGACTTCGGCTGCCCGATCAACGCCAAGGGCGGCGGCATCTGGGTGCTCCACGACGCCATGAGCACCGGTCGCGTCGAGCTGCGCAGCGAGTGCAATGTCACCCATCTCGAAACTGACAGCAATGGCAGCAACGGCCGGCATCGGGCGACCGGGGTGAGCTACATCGACGCCGACGGCAATCGCCACACCGAGACCGCCGACCTGGTGGTGCTGGCCAACACCCCGTTCGAGGCGGTGCGCCTCTCGCTGCGCAGCGGCATCGGCAGCACCCCCGACGAGAACGACCTCACCAAGCTGCGCACGTCGGCGACGGAGCCAAGCGGTTTGCTCGGGCGCAATCTCATGCTTCATCTGCAGACCGCGGTGTACGCCGTCTTCAACCAGGAGCTGCACCCCTGGCGAGGTCGCACCAGCACCCACACCATGGACGACTTCGCCGGCAGCGGACCGGGGCGGCAGCACTTCGACGCCTCGGTCCCGCGGGGTGGCATCGTCGAGATCGGCGGCAATCAGAACCCCATCTCCGAAGCGACGAGCATGACCGCCATCGCCCAGCGGCAGAAGCTGAAGGACCTGCTGCGCCTCTCGCCGTATCGCAAGCATCTGGCGGCTTTCACGATGCAGGGCGAGGACATGCCCCAGCTGACCAACTACGTCGACCTGGATCCCGAGATCGTCGACGTCTACGGCGAACCGGTGCCGCGGATCACCTACAAGAGCCACAAGTACGAGGTCGACGCCGCCGATCACTACGCCGCCAAGTTGATGGAGATCATGCACGCCGTCGGCGGTTCGGGCAGCGCCTATCCGGGCGTTCGGTCGTTGCTCGTCGGCCGCGCCGATCGCGGCCAGGTGCCGCAGGACAAGCACATCATGGGCACCCATCGCATGGCCCTGGACAGCGATCACGGACCGTGCAACCCGTACGGGCGCTACTGGGCCTTCGACAACCTGTATCACGCCGGCGGCGGGCTCTTCGTCAGCGCGCCCGGCTACAACGTCACCCACACCATCTGGGCGCTGGCGTACTGGGTCGCGGCGGGGATCCTCAGCGGCGCCGATCAGAAGCAGTCGTACACCAGCGCCGATATCGACGCCAACTGGGACGGCCTGCTCGCCTCGATCCGCAACCTCGACGGGGACACCATGGCCGCCCGGGCGCTGGCCCAACACGCATCCGCCTGAGACGCCTGCCCGCCGCCACCTCCCGTCCACAGGCGCCGGCGCGAGACTGTCCCCACCGGTGACGGCCACCCCTCCGCGTGGTACCGTACACGTGTTCGCCGAGCAGCCATTCCGCGCGTCGTGGGAGGACTTCGAGAGCGTTGACCGACCCCGCTGACCTGGCCCAGGGTGGGGAGCCGTCCGAGCCCTTCGTCCATCTGCACACCCACACCGAGTACTCACTGCTCGACGGCGCGGCCAGGATCGGCGAGCTGGTGGAAACCGCCAAACAGCTGGGCCAGCCGGCGGTGGCGATCACCGACCACGGGGTGCTCTACGGCGCGGTCGAGTTCTATGCGGCCGCACAGGCGGCGGGGATCACCCCGATCATCGGCTGCGAGGCGTACATGGCCCCCCGGTCGCGGCACGACCGCGAGGGCAAGGCCGACCGGGACCCCAGCCACCTCGTCCTTCTCGCCCGCGACGACGCCGGCTACCGCAACCTCATCGCCCTGATCAGCAAGGCACAGCTCGAGGGCTACTACTACAAGCCACGCATCGACAAGGAGCTGCTCGCCGCGCACAGCGAGGGGCTCATCTGTCTCTCCGCATGCATTGGCGGTGAGCTGCCCCAGGCGATCCTGCGCGGCGATCTCGACGAGGCCGAGTCGGTGGCACGGCAGCACATGGAGATCTTCGGCCGCGACAACTACTTCCTCGAGCTGCAGAACCACGGCATCGCCGAAGAGGTGCCCATCAGGCAGGGCCTCGTCGAGATCGCCCGCCGCACCGACCTTGCCCTGGTGTGCACCAACGACGCGCACTACGTGCGGCCGGAGGACGCAGAGGCCCACGACATCCTGCTCTGCCTGCAGACCGGGGCGCGCCGCCAGGACGAGAAGCGCTTCCGTTTCTCCGGGCCTGACTTCTTCCTCACCAGCGGTGGCGAGATGCGCGCGCGCTTTGCCGAGTACGGCGAGGCGGTCAGCAACACCTTGGAGATCGCGCAGCGGTGCAATGTGACCCTGCCACTGGGGAGGACGCTGCTGCCCCGCTACTCGCCGATCCCCGAGGGGATGGACGCCGACAGCTACCTGCTTGAGCTCTGCGAGCAGGGGCTGCACGAGCGCTACGGCGAGAGCCCGTCACAAGAGGCGCGCGAGCGCCTGGCGATGGAGCTCGGCGTCATCCGTGAGACCGGCTTTGCCGCGTACTTCCTCATCGTCTGGGACTTCATCCGCGCGGCGCGCTGTCACGACGTCAAGGTCGGCCCCGGGCGCGGCAGCGCGGCCGGGTCGCTGGTCGCCTACGTGCTGCGCATCACCAACATCTGCCCGCTGCGCTATGGGCTCATCTTCGAGCGATTTCTCAACCGCGAGCGCGTCTCCATGCCCGATATCGACATCGACTTCGATGATCGCCGCCGCGACCGGGTGATCGAGTACGTGCAGGAGAAGTACGGCCGCGACCGCGTCGCCCAGATCATCACCTTCGGCACCATGGCAGCGCGTGCGGCGATCCGCGACGTCGGCCGTGTCCTCGATGTTCCCCTCGCCGACGTCGATCGCCTCGCCAAGCTGGTGCCGCAGACCGTCGGCATCACGCTCGAGGGAGCGCTGAAGAACAGCCGCGAGCTACGTGCCGTGTACGAGTCCGAAGAGTGGGCAAAGCAGTTGATCGACAACGCCCGCCGGCTCGAGGGGATCTGCCGCAACGCCAGCACCCACGCCGCCGGCGTGGTGATCGCCCCGGAGCCGTTGCAGAACATCGTGCCGCTGCAACGTTCGACAACCGACCGCGACGCCGTCGTCACCCAGTTCGACATGGACGGTGTGCAGAAGCTCGGCCTGCTGAAGATGGACTTCCTCGGCCTCACCAACCTGGGCGTCATCGAGGAGGCGTTGGAGAACATCCGCCAGACCACCGGCGAGGTCATCGACATCGATGCCCTGCCGCTTGACGACGCCGCCACCTACGCGCTGCTCGGCCGCGCCGACACGCTCGGCGTCTTCCAGCTCGAGGCCGTCGGCGGCAAGAAGATCCTTCTCGACATGCAACCGCAGACGCTCGATGACCTCAGCATCGCCAATGCGCTCAACCGACCCGGTCCCATCGAGGGCGGGCTCATCGACCTGTACATGAAGCGGCGGCGCGGCGAGGAACCGGTTGAGTTCCTCCTCCCCGAGATGGAGCCCATCCTGGCCAACACCCACGGCGTGATGGTCTACCAGGACCAGGTGATGCTCATCGCCTCGGCGGTGGCCGGCTTCACCCTGGGCGAGGCCGACATCCTTCGCGCCGCGATGGGCAAGAAGGACAAGGCGAAGATGGCCAAGCAGCGCGAGAAGTTTCTCGCCGGCGCCGCGGCGCGAGGGGTGGCACAGGAGAAGGCGAGCGAGCTCTTCGACCTCATCGCCTTCTTCGCCGGCTACGGTTTCAACGCCGCTCATGCGACGTGCTACGCACTCATCTCCTACCAGACTGCGTATCTCAAGGCGAACTATCCGCTCGAGTACATGGCGGCGCTGCTCAACAGCAAGGCCGGTGACTTCGACAAGCTGAAGCAGACCATCCACGACGCTCACGCGCGCGGGCTGGTGGTGCTGCCACCCGATGTCAATCGCAGCGGGGCGGGGTTCGTCGTCGGCGACCGGGAAAGGCGCGAGATCCTCTACGGGCTCTGTCACATCAAGAACGTCGGCGAGAAGGTCGTGGAGAGCCTGCTCGCCGCGCGGCAGGAGGGTGGTCCGTTCCAGAGCCTCCTCGACCTCTGCCTGCGCGCCGGCGGTCGCGACCTCAACCGCCGCGTCCTCGAGGCCCTGGTGCGCAGTGGCGCGTGCGACTGCCTCGGCGACCGCGGAGTCCTGCTCGCGGTCATCGACCGCGCCGTGGATCGCGCGGCGCAGATCCGCTACGAGCGCGAGATCGGACAGACGTCGCTGTTCGGCGGCGACTCCGGTGATGGCACCGAGGCGGATGTCCCGCCGGCAATGGAGCGCCTCGATGACGGCATCGTCGTCGAGACTGCCGACGACGACCGACTCCGTTGGGAGCGCGAGCTCCTCGGCATGTACCTCAGCGACCATCCCCTGCGGCGCATCGAGGACACGCTGCGAACGCGCATCGACACGTCCATCGGTGACCTCGGTGCGCACCTCGACGGGCTGGTCGTCCAGCTAGGCGGCGTCATTCGCGAGGTGCGTGCCGTGGTCCCCAGGCGCAGCACCAACGGTGATCGCATGGCCTTTCTGCAGATCGAGGACATGTCCGGGAGCTGCGAGGTGGTGGTGTTCGCGCGCACCTTTGCCGAGTGCGTCGACGTGCTCCGGCCGGATGCGGTCATCGTGGTGCGCGGCCGTGTGGAAACGGCATCGTCGCGCGGCGGGGTGGTGGTCGCTCTCGCCGACGACGAGGAGCGCGCCGACGTCGAGCCGCCGAAGATCATCGCCGAGAGCGTCTTCGCCCTCGAGGATCCGCGACTGCTGAGCTGGAAGCGAAACCAGGTGCTGCACATCGGCGTGCGCGCTGAGCAGGCGAAGCTGATGCCCGCCCTGCGCGAGGCGCTGGAACGCCATCACGGCGACGCCTTGGTCGTCCTCCACGTCGAGCAGGGTGATCGCACGGACGAGATCCTGCTTCCCGAGGAGCTCGCCGCCGACTCCGGTCCCGCGCTGGAGCGGGCGGTGGTGGCGCTTCTCGGCGACGGCGCCTATCGCGTCGAGGTGCGTCGGGAGCGCGGCGCTCCCCGAGAGCCGCGCCGTGGCACGGCGGGAGCCCCGGCACCGCGGCGCTGGTGACCGGCCTCCCCGACGGGGCCTACATCCGCGACGATCTCAGGGGCGATCCGTTCGCGTGCGACACCGTGATCCTCGATGTCGACGGCGTGCTCGTCGACGTCAGCCGGTCGTTCCGCGAGGTGATCCGCCGGACCGCCACTCACGTGCAGCGGCTCATGGGCGTCGCCGATCCGTGGACCCCGTCGCCGGCGGACATCAGCGCCTTCAAACGCGCCGGCGGATTCAACGACGACATCGACATGAGCATCGCCATGACCGCAATCGGCGCCGGGGGCCGAGGCGATGAGGTGATGCGCCTGGCGCACGGCGTCGAGGAGGCCGGCAGTGGTCTACGCGGGCTGCGCGAGGTGGCTCCGGACCTGCCTCGCGTCGAGGGCCGGCTGGTGTTGCGCGTCTTCGACGAGTACTACTGGGGGAGGCGGGACTATCTCAGTGTGTTCGCCGAACCCGCGCAGCACGTCGACAGTGACAGCGGACTGATCGACGCCGAGCGGCCCCTCGTCGGCGTCGACTTCGTCAATCAGCTGCGCGCCACTGGCGTCGAGCGGGTTGCGCTGATCACCGGGCGCACGCCGGTGGAGCTGTCCACCGCGCTGCGCCGCCTCCGTTGGGCCAACGTCGAGATCGCCGCCGTGGTCACCGGTGACATGGTGCGCAAGCCCGATCCCGTGTGCCTCGACATCGTGTTCGAGCAGTGCAAGAGCACCGCCGCGTTGTACGTCGGCGACGTCCGCGACGACTGGGAGCTGGTCCGGCGCTTTCGTGCCGAGCGGCATCCACCGCCAGCCGATGTTCGCTGCGTCCTCGTCGGCGTCGAGGAGGAGATGGCTGTCTACCGCGAGATGGGCGTGGACGCCACCGTGCCACGCACCCAGCACGTCACCGCGCTGGTGCGTGAGTGGCGCTTCACACCGAGTGAATGACGATCTCGTCGAGGATTCGCTGAGCCACGAAGTAGGCCACCACGAAGACGGCGAAGGCGAGCAGAGCGGCCATGTCAAGGGAGCGTGAGCGTGGCATCACCGAGGCGAACGGCCGCACCAGTGGCGTTGAGGCGTCGCGCACCATCCGTACCAGCGGATGAAAGGGGTCGGCGTGGAACATGGACATGACGAGCCGGAGCAGAACGATGATGACGAAGAAGATGATGATGTCGAGAACGACTCGACGAATGATCAGCGCCAGGACGAAAGTCACGCTGACAGGCACACCGTTGGCGATGGGGTCGATGATCGTCCGGATCTGATCGAGCACGATGATCGCCAGGATGGGGGACAGGTCGAACCCCGCGAAGGTCGGCAGGATGCGCCGGAACGGATACAGCACGGGGTCCACAACGGTGCGCAGTGCGCGGACCAGCGGGTTCCATGGATCGACCCCGGGGAACCAGGACAGCGCGACGCGAATGAGGATAAGGATGATCTCGATGTAGAGGAGGGTCGAGATCAGGCCGGCGAGGTCTCGCACGCGGCGAGTATAGGCACCGCACTGACTGTCAGCCGCCCGGTGCCAGCTCCCGCACCATACGGCGAATTGCAGCGCGTCGCTGTTCCATGTCCCTCACTCCGCTGAAGGGTGCCACCACGGGGACGCGGACGCCAGCTTGAACGTACTCGTCGAGGCGCGCGCGACACGCGTCGACGCCGCCGATGACGAGCAGGTCGCCAAGGAGGTCGTCGCCCATCGCCGCGAGCGCTGCGTTGCGGTCACCACCGCGCCAGGCATCGAGCACCGGGTCGATCAGCGGGCCGAGTCCGAGCCAGCGCAGGAACGCCTCGTACGGGGGCGAGGTGACGTACGCGGCCAGGAGAAATCGCGCGGCGAACCGCGTCTCGTCGCTCATCTCGTCGGTGCACACCATGTGCCGAGCGACGACGTCGATGCCCTCGGGATCGCGACCGGCGGCGCTGGCTCCGGCGCGGACCTCGTCGAGCACCTGCGGAACAGCGCGCGCAGGCAGGAAGTTGATGATCACGCCGTCAGCAACCTCGCCGGCGAGCCGCAGCATGCCGGCTCGCAACGCACCGACGTACACCGGGACGTGCGCGCCGGGAGGCATGTCGAGGCGGAAACCTCCGCGAGAACCAGCGGCGAGATTCATGCGCTCTCCGGCAAAGGCGAGGCGCATCCGTCGCACCGTCTCGCGGACCGAGGACACGGGCTTGGTGTAGGTGATGCCGTTCCAGCTCTCGACGATCGTCTGTGTCGACGCACCGACGCCGAGAATGAAGCGTCCCGGCGCCGCCTGCTCGCAGGCCGTCGCCGACATCGCCAGGAGCGCGGGCCCACGCGTGTACGAGGCGACGATCGCCGTGCCCAGGCGCACAGTCGTGGTGTGTGACGCCGCGTGGACGAGGGGACTGAAGCCGTCGATCCCCGAGGTTTCGAACGACCAGAGATCGGTGTAGCCGAGTTGCTCGGCCTCGGTGACGATGTCACCGTGCTCGGCGAGGGTGTGGCCGTGCAGCGGAATGGTGAGTCCATAGCGGCGTTCCGCTGGACTCACGCAGGCGCCTCGCGGGTCACCACGCCGGCGACGGCAGTGCCGTCCGTGCCGGTCACGGCGGCAGCGGACGGGGGAAAGCGCCGTCGCAGCACGATCAGCATAGGCACGACGACGGCGAGGATGACGATCGCTGTCACCTGCGCCTGCTTGAGGTGCCAGAGCACGGTTGGCTCACTGGCCCGCCAGAAGAAGACGATGATCTGACTGATCGAGTACAGCGCCACGTAGCTGATCGCCATCACCCCCATGCGCACGCGGTGGCGCATCGCAAAGAGGATGACGCCGATGAGGATTGTGGCGAGCATCTCGTAGGCGCCGGCCGGTTGATAGGCGACGCAGGGGGCCGGCGGATTGCAGTACGAAAAGCCGCTCTGCAGCACCGCGTTGGGGTTCGAGTACGACGTCGCCCAGGGGAGACTGCTGGGATCGCCGAGGATGTCTCCGTTGATGATGTTGCCGATGCGCCCGATCGGCTGGCCGACCACAGCGAAGAGGGCGCAGGCGTCGACGAGCAGCCAGTAGGAGACGCGATCGCGCCAGGCGAAGACAGCGAGCAGCGCGAACACCGAGATGATGGCGCCGAAGAACGCCATGCCCCCGTTCCACACCGCGATGACGTCGACCGCGCTATGGATGCGGTCGGTGTTCTGAACGTCGTAGTAGAGGCGAGCGCCGATCAACCCGACGACGATGCACCACGTCGTCAACCGGTCGATGGCCGGCTGCGACATGCCGTGGCGGCGAAGCTCGGGACTGGCGCCGAACTTCCAAGCCGCCCAGAAGGCGACCGCGTAGCCGACTCCGTACCAGTGGATCGACAGCCCGCCGATGTGGACGACGGGGTCGATGTTGATGTTGATGACCGCCGGCAGGGCGTGAATCACGGCGGCACATCATGCCATCCCTGGACACTCGCCTCAGCCGACGCGATCAGCCGAACTGCACCAGTCCGGCGGCGGCGCATTCGTCAAGGAAGGCGGCGACGTCGGCGCGCACCTGCGCCCGAGGAGCGCCCGACCGTCTGGCCACCTCGGCGACGATGGTCGACTCGGTCCTCACGCCATCGCACAGCTCCCATACCGCCGCCGCTGTTCCCTCCAGGCGGAAGTAGTCGCCGCTGCGCGGATCGAGCAGGATGTGGCCGTCGCCAAGGTCGTCATCGAGCACCGCCGTGTTGCGAAGCGGGGTGCGCGAGGCCATGACGCCGGCATCATGCATGGCCGGCGCCGAGCGCGTTCTCCAGCGCGGGGCGCAGCGGGGCGTCGGGCGACCCGGGGAACATGCGAAAGCCCGGCAGCCGGGCGAGTTGCAGAAGTCCCGCCCGAGTGGCGTCGAGGCTGTCCGGATCCATGGCCACCGGCGTGGCGGCGAGCAGGGCCGCGTACACGTCGTGCCGGGGTTCCGGCGTCATCCCCGGCTCTGCGCCACCCTCGCCCGGCCGATGGAGGACGACCACAGCCCGGCAGGGCAGCGGCCCGTGCCGCGGCACCGCCAGGACCGGTCGCTCGACCTGCCCGGGCACGCGCATGCGGATCCCCGAACCGATGCCGTGGACGGTCTCGCCGTCGATCAGCACGGTGTCGTCGGCGATCACCTCGAGCCCGTCGGCGGCAGCCCGGGCGGCGGCGGTGGACTTGCCCTGACCGCTGGGACCGACGAGAAGAACCGCGCCGCCTGCCAGGACGACAGCGCCGGCGTGGAGGGGCAGGAGTCCCGTGGCTCGGAGTGCGCAGAGGAGCGCCAGGGCCACCAGGGGCAGGTGCCGCCCGGGCTCGCCGGCGGCCTCCGGGGCGCAGACGATCACCCGACGTCGCAGATCGAGAGACACGGCTGGATCGGCGCCCGGGATGGAAAACCAGCGCCGGCCGTCACCATCACCGCGAACCTCGACCAGCGGCTCGCCATGGAGGACGCTCAGTTCTTCGGGGACAAGGTCCACCGGCGCCAAGTCCAGCCGTACTGGAGCACCGATTGCCACCCAGCCGGTGGCCGGAGTGGCTGCCGCGCCGAGCCAGGCCCTCAGTGGCTCGTTGAGGCCACCGCCGCGCAGCGCCAGTGAGCGACCGGCGACGAACAGGTGGATGCCGTCATTCCGGCTCACGGGTCAGCAGCCCCCGATAGACGTCCGCAATGCCCGGCGGCTCGGCGACGGCGACCCCATCGAGGCTGCACCAGGCGTGAACCGCGAAGCCGCCTCCAGCATCGACGAGATGGCCCACCGTCCAGCGCGGGCGCAGTCCGCGCCGTCGCAGCATCGCGTAGAGGATGAGGCTGCGCTTCAGGCAGCGACCGCGCACACCGATCACCGGCGAGCCGAGCACGGCATCGATGCGCGAGCCGAGCAACGCCGCGGTCTCGGCGGGGTCCTCCAGCTCGAGCCTTCGCCTGGGAAGGCGGCGGGAGACGGCATCGACCGCCCGCCACACCGCCTGCGCCGGAGCCAGGCGCAGCCCCGCCGCGAGCACCACGCTGGCAGCGGCTATGCCGGTACGGGGCCGCCGCGGCGTCGCCATCCGGCGGACGGTCCGTGGCGCGTCGCGAAGGAGCTCCCTCGGGTGCCGCCAGGGTTCCTCGCCGATGTACAGCCGCGCCCGGGTTGCCGCAAGGTCGGGCAGCGCAAAGCGCGCGATGCGCCGGGTGCGGACCGACGGCGGTGTCAGCGGCCACTGGCCGTCGAAGAGCGGCGCCAGCGCCCGGCGCCGCCAGGCAGACCGCGGCAACCCGCGCGCCTCCTCCGGCGCGTCGAGCCCGAGCTGCCCGGCGAGGATGAGCGACACGGACACGATGGTCCGGCAGCGGGCGCGGTCGGCGAGCTTTACGACCAGCTCCCAGTCAAGACCCTGGCCACCGGGCGCGGAGGCGCCGGCGACCACCAGGTCAACCAGCCAGATGAGCCGGTCGAAGCAGTGGTAGGGCTTGGCCGCGTGCACAGCCAGAGCGACCAGTTCGTCCTCGGCGGGAAGCGTCGTGGTCTCGACGCCGAAGCAGGTCACCGGGATGCGTCGCGCCCACAGCTGGTCGGCGGTCAGCCGGGTTGCTCGCTCCCTTGGGGTGTCGAGGGCGTCATGCACCTCGAGCGGGAGCGAGGGAAGGTCAGGGTGGACCAGGGTGGTGTCGTGGCGGCGGCTGTCGATCGCGTGGTCGACGCTCCACCCCGCGCGCGTCAGCAGGCCGACGGCGCGATCGTGGCTGCCCGTGGGCAGGATGAGGTCGATATCCACCATCGGCCGCAAGGCGGGCCGGGGGTATCGCGCCGCCAGGGTGGGGCCCTTGAAGACCAAGGGGTCGAGCCCGCCGCGGCGGAGGGGACCCACCGCCAGGTCCAGCGCGCGGGGGAGCAGCAGGGCACGGGCCTGCCAGAGGCCGGCGTCGCGGCGGAGACGTTCCTGGGCGGCGCCGAGCCGGTCGACAACGCCGGCGCGCTCCAGTGCTGTCAGCACGAGCGGGCCGACCCGCTGATCGATGCAGGCGTCGACGAGCAGATCGAAGTCGACCGGCGCCGAAGCCGAGCCGACGATGGAGTGGAGCTCTGGATCAGGCCGGGCAGCCAGCCAGATCAGGTCTGCCGTGGCAGCCCTGGTCTCCGTGCCCCCGGCTCGAGGATTAGGCTCAGTCGCTGCGGGTGTGGGCGTCGTCGCGCCGCCGCCTGGTGGCCAGCCCTGCCGCTACCAAGCCGGCCCCGGCGACCGCGCTGGGCCCGAGTCCGTGACTTGTTGCGGTCGTGTTGGGCGAGCCGCTCTGCGCGGCCAGCGTTCCGCCGGACGGGTTGCCGATGCTGGCGACGATGCTCGTGCCGGCAATCCGGCGCAAATTGCCCAATCGCTCCAGTTCGGGCGAGCGGTATGGCACCTGGTTCTCTCCTGCCGATTGTCTGGCGTGGTTGCCCTGTAAAGGATTGAACGCTTCTCGGCGCCCATATCTTGCCATGACTCTCCAGACTGGCCCAGTCCTCGACTTGTGTCGGTCAGTAGAGCGAGGTCTTGCGGATGCGCTGGCTGAAGAGGGTGAAGGCCTGCTCACCGAACCTGACCCAGGCGCCGTAGCGAGCGGAGAGGGGCTGGTCCCAGGTGCCCACGTACTCGACGACACCTTCGGCGAACCCCGACTTGAACTGCATCAAGCCGTAGAGGGGGTGTGTCGGCAACATCTGCGTCCGGGGCGGCACGCCCACCAGGTCGTAGCTCTCGACGCCGCGTGAGCGCAGCCAGCGCATCGCTTCCCACTGCAGCAGATGGGGCGCCATCAGGCTGCTGCGCTCGCGTATCGAGCCGCCGTCCTTGTACCAGCTCCTGCGTCCCATGTAGGTGACAAAGGCGCCGGCGATGACCTCGCCGTCCGCCGATGCCAGGAACAGCTGCCCGCGCCCGCGCTGTTCATGGAACCGCCAGGAGTCGATGTAGTAGTCGCGGGGGCGCAGCAGGAACTGAGCCCGCCGCCGCGTCGCCTGCATCAGGGAGAACATGGTGTCGAGGTTGCGCTCATCGCTCTCGACGGCGGCGACGGTGACGCCCTTTCTCTCCGCAAGGCGCACGTTGTAGCGAGTCTTCGGCTTGAAGGACGCGATGATGTCGTCCTCGGATGGACGCAGGTCGACGATGATCGTCGCCTTGCTGGCCTGGATGTCGTAGAGCGCCCGGCGCAGTGGTGCACCGGGAAATGTGGCGAGGTCAGCGCCGTCCTCACGCAGCTCGGGCTCCCACTTGACGACAAAGGCGGGGCGGGCGTGTGCCGTGGCCTCGACGATGCTGCGCATCTGCCCGACATCACCGATCCCCGGACCCTTGGGCGCATACCAGAGCTCGCCGAAACCGGCAAAGCGGCGGGTGAGGAAGAGCACGGCGATCGAGCGACCGTCGACGTCGTACACCGTGTAGCGCGGACGCCAGCCATGCCGTCGCTTGTAGTCGCCCCACACGCGGCTTTGCAGGATGTGGCCGCCGTCGGGATTGGCAAGGACCATGTCGTCCCAGCGTTCCAGCTCGGCCGGCGTCGCCGCTCTCACCGGCGCAGGACTGACCGCGCTGCGCGGTAGGCGCGGTAGCGAAGACGACGTAGCGGCATGTCCCAGGTGCCGTCGCGGCGCAGCATCCGGCCGCCGAAGGCTCGTTTGAAGGCGCTGATCCCCGCCCAGGGATGGTTGGGGCTGTCGTCGGGTGCGACACCCCAGAAGTCGAAGATGCGTGCCCCCAACTGCTTGGCGTCGATGATCATCGTCCAGAGCAGCGGCACGGCCGCGCCGACGCGGCGGTTGACCACCTGGTCGGCTGCGGAATGAAGGTAGTAGCGCGTTCCCGCGAAGTCGAGCACGATGCTGGCGGCGACGCTCCGTCCTTCGAATCGGGCGATGTACAGACGGGCGTGACCGTCGGCGCCGAGCACGCGCATCAGGGTGCGGTAGTGATCGTCCTGCTGCGCCCGAAACCCACCGTGTTCGGTGGTGTCGCGCAACAGCGTGAGGAACGTCTCGATGTCACCTGGGTCGCGCGACTCGGAGACGGAGACGCCCTTTCGCTCCGCGGCGTTGACGCGCCAGCGGTGACCCTTCTCGAGTCCTCTGCGCAGCGTCTCGACGTCCGGGCTGAGATCCAGTATCCACGTGTCACGCGGCTGCGTCGGTGTCGTGGCTGTCAGCGTGCCGCTGTCGAGCCAGGCACCCGCCCCCGTCCCCACCGGCTCGACGCGGACGAAGTCGGCGCCACCGCGGCGTCCGCCTTCGCTGAGCGCTCCGCTGAGCCCCGCAATGTCGCCATCGCCGAGTGTCGGGCCGTAGGGCACGTAGAGATGATGAATGCCGTGGAGCTTCTCCATTGTCCCCAGCCAGGACCATGAGTCGCCGGCGCAATGGAGGACTCTGTGCCCCAGAGCGTCCTGGAACCGAGCCCAAGCTCGGCTCTGCAGCACGTGTCCACCATGGGCGGTCAGCCAGTCGTCCCAGCCGGCCGCGGGCACGCCCTGCTCGAGCTCGACCATGGCCGGCAATGCTAGTGCCCGGCCACTCGCCGTCGCCGCCCGCCAGTTATTGCTGAGTGTGACGCCAACACGCGAGCTGGCCATGGCGAATGTGTGAAAGCGCCGAAATCGTTTGACAGAAAGCCGACCCGCCGCGTACGCTCCCCGCTGGCAGGGGCCCTGACGACATGGTGCCACCGCCCGGGCGGGGGACAGGAGTGGTGCCGTGGACAAGATGATCGTGACCGTCGTCGGTCCCGATCGGCGTGCAGAGGTCGCTCTCCCGGTGGGTGCGCCCATCGGCGATCTCCTACCGGGACTCGCCGAGATCTGCACCCGCGGCGATGCGGGAAGCGAGAACCTCGCCCAGGACGGCCAGTTCTGGGCGATCGCCCGGCAGGGCGGCGAGATCCTCCCCGCCACCTCCTCGCTTGCCGACTGCGGAGTCGTCGAGGGGGAGGTGCTCGAGCTGCGTGGCTTTGCCCAAACCGTCGCCGAGGCGGCTCAGTCCGCGCCGCCGAGCGCCTCGGGCGGTCCTGCTGCCGACGGGCGCCCCCCTGTCGCCGCCCCATCGCCCGAGGAGGCGACGGCTGCGGACACCACGGACGCGCCGGCGAGCAGCGGCGTGTCCGTCGCACCGTCGGTCCTGGCCGGTCCGGCCGCCGCTGCGCCGCAGGCTGCGGTCCAGCCGCCCCCGCCTCCATTGATCCGGACCGGTGAGACCCTGCCGCGCCGCGCGCCCTTCGGCCGCCGCCTCGGCGTGGCCACCGGGGCGATGCTTTCCGCGCCGAGCGTCACCGATCAGCTCGTCCCGGTGACCACCGAGGAGGCGTTCCGGCCGCCAACCCCCAAGGAGCTGAGTCGGCGCCGTGCCCCCTCGCGGATGCAGCGCGCCCGCCGCGCGTGGCGATCGACGGACTACCGGCGCCAGCTCGACATCGCCATCGCGGCCCCTCGCCTTACGCGCTGCGCGACCATCGCCGTGCTCTCGCCCAAGGGAGGCGTTGGCAAGACCACCGTGGCGGCGCTGCTCGGCGAGCTCTTCGCCATGGAGCGCCGGGACCGCATCCTGGCCATCGACACCAACCCCGACTTCGGCTCGTTGGGGCGCACCCTGACACCGGACCACACGATTTTCGTCGACGACCTCCTCGAGCACCTGGAGCATCCCGCCTTGACGGTCACCGCGCTCGACACATCCCTCGGCCGGGCCGCCCACGGGCTGATGGTGCTGCCCTCGCCGACCGACCCCGAGCGGATGACCCGTCTCGACCAGAAGGCGTACGAGCGGGTGATCGCCCGGCTCCAGGCGATGGTCGGCGTCATCATGCTCGACTGCGGCACCGGCCTCCAGGACCCGGCGACCCGGGCGGCGATCAACACCGCGGATCAGCTGATCGTGGTCACCGATGCCGAGCCGCCGACCGCCAGCCTGGTCGCCGAGGCGTGCCGCCTTCTGCAGAGCGCCAACAAACCGATCACCCTGGTTGTCAACAAGTTGCCCGAGCACGGCGCCCGGCTGGACATCAGCGTCTTCGCCGCGCACGTGCCCCAAGCGCGTGCCCTGGTGGTGATCCCCGTCGAGCAGGCCGGTGCGGTGCGCCTCGCCAACGGGGAATTCACCTGGGCGGATGCGCCCCCCGGCTGGCAGCGCTCGCTGCGCGAGCTCGCCGCGGTGATCGTCGCGGGGTGGGCAGAGCTCGGCATCGCCGGCTGAGTTCGCCGTCCGGATCCGACGAGATGGCGGCGGGTTCGACGCCCCGCCCCGAACGCTTCCAGGCTGTCGGCCGGCCATGACCGATCCCAAGCGCGCGGCGCTGCGCAAGCTCATCGATCCGCTGCGCGTCGAGCCGGGTTCGACGGTGATCCTGCCCCACGGGTTCGACCCTCGCCACACGGCCGGTTACGTGGCCAAAGCCGACGCCGACGAGGCGCTGCGCTCGAGCATCGCCCTGCTCGCCGAGTATCAGGACCGGCTGTCGGCGCAAGACACGTACGCAGTGCTCGTCGTGCTCCAGGGGCTCGACGCTTCGGGCAAGGACGGCACGGTGAAACACGTGATGAGCGGGGTCAATCCGGCGGGAGTGCACGTGCGTAGCTTCAAGGTGCCCTCGGTCGAGGAGCTCAACCACGATTACCTCTGGCGATACGCCAGGGCACTGCCCGAGCGCGGCGCCATCGGCATCTTCAACCGATCTCATTACGAGGAAGTGCTCGTCGTCCGCGTTCATCCCGAGAACCTGGAGCGGCAGCGACTGCCCAGCATCCAGAGTGGCAAGAGTGTGTGGCAGCGGCGCTTTCGCGAGATCAATGAATGGGAGCGTTACCTGGTCGACAATGGGATCCACATCGTCAAGGTGTTTCTCAACGTCTCCAAGGAGGAGCAGCGACGGCGCTTCCTGGAACGCATCAAAGAGATGCGCAAGAACTGGAAGTTCTCCGCGGCTGACGTCCTCGAACGCCGACATTGGGACGAGTACCAGCAGGCGTATTCCGATGTGCTCAGCAACACCAGCACCAAGTGGGCGCCGTGGTACGTGGTGCCCGCCGATGACAAGTGGTTCACCCGTCTGGCGACCGCCTCACTGGTCGTCGACGCCCTGATGCGCATCGATCCGCAGTACCCCGAGGTGGGGCCGGCAGAACGTGACCTGCTCGCCAAGGCGAAGGCAGAGCTCGAAGCTGAAGGTTGATGTGCCAGCGCTCAGCGGGTGTCAGGCGACGCGCCGTCGATGAGCAGCACAGCCGCTCCGCGGACATCGCCGTGGCGCAGGCGCTCGAGCGCCTCGTTCGCCGCTGCCAGGGCATAGGTCTCGGTCTCGATTCGCACTGGGACCGTGGGGGCGAGGGCGAGAAACTCCTCGCCGTCACGACGGGTGAGGTTGGCGATCGAGGTGACCGTGCGCTCGCCCCAGAGGATGCTGTAGGGAAACGACGGGATGTCGCTCATGTGGATGCCGGCGCAGACCACGATGCCTCCCTTGGCAACCGCGCGCAGCGCCGCGGGGACCAGCTCGCCGGCGGGGGCGAAGATGATCGCCGCGTCGAGCTCCTCGGGCCCGGGACGAAGCGCGTCGCCGGCCCATTCGGCGCCGAGATCCGTGGCGAACCGCTGCGCCGCGGCGTCGCCGTCCCTGGTGAATGCGAAGACGCGCCGCCCCTGGTGTCGCGCGACCTGGATGACGATGTGCGCTGAGGCGCCGAACCCGTAGAGGCCGAGTCGTTCGGCACTGCCGGTGGCGCGAAGTGAGCGGTAGCCGATGAGGCCGGCGCAGAGCAGCGGTGCCGCGGCTAGATCGGGGTAGCCGTCGGGGATGGCGAAGCAGAAGCGGTGATCGGCGACGCAGCGTTCCGCGTATCCGCCATCGCGCTGGTAGCCGGTGAACTGCGCTCGATCGCAGAGATTCTCGCGCCCCGACGTGCAATACCTGCATTCACCGCACGTCCAGCCAAGCCAGGGAACGCCGACGCGATCAGCGATTTTCAACGTGGTCACGTCAGCGCCTACCGCGACAACAGTCCCCACCACCTGGTGACCGGGGATCAAGGGCAGCTTGGCATCGCTGAGCTCCCCGTCGACGACATGGAGGTCGGTGCGGCACACGCCGCAGGCGTGCACGTCGATGAGCACCTCACCGGGACCGGTTCGTGGTTCGCGGATATCTCGAGCCTGCAGTCGAGTGCGCGGTGCGTCGAGAACCATTGCCTGCACTTCGGCCCGACGATAGCGACCTCGAGCCAGCCGGCGTAGAGGATCAGCAGCGCCGCACCGGCTGACGCTCCGCGTCATCCGCGAGCGCGACATTGGTCACTTGTGCACCGGCCCGAGGAGGCGTACGCTCACGGGTCGCGGGCGTGTGAAGGAGGTGGTGGGCATGGCACACGTGGCAACAGTCAAAGATCGCGCCGAGATCTGCTCGAAGTGCGGCGTGGTGGGGCGCGTGCTGATCGAGACCGACATGGAGATCATCGATCGCTGCCTGCAGTGTGGACACGAACGCGTGTACTCGGTGATGGCGCTGGTCGGCCGCGCCGGCCAAAAGGTGCAGGGGCTGGTCGACAGCCCGATGGTCTCGCCTGCCGCCGTCCGCGACAACTGAGCCCGGCGCCTCTCAGCGCCGGTCCTCGTCCTCGTCGTCCTCCGGCTGACGTCCTGCCCCACCCGGGTCGTAGCGTGGATCCTCGCCAAGCCCCGGCTCGTGATCGCGAGGAGGCGGCGTGTCGCCACCGGGATCGAAGGCGGACTCGTCTCGCTCCGCCGTTCCCAGGGCGCGCTCGGGGTCGGGGATGTCGACGGCGCCTTCGTCGATGTCGGGCATGCTCATCCTCCTGAGACAGGCCGTGATCGGTCAGGGCAAGGTGTTCAGCAGGTCCACGTACTGTATGAGGTGACGGGGGCCGAGGAACAGCTCGCGCACCTGCTCACGAGCGCTGTCGCCCATGGCCGCGGCGCGCCGAGGGTCGTCGAGCAGCTCGCTGACGGCGTCGCCGAATGCCCTCAGGTCGGTGGGGTCGTCGAGGAGCAGCCCGCTCACCCCGTCGACGATCTGGTCCTGGATGCCGCCCACGCGACTGGCGACGACCGGCCGGCCCTTCCACATCGCCTCGGCGACGGTGAGACCGAAACCCTCGGCGAGACTCTTCTGCACGGCCACGGTCGCGTGTCGCTGCAACGCGTTGACCATCACGGCGTTGACCTCGTCGTCGTCCATCGGCAGGCAGAGCAGGTGGACTCGATCGCGCATCGCCTCGGCGAGCCCGCGGCGCGACTCGGTGACCTCGGCGAGCACCTCGGCGCCCTCGGGGTCGTCACTGACCGCGGCGACGTCAGGACCGGCGAGAGCCAGGTGAGAGGTGGGATGCCGGGGCGCGACGTGGTCGACGAAACCCTGAAGCACCCCGACGGGATCCTTGAGCCGATCCCAGCGCGACACCTGGGTGACCACTGGCACGCCTGAGGGGATGGGAACGTCGTCGATGATCCGTGCGCGCGAGTCGATGCGCGCCGCACTGCCGTCCTGCCGGACGAAGCTCGGCGTTCCTTGCCGGCCTCCGTCGACGATTCGCGCAGCGCCGAGAATGAGCTGCACGGTGTCCGCGTCGAGCTCATAGTTCTTCGGCGAGAAGGCGTCGATCGAGGGCGCAACGATATGGATGCGCGCTTCGTCGATGCCCTTCCATGCGAACGCACTGTGCGAGAAGATGACCGCATCCGCCTGCACCACATCGGGCAGCAGGAAGGCCCATGCGCGGCGGACGAGGTCGTTGGGGGTGTCGGTGCCGACGTGGCAGCGCCAGATCACCCGCGCGCCGATATCTCGAATCGCTGGGATCAGGCCCGCGGTCTGCGGGTCGTGGACGATGACCACGTCGTTAGCGCGGACGCAGGCGCGCAAGGCGTCGGCGTTGGTGTCCAACACAGCGTTGTAGACGGCGCGCTCGGCGCCGCCCAGCTCGCCGCCGTCGCCGGCGGAGCCGTGCAGGTTGTTGTGGATGCGCTTGGTGACACGGAAGAACTCGCTGTCACCGGTGATCACCTCCCAGCGAGCATCGATCCCCGCGCCGCGAACATAGCCGAGCAGCGACCGGAGCATCTCGGCGACGCCGCCGCCGTGGGCAGTGGTGTTGATGTTCCACACGACGCGGCCGGCGAGCAGCTTCCGCGCCTGTTCCGCGGCGTGCTGGAAGTCGTCGTACAGAGGCGCGCTGACAGTCCCTGAGAAGCGGGCTGGGTCGAGCACCGCGATGGGGACGTCGACGAGCGGCGTCAAAGAGGCAGGTACCGGCGCACGCCAGCCACGTTATCGCCCTCGTACCGGGCGGGGAAGCTGGGGGCTCGGTGACGCAGGCGAAGGGCTCCCGGGCAGACGCGCACGTGCCACCAGCGTCATGGCAGCGACGATCGCTACAACAATCACGGCTCCAATCGACAGCGGGCTGGTCCCTCCTCGGCGCAGGACGATCCACCAGATATCCGGGACGGGCTGGGTCACATGGGTGAGAAACTCTGAGGGCAGACCAAGGAAATCCAGGTGCGACGTCCCGTTCACGGTCCGCCACACGGTCAACGTGTGCTGAACGATGGCGGTGTGCGGCACGTCCCAGTACGTGCTCTCCACCTCGATGTTCTGATTACGCAGCCGCTCCAGCTGCTGGAAGAAATCGACACTGATGGCGAGCAGCTGCACGAACGCCCCGGCCACAGCCGTAGCGACGATGCCGAGTCGCGCCGGACTCACCAGCGTGCGCCATCGTTCGAGCACGGTGATCGCCGGCAGCATGGCCATGCCGATGATCGGCACCATGTAGCGTGGACCCCATGCCCAGTCGCCTGACCAGTCGTAATAGGCGGCGTAGAACAAAACGTTGGCGACGACCATTCCGGCGATGGCGAGCGCCAGTGCCCTGTGGCGGCGAAAGAAAGCGGGCGCACCCGCAGCCGCGATCAGCAGGGGAGGGGAGAAGACGAAAATGCTCTTGCCGGGGCTGAAGAGCAGGCCGGCGAGGCCACCGGCGAGATTCGCGGAGAAGGTCGGTTGGGCACCTGCCTCGAGGCTGTACCCGTTCTGCAACGGATCGCCGAACCGTACCCAGTTGTACCAGCCGGTGAAGGCCAGGGCGGCGGCGATCGGGGCGGCGAACCACACAAGACTGCGGAGCACGTTGTCGCGGCCCTGATGCCAGGTTCGCCCGACGACGTAGGCCGCGATGACGGGAAGACATATGAGAATCGGCGACCTGATGAGAACGGCGAAGCCGATTGATGCGCCACCGACCATCAGCCATCGCCAACTGTTCGCACCTACACCGCCCTTGTACACGCTGAACACACCGAACAGGAGGAAGAATCCGGTCGGGCCCACGTCGAACGCGTCATGGGCATACGCCCACTCGATCGTCGCGAATCCAAACAGCAGGGAAAGCGCAAGGGCGGGCGCCCACCGGGCACCCAGCGCCATGGCGAAGAAGAACATCACGGTCACGCTGAGCGCAGCGAACAGCGGGTCGAGAAACGACGCGACGAGCTCGGTGGCGCGCTGTTCGTCGGTGCGGCAGGGTACGTCATCATGCGCGCACCGGTGGGTGAGGTGTCCCACCGCGGCCGCGGGGACGAGCAGAAGCGAGTCGCCGATCCCGTACTTCGAGTAGTTCCTGCCGTCGCGGCCGGTCACGGAGCGGATGCCGAAGGGGGCGGTGTCAGACGTGGTGAAGTCGCCGTGGGCCACCAGAGACTGAGCCACGGCGAGCTCCGACCGCATGTCCTCGGTCTGCAGATGTCCGGGCGCGGTCAGCATGTAGACCAGAGCCGCGACGGCGAAGACAGCAACCCCTAGTCGCATCAGGATTGGGCATCGTAGAACACCGCAGCGCGGTTCGGGGTACGCCGCGAGCCGCAACCAGAGCCCGCTGCGCAAGTGACGAGTGCCATGGCACTGACGCGGATTTCTACTAACCCTGCTCAGGTCCCACAGACAACGCGACTTGACGACATGACGAAACAGTCGCGTCGTGCCATGGAATCACCATGACACTGTTATGGGCTTACGTGACAGATTCGATCACCCGATGACGTCTCAAGAATCAGCGGCGGGCGATGACATCTACCGGACCGTTCCGGCTCCCAAGAGGAGAGTGGAGCAATGCGTCGACGAGTCCTCGTCACGACGACCATGTCCATGGCGGCCGCCGCGTCGATCGCGTTGGCCATGCCTGCAACGGCGGCCGCGGCCGCGCCGCCGACACCACCGGCTGTGCCGGCTCCGCTGGCCGACGCGGTGCCGAACATCGTGCAGCAGATTCTCGCGGCGCTTCCCCCTGGGATCGTTCATTCGCGGCCCCCGTCGTCGCAAAGCGGGTCAGCGTCCAGCACTGCCTCTGGCGATATGTTTCGGTACGATCCGGCCGATACGTGCATCGGCTGCACCAACGCCGAGGCTGGCCCGGGAATGGCCTCATCGGGCAGCCAGGTGATCAGGGTCAACGGACAGGACATTTCCGCCGGGCAGAGCTCTGCGGGTTCATCGAACTCGGGTGACGTTGCCGCGCTGCCGGCCAATCCACTGGTCGCGCTCGTTCTTGCCGGCTGGATGGCGTCGGCCGACTCGAGCCAAACCGGATCCGCGGCTCACGCCCAATCGTCACTGGTGAACCTCTCGCTTGCAGACGGACGAGTGGCGACGATCGGCGTCATCGAGTCGGCGAGCAACACCACTGCCAACCCGTCGTCCTCCCAGGGCGATTCAGCGACCAATGGCGCGACCGCGAACGCGGGTCAGGGGATGCTGGTTGTCATCCTCCTCCACGCCGATGGGTCCAGTAGCGGCCACGGTGACGCCTACCTGGCCTCCGTCAACGGCACAACTTTCGGGTCCTCTGCGCAGACAGGCGGCGGTGTTGGCATAGCCGTCCCTGGTGCAGGAACCATCACCTTGCTCAAGGTCGGGGGAACGGGCGGTCAGGGTGGTGCCCAGGGCGGCACTGCCACTGACACCGGCGGCCAGTCAGGCAACAACGCCCGCGCGTTCTCAGCCTCCGGGTCGTCGAGCCCCAAAGCATGGAATAACCAATCTGGCAGTGGGGCACAGAGACCTTCGAGCATCGCGGGCGGCGGCGCTCAGGAGTCGCCGAACGCAGCCTCTGGCAGCCTGGGCTTGGGAGCGCCCAGCGCGGGTGCCGCTCTTGGGGTCGGCGGATTCATCCTTCTGGGAGTCGGCGCCGCTCTTGTCCGCGTAGCGGCGTATCGCCGGCGCTCAGGTCAACAACCTCTTCTCCAAACGTAGGTAAGGGACTGAGCCACTAACGCGCGCCTCAACTCGTCAGCCGCGGCGGAGCCAGTCGGCGACCCTCGCCAGAGCGTCGTCGACGCCCGCCGCGGCTTCGTCCGCCATGAGCCGGGTTGGCGCTCGCTTCGATGTCGCTCAAGAGGAAGGTCACGCCTTATCCTGTAACGAGATTCGCAACGTGCCGGGCCCGGGACTCGAACCCGGACGGGGTTGCCCCCAACGGTTTTTGAGACCGCCGCGTCTACCATTCCGCCAGCCCGGCCAGGTGGCACAGCTTGCCACGGAGCCGCCGCCGTGGCGCACCGCCCGCTCTTGGAACTTCCGCGCCGGCCCCCGCGTATCCTCGAAAGATGGACGACGAGGCGCTCCTCGAGCGGGCCCGCCGAGGTGACCGCGATGCCTTCGGTCAGCTCGTGGAGCGCCACCAGGACGGGCTCTACACCATGGCACTGCGAATGTTGGGACGGCCGGAGGATGCGGCCGACGTCGTCCAGGAGACCTTTCTTCGCGCCTACGTGAACCTGCCGCGACTGCAGCCGGCGTCGGTCAGAGGCTGGCTCTTCCGCGTAGCGGTCAACGCCGGGCACGACATCCAGCGGCGTTCGGTGCGGCGACCGACGTCGGCCCTCGAGGATTCCGAGGGCAAGATCCTCGACCTGCCCGACCCGGCGCTGGGACCCGAGGCGACGGTCGAAGCGCGCGATCGCGCTCGCGTGGTCCGCGACGCCATCCTCGCCCTGCCCATCGAGTACCGCGAGGCTGTCGTGCTTCGCGATGTCAACGAGCTGTCCTACGAGGAGATGGCGGTGGCGCTGCGCGTCCCACTGGGAACTGTGAAGTCGCGACTCAGCCGGGCACGTGCCATGCTCGCCACCGCGCTGCATGGGTCGACGGCGCTGTTCCCGGCGAGCGAGGGGCACGCCTGATGGCCCAGCACGTCGAGCGGCTCTTCTCCGAGGCGTACGACTCGATGCTCCCGGCCGCGGCGCGGGCGCGGTTCGAAGAACATCTCGCCGGCTGCGCGCAGTGTCGTGCTGCCTACGACGACTACCGGGTCGCTCTCTTCGCGGTCGCCGAGCTGCCCGCCGCGCGCATGCCGGTTGCGGTCGTCCTGCCGGCGTCGCCGCCGCAGGTGGAGATGGGCGCCATCTCGCGGTGGCGCGCGCTGCTCGCCGCGCTTCGCCAGCCCCGGGCCATGGCAGCCGCGGCGGGCTTGGCTGCTGTCGGCGTGGCTGCGGTGACCATCGCTGTTCGTGTCAATCACGGCTCGAACTCGCCGACCCTCGCGCTGGGCGGCACCTCTTCCAACACCGTGCCTGCACAGCTCTTCGCCCCCAACAACCCGAACGGTGCCGCCGCTGGCGGCGCGGTACCTCAGTGCTCTCCGAGCGCTGAGCCTGGCTCGGCACCGGTGCCTTCGAGTTTCGCCAACAGCAAGGTCGTCAACGACTCCTCGCGGCCTGGCGAGCAGCTCGTGGTGGCGACAGAAAGGCAGCGCTACGGCGCAGGCAGCACGGTCCTCGTATACGCGCGGCTGGTGACGCCACACTCGGCGGCTCCTGCGTATCTTCCCTGCGTCACCCTTCACGGGCCGCCGAGTAGCGCCGTGAGCGCAGCTCCGCAAAACGCATCCGCCGATGACTTCCTCAAAGGGATCACCGCAAGTCCCACGTCCGCGGGCGATGTGACCAGCGCGCCGTTGCTCACCGTGACCATCCCGCCGGGAACGCCGGCCGGCACGGTGCTCCACATCGTCGCCCAGATCCCCGTCAACGTCCCCTCGACGGCGGACAGCACACCTCTCGTCGCTGACCTGACGATCATCGTCACGTAGACTGCGCGATATGCCGCGACGCGTCGCGGTCTACCTGGTGGCCGTGTGTGCTGTGGCCTGCGGGTCGGCCGCGCCAACCGCCACCGCGACGGTTTCCCTACGTCCCACGACGGGGCTGCTCGTGGTCACCACCGGGGGCGCCGCGCTCACCGACGGCGCGAACGACGTGCCGCCGACTCTCGACCTGCGTGTGAGCGCCTCCGACCCGCTCGCCGTGCAGGACGTCTCCGCCAAGCTCGACGGCAACGGCCTCGACCTCCGCGCCGATACCACCGGCGGTCTCGTCGCCGCCACCAAGGCGATGCCGCTCGGCTCGGCGCACCATCTCGACCTGGCCGTTCCCGGCCGGGACGAGCGCACCCTCGCCTTTCACGTCGTCAGTCCGGCGCAGTGGATGGCGGCACTCCACGCCGACAGCACCCAGGCCACAGTGCTCGACATCGCCTTCGACCTGGCGCCGGACCATCCGAGCGTCGAGCGGGCCGTCCCCGGCGGCGCAAGGACCTGGGTTGACGATCGCCACCTCGAGGTGACCTGGTCGCGAGCGCCCGGCGGCAGCCTGAGCCTCGCCGAGTCGATTCCTGCGGCACGAGGCTCCCATCTCAGCGCCGGCCCCGTCCTCGACCTCCGCGCCGTCCCCGTGGGCAGCATCCGCCGGGTCACGGCGCCCGGCCCACCGGCCCCGCCCACCGGTCCGCTGGTCATCGCCTTCAGCGTGGGCACCAGCGCCTCGCGCAACTCGGTGGCAGCCCACGCCGACCAGATCTCAGTGGTCAGTCCGACGGGATTGACCGCCGCCGCGGACGGCAGCCTCGACGGCGCCCCGGACGCGCCGACGGTGGCGTCCGCGCTGACTCACCGTCTGCCCGTCTGGCCGCTGGTGCAGAACCACGGCTTCGACCCGGCGGCGACCTCGACGCTGCTCCACGACGCCACGGCGGTCGCCCGCCTCGTCGAGGCACTGCGCGGCGTCGCCGGGCGCGCTGGCTTCGGCGGCGTCCAGCTCGACTTCGAGGAGGTGCTCACCGCCGACAAGGACGCCCTCTCGGCACTGATCGGCAAGCTCGGTGCCGCCCTGCACAAGGACGGGCACCTGCTCGCCGTCGACGTCGTCCCGCACAAACCGGGCAGCCTCAACGTCCACTCCGCCGCCTACGACCTGCAGGCGATCGCCGCTGCCGCCGACTTGGTCACGCTGATGGCCTACGAGGAGCACAACCCCGGCACCGTCCCGGGACCGGTCGCCGGGCTCGATTGGGACCGCCAGCTGCTCGCCGGCAGCATCCCCGACCTCGACTCGGGGCGCACCCTGCTGGGGCTGCCGCTGTACACGCGGACGTGGTCGACCACCGGCGCACCCGCCGATGCCTACGCGGCGGCGGTGGGTGACGCGCTCGGCGCACCCGGAGCCCGTGTCGACTACGACTTCAGCGGTGCCACGCCGCTGATCCACGCTGCCGCCGGAGCGGTCACCTACTTCGACGATGCCCAGAGCCTGCAGGCCAAGATGGCGCTGGTGCCCGAGGACAAGCTGACCGGCATCGCCGTGTGGCGGCTGGGCTTCGAGGACCCCGCTCTGTGGACACTCCTACCCCAGTCGGCGCCGCGCATCTAGCTCTCCGGCGGTCGCGCCTCGCCGCCCAGGTCGGGCAGGTCCATGGAGTTGACCATCTCCCTGAAGATGGTCAGCTTCTCGTCGACCGGCTCGTCGTCCTCGCCCTTCTCGCCGTCGCCGTCCTTCTCCGCCTCGGGGAGCACGCCGGCCTTGTCGAGCACCTCGGCGGCCACGAAGATGTTGGCGCCGACTCGCACGGCCACGGCGATGGCGTCGGACGGCCGGGCGTCGATGTCGAAGGTGCGCCCGTTGGCGCTGGCCACGATCCGCGCATAGAAGACGTCGTTGCTCAGCGAGGTGACGACGATGCGGCTGACGGTGATATCCACAGCCCCCATGACGTTGACCAGGAGGTCATGGGTGATGGGGCGCTCCGGGGTGATCCCGGTGATGCGCAGGGCGATGGCGTTGGCCTCGTTGATCCCGATCCAGATGGGCAGGTAACGCTCCGCCTCCTTCTCCTTGAGGATGACAACGTGCTGGCCGGTCGGCATGTGCACCCGGATGCTGTCGACGGTCATCTCGATGAGCTCCGGCATGGCCTGATGATAGCGCCGCCACCCGGCAGCTCCCGCGCCCGGAGACGCGGTCCCGGATCGGCTCAGGGCTCCCCCTGGGGACCATCCTCGGCGACGGTCGCGCCCTGCCCAGGCGACTCCTCGACGGTGACCTCGAGGCCGACGTCGAGGTCTTGCAACGTCTGCCGCAGCCTGACGAGCACGTGGCCGGCGAGACACTCGCAGGTGGTGTTCACCACCGGCAGCAAGCAGACGTCGCTTCGAGGGAAGACGAAACGCCTGCTGCCCTCGCGGAGCTCGACCTCGTCATCCACAACGGTGACACTCACCGCCGGCGATTCCGTGGGGACGAGCATGCGGTGGTCGAGCTCGGCGCACGCGGCGCGCACCGCCGACTTCAGCGCGGCAAAGTCGACGACTGTGCCATCGGCGCGGACTCCTCCGGTTGCGCGCACGGCGACGCGATAGTTGTGGCCGTGGAGCGACTCGCTGCCACCCTCGAGCACGCTGAAGTGGGCCGCGGCGAAGCCGATCGACTCCTTGTCGACGACCAGGGTGGCGCGATGTCGCCTGGCGCGGGCGGCATCAGGGTCTGGCGGCATGGGCGGCTACCATAGCTCGCCGTGGCGCGTGACACCCTGCTGCTCATCGACGGGCATGCGCTCGTATACCGCGCCTTCTTCGCCATGCCGGCGCTGAGCAACAGCCGCGGTGAGATGACCAATGCCGTCTTCGGCTACACGTCGATGCTGCTCAAGGTCTTCGGCGAACACTCGCCGACCTACGCCATCGCCTGCTTCGACCCGCCCGGGCCGACCTTTCGCCACACCGAATTCGCCGACTACAAGGCGCAGCGCCCATCGATGCCCGACGAGCTCCGCCGCCAGCTCCCCATCTGCCGGGAGATCACCGAGGCGCTCAACATCCCGATGATCGAGCTGCCCGGGTTCGAGGCCGACGACGTCATCGGTACTTTGTCGCGCCGCGCCGAGGAATCGGGCCTCGACGTGCTCATCCTCACCGGCGATCTCGACGCGCTCCAGCTGGTCACCGAACACGTCAGCGTGTACGCCACCCGTCGCGGCATCACCGAGACCATCGTCTACGACGTGCCCAAGGTGTGGGAGCGCTACGGTTTCCCGCCAGCCCAGGTCGTCGACTTCAAGGCGCTGCAGGGTGACGTCAGCGACAACATCCCCGGCGTGCCCGGCATCGGCGAGAAGACCGCCAAGGCGCTCATCCAGGAGTACGGCCCGCTGGAGTCGATCCTCGCCGCGGTGCCGTCGATGAAGGAGGGCAAGGTGAAGCGCCTGCTCACCGAGCACGCCGACCAGGCGGCGCTGAGCAAGAGGATGGCGACCATCGTCGTCGACGTCGACGTGCCCTTCGAGATCGAGAAGGCGCGTCTCTCCGACTACGACGTGGAGCGCGTCAAGGCACTCTTCGACCACCTCGAATTCCGCAGCCTGATGAGCCGTCTGCCCAAGTACCGCAAGGCCGAAAGCGCGAGTGCCGCGGCTGACGGTGCCGCGGGGCAGATCATGCTCCAGCTGCAGGATGCCGCCGCCGGAGTCGACGTCACCGTGGTGCGCAGCGCGGCGCATGCGGACGATGCCGTGCGGCGTCTGCGCTCGGCGAGCGGTGTTGCGGTGCGCACGGTGGTGGAGGAACCGGCCCGGCGCGGCCGCGTCGTCGGCCTGGCGCTGGCGTCACTCGACGACGCGATGTCGGCGTGGTACGTGCCGGTCGAGCACGAAGACGATGGTGGCGCAGTCGGCGGCGATGTGCTCGCCCCATTCACCACGCTGCTCGGCGACGTTGCGGTGCTCAAGACCGTCTACGACCTCAAGCGCGATCTGCTGGCGTGGCGGGCGCGTGACGTGCCTGTCTCCGGGGTCGACACCGACCTGCTTCTCTGCGCCTACCTGGTCAACACCCGCGCCCGCGTCCCCGGCCTGCCGCTGCTCGCCGAGGAGCTCTGCGGTGTGCGCATGGACACCGAGGAGGCGCTGCTCGGCTCCGGTCGCAACGCGCGGCGCATCGCTCAACTCGGTGTCGACGAGGCGGCGGCCTACTTCGGTCGCTGGGTGGCCATGCTCGGCCCCCTGCGAGTGGCGCTGCGCCGCCAGCTCGACGAGTTCTCGATGCGCACGCTGCACGACGACATGGAGCTGCCCCTGGTGCCGATCCTGGCCGAGATGGAGGTGTGCGGCATCGCCGTCGACACCGCGCAGCTCCAGGTGCTGTCGCGCGAGCTCCACGAGCGCATCGTCGCTATCGAGTCCGAGGTGCACGACATCGCCGGGCACACCTTCAACATCGGCAGCACCCAGCAACTCGCCACCGTGCTCTACGACGACCTCGGCCTCGCCATGGGGCGGCGCACCAAGACGGGGCGGAGCACCGACGCCGACACGCTGGAATCGCTGCGCGGCGAGCATCCCGTCGTCGACCTGGTCCTGGAATGGCGCCAGCTGACCAAGCTCAAGGGAACCTATGTCGACGCTCTGCCGTTGCTCGTCGAGGGCGACGGCCGGGTGCACACGTCGTTCAACCAGACCGTGGCCACCACCGGCCGGCTGTCGTCATCCGATCCCAACCTGCAGAACGTCCCGGTGCGCACCGACTGGGGGCAGCGCATCCGCCGCACCTTCGTCGCCGATGACCGGGAGCACGTGCTCATCAGCGCCGACTACTCGCAGATCGAGCTGCGCGTGCTCGCCCACGTCACCAACGACACCGACCTCGTGGAAGCCTTCCGTCGCGGCGAGGACATCCACACCCGGACCGCCGCCGAGGTCTGTGGCGTCGAACCGGCGGCGGTGACCCCGGAGATGCGGCGCAACGCCAAGGTGGTCAACTTCGGCGTGCTCTACGGCCTCTCCGACTTCGGCCTTGCCCGCGACACCGGGATGAGCAAGGAGGATGCCCGCGGTTTCATCACCACCTACTTCGAGAAGTTCGCCGCCGTCGCCAACTACCTCGAGCAGATCCGCAACTTCGCCCGCGAATGGGGCTACGTCGAGACGCTCTTCGGCCGCCGCCGCTACATCCCCGACATCCGTGCTGCCAACCAGGGAATCCGCCGCGCCGCCGAACGCATGGCGGTCAACATGCCCATCCAGGGAACCGCCGCCGACATCATGAAGCTGGCGATGATTCGAACCGACCGGCAGCTCCACGATGCCGGGCTGCGCACCAGGCTGATGCTCCAGGTCCACGACGAGCTGGTGCTCGAGGCTCCGCGCGCCGAGGTCGACGAGCTGGCGCCGCTGCTGCGAACCGCCATGGGCGAGGCGGCGACGCTGACTGTTCCGCTCGACGTCGATGTCAAGGTCGGCGAGAACTGGGGCGACATGAAGCTGCTGGCCACGGTCGCGGGGATGGCGCGCTAGCGGGATCACGATGCCCGAACTCCCCGAGGTCGAGACCGTCGCGCGCGACCTGCGCGCCGCGCTGGTCGGCCACCGCATCACCTCCGTAAGCGTCGCCCATCCTGGTGTGCTGCGTCACCCCTCGCCGGAGGCGTTCACCGCGGGGCTGCGTGGCGCGCAGGTGGTCGCGGTGGAACGTCGCGGCAAGTTCATCTTCTGCCCGCTCGACAGCGGCGACGACCTCGTTGTCCACCTGGGCATGACCGGGCACCTCGACATCTGCGCCGCAGCGCACCCGCGACGCCCGCACACCCACATCGTCGCCAGGCTCGACGACGGCCGCGAGCTGCGCTTCGCCGATGCTCGGCGCTTCGGCCGGGTGCTGCTCGGCCATCGTGAGCAGCTGCGCGCCCTCGGAGTGCTGCCGCTGCTCGGCGTCGAGCCGCTCGCACCGGAGTTCACCGCCGAGCGCTTCGACGCGTTGCTGCGACGGACCACGCGGATGGTCAAGTCGGCGCTGCTCGATCAGCGCGGGGTCGCCGGCCTTGGCAACATCTACGTCGACGAGATCTGCCACCGCGCCGGTGTGCGGCCAACGCGACGCTGCCACCGGCTGACGCGCAAGCAGCGGCTGGCGCTGCACGAGGCTGTCGTCGCCGTGCTCCACAAGGCGATCGACAACCGGGGCTCGTCGATCGACGACTACCGCGATCTCTGGAACGCGCAGGGCAACCACCAGGAGGAGCTGCAGGCCTACGGCCGCGCCGGGCTTCCCTGCTTTCGCTGCGCTACGCTGCTGCGCCGCACCGTGATCGCTGGGCGAACCACCGTCTACTGCCCGCAATGCCAGCGATGATCCTGCGCCTGCGCCGCGCGGCGCCGCTGACCGCGCTGCTCATCGCGCTTTTCGCCGCATCGGTTGTGGTGGTCACAAGCGGTGGCTTCAGCTCGATCGACAGGTCGGTGCGCGATGTCATCGAGGCGCATCACGATCACGCCATCGACATCGTGGCGTCGATGCTGGCGCTGACCGCGAGTGGGGTGGCCAGCGCCACCTATGTCGTCGTCATCGCCGTGATCCTCGCCGTTCGGCGTCCCGGATCACGACCGGCGGTGCTGGCCCTGCTCGGCGGCCTGGCAGTGGTCCAGGGCGCCGAGGTGGTGCTGAAGGTGGTCATCGACCACCCTGGTCCTGGCATCAGCCGGGCGCTCACCTTCACCGTCGGCGGAGGACCGGAGACGTCCGGATCGTTTCCCAGTGGACACATGACCCGAGCTGTGACGCTGGCGATCGGCAGTGCGCTGCTCGTTGCCGCGCGGGCTTCGCGGCGGCGACTCCTGCTCGTGGCTCTAGCCTACGTGGCGCTGATCGCGGCGACACGCGTATACCTCAACGAGCACTGGACGTCCGACGTCGTCGGCGGCGTCCTGCTCGGACTCGTCGCCATCCCTGCGGTGGCGGTGCTGGCGGAGCGATCGTGACCCTGCGCATCAGCCTGGCGACGTACGACGACGGGCCGCCCATCGGTGGCCAGGGCGTGCTGGTCTGCGGTCTTCGCGCCGCGCTGCACCGCCGTGGTGTCGACGTGCACACTGTCGCCGGCCGCGGGGAGTACGGACAGCGACACCCGGCGCTCACCCGTCGCGCTCCGCTCGACTTCAGCATCGAGCTCAACCGTCATCCGCGACGTCTCTACGAGGGAAACCCCGCGCTGGTCCACGCCATGGGTGGTCCCGGTGGGGTGCTGCTGCTGCGCCGGCTCGAGGTACCCCTCGTCTACACCGCCAATCACACCTACCGCCAGGCGTATGCAAGCAGCCGGCCGCAGCGGCTGCTCTCCATCGCCGAACGACGCGCCTACCGCGCCGCGGCGAAGGTGCTGCCCATCTCGCCCTCCACCGCCGACGCGGTGCGCGCCCTCGGCGTTCCGTCACGCCGCATCGAGGTCATCCTTCCCGGTGTCGACGTCGATCGCTTCGACCGCGGGGAGGCGAAACGCGAGCCGGAACGGGTGCTCTTCGTCGGCCGGCTCGAGTGGGAGAAGGGACCGCTCGATGCGGTGCGGTGCATCCGGCATCTCGCCCAGGACCGGAGGGGCTTGCGCGGCGTCGTCATCGGTCGCGGCGCGCTCGAGGGCGCCGTGCGCAACGCCGTTGACAGCGCGCGTCGCGCCGGCGTGTCCATCGACCTGCTCGGCGCCGTCTCCGACGACGAGCTCGCCGAGCAGTTCGCCCGGGCGACGGTGGTGATCGTGCCCTCGCGGTATGAGGGGCTCGGCCTGGTGGCGCTGGAGGCGATGGCCGGCGGCGCCGCGGTGGTGGGCACGGATGTCACCGGGTTGCGCGACGCCGTCGGTGATCGCGGTGTTCTCGTCGAGCCGGATGCGCCCGACCGCCTCGCCGACGCCGTGGCCATGCTCCTCGATCACCCCGCGCAGCGCGGCGAGCTGACGGCTCGGGCTCGTGAGCACGTCCGGGAGCATCACTCCTGGGACACGGTCGGCGCCCGGGTGATGGAGATCTACCGCGGAGTGGCGCCGGCCGCGGCTGGGTAGACTCGGCGGCGATGCGCCGCTTCGAGATCGCCGCCCCCTATCAACCCGCCGGCGACCAGCCCAAGGCGATCACCGCCCTGGTCAGCGGCGTTCAGGACACCACCCGCGAGCAGGTGCTCATGGGTGTCACCGGCTCGGGCAAGACCTTCACCTGCGCCCACGTCATCAACCAGGTGCAGCGGCCCACGCTGGTTCTGTCGCCAAACAAGACATTGGCAGCCCAGCTCTGGGCCGAGTTTCGCGAGTTCTTCCCGGGCAATGCGGTTGAGTACTTCGTCTCCTACTACGACTACTACCAGCCGGAGGCGTACATCGCGCAGACCGACACCTACATCGAAAAGGACAGCTCCATCAACGACGACGTGGAGCGGCTGCGGCACTCCGCGACGTCGTCGCTGCTGTCGCGCCGCGATGTGGTGGTGGTGGCCTCGGTGTCGTGCATCTACGGCCTGGGCACACCGCAGTCCTACCTGGACCGCTCCGTCGAACTGCGGGTCGGCACCGAGGTACCCAGGGACGGGCTGCTGCGGCTGCTGGTCGACGTGCAGTACACCCGCAACGACATGTCCTTCACCCGCGGCTCGTTCCGGGTGCGCGGCGATACCGTGGAGATCATTCCCTCCTACGAAGAGCTCGCGGTTCGGATCGAATTCTTCGGTG
>DASZGL010000045.1:0-8956 GCA_035938875.1 Candidatus Dormiibacterota bacterium
CACGTCGACATCGTTCGAGGAGCTGCTGCGCAATGCCGACGTCGCCATGTATGCGGCGAAAGCTGAGGGCAAGGGCCGGTGCAGGCTGTACACCAGCGCCATGTACGACCGCGTAGTACAGAACATCAATGCGGAGGCAGAGCTTCGACAGGCGGTGACCAAGGGCGAGCTATTCCTCGAGTACCAACCGATCGCCACCTGCGGTGGGGACGTGGTCGGGGTCGAGGCCTTGGTTCGCTGGCGTCATCCCGACCGCGGTGTGATCCCTCCAGATAAGTTCATCGCCCTCGCAGAGGCAACGGGACTCATCGTCCCGCTGACGCGGTGGGTCCTGTTGGAAGCCTGTTCGAACGTGCTGCCATTCGAGGCAACCACGGGTAGACCGTTGGTGGTGTCAGTAAATATCTCAGGCTTCTCGCTCGACCGAGCCGACCTTGTCGCCGATGTCCGGGAGGCGCTCGAGGAGTCGCGTCTAGAGCCCTGGCGGCTGACTCTGGAGGTCACCGAGACCGCGGTCGCCGCTGACATGGAGAGCGCCAAAAGGCGTCTTGGCGACCTCAAGGCTCTGGGCGTGTACCTTGCCATCGACGACTTCGGCACCGGCCATTCGTCGCTCGCGCAACTCGAGGGGTTCCCCGTCGACGTCGTGAAGATCGACCAGTCATTCATCGCCAGGCTCGGCGAGACGAAGGCGGCCACGGCGGTCGTTCGCGCTGTAATCGAGCTCGCCCGCGCGATGAAGCTGCGTGTCATCTGCGAGGGTGTGGAAACGGCCGAGCAGGCGGCCCTGTTGGTCTCTCTGGCGCCGCAGGCGTACGTGCAGGGATATTTCTACGCCAGGCCTCTCAGCCTCGAGGTACTCGACGCATTGCTGCGGGAGGTGCGGCAGCGCAACGATTCCGGACGGGAGAGCGGAGGTGCAGCCCCGGTGACGCGGCTGATGATCGTCGACGACAACGAGGACCTTCGCGTCGTCCTCGAACGTGTCTTCCAGGATCTCAGCGACTTCGAGGTCGTCGCCACCGCATGCAATGGGCAGGAAGCGGTCACCCTGGCGGAGGAGCATCGCCCGGACGTTGTGCTCATGGATGCGCAAATGCCGGTCACGGACGGGATTGCCGCGGCACGCATCATCCGCGCCAGCCTGCCCGCGACCAAGGTGGTCATGATGTCGGGTGCGGACGGCCTCCTTCTTGCCGGCGATGCACGCTCAGTCGGTGACGCATTCATCGCCAAGGGCACGAAAGTCAGCGAGCTCGTCGGCGTGATCACGCGTGTCATGGACCCGCAGCCCCATCCCCTCGCCGGCCAGCAGCCGTTGCACCGGTCAGTGCCAACCCGAAGAGGCGATTCTCTCAGGCAGGCTCCGCGTCCCTCCCCCGCTGGTCGGCTTTCTGCCTAGCGGCGATGAGCATCTTGTCGACGAGTTCGCTCACCTCTTCGGCATTGGTCGCGATCGTTCGGATCGGTTCGTCCCACCGCTCCGGCACATCGCCGTAGCTTCCGGACTGCATCAGCTCGGTGTACGCGGCGATCACCATGAGTGGCGTCCGCACCCCATGGACGATGGAGTTGATGAGCGAGGCAAGCTCCGCGGAGGCCGCGCGAGCCTCCTCGTAGAGCGCGGCCATCCTTTCCGCGGCGCGCTTGCGTTCGGTGATGTCGAAGATAAATGCGATGAATGTCGTCTGATCACCAACGTGCACTGCGGGAGAAATCCGTATCTCGACGGGGAATTCGTGCCCGCGCTGGTGCATCGCGCTGAGCTCCAGCACCTGCCCGAGCACCGGCCCCTCGCCAGTCGCGTTGTAGTGCGCGATACCCTTGGTGTGCGCGTCCTTGTACGCGGGTGGCACCAGGAAATCCACGAGCTGGCGGCCGATCACCTCGCGCTTCGGCCAACCGAAGACCTCCTGCGCCTCCGCGTTCCATCCGGTGACCAGCCCGTCCTGACTCATGGTCACGACGGCGGCGAGCGCGGTTTCGATGACAACGCGCAGGGCGGCCTCAGTCGCCAGCGGGTCGGTGCTCTCCGGGGTCGGGCGTGATGCCCGCTTCGACCCAGGGCGCCGCGGTGGTGTCACTGATCCCTCACGGTGTCGTTCATGGTATCTCCGGATTGGGACGGGCACGACCTGTGGCGTGGACAGGGTGGTGCGTCTCACCCACTGGGCCAGCCGATGGTGATGCCGCGCCGCCGCCGCGGGCGTATGCTGGCGGCGTTCGGGGCGTGGCGCAGTGGTAGCGCACCTGCTTTGGGAGCAGGGGGTCGTGGGTTCAAGTCCCGCCGCCCCGACCAGCCTTCTGTCGGCAAGCTGTTGGTCATTGACGCCTTTGACGGCGTGCAGCAAACAGCCTGATCGCTGAGCCAGCGCGGTCACACTGGGGGCGGACTCAGCGCTCTCCAGTGTAGCGCCGATGCTCGGCAAGCCGTGATCAACAGGCTTTGTGCCCCAGGATGAGCACGAGTGTCGCCACGGTGTTGATCGACGAGTGGATGGCGATACCGGGCCACAGCGAGCGGCTGTAATGGTAGATGCTGGCTAGAACACAGCCGATCCCGAAGATGGGGAGCAGCAACGACCATTGCAGGTAGCCGAGGTGCGCTGCAGAGAATATCGCGGCGCTGATGACCACGGCCGCAGGCACCGGCAACCGCCCGCGCAACCAGCCGAAGACGACGCCGCGAAAGATGATCTCTTCGACGAAGGGTGCGACGACGGCCACTCCGATCAGCGCCAGCGGCAGGGCTGATCCGTAGGCTGACTGGATGTCCTGGCACTGAGTCGCCGGTGTCGGTGGGAACAGCGCCTCGCTGACCTCGGCGAGGATACCCTCGACGACAAACGTCGCCGCCAGCGCAGGAAGGATGGCCGCAAGCCATCGCCACCGCACCGTGGTCAGGCCCAGGTCGGCGAGGTGCACGTGGCGACGAAGTCCGAGGAACAGCCAGACGACACCCAGGTTGCCTGCGTATGCGGCAACCTCGAGGGCGAGCGACACCGCGGCGTGCTCACCGTGACCGATGCCCGTGGCACGCAGGGTGACGACCACCACCAGCTCACTCAGGTACGCCGCGGGAGCGAAGAGGATGAGGATGGGGATCACGTCGGTCCAGGTCCACACCGACCGCGGCGGGATGGGCGCGGTCGTGGTGCGCGCGTCTGTCGGGGCCGGGACGGCGTCCATCGCGGGCCGCTGTGAATCGACGACGGGACTGTCAGCGCCAACCCATGCCGGCGCCGTGGCGCGGCGAACAACTCGCGTTCCTGCCAGTCGGTCGTGCCAGCCGCGCTTGTCGCGATCGACCGCGATCCACAGGAACCCCGCGCCGAGCGCGACCGCGCCGTAGAAGCTGCCCACGAGTCGCAGGAGGACCTGCTCGACGGATGGATGGTCGCCCGTCGTGGCGTTGACCACGCGGCATCCCATCGCGCGCATGCCAACGCTGGCACCGCTCCACCAGCCGATGGCCACGTAGGTCAACGGCCCGCCGACCAAAGCCATCTGCGCGGCGGCGACGAGCAACAGGTATGAGCCGCTCGCCGGGGTCTTGCCGGCGTCCGTCCCGGCGGCGCCGCCGATGACGGCGAGGATGATGGAGAGGGCGACACCGAGGATGCCGATGTTGATGAGGGCCGCCGCCACCCGTGTCCAGAAGCCCGCCGGACGCCAGGTGATCGAGCTTGCCCAGGCGGGGCCCCAACCCGGCGCCGGCGACCAACCCGCGGCCGGCTCTGGCGCCCACCCTGGGGGTGGGGGAGGCATAGGCGGCACCACCTTTCCAACGGTAGACCACCGGGCGAGCGACACTTACTCCGTGGCCAATGACCCCGGCACCAACCCGCGTTCCACGCAGCGCCCTGGGGCGCCGGGGCCCGCGGTGCGCCCTCCGCGCCTGGCGCGTTCCTGGATCACCGTCGCCGCCCTGCTCCTGCTGCTCAACATCATCGTCGCCAACGTCGCTGGTGGCGGCGGCACCCACCGGGTGACCATCCCCTACACGTTCTTCAAGCAGCAGGTCGTCGCCGACAACGTGGAGAGCGTCAGCGTCACCGCCGACGCGATCGACGGACATACCAAGAAGGCGATCTCGGCGCCAGGGAGCACCGACAGCGCGCAGGACTTCCACACCGTCGTGCCGAGCTTCGTCGCGACCCCGAGCGGAGGTGCGACCAGCGCCGGTGACAACCTCGAGGCTCTGCTCGAGGAGCACAAGGTCGAGGTCACCGCGCAGCAACCGTCAAACAGCGTGCTGCTCACCATCCTGCTCAGCTTCGGGCCGACCCTGCTGCTCATCGGCGGGTTCCTCTGGCTCAGCCGCGTGGCCGCCCGGGCCACCGGCGGCGCGGGGTTCATGGGATTCGGGCGCAGCACCCCGCGCGTCTACGACTCGGAAAAACCGGGAACCACGTTCGCCGACGTCGCCGGTATCGAGGACGCCAAGGAGGAGTTGGTCGAGGTCGTCGATTTCCTGCGCGAGCCGCAGAAGTATCAACGGCTGGGCGGCACCATGCCCAAGGGCGTGCTCCTTGTCGGCCCACCGGGCACCGGCAAGACACTGCTGGCCAGAGCCGTCGCCGGCGAGGCCAAGGTGCCCTTCCTCTCCATCGCCGCCAGCGAATTCGTCGAGGCCATCGTGGGCATCGGCGCCGCCCGGGTTCGCGATCTCTTCCAGAAGGCGCGCGCGGTGGCGCCGGCGATCGTGTTCATCGACGAGCTCGACGCCATCGGCCGCAGTCGCAGCGCCGCGATCCGGGTCGGCGGTCACGATGAGCAGGAACAGACGCTCAACCAGATCCTCACCGAGATGGATGGGTTCGACTCACGCGAGGGCGTCATCGTGATCGCCGCGACCAACCGCGCTGACGTACTCGATGCGGCACTGCTCCGTCCCGGCCGGTTCGACCGCCGTGTCGTCGTGTCGCCGCCCGACCGCCCGGGACGCGCAGCCATCCTGCGCATTCACACTCGTGGCGTCCCCCTGGCGCCCGAGGTCGACATCGACGTCCTCGCACAGCAGACCGTCGGCCTGGTCGGCGCCGAGCTGCGCAACCTGGTCAACGAGGCGGCGCTTCTCGCCGCGCGCCGCGAGCGCGTCGCCGTCACCATGGTCGACTTCGGCGACGCGCTGGAAAAGGTGCAGCTGGGCGCGGAACGGCGCATCGCGCTGAGCCCCGAAGATCGTGAACGAATCGCCTATCACGAGGCCGGACATGCCTTGCTGGGCTTGCTCATCCCGGCCTCCGACCCGGTGCGACGGGTGAGCATCGTGCCCCGCGGGATGGCGCTCGGCGTCACCATCCAGGCGCCGACGTCGGACAGGCAGAACTATCCCGAGGACTACCTGCGGGCGCGGATCACCAGCGCGCTAGGCGGCCGCGCTGCCGAGGCGCTGGTGTACGGGGTGGTCACCACCGGTGCGGAGAACGATCTCCTCCAGGTGACGCGCCTGGCGCGAGAGATGGTGACGCGCTGGGGTATGAGCGAGAAGGTGGGACCGCTCAACTTCGGCGAGGATGGAGCTGTGCCGCAGTTCGGTGGGCAGCGCAACTACAGCGAGGCGACGGGGCAGCTCATCGACTCCGAGGTGCGACGCATCGTCGACGAATGTCTTGTGCAGGCAGGCTCATTGTTGCGTGGGCACCGCACCCAGCTCGACGCCCTGGTGACGGCACTGCTCGCCGAGGAGACGATCGACGAGGATGAGATCCTGAAGATCACCGGCCTGTCCCGCAAGGCCGCGCTCGTTGTCGCGTGAGCGGGTTGGGGGCCGTGCGCTGACGTGTCCTTTGCGCTGACCTATTCGCGGCGAGAGCTGCGCCGCCGCTGGGTGCGCACCGCGCTGACCGCGCTCGGCCTTGCCGCCGGTGTCAGCCTGGTGGTCGGCATCATCGGCGTCTCCCAGGGTCTCGACGACGCCCAGACCAAGGTGCTGTCGCCACTGCACAGCGTGGGCACCGACATCCTGGTGACCCGAGCAGTGACCACGCAGCAGAGCGCGGCGGCTGCCGGCACGGGTGGTGTTGGTGCCGGAGCTGGCAGCTTCTGCCTCAACGCCGGGATCGCTGCCGCGGGTCCCAACGCCGGAGCCGGTCCGGTTTCGTCTTCTGCCGCCGACCAGAAGGCGCTGTGTGATGAGAACAGCAGCATCGTCACTGACCTTTCCAAGCTGGGCAAGCCGGGCGACAAGTTCATCCGCGACTTCTTCCTGCCGGCGACGCTGCTCACCTTCGCCGACAGCACCGTTGGCAGCGTGCAGCATCTCGACGGTGTGCAGTCAGCGGTGGGTGGCCTGTCGATGCTGGCCACCCACCAGACCGGCACCGTGCCCGAGATCGTCGCCGAGGTGCAAACCGGTGGACAGCAGATCGAGCAGACAACGACCCCGCCGCCGTTCACCGCCGCGGAGTCGGCAGCGACACGCGATTGCATCATCAAGAACCTTCCCGCGCCGTCGCCGGGGGCCAAGCCGCCACCAGACAACGGGCTCGGTGGGCTCAACAGCGCCATCTTCCAGAAGTGCCTGCCCGATCGGTTCAAGTTCATCGTCAACAAGTACATCGTCCCCCAGCAGACGATTCGACAGGTCGTCAACCCGCCGACCACGGACATCGCCGCCGACAACTACACCGCGGCCGGCGTTGACCCGCAGCACCCCGATGAGGGACTGATCACCCAGTCGCAGGTGGTCAAGGGGCGCTACCTCGACGCAACATCGACCGACGAGGTGCTGCTGGGGACGACGTACGCGTCGCGCAAGAGTCTCGACGTCGGCGCCACGGTGCCCATCAACGGTTCCGACTATCACGTCGTCGGCCTGGTGACGCCAACGCTCACCGGCAACACCGCGGACGTCTACCTGCCGCTCAGCGCACTGCAGGAGCTGTCGAGCAAGACCGGACGGGTCAACATGGTCCTGGTGCGCGCGAGTAGCTCGTCGTCGGTCGAGAACGTCGCCACCGAGATCCGCAAGCTTCTCCCCGGGACGCAGGTGGTGACTACGCAGACGCTCGCCGACCAGGTGACGGGGAGCCTCGTCGACGCCAAGCATCTCGCCGATCGGTTGGGAACGGCGCTGGCGGTCATCGTCCTCGCCGGCGCGTTCCTCATCGCCATTCTGCTGACGCTGGCCGCGGTTGCCCGCCGCGTGCGCGAGATCGGCACGCTGCGCGCCATCGGCTGGTCGCGTGCCATGGTGGTGCGCCAGGTGCTGCTCGAGACCATCGGCATCAGCGTGCTCGGGGGCCTGATCGGTGTTGCCCTTGGGTTGGGCGTCGATGCCGCTGTGACCCATCTCTCGCCGACGCTCAGTGCCAGCAACATCGCCGTTGTCGGTCAGGGAACGTCGTCGCTGGCGTCGCAGTTCGGTGCCCTCGGGCGCAGCGTTGGCAACTCGCGTGATGTGGTCACCAATGTCTCGATCAGCCCCCCCATCAACGCCACCACGCTGCTGGCTGCGGCGTTGCTCGGCCTAGCCGGCGGTCTGCTGGCCGGCGCCATCGGCGGCTGGCGCGCTGCGCGCCTCGCTCCCGCCGTGGCGCTCCGCGACCTGGGATGAGCGCTGTGACATCGACGGCGCCCGTCTACGAGCTCAGCGAGGTGTGTCGCACATTTCGTCGTGGCGACGTCGAGGTGCGTGCCCTCGACGGCATCGACCTGAGGGTGGAGGCCGGCGAGTTCCTTGCCGTGCAGGGGACCAGTGGGTCGGGGAAGACGACTCTGTTGCAGCTGCTCGGTGGGCTGGAGCGCTGCACCGCGGGCACGCTGCTCTTCGACGGCCGTGAGCTGAGCCGGCTCGGCGACCGACAGCTGACTCGGGTGCGGGCGCGGGACATCGGATTCGTCTTCCAGCAGTTCAACCTCATCCCGACGCTCACCGCCGCAGAAAACGTCGAGGCGGCGCTGGCCACCGATGGTCACGGACGCAGAGCGCGGCGGACGCGCGCCGCGGAGGTGCTCGACCAGGTCGGTCTCGCCGCACGGCGGCAGCATCTGCCCTCGACGCTCTCGGGGGGCGAGCAGCAGCGTGTCGCCATCGCCCGGGCGCTGGCCAATCAACCGCGTGTGCTGCTTGCCGACGAGCCGACGGGCAACCTCGACAGCAGCACCACCGACGAGGTCATGGAGGTGCTGCGCCGGCTGTCGCTGGACAGTGATCTGACCATCGTTCTGGTCACCCATGCCGACGAGGTGGCGGCGCGCGCCAGCCGGATCGTTCATGTCAGCGATGGCCGCATCGTTCGCCGGCCCGATCGTGCCAGTCGCCAGCGCGATGTCACGACGCCTCCGGGTATCGCGGCTGAGGGTGTGACGCACCGCACCAGCGTCGACGCGACCATGACCGACGACGTCTACACAGTCGACGAGGTGACCTACGGCCCGGGGGCCGGCGAGGACGTCGATGGTGCAACGGGCGCTGTGACCTATCGCGTGGTCAGCGGCACGCTCGCCGTCGACGTGTCCGGCACCCCCCAGGAGGCCACCGTCGGCGAGGTCGTCGTTGTGCCCTCCGGGGCATCGCACCGGGTTCTCGCCGGCGACGACGGCGCTCAGGCCGTCGTCATCCGCCCAGCCGGCGCCCCGCGGCGATCCTCGCCAGCTCGACGCGGCTGAGGATCACCACCTCCCCCGATCGAGTCGCAAGAACACCCAGTTCTCGCAGCTCACGCAGTGCCCGGGTGACCACCTCACGTGAGGTCCCCACCGCGTCGGCGAGGTGCTGGTGGGTGATCGGGACGACGGTCGTGGTGCCGGGCGCCGGCCGGCAGAGCTCGAGAAGGTGCCGGGCGACACGGACGCGGACGGGCTCGGTGCCCTGCGCCAACGCCCATACCGCGGTGGCGGCCCAGCCGGCGATCTCCTCGGCGATCGCCCAGGAAAGTTGGGGATGCCTGGACGCCATTCCGCGGAGGCTGGAGAACGAGAGCATGGCCAGCCTGGTGTCGGTTACCGC
>DASZGL010000046.1:0-8979 GCA_035938875.1 Candidatus Dormiibacterota bacterium
CGACCGCGCCCAGATGGCAGGAATCGGTGCCGCTGACGTCGCCGCCCTGGTCCTGGGATCGCTCGCCTTCCCCCTCATCTACCGCCGTTTCTGGATGCCCCGACGGCGCATGCGAGGACCGCGATGATCCGCTCGCTGTACGTCCACGTCCCCTACTGCGAGCGCAAGTGCGAGTACTGCGACTTCGCCTCGGTGGCGGGAACGCGCGGACACGAGGAGTACGTGATGGCTCTGCGAGGCGAGTTGCGCATGGTCGCCGCCGCCCTGCCGGGCATCACACTCGACACGCTCTTCGTGGGGGGCGGCACTCCCGGGCTTCTTCCACCGCGCTTGCTGCAGGTGATCATGGACGAGGTGCGCTCGGGGTTCAGCATCTCGCCCGGAGCGGAGGTCACCCTGGAGGCCAATCCATCGAGCACCACCGAGGATCGCGCCGCGGCGTGGCTCGATGCGGGGTTCAACCGGGTGAGCATCGGGGTGCAGAGCCTCGACGCCGCGGCGCTGCGATTCCTCGGCCGGGTCCACGGACCCCAGCGCGCCGTCGACGCCGTCGGCGCCGTGCGCCATGCCGGCTTCGAAAAAGTCAACACCGACCTCATCTACGCCATCCCCGGGCAGAGCGATGAAAGGTGGCGCGCGACGCTGGAGTCGGTTCTCGACCTGGGATGCGGTCACCTGTCCTGCTACGAGCTGACCGTGGAGGAGGGGACGCCGCTTCATGACGCCGTTGCCGCCGGCGCCATACGCCCGACTGACGCGGAGACGGCTCTGCGCCAGCACTGGCTCGCCGTCGAGCTCGCCGCCAACGCCGGTCTTCGGCAGTACGAGGTCAGCAACTTCGCCAGGCCGGGCGAGGAGTGCCGCCACAACCTCGCCTACTGGCGCAACCAGCACTACCTCGCCGTCGGCGTGGGAGCCCACGGCCATCTCCCCGCGAGCGCCGCAGCACGCCTGGGGCTGCGGCACGGGGCGGCGGATGACGCGGTGCGCTACTGGCACAGCCGCGAGCCGACGGAGTACATCGCCGCGGTGAGTGCCGGGAACCTTCCCGTCGACGGCGCCGAGACGGTGAGCGCCCTCGCCGGGGACGAGGAGCGGATCATGGTCGGCCTCCGGCTGCGAGAGGGTGTGACCCTGGCCGGCGGGAGACGTCGTCACGAGGCCGAGCAGCTGGCCGATGCCGGGCTCCTCGTCCTCGACGGTGATGCGGTGCGGGCCACGCGACGCGGCCAGGAGATGCTCAACGAGCTGGTCGTGCGCCTCGTCGAGGCTGGCTGAAGTGCCCGGCTGTGGACGGGGCTGTGGAAGCTTGGTGGACGGTCGAGGGTTCCACCCACAGTCTGTCCACACTTGCGAACCGCGACGTGACAGCTCGCTCACGAGGCTTCCCGGCGGCTAGCCCCATCCGGCACGATAGCCTCCAGCGATGCGCCGTCCGCCAGTTCACCAGCCGCCGCCACCGACGCTGGTCGCCGCTCTCATGCGCGCCGGCGTGTCCTGGGATACGGCCATGGCCATGGAGCGCTGGAAGGCACAGGAGGTCCTCGACCTCCTCCAGCACACCCCGTCGCCGCGGGGCTCGCAGCGGGAGAAGCCGACCCCGGCGTGGTAGGATTAGCACTCGATAGGACCGAGTGCTAGCCAGCTGCCGGACATGAGCAGCGCCGGCCTTTGCCCTCAAACAGGCGCTGTGGACGTTCCAGTACCGCTCGACAACCGCAAGCAGCAGATCCTCAAGGCCGTCGTCTCCGACTACACGGAGACCGGCGTGCCGGTGGGTTCGCAGGCGCTCGCCGCCAAGTACATGGCGTCGTGGTCGTCGGCGACCATCCGCAACGAGCTGGCCAACCTGGTCGAGATCGGCTACCTGCTCCAGCCGCACACCTCGGCGGGGAGGGTGCCAAGCGACCGCGGCTATCGCTACTACGTCGACTTCCTCATGGAGGAGGAGCACGTCTCCGCGGCGGTGCGCCGCCAGGTCGACCCGCGCTTCCCCGAGCACCCGCTCGACGTCGAGGAGCTCCTCGAGGCCAGCGCGCAGGTCCTCTCGCTGATCACCGACTCGCTGAGCATCGTCACCGGGCCGCGCAGCCTGTCGGCCAGGGTGAAACACCTCGATGTCGTCTCGCTCGATCCGGCGCACGCCCTGGTCGTGCTGCTTCTCGATGGCAACCTCTTCCGTCAGCAGGTCGTCGAGCTCGGCGCCGCAGCCGACCAGGAGAGCCTCAGCGCCCTGGCCTCGATGCTCAACCTCGAGCTCGGCGGTCTGGGGACTGACGACATCGTCGGCCTTGCTCCGCCACCTCGACCACATCCACGGCGCGCCGAGGTCGTCGCCCACGTCCTCGGGCTGATGCAGGGTCTCGACACCAGGCAGGATGCGATCGTCATCCACGACGGGGTCCGCAACCTCCTCCATCAACCGGAGTTCGGTGACGTCGAGCAACTGCAGCAGGTCCTCAACGTCATCGAGGAGGAGCGTGCGCTGGGCCAGCTTCTCGCCGCCTTCGACGCCGATCGCGGCGTGACCATCGTCATCGGCGCCGAGAATGAGGTGGAGCAGCTGCGTTCATGCAGCCTGGTTTTGAGCACCTATCGGGCGGGGGACACTCGACGCGGCACCATCGGTGTCCTCGGCCCGACGCGAATGCGTTATCCGCAGATTGCCCCGCGACTGCGCTATGTCGCTCAGCGAATGGGCCAGGCGATCGATCGGCTGCTCGGCTGACGCCAACGTCACCACCGTATGACCACGAGCCCCGACGAGTCCAACCCGACCACGCACCGCAAGCGCGCCCACCCGGATACGCGCGACGCCGACGCCGGCGCCGCCGCCGATAGCGCCGAGGATGTCGGCGCGCTGCGTGCCGCGCTGAGCGAGCGCGACGATCGCTACCTGCGACTGGCCGCGGACTTCGAAAATTTCCGCCGGCGCACGGCGCAGGAACTGGCCGACCGCTCACGTTATGCGAATGGCGACGCGGCCCGCGCACTCCTGCCGGTGCTCGACAACCTGCAGCGAGCCGTCGACCACGCGTCCGAGGACAGCGGCGAGGCGTTTCTCGACGGCCTGCGTCTGGTGATGCGACAGTTTCAGGAGGCGCTCGCATCGCTCGGCGTGAGCCCCATCGAGGCAGTGGGCGAAGCCTTCGATCCCAAGCTCCACGAGGCTGTGACCGGTGTGGAGTCGGAAAACGTCGAGCGGGACACCGTTGTCGACGAGCTGCAGCGCGGCTATCGCCTCCACGACCGGGTCATCCGGCCGGCGATGGTCAGGGTGGCCCACCCGGCTCATCCCGCGCGTGACGCCGGCGCCGCCGAGGGAAGCTGAGCGACGTGGCCGTCAAGCGGGACTACTACGAGGTTCTTGGCGTCGCCCGCGGCGCCTCACCCGATGAACTGAAGAAGGCCTACCGAAAACTCGCCATGGAGTTTCACCCCGACCGCAACCCAGGGGATGCGCAGGCCGAGGAGCGCTTCAAGGAGGTCGGCGAGGCGTATGCGGTGCTCAGCGACGCCCAGAAGCGGCAGCGATACGACGCCTTCGGCCATGCCGGTGACGGCTTCGCCGACATGCCCGGGGGTTTCAGCTTCGACTCCGCCTTTGATCTCTTCGACATGTTCTTCGGCGGCGCTGGACGGCGTCGCGGGAGCACCGGGCCGCAGCGCGGCAGCGATCTGCGCATGAACATCGACGTCACCCTCAGTGAGGTGGTCTTCGGGGCGACGCGCACCATCGAGGTGCCCCGTGCCGACACCTGTCCGGAGTGTGGCGGTAGCGGCGCCGCCGAGGGCAAGAGTGCCGTGCAGTGCAAGCAATGCCACGGTTCTGGCCAGGTTCGGCGCCAGGTCAACTCCATCTTCGGCCAGGTGGTCAACGTCAGCACCTGTCCCACGTGTCGCGGCGAGGGGTCGGTCGTCGAGGATCCGTGCCGGCGCTGCCGCGGCCAGGGTCGCGTGGAGTCACGCAAGACGCTCGAGGTGAAGATCATCCCCGGCGTCGACGAGGACATCCAGCAGCGCTTCGCCGGCCAGGGCGAGGCCGGCCCGCGCGGCGGTCCGCCCGGCGACCTCTTTCTTGCCTTTCACGTCGAGCCGCATCCCCAGCTGGCGCGTCGCGGGCAGGACCTCATCTACGAGCTGCCGGTCAGCGTCCCCCAGGCGGTGCTCGGCGATCACATCACCGTGCCCACGGTCGACGGCGAGCACGTGGTCGACGTCCCCGCCGGCACCCAGCACGGCAAGGTGCTCAAGCTCGCCGGCTTCGGCGTGCCTCACGTACGCACCGGCCGGCGCGGCGATCAGCTCTGCGTCGTCCACGTCGTCGTGCCGACGCACCTGAGCAGCGAGGAGCGAAAGAGCTACGAGCAGCTGGGCCAGCGCGAGGGGCGTCCCGCAGAGGTGCGCAAGGGGTTCTTCGACCACCTTCGCGGCGCCTTCCGCTAGTCCGCAACCCTCACCCCGGCGGCCAGGTCATGAACCTGCCACCGAGCACGTGGAGGTGCAGGTGGGTCACTGTCTGGCCGCCGCCGAAGCCGACGTTGGTGACCAGGCGGTAGCCCTGTCCGTCGAGCCCCTCGTCTTTGGCGATGGCCTGGGCGACATGAAGTAGCCGGGCCCAGAGCGGATCCTGTGCCGGGGTCAGCTCCGCCGCGCTGACGATGTGCTCGCGGGGGATGACCAGCACATGAACTGGTGCCTGCGGGTTGATGTCACGAAAGGCAACAACATCGTCGTCGGCGTGGACGATGGTGGCCGGCAGCGATCCCTCGGCGATGGCGCAGAAGATGCAGCCCTTCATGGCGCGGCTACGGTGCCGCGAAGCTCCTCGCCCTCGACGGCGCTGATGCGCACCCCCGTCAGCGTCCCGGCGCGCAGCCGCTCGTCGGCGACGACGACGGCGTGGTATCCGCTGCTGCGCCCGCGCGCGGTGCCGTTCTCGACAGCCTCCCACAGGACCTCGAGCCGTCGGCCGACGGTGCGGCGGCGCCGTTGCAGTCCGCTGCGCAGCGCCGCCCTGCGCACGTCGCGACTGCGTTGTCGCGCCGTGGCGTCGTCGACCCGGGCCCGCAGATCGGCTGCCGGCGTCCCCGGACGTGGTGAGTAGCGGAAGACGTGGCAGTGGAGGAATTCCAGCTCGCCGACCAGGTCAACCGTGGCCCGGTGATCCTCGTCGGTTTCAGCGGGGAAGCCGACCATGATGTCGGTGGTCAGTTCGGTGTCCCCGTCGGCATGGCGAAGCCACCCCACGACGCGGCGGTACTGGCTGCTGCGGTAGCCGCGGTGCATGGCCCGGAGAATCGAGTCGCTGCCGCTCTGCAGGGGGATGTGCCAGTGCGAGCACAGCCGCGGGTGAGCGGTGAGCTCTGCCAGGCGCTCGTCGATGTCGTTGGCGTTGACGCTGCTGAGGCGAAGGCGGGCATCGCTACCGCAGAGCGGCAGCAACGCCTCGACGAGGTCGGCGAGTCGCCGCCGTGGCGTCAGGTCCTGCCCGTACGCCCCGAGGTCCACGCCACTCAGGACCAGCTCGCGATGTCCCTGGTCGAGCATCGCCGCCGAACGCCTCAGGACCTCACTCGGGGGAACGCTGATGCTGCGTCCACCACGCGCCCGCCACACCGTGCAGTAGGTGCAGCGGTGATCGCAGCCGTCTTGGACCTTGAGAAATCCCCGGGTGCGCAGAGCGGGCGCGGGCAGCACCGCCATCCTGGCTGCACCGCGACGCCGTGCCAGGGTGACGAGGTGCTCGGCGATGCGCGGCTTGTCGACATTGGCGAAGACCGCATCGACACCTGAGGGAAGCAGCGGTTGACCGTCAGCCGCTGTGGCCAGGTATTGGTGGGGATTGCCGTCGACGCTGCACCCGGTGAGGACCAGGTGGCAGGTCGGGTCGATGCGTCGCAGCCGCGCCAGGCGCTGACGCGTGGTCGCGTCCGCCTGCAGCGTCACCGTGCACGAGTTGAGGACACGGATGTCCGCAGGCTCGTCGTCGGCGACGACCTCGATACCCTCGGCGGCGAGCGCTCCTGCGAGCTCGGCCATCTCCGCGTAGTTGACCTTGCAGCCGAGCGCGGTCAGCGCCGCTCGCAGCGGACGATCGGCGCTCATGCGCGCACCACCGTCAGCGGTGCTCGGGGGACCGCGTCGTCGAGGTCACCGCACCGTGCGAGGATGAGCTCGACGGCGAGCGCCCCGGCGGAGCGAGCGCGGGCCACCCGGGGCCCGAGGTGGACCTCGTCCGCCCCCGCCCCGGCGAGCAGGGCGAGGTCGGGCTGCGCCAGGCCACCTTCGGGGCCGACGGCCAATGCGATGACGGATGCCGGCTCGACGGCGAGCCGCGCCAGGGGGGCGTTGGCGTCGGTGGTCAGCGCCAGGACTCGGGCGCCGACGGGAAGCGCCGCCAGCGCCTCGGCGAGAAGCATCAGCCGGCGCACCACAGGCGGCGAGCCGCGCCCCGACAGTCCGGCCGTCTCCCTGGCGATGGCCTGCCAGCGCTCGCCGCGCATCGCCGCTCGCCGCACGTCGGGTCGCGCCATGGTGCGCTCGGTCACCACCGGGCAGATCTCGGCGGCACCGGCCTCGGTCAGCGCCGCGACCGCATCGTCCATCCCCTCCTTGGGGAGCGATTGGAGGACGTGGATGCGGCAGCGCGGCTCACCGGTCGACGGTCGGCTCCACTCGACGGTGCCCTCGACGTGCTCGTCGCCGATCCGCTCGAGGACGACACCGTACTCGCGGCCGCCGTCATCCACCACCACGGCGCGCTCCCCTGGCCGTGCCCGTAGAGATCGTGCGAGGTGGGCGGCATCCGCGCCCTCGATGACGACTCGACCATTGCTGATCGCGTCAGCGGTCACGTAGAACCGAGGCACTCCGGGAGTCTAGTGACACGCACTACTGTTGCCGGGGTGACCGGCGATGCGCTCAGCGCGCGAACCGTCGATGACGTGCGCCTCGCCGTCAGCGTGCACGGCAGCGGCCCGACGCTGGTGATGATCCCCGGCTTGGGATCCAGCCGCCGCGTCTACGATCCGTTGGTACCACACCTGGCGCGACACCTGTGCGTGGTCGTGTTCGACCCCCGCGGCATCGGCGAGTCGGACTTCGTCGAAGGCCCCTACACGATGTCGCAGCTCGCCGCCGACGCCGTCGCGGTGATCGACGCGCTCGACGAGCCGGCAGCGTCGGTGTGGGGGGCCTCGATGGGCGGCATGGTTGCCCAGCACGTCGCCATCGAGCACGGCGAGCGTGTGCAGCGTCTGCTGTTGGCGTGCACCGGACCCGGCGGCCCGCATACGGTGCCGGCCCAGCCCGCCGCGACACGTGCCCTGCTCGGCAAGGGTGCGAGCACGCCGGCCGAGGCCTACAGACTCGCCTGCACGGTGATGTACTCGCCGGAGTTCCAGAGAAGGCATGCTGCCTTCATCGAGGACGAGGTCCGCCACCGCGGCCTCCATCCCGTGCGCGCCCGGGTGTTCAACGCCCAGTACGAGGCGGCGAGGCAGCACGACACCTATGAGCGGCTGCCGTCGATCACCACGCCAACCCTGGTGCTCCACGGCACCGATGATCTAGTCGTCCCTGTCCAGAACGGCGAGCTCATCGCCGCGCGGGTGCCCGGAGCTCAGTGGCAGCCCTTCCCACGCGGCAGCCACCTCTTCTTCCACGAGACACCGGAGGCGGTAGCCGCTGCCGTGCTCGCCTTTCTCGACTAGACGGTCGCGGGTTCGCGGACGGGTGGCAGCGCGTAGAGCTCGGCGGCGTTCTCGCCGAAGATGCGCCTGCGCTGCGCCTCCGACAGCGATGCGGTCGACTCGGCCAGCTCGGCGACGACGCCGGGGAACTTGGCGTCGGGGTGCGGGTAGTCCGACGCCCAGATGATCCGGTCGGCGCCGCACAGCGGGCTGTTTGCCGTCGCCGCGATGAACTCCTCGTCGGCGTCGAAGCTGATCCAGCACTGCCGGCGGAAGTACTCCGAGGGGCGCATCGTCAGGTAGGGGACGTCCCAGCGGAACACCTCCTGGTGATGGTCGAGACGTTCCAGCCAGGGCACGATCCAACCGCCGTTGGCCTCCAGCAGGATGACCTTGAGGGTGGGGAAGCGCTCGAGGACGCCGCCGCTGATGAGGAACGCGGCGCTGAGCATCATGTCGAAGGGGTTGGCGATCGCCTGGCTGAAGTAGATGTTGCCAAGCCCGACCTGAGCTCCGATGGCGGCCATGTCATCGTCGAATGAGAACGAGGCCAGGCCGAGGGCGCGACAGGCACCGGGAACGTCGGCCATGAGGAAGGGATGCAGCCCCACGGGCAGCCCGGTCTCGCACAGCGCCGCCCATATGGGGTCGTAACGGCTGTCGTTGAGCTGGGTGTTGGGGATCAGCGGATTGGGGCGCATGAAGACAGCGGCATGGCCGAGCCTGCGGCATTCGTGAATCGCCTCGACGGTCAGCGACACATCCTGCTGGGGCACGGCGCCGACGGCGAACAGGCGATCTGGGGCGTGGCTGCAGTAATCGCTGATCCACCGGTTGTAGGCGCTGCACTGCGCTGCGGCGAATCGGTGGTCCTCGACGGCGGCGATGCCCAGCATCGCCGTGGGATAGATGACGCTCTGCTGGATGCCCTCGGGGCGCAGCGCGTCGAGGCGGGCGCCGGGCTCGAAGGCGCCACGCTGGCACTCGGTGTAGCGCAGCTGACCGGCCATGGCCCGCGCCTGGTCCTCGTGCGACATGCCCGCCGTGCCGGCGAGCGCGAAGCCGTTGCTGCTGCCGCGCCGGTTGTCGAAAACGCTGAGCTCGCGTCCCTCCGCGTCGGTCTCGATGTGCCAGATGCGATCGCGATACTCGACCGGCGCGTAGCCGGGAAGAGCATCCGGTGGCTCGAGAACGTGACCGTCGCCGTCGACGATGCGAAACCCGCGGATCGACTCCAGGGCGCTCTCACCCATGCCGCTCTTCCTCCAACCGGCGCCCGGCGTCC